>JASJDU010000046.1 GCA_030065015.1 Candidatus Caenarcanales bacterium | reverse complement strand
TATTAGTTCATCTCTTTTATTTTGTGTTTTGGGCATTTCCTTATCCTTTTTTTGTCAATTCTTTATTTTCTTTCCTTTTGTCTTTTACACACTTAAATTTACTGACTCTACTTTAACTTTTATTAATTAGCACATTGGCCACCGTTTGAAGTGCAATTTTCAAGACTAACAGTTTCTGTGGATAAGTTGAGTACATCTCCTCTTCTATAATATTCATCAGTACTGACCCTAGAGAAGTCAACTCCATTTTGCCTTCTTCTCCTATTGGGTGTTCCAGTATTCGTTTCATCAACAGCGAAAGTGGGTCTCATTGCTACTGCTCTTGCCCTTATACTCACGTCACCTTCAGTTATAAATCTTACTGGTGCTAGTGTTTGTCTTGGTCCAAAGTTCAGTCCAGTTAAAAATGGTAATCCTCCGGCAATAATGGGGTCTAATCTTGCTCTAATAACCGCTTCAACACAAAAGTCCTTTTCATTGTTGATTCCTTGGTTATCTCTGGAAACTCTGGTACAAGGTGCCTGTGATCCATAAGCACCGACCTCAAAATCCCAATCCAATTGAGTTATTGGACTAATTATATTTCCAATTGAACCGGAGCAGTTGGGAGGGTTATTGAATTTCATAAACCTTGTTTCACCAGCTGGTGTATAACATTGGTTTTTAGTAAGATCCGTAATCTGGGAAGCGTCGTTGATTGGTCTTCTTCCATTTTTTAACTGAAACAGCAAGATTTGTGAAGCATTAATACATTCAAGGAAATTTGAGCATTCATCGTTACCTGTAATATTGACAACGTTTTGATTCACTTGAGTACAACCCCTGTAATCCGGTGCTGCACATTGTCTGGTTCTTGTCGTTTGTGCAAAGTTGATTCTATAAGCTCCTCGTCCCATCCCTGCGGAAGCTAATTCCCCCATTTCATTGTCGCGTATTTTTACTATTTCTCTTGCATATGCCATTGCACCGGCTTGAGCTGCAGTTTGGATCCTAGACATGGTCACCCATTTAACTAGTAACTCCACGGCGATTAGCCCAAAAATTAAAATGAGCCCGAATGCTGCAAGTATTAATAAAAATGCAACTATGCTTCCTCTTTGAGACCTTTTGTATGTAAAAGCGTTTGAGCTTTGCTTATTAATCTTCATTTTTATAGATATATTCTGTTTTCCCTATACCCAAACTATTCAATATTCAAAAATGGAAAACACTTGAATCTCGATAGTTTCTTTGTTGAGAAAAATGGGTAATTAATAAATACTGTTTATATAAAATTAATCATGTTCAGTAATAAGCTAGTGGGGAGTATTAATCAAAACAAAAAACGTTTACACTTAGTAGCGATTTTTATGTTTTTAATCTCAATTTTTTCGATTTGTCTATTGTTTAATGTTAAAGGGGAGTTGAATTTGCTCAGCATAATGATTTTTCATACGGTTAGTCTTTTAGCCGGTTTTATATTCGTGTTTATGGAAATTTCTTTATTTAAGCTTAAACAACTCAATAATGCGATCATTTTAAATAAGAAGAGCAAAATGAATTCATCTAAATATAGACACAGTAGTTTGTATGAAAGAATATATTGAAGAGCTTTTAGATTCTGTAAAAGATAAAGCAAATAGAGTAATTAATGGAGACAAGCTAACGAGGTGGATTGGTTCCGTTAGCAAAATTGTAGGTTTGATGATTGAATGTCGTATTCCTGGTGCGACTATTGGTGAGCTTTGTGAAATTGTTACGGATAGCGGTGAAAAAAGGCTAGCTGAAGTAGTAGGTTTTAAGGATGAGACTTCAATACTGCTACTTTTAGGTGCAGGAGGTGGGCTTCACCAAGGAAGTAAGGTTTACCCTACTGGAAAGACTTTACAAGTCCCAGTAGGAAATGGACTGTTGGGTAGGATACTGGATTCATTGGGACAGCCCTTGGATGGTAAGGCTTTGAGTGGAATTAAAGAATGGAGGGGAATAGACTCAGATCCTCCGGAGGCTTTTGGAAGACCAAGAATTGACGAAGTCTTTTCCACTGGAGTAAGGGCTATTGATGGACTTTTGACTCTAGGAGTTGGTCAACGTGTTGGACTCTTTGCTGGTTCAGGAGTTGGAAAGTCGACTTTGATGGGAATGATTGCTCGTTACAGTGATTCCGATGTTAACGTAATTGCACTTGTTGGTGAACGTGGTCGTGAAGTTCAAGATTTTATAGAAGAAAGCTTGGGCGAAGAAGGAATGAAAAAATCGGTTGTAATTATTGCAACCTCCGATCAGCCAGCAATGTTCAGGCTCAAATGTCTCTATACTGCCACCACTATGGCTGAATATTTCCGAGATAAAGGCAAAAAAGTTTTACTTATGGTCGATTCTGTTACCAGAATGGCAATGGCTGGTAGGGAAGTTGGTCTATCAATTGGTGAGCCTCCAACCATGAAAGGTTATACACCGTCAGTATTTGCAATGTTGCCGAGAATTTTAGAAAGAGCAGGTCGTTCGAAAAGGGGCTCAATTACTGGTATTTACAGTACATTGGTAGATGGTGATGATTTTAATGAACCTATAGCGGATACTGTGAGAGGTATTTTAGATGGACATATTTTATTATCCAGAGATATTGCAGCAAAGAACCATTTCCCAGCAATAAATGTACTAGGCTCAGTAAGCAGATTATTCACTGAGCTAGCTGATCAAGAGCATCAACAAGCAGCTGGTGATATTAGAAATATGATGGCCACTTATCAAAAATCTGAGGATTTAATTACAATTGGTGCCTATCAGAGTGGAAGTGATCCAAATTTAGATCGCTCAATTACTCTTCAAGATCCGATAAACAACTTTTTAATACAAAAAACTCACGAAGCAACTGAGTTTAAAGATTCAATATCTCAACTTAATCAAATTTCTTCTGGCCTTTAATTGGTTTTTGAGAAGCATGTGAATTTTTGTATTTTCAGTCTTCATTATTTATAGCTGTTTAATTTGAGCAAAAAGGTGAAATGTTTATTAAAGATAAATTTGTATTTATTGATGTGTGTTAGTTTGTATGAACTTATTTTGAAGCTAACTCCCTATGAAAATCGAACAGTCATCAATACAGCATTTAGCCAGGCTACACACAAACTTTATTAAACCTCATCCATTAGCTCAGGATTTAAAGTGGAAACTGGAAAATGTTCAGTTGATTCAAGATGTTCAGTTGAATAAATTACTTGAATCTTTAGAGAACTTGAGAGGAATTCCTTACAAATCACTAAATTTATTGTGTAGGGTAATTTTGCCAGGAGGAGACGAAGTCGAAATTACAAGGAACAATATAGGAACATTTTTTAATAACGATTCAAATAATGCTAGTTTGACTGTAAAGAATTCTAATGTTGATACTCATATCGCATATCATAATTTACAAAAACTAACTCGATATGTAGAAAGTGAAACAAAGAGAAGAAATGAAAGAAATTATGAATTGTTGAAAGGATTAGATTTTGTGAACTTTCTTAGTTCTCCTGGTAGAAGAATCTCATTTGACAATATTAGAGAAGCTGCTATGTTGAGACAGACTCAAAGAAAAACACCTGAAATTTCTGAGGGTGAACTTGATACAAAGATTGGTGAGCCACAACAATTGAATGAAAAAGAAATAAGGTTGAATCAATTGAAGTCAAGTTTTACAGATTTTAATATTGAATTCATAAATGTTTTACAAGCAGCTAAAGAAATTAGTGAAGCAGTTAAAGCGCTTCCTGATTACCCAAAACAAATTTATGATTCAAATGATCAACTTACTAGTGAAGCTCAAGAATTTAGTGATAAATTAATTAAAAGAGCAATATTTCCAAAATTTGGAAGTCAAACCACATTACAAGGAAATTTTGACAATCATAGCGATTCCAATAGCCTAGGACCTCTTCATGTTCTTGATGCAGTTTTATTAGGAAACTTTACTAATGAGGTAGAAGCATCAATGTTAACAAACAAAAAACCTCTCACTATACTTTTGAAGTATTTAGTCGACTACTTATCCAAGGAAATAAAAGATTAGAGTCTTAAATCTTTTTGTATTTTCAGCCTTCATTATTTGAGTGTTCCAAACTTTAGTAAAAAGATGAAACGTTTATTAAAGATAAATTTGTATTTATTGGTGTGTGTTAGTTTGTATGAACTTATTTTGCAGCTAACTCACTATGAAAGTTGAACAGTCGTTAATACGGTGTTTGGGTCGGCCACATACAAACCTTATTAAAGATCCATTAGCTCAGGATATAAAATGGAAATTAGAAAATGTTCAGTTGATTCCAGATGATCAGTTGAATAAATTACTTGGATCTTTAGAGAACTTGAGAGGAATTCCTTACAAATCATTGAACTTATTGTGTGAGGTAATTTTGCCTGGAGGTGATAAAGTCCAAATTACAAAAGATAATGTAACAACATTTTTTAATAACGATTCAAATAATGCTAGTTTGGCTATAAAAAATTCTGATGTTAATGCTCATATTGCTCATCATAATTTACAAAAATTAATTCGATATATTGAGAGTGAAATAGGTTTAAGGCAAAAAAGAAGTGATGAATTAGTTGATGGAATAAAGTATGTTAGCTTTCTTAGTTTTCATGATGATAGAAGAATCTCATTTGAAAATATTAAAGCAGCTGCAAGAAAGAGATTATCTAAGCGGAGAGAGTCTCAAGAGCAAAAGAAAATAATTGAAGAAGAAAAAGTTGCGAATCGTGAAAAGGATAAATTGTTAAAACTATTCAAAAGGTTGCATGGAATTTCCCAAAGAGAGTTTGGTACATATCAAGTATGTAGAGAACTTAGCAGGATGTGTTCGACATTGAATGGTTTCCCAAGCGTAGTTGTTGATGAGAGTGGTAATTTTACTGATGAAGCGATTGAATTTATAGTAGACCTAGCTTCTAAATCAGTTGGAGAAAAATTTTCAAATGACTATAGCCGCCAAGAGCATTGGTATGATACTTATATCCCATGGAAAGGTCCAAGACAAACTGAACTGTTTCTTTTTACAGCAGACAGACCAGAAAATTCAGTAGGAGATCCACACTCAGATTTTGATCAAACTTTCAATGCTATTTTAAAAGCCCTGCTTGGTGATTCTTCGAAAGAAGTGGAATCATATATTAACAATAATGAAAAAAATGTCCGAATCTTATTGAAGCATATAATCAACTATATGGAGTCTTTAGTTTAATAGATGAATCAAAGAGAATCTTTGATTCATTAGGATGTGAATAAATTGTATAAAAGTGATTGAATTTATCTGAAACCACCTTGCAATTGAATGTCAACTTCCATAGTCTTCTTTCAGTTTCTTATCAAAGTATTCAATCGTTTTGAGAAGTCCAGCGTCTATATCAACTTCGGGCTCCCAGCCTAAGGTGTTTTTAGCAAGAGTAATGTCTGGTCTTCTTCTTGTTGGATCGTCGCTGGGTAATTCTTTGAAAACTATCTCTGACTTTGAATTACTCAACTTAATTATCTTTTCAGCGGTTTCCAGAATAGTTCTTTCATTCGGATTTCCTAAATTAACAGGTCCAGTGAAAGAATCTGGTGTATCCATCAAGAGAAGAAATGATCTTACGAGATCATCAACATAGCAGAATGAACGTGTTTGACTTCCGTCTCCATAAACTGTTATTGGTTCATTTAATAAGGCTTGTACAACAAAGTTAGAAATAACTCTTCCATCATTTGGGTGCATTCTAGGACCGTAAGTGTTGAAAATCCTACCAACTTTTATCTTTAGCTTATGTTGACGGTGATAATCAAAGAATAAAGTTTCAGCGCATCTTTTGCCCTCATCGTAACAAGCCCTGATTCCATTGGGATTAACATGGCCTAGATAGTCTTCTTTTTGTGGGTGTACTTTTGGATCACCGTAAACTTCACTAGTGGAGGCCTGAAAGACTTTAGCTTTAACTCTTTTCGCTAATCCTAAAATATTAATTGCTCCATGAACACTGGTCTTTGTTGTTTGAACAGGGTCAAACTGATAATGGATTGGAGATGCTGGGCAAGCTAGGTTATAAATTTCATCAACCTCAACGTATAAAGGAAAGTTCACATCCTGCCTGAGACATTCAAAATGTTTGTTATTTATTAAGTGAATAATATTGTCTTTTGTTCCAGTGAAAAAGTTGTCCACACACAGAACATCGTTTCCTTGTTCTAATAAAGCTTCGCACAAATGCGAACCTATGAAACCAGCACCACCAGTTACTAATACTCTTTTTCTATTTTTTCTGCTCATTATTTGCCCATCCCTTCGTATACGAAACCTTGATTTTCCATATTTGTTCTAGTGTATTGATTTCTTCCATCAATAATTACTGGTTTTTTCATCAATGACTTTAATAGAGCAAAGTCTGGATTCCTAAATACTTTCCATTCTGTGACTAAAACCAATGCATCAGCATTCTCTGCAGCAGTGTATGGATTGCCGACTAATTCAAGACTTCCATTGTCGTAAACCTCTTTATCAAAATATTTACGGCTAACTTCCATTGCAGCAGGGTCATATGCTTTTACGGTTCCACCAGCTTCAATTATTTCTTTGACCAATGTTATGGAAGGAGCTTCTCTCATATCATCGGTCTCTGGCTTAAATGATAATCCCCATACAGCAATAGATTTATCTTTAACTTCATTGTTTAAGCTTTTTGAGAGTTTTTTAAATAGAAGTTTCTTCTGATTAAAGTTTCTTTGCTTTACGGATTTTAAGATTTGAGGGTCAAAACCATTTTGTTCAGCAAGATATATTAGAGCTTCAACATCCTTCGGAAAGCAGGAACCACCGTATCCACAACCTGGATAGGTGAATGAGTAGCCAATTCTTTCGTCTGAACCCACTCCTCTTCTTACATCTTCAACATCAGCTTTGAGTAACTCGCAAATATTGGAGATTTCATTCATAAAAGAAATTTTGGTTGCAAGCATTGAGTTAGAGACATACTTGGTCATCTCAGCGCTTCTAATTGACATGAAGATTATTTTGTGATGATGAAGCGTGAAAGAACGATACAATTCGATCATTTGCTCTTTAGCTTCTTCTGTTTCATAGCCAACTACAATTCTGTCAGGTCTTAGAAAATCGTTTACTGCAGAACCTTGTTTTAAGAATTCTGGATTACTAATAACGCCGAACTTTATTGATGAATCTCTTTTTCTTAATTCTTCACTAATGGTTTCTTTTACTAAATCACCGGTTCCAATTGGTACTGTGGATTTATTCACAACAGTAAAATCTCTTTTTGCATTTTTCCCAAGTTGTTTTGCAGCCTCAATAACATATTCCAAGTTAGCTGAGCCATCTTCAGAAGAAGGAGTACCAACGCATATAAAGAAAATATCTGCGTCAATTGCTTCATCTAATGAGCTGGTAAAGCCGAGCCTGTAGTCATTCTTATTACTTTCTATCATTTCAAAAAGATAAGGCTCGAAGATTACTCTTTCGTTGTTATTCAAGCGGTCTATCTTATTTTGATCGTAATCGTAACAACAAACTGTATGACCCATATCAGCAAAGCATGTTCCTGTACTTAAGCCTACATAGCCTGTACCGATGATAGTTAATTTCATTGCTTAAAGTTAATAATCTGTTTATATAGAGAAAGTACCTCTGTAATTAAGTAAACACCTAATGGTTAACCCTTAAATTCATTTAATTTTGTTTGTGCCTATTCAATATTCATCCCTGAACTCTAAGCTAAAAGTCTGTTTAATTTAGTTCTACTAAATAACCAGTGAATTTATAAATGATTACTTTTAATTATTTTTATTGGTTCAAAGGAGAAAGCTGCTTGGTTTTGTATTTTTTGAAATGGCTTAAGTAAATAAAGAATTTACATTTAATGAGTTTTAGTTTAGTTATTTCAAAAAGCTTGAACACTTTATCATCAGCTTGTTGTGTCTTATAAACCACACAGTTAATTGTGTTCCAATAATTTAATAAAACTTCGAAGTCATTATTTCTTTCTTTGTAAAGCTATTCTCTATTCCCACGTTTGAGCTAAGGGTTGTAAAGTTTGACCCAATGAAAGAAAAATAATTTCTTTTGTGAATTTTTACTTTTGTCCAAAACAAACAAAAGAAAAAACAAACTTGTATGACTTAATGTCTTGTGAATTTAGCTATTGAGCAAGGACTATCCAATATTTTTTTCTCCGATATTTATTCCATCTTCTGTCTTTCTATTCTCTTTTTGTGGATTATGTAATTTAGACTCGTGTTTTTAAACTTTTTGGTATTAGCTAATAAACTTTTTTAGTTACGTGAGCAAGCATAAAAAAATTCTATTTCTTTCAAATTCCAAAGGCTATGGTGGCGCTGATAAGAGCTTGGAGGAGCTTATTCGAGTAGCTGTTAATGATTTTGCAGCTTGTGTAGTTGCGGAGAATCAGGAGCATTGCAGAAAAATAGAAGAAATCTTCGAAACTTATAAAGAATCTTCTTCTGTTTTTAGGATGAAACCTTCCAATTCGCCAATAAATATCTTATTTAATGTATTAACTTTAAAAAAACTAATTAAGTCTTTTAAGCCTGATTTGATTTTGGCCAATAGTAATAGAGCCGCAACTTATTTGTCCTTAACAAAATTAATTTCTAGATTGAACAATGCGAAAATATTTTTGTTTATAAGAGGATTTGACTGGAAATTCACCAATTTTATTTTAAATACCCTCAAGGATTCGATAAAGCTGGTTCCAACAAAGGCAGTTATTGAAAAAGAAAATTATGTTTCTAGTAATTACAATTTGAATGGCTTTCGAGTCTTGAATAACCCTGTGAGACTGCCTGAGAAGATAGAGAAACAACCTTTAGATGAAGCTGATTTCAATCAAAATGTTGATACTAATGAAGAGAATTCAAATTATATTTTGTGTTTAGCCAATACAAGTCGTTGGAAAGGTTTGGATTATCTGATTAAAGCTTATTCAAAATTACCCGATGACATAAGGTCTAAGGTGAAATTAAAAATTTATGGTTCTATTTTCCCAAACCAGATGGATCACTTTAACGAGTTAATGGAAATCGTAGATTCAGAGAGCTTGACTGAGCAGGTTGATTTTTGTCCATTTGAATCGAATACCACTGGAATTTATGAAAAATGTCTTTTCTTAGTGAATTCATCAATATCTGATTTTGGTGGACCTGAAACATTCGGTAGGACAATAGCAGAAGCCTGGACATTTAAGAAACCGGTTATTTCTTTTAGCTGTGGTGGACCCAAGTATTTAATAGATGATGGTGTTGATGGATTCTTGGTTGATGAGAAAAATATTGATTCATTGAACGTTAGGATGAAAGAGTTGATTGAAAATGATGAGATGAGAGTGAGAATGGGAGAAGCCGGTTGTAAGAAAGTTATAGAAAAATTTGCTCCAGAAAAAATTTATAAAGATTTCCTAGAAATTGTAGAAGAGACGTTGAGTGGAAATAAGATTTAAGAAAAATGAAAATTGTAGTTGTTCATAACTATTATCAACAAGCTGGAGGTGAAGAATCCGTTTTTAAAAACGAAACCGACTTGCTTGAATCAAAAGGGCATCAGGTTATTAGGTACACAATCAGTAATGAATTGATCAATGATTTGAATCCTTTAGAAATATTTGTCAAAACTATTTGGAACCACACGGTTTATTCAGAACTAAAAGAGTTGATTAGTAAGGAGAAACCAGATTTAGTTCATTTCCATAATACTTTTCCTTTAATTTCTCCAGCGGCTTACTATGCTGCTAAAAGTGAATCGGTTGCAACTGTTCAAACACTTCATAATTATCGTTTATTTTGTCCTGTGGCAACTTTTTTGAGAGATGGCCAGGTTTGTGAAGATTGTATTCATAAACTTTTTCCTTATCCATCAGTTATTCATTCATGTTACAGAAACAGTAAACTCGCGAGCTTTTTAGCTTCTTTAATGATTTTTGTTCATAAAATACTAGGAACTTGGAACAAGC
Source organism: Candidatus Caenarcanales bacterium (assembly GCA_030065015.1). Classification (GTDB taxonomy): domain Bacteria; phylum Cyanobacteriota; class Vampirovibrionia; order Caenarcaniphilales; family Caenarcanaceae; genus JASJDU01. The sequence continues at coordinate 783 of JASJDU010000046.1, read as the reverse complement.
AAATTGATTTATTTTTGGCTTTAACTGAGTTCTCTAAGCAAAAAGCAATTGAAGGAGGCTTACCTGCCAACAAAATTTTTATAAAACCTAATTTCTCAACCACTCATCATAACCATTCAAACAAAAATGGCAGCTTTGCTTTATATGTTGGAAGACTTGCGAATGAAAAAGGAATACAAACAATGATAGATGCTTGGAATAAGCTTACCTATCAAAACGGATATCAATTTCCATTGAAAATTGTTGGAGATGGACCTCTCGAAGAATTAGTGAAAGAGAGTGTTGAAAAAAACAAAAATATTCAATGGCTAGGAAGAAAAAACAAAACGGAAGTACTTGAATTAATGAAAAATGCATATTGTTTCATATTCCCTTCCATCTGGTATGAAACCTTTGGAATGACAATTATTGAAGGTTTTTCCACGGGCCTACCTGTTATTTGTACGGACTTGGGTGCAGCTGCTTCATTAGTTGAAGATGGTGTTACTGGAAAAAAATTCAAGTCTGGAGATTCAGACGATTTAGCTGATAAAGTTCATTGGGTGCTTGAAAATCCGGCAATAATAGAAGGAATGAAAACAAATTGTAGAAGCGCTTTTCTAGAAAATTATTCAGAGGATTTAAATTATGAGCTTTTGATGGAAGCTTATGTGGAATTGATCCGAAAAAGAGGAGAGAAGTTAAGAGAGATAGTATATTGATTCAAAATCATCTGGGGATAAATAAGAAAGAGAAGAATGTCTTCTATTTCTGTTGAAATAACCCTCGATAAAAAGAAATATA
>JASJDU010000048.1 GCA_030065015.1 Candidatus Caenarcanales bacterium | reverse complement strand
TCCAAATATTTCACTTACTTCTTCTTGGCTCTTTCCGCTTCTGTCATAGTATGAGAGCGCTTTATCTCGTAAATCGTTGCTATATCCGTATGTCATAAACTTTGAAACTATTACGCATTTATATCTTTAGTTTACTATACCTAAAAAATCTCCATAACCTTTCCAGCCCTTACCTTTATAATCACGATCGGGAGTAGATGGAAGTTTTTTGCACTTTTCAAGCATTTCTTCGTCTAAATTCACACCCTCATATTTCAAAGACTTTGCATTAGAAGGTAAATTATTTAACTCTTTTATAAATTTTGTATATCTTATATGAGAACTCAAATTAATTCCGCGAGAAGTAAGTTTATTAATCAACTCCTTCGCTTTGTCATAATCCAAAAATTCTTTCTTCCTCTTTAAAGCAAATGCAAAAGAGTAACTTTTATTTTCGTTATTTCCAATAAGCATCTGCCAAGCTTTATTACATTGTGTTTTAACAGATCCCCAAAACGTTTCTTTCTTATTTAATTCATGGAAATTATTCACCACCTCGTTCAATAAAGATTTAGGTGCAGAGTAACGTCTCTCTGGTTTTGCTGAATCAGTAATTCCTTTATTAGTTTTAGTTTGAATCTCTGGAGAAGTCTTGTTCTTATGTGAACTATGAAAAGTTTTTGATATTACTTTCAAATTAATAAATAATTTTATGGCAGATCAAATTGAGACGTAAATACTACTCTATTTCAGATTAAACCACTCAAACAGTAAGCAAGTATTAATGTTTATTTGACTTTGTACAGAGAAAGACTTTTGTACGAAAATTCTTTCTATTCTTTTGCTTTATCAAGATTAAAGAGAATGTAAAGAAGGTGAATCATATTGTTTAAGAATTTCATAAAGTACGATTCCTGTAGCAACTGAAAGATTTAAAGATTCCACTTTGTCACTTTGGGGAATTTTAATTTGATAATCCGATGACCTTCTTATTGCTTCTGGAATTCCTCTATCTTCACTGCCAATAACTAAAACAAAAGGCTCTAAATTTTTAAAATTTACACTCCATAGATTTTCACTTTGTCCCCTTTTTTCCATACAAACAAGGTTAATACCATTATCTTTCAAACTATTCGTAACAGAATTAAAAGAACTGAAATTTGCAAACTTCATGTTAAAGAGTGAACCGGCACTAACTTTGGCAACAGCGGGGGTTATATTCACTGATTTGGAGGAAGGAAGGATAATTCCATGAATTAGATTTAAAGCAACACAACTTCTAATAACAGCCCCTAAGTTATGGGTATCTTGAATTGATGGTAACCACAATAATATTTTTCCTAAGTGGCTACTTTCAATAATTAACTCTTCAACCGAGCAAAATAACAATTCTTTGAGATTTGTGTTTATTTCTAGAACTAGGCCTTGATGACTTTCATATTCCTTCAATGCAAATTTATGCCTAAGTTCTTTATTACTGAGTTTTTGTTTTGATATTTGCTCAAAAAACGAATTATTGGAGAAAAAACTCAAATGATTCTCTTCGGAATACCATAGTTTATTAATTTCGCTGGGATATCTTTCAATAAATGAAGCAACAGGATATTTACCATAAATGAAGGCTGTCATCTTATTAGATTTTAAGTAAAATCTCCAAATTATCGAAGAATTCTCAAAGGATTTTGTGGTTTTCCACTCAATCTATACTCAAAGTGTAAATGAGGTCCTGTAGAATAACCGGTTGAACCGACATAGGCTAAAATTTGATCTTGAGCAACTTTATCACCATTCTTAACTACAATTCTCTCTGCATGGGCATATAAAGTTGTCTTGCCAGAACCATGCGAAACAATAACTGTTTTACCATAGCCACTATACCAACCTGAGTATATTACTATTCCACCATTAGATGCTTTAATAGGAGTTCCATATCTAGCGCCTAAATCTATACCACTGTGGAAAGAGCGAACTCCAAAAATTGGGTGCCTTCTATATCCATAAGGAGATGTAATGGCAGCTCTTACCGGATAATTGTAATAACTTCTGATTAAGTCTTTTACATCAATTCCTTCTCCATCAGAAAGTTCCAAAATAGTTTTAGTTAATTTATTAGACTCCTTCTCCAACTGTCTTTCAGCTGATTCATAAGCAAACCTCTCTCTTCTTAAGCGATCCACAAGATTGTATTGTTCTTGTTTTTTTACAGAAACCACTCTCTTGAGCTTTTCAGATTCATCCATGACTGAAGATAAACTATTTTGTTTTTTTCTCCAAACTTCTTGAAGTTCTCTAAGTTCCTGTTGTCTATCTCTAATGTTGCCGATGAATACAAGTTCATGGTTTATGAGTCTTCTTTGATAATAAAGAGTGTTAAAGAACTCGACAATGCTATCGGAAGTGAATAAAGCTTCAGCCAGAGAGGAAAGAACATCCGATTTGTGAATGTAAATATTTCTGAGATTTTGCTTCAATAAATCTGTTTGTCCAAAAATCTCACCATCAATGTCTCTAATACCTTGTTGAGCACTTCTAATATCACGCTCAAGACCTATTAACTTCCTTTGAGTATTAAGGTAATTAGACTGAATTCTATATAGTTCTCTCTGAGTTTTTTGAAGTTTAGCTAAAGCTAATTTCTCTTTTTTTCTCGCGTTATTTACTTTTCTTCTTATATTTTCAGTATTTTGCTTTAATTTATTAAGTTTCGAATGGTAAGAATTTAGAGCTAGATGAGTATTACTTTCGGCTGGATCTTTAGCAGTGCTTGTACTTACACATAAAAAAGTAGACAATAAAATGCAAATTATAACGATACTGAATAATTTGCTTAATTTTTTAGTTGATGAGCTTTGCCTACACTCCATATTTGTTAATCTAAAACTTCCTTTATTAATGTACCCACCGATTAAATGACTGTCTCCCATATATTAGCCAAATTTCTTGATTAATGCCAAAGCCAAACAACATATCAAGAAAACGTCTAACAAAAAAACATTGCATCTAATATAAATGTTTCCCTTTTTTACAAAAAACACCTAAATGTTTATCTCATACTTAACAAAACTTACGCTTTTGCCTTACGGAGTATTAACACTCACCTATTAATCATTTAATGAAAATCCTATTATTTTACTAGCACCTTTTATTTAGTTTTTCTTATTTACCTTTCGGAACTCAAATCAACCCGCTTTCAAAATCCTCTCTTAACTATTTGCTATTTTCCAATCCATTTATTGCCTTTCAATCTGAACCTCCAAGGAAGTTTTGCATCTTCTCCTGCATAATCAATTCCAACACGAGGTGAAGCTAATAAATCATTTATTGAAATATTCTTTTGACCGTATTCCAGCCACAGTAAATTCTCACTTAAATTTGTACCAGAATGACTTGTATTCACACCCAAAGCTTGAGACACTGTACCTGGCCCTCTAGACAAATTATAGCTGAGTTTATTTTGCTTTCTTCTTTCCATCATCTCTTCAACACCAATAGTAGGCTCAATTGCACGAATGAGAACTGCATGAGGTATTCCCTGCATATTAGTCACAATATTGAATAAAGAATGTATTCCATAACACAAGTAAATGTAAGCAACACCACCTTCTGCAAACATAATTTCAGTACGCTTAGATCTTTTATTTTGATAGGCATGTGAAGCCCTATCTTCGGGTCCTTTATAAGCTTCAGTCTCAACTATCATTCCACCAGTAGTTACTCCATTAATATTGGAAAGGACATATTGACCAATTAATTCTTGAGCAATGAAAACAACATTATCTCTAAGGTAGAAATCTTTAGTTATTTTCCCCATGGATATTAAATTGATGGATAGTGAATTTTATGAGAGCACTAATTGATTTCATAAAATTAGGGAATTCAAAACTTTCTATAAATGGTTTCTAGAATTCCTTTATGAATTCTATCCACAGTATAAGGTTTGCCAATAAAGTGATTAGTAATAATGCTCACTGCAAGTTTTTTTCCTTTGGAAGTTGTCAAATAACCACTAATGGCTCTTGTTCCTTCGATATATCCTGATTTTCCTTTGAATTTATTTTTAATAATACTTCTTGAAAATCTTCCATTCAAACTACCATCAATACCAGCAACGGATAAACTGTCTTCGTAAGCATCAAAATGCTTATGATTTTTCATTTGAATTAGCATTTCTGTCATTTGACTTGTACTGATTAAGTTATTGGGAGACAATCCAGAACCATCCATCAAATGTAATTCATCAGAATCAACATTTAGTTTCCCGAATAAATCTTTAACCATTGCAATTCCCAATTCAGTACTGCCTTGAGCTTGATATCGTTTTGCTGAAGCGGTTTTGAAAAGTTGTTCAGTATAAAAATTATCGCTTTTCTTATTAACCCTCTTGAGTAATTCGGAAACCGGCTTGGACTTATGAGAAGCTAAAAGAGTGTATTTCTCGTTAAAGGATTTTAGATTGTGATCTGTTAACCAATTTCCAGAAACTAAAATATTTTGAGATTCTATATATTTTTTGAATGTGTCAGCAAAAAATTCGGTTGGATCATTAACCGATAAAGATTCTCCCTCAACGAATCCTCTAGGCAAATTGCTTCTTAAAACGTAAGTGTTACTTCCTAGTTCTCTTTGGTAGCTCTCGTCAAATCCGAAACTCTTATTCGTAATCAACTGTTCATTGACAAAGCTTACATAATCCGTGTCAAATGGAAACCACGAAATAGACGGACGAGAGCCAACTGGCCCTTTTGCTCTCACTTCGAGATCTACACAGTTATTGTTAAAAGACAGTGCACTCAACGGAACAGCATAATAATAAGATAAATCATCCCACAACCAACCTTTGGGAATAAGCTGTCGATCGAAGAGTCCATCGTTAAAAATTAAATCACCCTCTATTTTTTCTATTCCATATTCTTTCAATTGCTCAGTTAATTTTCTAAAAACATAAAAACGCTCTCCACCGTATTCAGTACCACTGATAGTTGGATCTCCAGAGCCAACAACATAAATATCCCCCTTCCAGATTCCATCTTTCAAGGCTCCCTTTCCGTAGATATTGGTTTTATATTTGTATTTTGGACCTAAAACATTCAATATCGCAGCGCTACTAACCAACTTAAGATTGGAGGCTGGTGTCATTAATTTATTGGAATTAATTTCATAGACCTTTTTGTTATTTTTATCCCTAACGGTAATTGACCAAAGAGCACTATTTAAACCACCTGAATTCATGAGGTTCTCTATTTTCTGCTCAAATTCGGGCTCTTTTTCAGCAACCGTATCAAAATTAAAGAAAGAAGTTATAACAATTGCAGTTACCAAAACCACTGCAAAAGCCATTAAACCAGCAAAATAATGTGTGTTTTTTGTTTTATTTTTCTTCATATATTTGCTTCGAATTTTCCTTTCTCCATTTTGCAATTTCACTATGATTACCGCTAATTAGAACATCCGGTACTTTCATCCCATTGAACTCAGCCGGTCTTGTATATTGAGGTGCTTCTAAAATAATACCTTCTGGATCTGAAAAGCTATCTTTTCCATGCGATTCTTCTCCCTTTGGCAATACTCCATCAACCAGCCGACTAATAGAGTCTATCAAGATCATGGCTCCAATTTCACCGCCAGACAGAACATAATTACCAACACTTAACTGATAATCAACCAAAGTCATAATTCTCTCGTCAAAACCTTCGTATCTTCCACAAAATATTATTAGTTGATCTAATTTCAATAATTCGTCTCTAATAAAAGTTTGTTTTAAAGGATTTCCACTCGGAGTTAAAAGAACCGTTCTTGAGTTGCTGAATTTCTGAATTGATTCATAAGCACTGAAAACAGGTTCAGGCTTCAAGAGCATTCCAGTCCCACCACCATATATTTCATCATCAACCTTTTTATATTTTCCAATTCCAAATTCTCGCAAGTCAATTAGATTGAGCTCAACTAACTTGTTATTAAAGGCTCTTCCTATAATACCTACTGAACAATAGGATTCAATTACTTCTGGGAAGAGGGTTATTACATCAAATTGCATTAGAAATATATTTTAATTTATGTTCTCAACTTATGTTTTCACCAGCTTCTTTAGCAAAACATCTTTAATCGAATTTCATTATTAATTTAGGCGTAATTTGTGAACAATTTGAACATAAGCCAAAGAATGATAGTACATGACCAACAATCTTAAAGCGTTTTCATATCATTAATTTTTTTTGATAGAAGTTAACTTGAATAACTTATGCAGTTTGTTTTTCTTGATGTTTATTAAAAGTATTTTGCACTGCAAGCCACGCTAAAGAAGCTAGGACTCCTAATGAAGCTATAATTCCTAAAACCACCCCGGAGGAAAGACCTTTCTTCCCTGATTGACCTTGTTGAGTTTGTTCATAATGAGCCTTAGTACGGCCATTCTTTCCATCAGACGGAGGAGAAACATTTTTATGTCCATGAATACTACAATTAGCATCTGTACATGTGTGATCCTGTTGGTGATCACTTCTCATTACCAGAGGCTTTCTCTGTACATGTTTAGGAATTTGAAGAACTTGAACCACAGTTTGACTAATGCAACTTGTTTGCAATTATAAAGCACAAAAGAAAAATCGCAATACAAGTTTTGATTGCATTTCATTTTTGTACTACGAACTTTTGTTTATATGTTTGAGATTATTGTGAACTACAGTTTAATACTGTCCAACAAGCTCTTTGTATAAGCATTTTGGGGCTGAGTGAAAATATCTTGAACAGAACCATACTCCTGAATCTCACCATCTTTAATTACGGCTACTCGTTTACAGGTTTGAGCAACTAGCGGTAAGTCGTGGGTTATCAGTAATAGCGAAAGTCCTTTTTTCTTTGTTGTTTCTAGTAACAAAGTCATTATTTCAGCTTGAATGGTTACATCCAAGGCTGTTGTTGGCTCATCGGCAAGAAGTAACTTGGGTTTCCCGGCTAACGCCATTGCAATCATTATTCTTTGGCACATTCCACCGGATAATTCAAAAGGATAAGATTGAAAAACCTTTTCAAAGTCATATAACTGAACATCTGCCAACAGATTTTTGCAGAATATAAAAAGCTCGAGTTTGTCCAGCTGGGGATTATATAATTCAACCGTTTCTTTAATTTGAGAATAAATTGATTTAACGGGATTGAGGGAAGTTATTGGATTCTGAGGAATGTAGCCAATCTCTTTACCTCTGATTTCTTTGAGTTTATTAAATTGCTCCCAGTTAATTTCAATATTTTTGTATTTTATTGACCCTTTTATTTGAGCAGAGGACGGCAAAAGTCTCAATATAGAAGAACAGGTTACAGATTTACCAGAACCTGATTCTCCAACAAGAGCAAAGGTGTCTCCTTCTCCAATATCAAAAGAAATCCCTTTGACAACTTTTTTATCTTTGAAGCTTATCTCTAAATCTTTTACATCTAAAATTTTCAATTTTCAAATCTAGATATTAAACTTCTTTTATGAGTATATTCAATTCAAGCAAATAATATCTTGAAGAGACAAAGAAAAAATACGTTTTAAATCAAAATTCATTTTCCTTGACAGATTCCTTCTTTCGAGATTTTGAATAAAGCTCAATCCATCAACAGGATCTTTCCAATCTCGATCAATTATTTCCCCTAGTGGTACAAAAACAAAGTCTCTTTCAAAAATTCTAGGGTGGGGAATTAACAAGTCTTCTTTTGTAGAAACTACTCCTTCATAGAAAAGCAAGTCAATGTCAATAACCCTTGGTAATACTTGGTTTAGGAGTGGATTTATATTTTTCCCCAAGCTTTCTTCTACTGATCTAGTTTGTTGTATCAGTTCTTCGGGAGATAAAGTTGTTTTGACTCTAGAAACAATGTTTAGAAAATTGGCACTATTTTCAACTGTCATTTGAAAAGGAAGACTCAAATAAACGTTTGAAACCTTTTCGATTAATATCGAAGAAGCATAAGGCCCCTTGAGCATTTTCAAAGCGGTATAAATATTAAAGAACTTATCCCCAAGGTTTGAGCCTAAAGCTAGATAAGCTGTTTTATATTGGGACATAAATTGATAGTATTAAAAGTTAAATACAAAAGCACAATTACTATAACTGCAAGAGACCATCTAAAAAATTTGATTAATTAGTTATAAAGTTTGAAAGAATTAAAAAGAAAGCGAATCATAAATTTAATATAGTTTAGGAAGACACATTAAAATTTTTAAATATTAATTTACAACAAAAAGAGTATTAACAGGGGTTTGCGATCGTTTTATTATAAATCTCTAATCTTCTGTGAATCTTAATTAAACATGATTGGCGCTTTAAGTCCTATCGCAAAAATAATTATAAAACAAAAAACTGGTGATCAAGCAAACCATAATACTGTGCATATTAGCTCTAAGGATGTATTAAATGGCGTTAATATAGGGGGAGTATCACACATTACCTTGGGACCAGGACAAAGCACAGAGGAGAAAATTGTTAAATTCTATCTTCTGGGCAGAGAAAAAAATATATTTCCAGGAATAAAATCAGTAATCAAAGTAGCAAAATTCATTCTCAATTTAGAAGACAGTGAAGACTCTAAGAAAAACACAAGCTGCTCTCTATGCGAAGGCACCCGTATCACGCAATGGATTGAAGACAACGACCAGATTGTAAAAGAAGAAAAAAAATTTGGCTTCTTTGATAATTTATTTTCTTTAATTGCATGCTCCAAAACCATACCTTATGCCCATGAAAGTATACTCAACAAAATACTAGATAACGAAGCCACAAGACAGGCTCTCAATTCTGAACTCCCTGTTGATAATTTACTGAATGAACATAACGATTGATCGCAAAATCTAAAAATGGAAAAATTACTAGCATCTTTAATAATTCATACTAAACTCATAATTCATTTTGATAATTACATTTTTAGGTGCATTCCTTTTCAGTAGCTTACTTGTCGCTTTGTTAGAAGATGCTCTACTGAATATTTTAAACAAACTTGGTTTCAGACAAATAATTAGAGAAGAGGGGCCTTCATCTCACCATTCGAAGCAATTTATTCCAACAGCAGGAGGCATAATATTTCCAATTTCTCTTTTGTCGGGATTATTGGTCTGTTTAATTTCAAGTTTATCGGTTGAAATCAATTGGGGAAGAACATTACTAATATTTTTCATAACACTGATGGCAGGGGCTATTGGGTTTAGTGATGACTACTTAATGAAAGTAAAAAAGAAAAACGAAGGCCTTAGACCAAAACAAAAGTTTCTAACACAATTACTGATTTCCTTGATTGTATCGTTGGTTCTTCAGAGAACATCCTCCAACTTCTTTGGCCAAGAGATTGATATCAGTATCTTCATATTTCCGATACTTGTATTCCTGGTTATTTCTGGGACAATGAACGCTGCAAACTTAACTGACGGATTGGATGGTTTAGCTTCTTCGATATTAGGCTGGTCATTCATCGGTTTAGCCGGATTGATTCTTCTTAGAGAGAATCCTTCTATAGAATCCATTATTCTTTCGCTAAGTCTTGCGGGATTGTGTTTTGGGTTCTTGAAAATCAATGGCCATCCGGCCAAGGTTTTCATGGGAGACACTGGAAGCTTCTTTTTAGGAGGAGGTTTAGCAATAATCTCTTTAGCAAATAACCTTGAATGGTATTTGCTGATATTAGCTATTGTTCCAATTTGGGAAACAATTACCGTTATCTCTCAAATTATTTCCTGTAAGCTCTCAAAGAAATTTCTTGGAAAAGACTTGAGACCTTTCAAAATGACACCTTTTCATCATCATTTAGAATTGAGTGGATGGAATGAAAAAAAAGTTGTTTTTGTCTTGAGTTTCCTTCAATTTATAGCCTGCATTTCATTAGTTTGCTTTGAAATAATTACTCATCCTTCCAAAGATCACTTTGCTTTTTTACAAATTTATTAAACTTGTTTTTTTGAGCTTGATTTAACTTCGAAGAGACTTTTGAAACTGTTTTTTTATAAATTTTTATTAGTTTTGGCCTATGCTGCTGTCTCAACAAAATCAACTCTTCATCTGTATTGGAAAGAATTAAGCTTATTTCTTTCTTTTGAGCCCCTGATAAGCTCAATTCTCTACTCAACTTATCAAAGAAAGGCCCTTTAGAAAGTCTAGCCTTACCAGTAATTACTTCTCTAACAATTTTCCTTACAACAATGGCGGTTCCAACTCCTCCAACGGCCAAGCCTGCAAAAAAAATGATGAGCACCCCCAACCATACTTTCCATCTTTTCATAAAAATACCCCTCAAAATACTGAAACTTTCACACAAAAATAGAAGAAACAGAAACCGGATTCCAACTAAGATAAAACAAATCTTTCAAATACCAATTATCCAATATCTCAAAATAACCCATCAGGGAACCAGCAAAAACGACAAAACACGCAACAGAAAAGGATTTCATGGCTAAGCCCCATATAAATTGGTCAATTTCAATAACATTGTTGGATGATTCAGTCTTGTTGAGTCTGTCAAGAGAAGTGTGTAAAAGAGAAAGGAAATCTATCATGAAAATGAATAGCAAACCAGTTGAGAGCAGATTTCCAGTTAGGAATGGGCATGGTCCATTTGTTGGAAATTTTCTGAAT
>JASJDU010000047.1 GCA_030065015.1 Candidatus Caenarcanales bacterium | reverse complement strand
TTCCCTAATGATGAGTCCGTCTACAAAATAATGTATTTAGCTATTCAGAAAATTTCCAACAAATGGACCATGCCCATTCCTAACTGGAAATCTGCTCTCAACTGGTTTACTATTCATTTTCATGATAGATTTCCTTTCTCTTTTACACACTTTTCTTGACAGACTCTAATAAATTCCTGCTTTTAACAAATCTTTCAAATCAACTATTCCAACTGGCTTTTTATCTTCAGAAATAATAATTAAATCTGATACTCTAAACTCTTCCATTACTTTTAGAGCTTCATAGGCCAAAGCGTTTTCATCAATTAATTTAGGAGAAGAATTCATAATTTCTTTCGCAAATTTTGAAGAAATTGACTCCCCAATTTCAAATTGTTTACGCCTTAAATCTCCATCTGTAATCATGCCAACCAATTCTTCATTGTCATTAACTACACAGGTGAAACCTAGCTTTTTCTTCGAGATTTCTTCAATAATTTGTGCGTGCTTGTCATTTTCGTTAATTATTGGAAGTTCTCCTTGGTTTTTTCGCATTACGTCACTGACTTTAATGAGTCTTCTGCCTAAAGAACCACCCGGATGAAATTTAGCGAAGTCTTCTTTGGAAAACCCTCGTTGATTCATCAAACTAACGGCCAATGCATCTCCAAGTGCTAGAGTCGCAGTAGTACTTGTTGTTGGAGCTAAATTGAGTGGGCATGCTTCTTCGTCAACACCAAGGTCTAAAGCAATATCGCTGTATTCCCCAAGAGTAGAGTTGACGTTTGATGTTATACCAATTAATCCTAGTCCTCTTCTTTTAATTGGTATTAAAATACTGGTTAACTCGGATGTCTCACCACTATTTGAAATTGCAATAACTATATCTTCTTGCGTAAGCATTCCAAAATCCCCGTGAGCTAATTCCGCCGGGTGAACGAAGAAGGAAGGAGTTCCGGTACTGGCCATTGTTGCAGCAATTTTATTTGCTATGTGTCCAGATTTTCCCATTCCGGTGACTACTACTCTGCCTTTAGTTTGGAGTATTAACTTAACGGCATTATAGAATTCTTCACCTATCAAACTTGATAGCTTTTGCAGATACTTTGCCTCGAGTTCAATAACTTTTCTGGCCGAATCCACAATTTTTTCTTTTTCAGCAGTTTTGTCTTCTTTTTCCAATAGAGTACTCATGATGTTTTAGAAAGTTTTTTTAGGGTAACAAATTAGGCAACATTTATCTTGACTACGTTGTCTTTGTTGTCCAATTTTTCCTTTAACAATCTTACCTTTTCTTTTGCTTCTTCGAAATCGAATGTATTTTCTTCTACTTCTTTCATTATTCTCTCCACTTCATCGCGGTCTAGCGTCTCTTTGTCCAATAAAGCTAGCACTATTGCATCCATTATGGTTCTGTTAGAAGTTAGGATGGTCTTTACCTCGTCAAACAATCTGTTGATGGTCGAAGTAACTCTTTCATCAATTTGTTTAGCCATCTCTTCAGAATAGTCCCTCGAATAGCCTAGATCTCCTAAAAAGCTTTCTTTGAACTCTCCAAAAGCAATTGGTCCAAGGTCACTCATACCAACTTGTGTGATCATGAATTTTGCAATCTTAGTTGCGTTTTGTAAATCAGAGCTAACCCCAATTCCTGTGTCACCATAAACAATTTCTTCGGCTGCCATTCCACCGAGAGAGATTCTAATATCCCAAATTAATGAATTCTTTGTTGAATAAACATAGTCCTCGTCATTTACACTCCAAGTAACCCCACCAGCTCTTCCTCTCGGAACAATAGTGACTTTGTGCAAAGGCCTCTTTTTGGCAGCTTTTTCATCTCTTTCACTTAAAATGTTAATTAACGCATGCCCAACTTCGTGATAAGCAACCATTTGCATTGTTCTGAAGGGGTATTTAATCATTTTCTTAGAGCCTAAGAAAACTTTGTCAATTGCTTCCTCTAAATCTTGGCTTTCAATCTCTTTTTTATTTTTCCTAGCAGCAATCAAGGCCGCTTCATTCATTGCATTAGCTAAATCTGCTCCTGTGAAACCAGGTGTTCTTTTGGAAACTGTTTTTAATTCAACCTGAGAAGATATTTTTTTGTCTTTAGAGTGAACCTTTAAAATCGCTTCTCGTCCCTTCATGTCAGGGAAATCAACTGTCACTTGTCGGTCAAACCTTCCAGGTCTTGTTAAGGCCTTATCAAGTACGTCCGGTCTATTAGTAGCAGCAATAATAATTATATTTGTGTTGCTGCTATCAAAACCGTCCATTTCTACGAGTAACTGGTTTAATGTTTGTTCTCTTTCATCATGTCCACCAAAACCAGCACCACGTTGTCTTCCAACTGCATCTATTTCATCAACAAATACAATACAGGGAGCTTTCTTTCTTGCCTGTTCAAAGAGATCCCTTACTCTGCTTGCTCCAACTCCAACAAACATTTCTACAAAATCAGAACCCGAGATTGTGTAAAAAGGTACGTCCGCCTCTCCTGCAATCGCTTTAGCTAAAAGGGTTTTCCCTGTTCCTGGTGGCCCAACTAATAAAACTCCTTTGGGAATCTTTGCTCCAAGGGCTCTAAATTTATCTCCATCTTTAAGAAATTCAACAATTTCTACCAATTCTTCTTTTGCTTCATCAACTCCAGCAACATCTGCGAAAGTTACCTTTGTTTTTTGCTCACCAAGTAGTTTTGCTTTACTCTTTATAAAGTTAAAGGCTTGTCCCCCACCAGCTTGAAGTCCCCTCATCATGAAAAAGATCAAAGGTAATAACAAAAGAAGAGGCCCAAAATTTAAAAGTAAAAGGAAAATATCTCCAGTTTTAGAATCTCTAACGGCGGTTTCAATACCTGCTTTATCTAATTCTTTTGCTAGATCATTTTGACCAGTGAGATCTTTGGGAAGTTTTGCAATTTTTTTTCTCCCATCATTCATTAGCAAGGTAATCTTATTGCCGTTGTCTTCAATGAAAGCTTTATCAACCGAAGCTGTTTGAGTAAATGCTATTCTTCGAAACTTACTATAGCTAATTTCATCTGAATCCCTTTTAGAACCTAAGGAAATTGCAAAAATCAAAATTAAAACTGAGAATAGAAGTAAAGGTAAGTTGGATTTTAAATTCTTCATTATTTAGTCAAATTAAGCTAAAACTGGCTACTTAATATATGCTGGGCGATAACATAAGTGTTTAGATCATACCTCAAACGTCATATTTGATTCGTAAAACCTTTTGAGAGAGTTATTAGTTAGTCCATTAAGGGTAATCTACCTTTTTGAAGATTTAGAGAAGTTGCTTTAGCTTTAAATTATTGTTTATTTTTGTTTATCCTTTATAGAAAGAGAATCTATTGGAATATTAATTAACAACGATTAATTTCTAATAGTTTTCAATTGTGCTGTAAACAACTGCAAAATCCCCTGAAAAGATTTATCCTAAAAAAATGTTGGAATTCAAGGTAACTGGTATAGGAATTGACACGAGAACTGACAATCCTTTGGTGATTCTTCACAGTAAAGGTGCTGAAAATGATTTAATCTTGCCCATTTGGATTGGTAGACTTGAAGCTCAATCCATTGCAATAGCTCTTCAAGAAGAAAAATTAGAAAGACCTCTAACACACGATCTAATGTTGAGCACAATTGAAACTTTAAATTATAAGGTTGATAGGGTTGTTGTTCATTCAGTTATTAATGGAACCTTTTTTGCTCATCTAATACTTCAGCACAAAATTTCTAAAGAGGAAACTGTATTGGATGCAAGACCTAGTGATTGTATTGCATTAGCTTTAAGAGCCGCATGTCCTGTTTTTGTAACTGAAATAGTTCAGGAAGAAAGTTGTATACCTGCTGTTGTACAGACTGAAGAAGGGGATGAAAGACCAGAGGGTGAAAGCATTGAAAAAGAAGAATTTCTTAAATTTCTTGATGGAGTTAAGGCTTCTGATTTTAAATTACCTCCAGAAGAACATGGAAATTTGAATAGCTGATTGATTAATTTAGCTTTCTCTGGTTTTTAAAGCGCTTCATTTTTAATACAAAGCTTTTACTTACCCCCAGCAACGTGAAACTACTTTTTGAGATCGCTAATATACTTTATTCTTTCGTGGTTTTTATTTTTCCAACTTTCATAAAAAGACTCCGCTACTTTTTCCAGCTCTCTTTTGGATAGTGTGGAATCGCATAATTGACTATCTTTCACCCTCGACTCAATTAAGTTTTTGATGGTAACTTTTACTAACTCTTTATCATCGGTCTTGAGGCTTCTGATTGTTGCTTCAACTGTATCTGCTAACATAGCGATACCTGTTTCTTTGGAATTAGGTTTGGGGCCAGGATAACGAAACTCTTTGTCATTATTCAGAGAAGGATCTTGTTGACAGGCTTTCAGGAAAAAATGTCCTGCTCGAGAATCTCCTTGATGCATCGGAATGAAATTAATAATTGTTTCTGGCAAACCAACTTTTTTTGCCATTATGATTCCCTCTGTTACATGTTTTATTATTTCCTTTGCACTTTGTGCTGGAGACATTTGATCATGAGGATTGGGTCCACCAAATTGGTTTTCTATAAAAATTTGAGGATTATGTAATTTACCTATGTCATGATATAAAATCCCGACTCTTACCAATTCATAGTCAGCTTCTACTTTTTTTGCAGCATCTTGGGCTAAATCTGCAACTACAAGTGTATGTTCATAAGTTCCTGGCGCTTCATCGTGCAACTTTTTAAGCGTTGGTTGGTTTGGGTCTGAAAGTTCTAGAAGACGAAAACGAGTAATTACAGAAAAT
The DNA here is from genome assembly GCA_030065015.1 of Candidatus Caenarcanales bacterium. GTDB lineage: Bacteria > Cyanobacteriota > Vampirovibrionia > Caenarcaniphilales > Caenarcanaceae > JASJDU01. Next base: position 5,824 of record JASJDU010000047.1, on the reverse strand, counting down.
AAGGATTCTAGAAATGGCATTCCACTCGAAACAAGGAGACCTGTTATTAAACCAGATAGACCTTGAATAACTATTTCCGATGGAATAATTATTGATTGTTCTGATAGTAAACCAATTAGTAAATAGCTCAAAATTTGAGAAAATCCTAGCCAAATTCCCGAATAAGTTAGGTCGGCTCTATTTTTTGCCTTTTGACCAAAAACTGTTCCGACAACAACTCCAACGAAAGAAGGTATTAAAACCGATGGATTAATGTTTAAGGACTGAAGGCATAATACTCCAAATAATATCCCCGCAGAAAATCCAACCGAAGGTTTAAAGAAAAGTCCTGTTGTCATTGCAACTGCAGCCAAAGGAACAGCGGCCGGTCTGTAGTGTGCAAAGAAACCGACAAAGCATGAAGCACCAATTACCAAACAGCTTAATAAAAGCATTTGCCTAAAGCTAAGCTGAAACCTCTCAAATTTTACGTAGAGGCAAAATGAAATCATCACAATTAGTGTCATCCAAAAAGCTTCGCCAAAGATTGGAAAGTCAACTCTTTTGCGGTTGAGATTGAGTTGTTCAATCATGTCTAGCTTATCTTTTGTAATTATTTCCCCTCTTTCAACAATTACAGTGTGCGAGGGGATGTTTTTCCAAATTGGCTCTACCTCCATTAAGGCTTTACCTTCAATTTTGCTTAAGCTACCGTATTCTATTTCAAGGTTAGGTCTCAAGCTATATTCAAGTACATTTTGGATATAAGTTATTTCTTTTTTTGTTAAATCACTAGGTTGATTGAGGACTTCTTTTAGTAGTTTTTCATCAATAAAGCCTAAATATCCATAGGATAATAGCTTTCTAGCTGACATTAATACATATGGTTTTATTTGAAACCATTCCTCTTGAGAGATAGTGTACAAATCTGCCGCCCAAATCTTTTGAATTAAATTGAAATCTTTTAGGGTTGATTTCTTGAAATTGACTCTTAGTTTGTTGATATTGTTTTTAACTTTTTGAAGTGGCAGTTTCTTTCTTTTTATTTCTGCAATGACACTTTGATATAAGTCATTTATTTCTTTTTCACTATCAATTAATTGATCCCAAAATTCGTTAAGCTCTTTGGTAGAAAGAAGCAGAAGCAAGCAAGTTGATTTTTTTGACAATAAGAAATAAGGCTTATTCTCTTCAATGAAATATAAATACTTGTCGAATTGATCGATGAATTTCTTAGTATTTTCTATTGAAACCTCATTATAGGAGTTGTTTCTAACGAATTTAGGATTAGTGAGGAACTCTCCTAAAGCCTTTTTTTTCGCCTTTTCTTTCTCTTCTTGAGTTGCTTTAATATCAAGTATTGTTCTTTCTTCAATGTTAACCAGTTTTTGAGGACTTTTTTTACCTAATTCGAAAACAGGAGGCAATATCCTTTGGTACCACAATAAAGTTGCACAAATTGAGCTAACTATTACCAAAAGTACTAATCCTCTAGTGGTTTTTAATAATTCAAAGTAGTTGAGTTTTTTACTCATAACTAAATTTATTTCATGAGTCTTTCTAAGGCGGCCTCTAAGGTTTTAATCTTTTCTTTAAGTTGCTTTTTTTCATCCTCTAAAACTTTAAAAGCTAATTTATCTTCGTCAATTAGTTCTGGCTTTTTCTCATTCCCATGTTTCAATGAATAAATAACAATTCCAACCATTGAACCCAGCATAATAAAAGCTATATTGTGAATTAATTCAACCAAAGGTGTGAAATTTATATTAAATAATAAGTCTTGAGCTAAAAGAAAAACTAATAAAAAAATTGTAAAAAACAAAGTTACCTTCGGATATTTCATAAAAATTGCTTTTTGTATTTAAATTTAAGTCTAAATCAGAAATAAGAAAAATCCTTTATTTTTTAATCTCAAACATTAATCAAAGTTAGAAAGTATAAAAACACTCTTTAAAACATATTTCGCTTGTTGATTCTCACTCGTTACTCTCATTTAGCAAAACTTCTTTGATGAGAACGCCAAATTTGTTACCAGTAACTACTAACTCACCTCGTGCAATTGTTTTTCCTTGTGATGTCAAAAGCAACTCATTGTCGGCTATTTGTTCTATTGGTAAAACCCAACCTGACTGCAGTGCAAATAAATCCTTCAAAGTCATTTTTACATCTTTAAATTCCGCTTTAACGTCAACTGGAAAATCTCGAAGAACATCACTGCTTAAAGCTTGATTCATATCTTTTTTAATTTCTTGTATATTGCTGTCTTCCAATTTTATCTTATGCCACTTAGAGTCAATTTTTCTTGGACCAATGACAATAGGAATTGAGTAACTAAAATCAGGATCCAATTCATCCATTCCCAAAATTTTTAGGCAATTCTTGTCACTTTCTTCTAAAAAAATAAAATCTTCTTTTTCAAGTTTGGCAAGATCCGCTAGAGTCATCTGGCTACTTCCTACATGAAGGCTTAACTTTATTGTTGCTTGGCTGCAATCATTTTCTGTGCGGATTGCTTCTCTTTGAACATAAGATGAATTTTGTGGAACTCTTTCAATTGGTAAAGAGATGGCTATTTTAGAAATGCTACGCTCTCCGTCAATAGCCCAAACCATATGTGCTAGTTCACCTTTGAAATCAGAACTGCTTTCTTCAATCTCTAAGTTCTCAACATTTGTGGTTATGTGTTCAACTAGTTCTTGAATTGCTCCTTCTAATACTTCCGTTTCAAGGTTAGTCATTGATTTGCAAGAAAAGTGATGGTCTTCTCCTTTAGAGCCTAGTGATTTGCTCAATAATAATAATGCAAGATTTTTATCAATCCTCAGTTGACATTCTTTACTGTCTTCCCAAACACTCCATTTTGTTGCTAGCCCTTTCCAGTGATGAGAATCTAACTCTTGAAAAACCCCAACAAATTTGCCTTTTAAAGATAGTTCAAAAAACTGTCTTAAAACACTAATTGGATTTAAATTTAAGTTTTCCCAATCTAAACTATTGAGAAGATTATTTAGTTCATTATTTATTCCATATTCAGTTGAACCATAAGCTTTTAATGGCGACTCACAACTGGATTTAGAAGTAAAAACAGTGGGCAAGATAATAAACTATGTTTTCACTAGTACATTTAATTTGCCCTTAAATTTGGGATTTTGAACTTTTATTGTTTATTTTTCATTCTAATGCGAGTGAATTATTTACTTCTGTTAAGGCCTTAATTTCTGTATTAGGTCCCCATATTCCGTCTGAATTTAAATTTTTAGATGTTTGGTAGTCCTTAAGAGCTTTTGTTAAGTCTGGAGTCCATTTACTGGTTCCATCATTTGTGAAATCATCTATTTGATTTGCCAAAAAAGTTTTAATATTTAAGACGAAATCGTGAGCTATAACTTTTTTATCGATTATTAATCCAGTTAAATCAGAATATTTAACATCACTAGTGTTTGACACTTTTTGATCTAGAAGATCACTTATAGATTTGTCCCTATTCTTACCTATCCATTCTAGAAGTTTTGCTCTTGCTTCTGGAGGAAAACTGCCATCTTTTACATTCTTAAAGCCTAAAGATTTTAGTATTTTTGCAGATGTTTCAATATCTTTGGGATACATTCTTCCGTCTATATCTTCTTTATAAAATAGCTTACTTGGTTTATCAGTTGAATCTGCTTCGGATATTATCCTATTGGTTTCTTTTTTATTATTCATAACCTCTTGGATTTTTTCCTGTTGATTTAGTTGATTGTCTTTAGGAAGAATTTGAGTTTGACTTTTTGATGAGCTTTTTTCTTGATGTTGAGTCATAAATGGTGGAATATTTGTTACTAGCCAAGCTTCTATTTGATTATTTGGTTGAACCAATTTATTACTATTTGTATACCTTAGTACTGGAGTTACTCTATCTCCCCCAAAAATATTCAAGAATTTGTTTATTTTTCCGAATCCACTTGCGGTTCTAAAAGCTCTTGGTTGAAAATTTATGATATTCTCATCAATTTCTCTTAGCCATAACAAAAATTTCAAGGCTTTTATTTCGTTATCAATAACACTTAAATTTTCTTTTCTTATAAATTCTTCCAGTTTTTGAGAAACTTCCATCATAGGAATCATCTTTTTGTCATCACCATATGGATACTTTTTATCTTTTATATACTCTTGAAGTCTTTTTAAATCTAGCTTGTGCCCATTAAGTATTAATTTCACAAAACGATTTTCAAAAGGTTCATTGGGCCGATTACCCTCTTTGCCATCAATATCTTCTATCACTCCATCAGTTACAGCGCCAGTTTTGTCCCAATTTTGAGTAGTGAAAATATTAAATAAATATTTTTCTGTTAAATTACCTCCGATAACAGAAGCGTCAGAGTCAGTTAAGTTAGCAAAGTTGAGAAAATGTAATAATTCATTCATTGTGTTAATGACTGAATCGTTATGTCTCATATAATTAAATTCATCTATTCTTGATATTGCTTTATTTTTTGCTTTCTCCTGAGGTTCACTTGTAGTTTCAAATCTTTGAATAAACTGTTGTAACCCATATAGATTAATTTGCTTGCCTTGAAGAATAAGGTTAAAAGCATTATTTAATAAACTCATTGCAAATCCTCATGGGATATCCCTACTTATATACAATGGTTTTTCAGTGTTAAATTTTGAATAAAAGGTTAAAAAAATATAATGCTGAGTATTTAGAGATCGAAACTCAGCTAACGTTCAAGAAGGTTTTTAATTTAGCCCCTTGAAGGGGCACAAATTAATTTTATTTACCTACTTCATTAATTTCGTTAGCAATTCCTCCAACAAAGTTTTCTACAGACTTTTTAACTTTTTTTAAACCTGTAGATTTTGGCTTTTTGCTTCTTTGAGCTTTAGCTAAAGCGGCATTTTTGTATGAAACGGTTAGTTCTTCTTGGCTTAGTAAATTATCTTTTGGATTATTATCAACCTTGTCAAACCTTTTGATTCTAAAAATAGGATCAACTTCATCTTTTGACAATTTTCCATCTCCATCTAAATCATTAGACTTTATGATATCTTTTGCAGATTGCCTTGCAGAGTTTTTTGATGAAGCCTCTTGAGCTTGTAAGTCAATTGAAAGTTGCGGTAAAAGAATGATTAAGCTGAAAGCTAAAAATAAATTTTTAAGTTGCTTCATTTGTTTATCTCCTTGAATATTGAAAGGTCATCAATTCTATACTATTTACTGATAACTCAAAATCTCTTATTACGTCTTAAAATCATTCAAAAGCTTACAAAATGAAAATCTTATATTTAAAAGAGAGCTAAATATTCTACGTTGATTCTTTAGTATCACATGCTTGTTTTTGAAATCCTGAAAAAGATTTTTCTAGATTAAATTATTTACCTTACTCTATAAGTTCTGTATCTTTTGAACTGGTTTGACTTCTGTACCAGTGTTCGTAAACTTCAGGCAATATTATTTTAATGATTTCTGCTAATTTTTTAGACTTTGTAAAGCCATCATGATTGATAATCCTGATTTCTCTCTTTAATTCAGATGCAAAAAACATAATAAAACTAGATATAACTCTAGGGATACGTCTATTTACATTTGAATATGTTAATGGGGGACTTAATTTCTCTCCTATTTCTTTCATTGTGGGAGTTGCTTGATTCTGGATGAATAAATCCACAAAAAATTGAAAAATTTCTACATCACGACTTTTTCTTTTGTGTAACTCGTTGTATTTGTCATACAAGGCGCAAATTCAAGAGCGAAATGCAACCATTTGATAGAGAGGGAGATTAGAAATGAAGATCTCAGAATGGCAATTTGAGTGATTAAAATATACCTCATTAGGAGTTAAGAAATTTAGAGATTTTCTAGGCC
>JASJDU010000003.1 GCA_030065015.1 Candidatus Caenarcanales bacterium | reverse complement strand
TAAGACACAATCTTGTGTCTTTTTTCTTTATCAGCTTTTTTAGCTTCTCTTGTTCTGTCAATTCCTAACTTCTATTAATAATTTCTCTAATTATCCCTTCTTTTTACATATATGTTGACTTCTGATTGCGATTTGGTATAAGTTCTCTTTGAAGATAGGTAATCTCTCAATAAACCTTCAATAGTCCAAAATACAAGAAGGTATAGAAAAGGTCAATTTTATGCTTGTCTTGTTAGAGAAGTTGAAGGGTTGAGAGACAGAGGCAATTTCCACACTGATGAATAGGAGTTAGATCCTAACAATCCACTAAACAATCTATTAGTAGTGGGTATGGATAAAGTCGTTGTTTGACCACTTGGCTTCTTATTGCACGAGAGTGTCATTGAATTTGGTGATATGGCTTCTTTCTTGTTCGAATTATTGTTGGCACGAAACTTACGAGCGTGTATTAGTGCATTTCCGGAGTTGTCTAGAAGAACCCTTTCATTATGTATTGTAGCTTGACGATATGTATTAGTACTAGGATCCTTGATAAGAACAGACTCTCCATATATTGATTCAAATGGACACCCAACATAACCTGGTGCAGAAATGGACACCTTAGATATTCTTTTAGGATCTACAGGACTATCACACTTAATCTCGGCAGTTGCACTTTGGCCAAGAGACTTTGTTTTTCCACAGTCTGCTGAGGTTAAAGTTATTGTAGGGGTTGTTTGTTCAGTTTGTGCCGTTTTTCGAACAATAGGGGCACCACTTCTCAATTGATTAGTATGAGTTGGCTTAGAAGCAGAAGCGCAACCACCATTAAGTAAAAGTAAAGCAGGTGCTAAACGAAGAGTACGATGTATATTAGAAACCATGACGAGTTAAGAAATCAGTGAAGTGAGACTAATATATCACGTTGCCCATTTGGAATTTAATACTATGGATGATTTTTTCAAGAAAGCAACTCGGGTCAAAGTTTTATTGTTGGCCTTGTGTCTATGGAATTACTTTGTATCTGAATTTACTCCTGTTATCGGTAAAATTCTATGTATTGTAGAAAATTTCTTAAAATTATTACGATCGATGTCTTTCTTCTAAAACTTTTTTGGTACTAATCAGTTTTAAACGTAAAGCAATTGTGATGATTTTCTTCACAAGAAATGAACCAATTGTTCGATTAATAAAAGAGTCATTCAGAGAAAAAGTAACATCATCTTTGACGATAGTTACATTAAGATCATTTCGTAATGGAATGAATTGATGTGTATGGGAAAATTCTTCAAAGAGTCCACCAATTTCTTCATCAACGAATATATAAGGCTTTTCGAAGGTTTTGAATCTCAATTTCCAGTTTAATAATGGAAATAAGCCGAAAAATGAAAGAATAAGATTTGCTTCCGAATTTTGTTGAACAGGATACTCAATTTTATTAATTTTTACGTTTATAAAAGGTGGTAAGACCTTGGAAATATTACATAGATTTTCGTGAAAAGCAAAAGTTTGAGACTGATTGCATTTAATTTTTATTTCACTAGAAACAGACGATTTGTACCCCATATTTTCAATTTAACCTAAAACATGAATTCTTACTTAATTAAGTTATGCCACAATAATTTTTTTGTCCCAAATTAATAGATAACTAGACCGATGACTTCGTTAAAAGATTTGGTAATAATTGGTGGGGGAATATCGGGTCTCAGTGCCGCTTTTCATGCTGAGAGGAATAATTTGGATTTCGTTCTTCTTGAAGCATCCAATCGTTTTGGTGGAGCAGTATTTACTAGCTCAATGGATAACGGTTATTTATGTGAAAGAGGGCCTGGGAGTTTAGTGATTGGGAACTGTTTATCCGAAATTATTAATAGAGTTCAGCTGAAGCCTCTCAAAGCTTCTCCCAAAGCTAAGCATAAACTAGTATTCTCTGATTGTACTTTGCATCAAATAACTAGACCTTTCTATATTTTTTTGAGTAACTTTCTGAGTACAGAAACAAAGCTTTCTTTTTTTAAAGATTTCTTTTCTTTCAGACAAACCGATAAACAAAGCTCTTTAAACTCGAATAAAGATGATAAAGATGAAAGTGTAAAGTCTTTTTTTGAATCTAGATTTAATGAGGAGTTTGTAAACAAGTTAATTTGGCCGGTACTAAGTGGTATATATGCAGGCAATCCAGCTCAACTATCTATAAGAACTGTATGGCCCAAAATTTATGAGCTCGATAAAAAATATCAGAGTATTTCTAGAGGAATGCTCTTCAGTCTATTGAAAAAAGGTAAAAAGGAAAACAGAGAAATTTACTCTTTTGAAAGTGGTTTGAATGAATTAATTAATGGAATAGTTCAATATTTACCCTCCGAAAGGCTGAAGCTAAATTCACAAATAACGTTAGTTGAGGAATGCTCAAGTCTTGAGAAAGGTTATAAATATTTCCTTCATTCTAATTCAGGAGAAAAAATCCTAGCGAAAAGAGTGATTATTGCTACTCCATCCTATGTTGCAGCTTCATTAATGCCCTTAAGACTCTCAGAACTTCAGAAAATTACCTACTCTCCATTGGTAACAGTTAATTGTTGGATGAATAAATCTCTTATGAGAGAAAGTAATCAAAAACTTGTTGAAGAATCTTTTGGTTTTTTGAGTTCTAAAAACGAAGATATTAAAACATTAGGTGTTATTTTCAATTCTTCTCTTTTTCCTAAAAGAGCACCTGATGAATGTTTTTCCTTCACCATTTTTCTTGGTGGAAGTAACTTTCCGGAATTAATCAGTCTATCTGATAATCAAATAAAGGATATTTGCATTGAAGACATAAATAAAGCATTCAATTTAACTGGAAAATTGGAGCATAAAGACTTAAAAGTTAAACTTATAAGCCGTTGGAAGAAAGCGGTACCTCAATTATCATTAGGGCATCATAATTTAATTCAGTCAACCTTAGAAAATCTCCCAAATGATATTGCAATTGCTGGAAATTACATTAAGGGTGTCTCAATTGAGAATGCAGCTCAATCTGGCTTAGATGCGATTAAAAAACTAATCCCTTGAATATAAAAAATGAGCTCACATGGATGAATGAAGCGATTTTGTTAATTAAGAACTCATTAAAAGAAAAATATTCAATATTACAATTAGAATTGAGTATTATTTTACTCATTGAGTACAAAGAAATCGGGATTAAAAGAGCTAAGTTGACAATTGATAAAATTGTTAATTGATTATTTTTTATAATTTGTTCTGAAAGTTTCATAATAAATAATTCCGTTATTCGTTAATACTTATTTTCTCTTGAATTCAAAAATTTTTCAAGCTCTTGGTCACAAACTCAATGAATTCTTTAGGACTACGTTATCAAAGGATAAAGTTAGAATTTATAAATGTATAAGATTGGTTTTGTAAATTACTTCAATAGTCTTCCAATATTCAGTGGCTTAGAAAATTACTCGGAAATAGAGTGTATTTTTGGTACTCCTGCAGAGGTATCAGATTTATTAATCAAGGGCAAGGTTCAAGCGGGGCAAGTTCCTTCTTTTGATTATTTACTTAATAATGAACAGCTAATTCTATTCAATAAACTTTGTATAAGTGCCAAAAATGATGAAATTCATTCAGTACTCTTCTTTTCACCAAAACAGCTTAATCAACTGTCGAATCAAACAATAAACCTAACCGATCACTCTCGAACAAGTAACCAGTTACTCAAAGTACTTTTAAATAATTATGGAAATAAAGAAATTGAGTATAAAGTTTCATCTCAATCGACTGAAGATTTAATTAGATGCAAGAAAGAGAATGTTTTATTAATTGGCAATGAAGCACTGAGAGCAAAGAAATGTTTTGATTCAGGGGAATTAACGAATTATCATTGTTATGACTTAGGGCAGCTATGGTTTGAATTAACTAGTTTACCTTTTGTTTTTGCTGTTTTTGCTTCTAAAAATCCTCTTCCAACTCAAATAGAAAATATATTGCTCAACACACTGGAAAAAAACCTAAAAAATATTGGGCATTTGGCAAAAAAGGCTCAAAGCAGTTCACTTAACGAGAATGAATTAGTTAGATACTTTGACTTGATAGAATATAAACTGGATTCCATTAGACATGAATCTCTGCAAAGATTTTGTGACTTTTCTAAATTAAATTATTCAGCTTTTGAAAATAACTTGAATGAGATATCCAATTCAGTAAACGATTGATCAATTCTAATGAGCAGTAATTCAAAATAAGTAATTCAAGAACTAAAAAGAAAATATGAAAAAGATAAAGATAAACTCTATTCGTCTCTTGCAGGATTTTATACTCTTCTTCCAATAATTTTAGGACTTATTTTTTTAATACTAGTATTGAGTGGACAAATTCATTGATGCAAAGCTATTGAGATATTTGAATAGAAACAGAAATCATTTCTGTTAGGCTTTTTTATCTGTAAAGTATTTGAATAATACTTTAAATTAAATACAATTATGGGAATAGACTATTTGAACTAGAAAGCATTTAAAATATTATTCTCCTAATTAATGAAAATTAATATTTATAAAGAAACTCAAGAATTCATAAAAAACTCTGAAGATAAAACTAATACTCTTCGGACAAGGAGATTGGCTAATTCAACAAAAGAGTTAGCAGAAAGTTTTTTGTTTACAACTCATTACAATAAGAAGAAAATAGATGAAGGCTACAAGAAACAGACTGAATTTCAGGAAAAATCTGCAGACTTAAGTCTTGAAAATTCTTTAGAGGACAAGTCTAATCAATCACCTCAAGTTAAAGATTTCACAGCTATTTCTATAAATGAAATAAATGATTTGAATACAGTAGAAACTGCTACTACACCAAAAACAAAAGCTGTTAATTTGGCAATTCAAGCAGAAAAAAAATTAGACAAAAAAATGGGTACTAATGAAATACTCCTAATCATTTTGTTCTTGCTTAATATCTGTAGCTTGTTTGCAATATTCAAATTGACGGAAAAATTGAACTCTCACACATCTATGATTTCAACAATTAGTGAGAATATTGAAACTTTGGATTCTGAAGTGTTTTTCTTGAGTGAGACGATTAAAGATGGTTTGATAGATAAAAGCTCATTTATGGGTGAACTCCTCCAATCTATAAACAAGCAAAGTGATTTTTCTACGAAAAGTAGAAAATCGAAGAAATATCTTTTAATAAAGCAGCCTAAAAAAACAACAAATAATTCAGAAATAAGAAAGAAACCTTATAAAAGCCCTAATTCTCAAAATTCAATTAAAAATCTCAGTAATAAATCTTTTTACAGATAATTCAATTGTTTTAAATCTTAATCAGATATTTAAAAAAAAGCTTTTATTTGCCGCGATAAACGATTCTTCCACGGTTTAAATCATATGGCGTTAATTCAACTGTGACTGTATCACCGGCTAATATTCTTATAAAGTTTTTCCTGATTTTTCCGGATATATGAGCCAAAACGGTGTGACCGTTTTCTAACTCTACCAGAAACATACCGTTTGGCTTTGCTTCAAGAACTTTACCATCGAATAGTAAAGTACCCTCTTTATTTTTAGGATTGGACATAGCAATAACTTATACCTTATAAACTTTTTTTTTAATAGGTTAAAAAATGAATTAATCAAAATACAGATACTTACATTTTAACATTGTTATTTATGACATTTGCCAACTGACTCTTTATTGCATAGTTTTTATAGTTTGAGGTTATTCGTATAGTAAAATACCTTCATGAAAATACCTTCTCCTAAAAACCAAAGTGAGAAAATAGCAATTGGATCTTTGTTTTTCGCTTGTCTCTCACATATTCCTTGTTGTTTATTTCCGCTAGCGATAGGTTTGGGATTATTTTCAGGAGTTTCAGTATTTGCTCAGTTTCAGCCTTATTTCCCATTATTTAGCTTTGTAATATTGTTCATGGCTTGGTTATCATTTTTTAAGCCATCAACCGAATCAAGGGTTTGTTGTATTAGTCACAAAAAGAAAGCCTCTAAGCAAAAAAAATTACTGATACTACTTACTTTTTTATCAATCACATTCAACATTTGGGGAATTGTAAAAGCTGGAGAACAAAATCATCATGTTCACCAATTTAAAGTGAATACTGAATATTAAAGAATTGGTAATTGCGGCATTGCCTTCTAGAGTCAGATATAAGAATTATTTACTCCAACTGTTTAATTGCTTCTTCAAAGTATTTAATTACATCTTTTTGGCCTTTATCCTTGGCTACAGATTTGGCTTTTTTTAGGTCCTTTTTAGCTGACTTATAGTCTTTCTTATATTGAATCCATACTGCTGCACGATTATTGTATATTGCTAGCAGACTTGGATTGATTTTTTCAGCCTGTTTGTAGTTTGCAAAGGCTGAATCATAATTTTTTTGCATTGCGTTTATATTTGCCAATTCAAGATAGGCTTCTGCAAAGTTGGGAGATATTCTTATTGATCTTTGGTACAAATTAGCAGCCTGCTCTAAATTCCCTTTTAAGGATTCATCGTTGGCTTTGAAATAATCATTAACTGATGATTTTGTTATTTGACCTTTCAGGGCTCTCTGAATTAAATCAACTCTACTATCAGCTTTTTCAATGAGATTTATATCTTTATTTTTTTGTGCATAACCTCTAAATTCCTGAAAAGATTTTAAGGCACTAGAAAAGTCTCCGGATTGTTGTTGTGCAAGTCCTAGATTGAAATAAATTGCATCTGAATTTTCTCCACCTAAAGATATTGCTTTGAGACAATCAGCAATTGCATTTTGATATTTCTCTAGTTCAGTAAATAACCCACATCTATTAGCTAAAGTATCTTGGTCATCTGCTTCCAGAGAGAGTACCTTGTTATAATCCTCAATCGCAAATTCGTGATTACCCTGTATTTGTTTGACTAAACCACGAAAAAAGAGCTCTTCAACACTAGTAGCTTTCGCTTGAGGATTGTCTTGGTATTTTTTCGTTAGTTCTTCTGATTGAGTTTTCTCAAATCCAAAGCACAATAAGTTCTGAGAGACCAATAAAGCAAGAGTGAAAGAAATAATACTTTTATTCATATTTTTTATTTAACCTAACTTTATTACACCCCTTGAAAATAGAATACAACAATTATTTCTCACAAAAAGTAAGTAGTACTAACCTAGATTTAACAATGATTAATCTTGTTTTTTTAAGTTCATGAAAGATTATTATTCAGTTCAAGGTTTTGCTTTATTTTTTATATCAAGTAAATATAAGGTAATATTTATTCCTTGGAATGCCAAAAAGAACTAATTTAAAAAAAATATTAGTAATAGGTGCTGGGCCAATTGTAATAGGTCAGGCTTGTGAGTTCGATTATTCTGGAACTCAAGCATGTAAAGCATTAAAAGATGAAGGGTTCGAAGTAATTTTAATCAACTCAAATCCTGCAACAATAATGACTGATCCGGAGTTGGCAGATAGAACTTATATTGAGCCAATCACTCCAGAAATAGTAAGACAAATTATCGTAAGGGAGAAACCGGATGCAATTTTACCCACTATGGGCGGTCAGACGAGCCTAAACGTTGCAGTATCTTTAGCTGAAGATGGAACTTTAGAGAAATATAAAGTTGAATTGATTGGAGCTAAACTCAATTCCATTAAATTAGCTGAAGATAGAGCACTTTTTAAACAAGTTGTTAGTGATATCGGTTTAAATTCAGCGAAGTCCCAAACGGTTACTAACTTTGATGAAGCTTTAAAAGTATCTCAAGAAATAGGATTCCCAATCATTTTAAGACCAGCTTTTACTTTAGGTGGCAGCGGTGGTGGGGTTGCTTACGATCAAGATGAATTTGAAAAAATGGTTAGAAGTGCCCTCCGGGAAAGTCCAACCAGCCAAGTGCTTCTTGAGGAAGATTTAACTGGATGGAAAGAATATGAGCTGGAAGTTGTTAGAGATCTTGCAGATAATGTAATTATTATCTGTTCCATCGAGAATTTTGACCCGATGGGTGTGCATACTGGTGACTCTATTACTGTTGCTCCGGCACAAACATTGAGTGATTATGAATATCAGAATTTAAGAGATCAAGCCATTAAATTAATTAGAGCCATAGGAGTTGAATGCGGTGGATCTAATATTCAATTTGCAGTTAACCCTCAAAATGGCAAGATAATTATTATCGAGATGAATCCCAGGGTCAGCAGATCCAGCGCTCTTGCTAGCAAGGCAACCGGTTATCCAATTGCTAAGATTGCAGCAAAACTCTCTGTCGGATACACGTTAGATGAACTTCCCAATGAAATAACAAAAAATACAAAAGCCGCTTTTGAACCGACCATCGACTATGTAGTAACCAAGATCCCACGATTTGCTTTTGAAAAATTTGTTGGAGCGGAAAGAATTCTTGGGACTCAAATGAAATCGGTAGGAGAAGCAATGTCTATTGGAAGAACATTTTGTGAGTCTTTCCAAAAAGCTTTGAGAAGTTTAGAGAAAAACATTGTTGGTTTTGGGCCTTTCCCTTTACCAAAAGGATTGGACAAAAAGTCGATTGAGAATCACCTCAAGAAACCATCTCCAGATAGAGTGAGACAACTTTGGTGGGCCTTTGATTTGGGCTTAAATGCTGAAGAAATATCTCAAATTACAAGAATTGATTTGTGGTTTACAAAACACTTAGAAAATATATTTGGAAAATATTTATATTTAAAAAACAACGTAAAAGATATAGATAAACTTTCCTTTGAAGACTGGGTGGAAATTAAATCCTTAGGTTTTGGAGATAAGCAGTTAGCCGATATTTTTTCTGTAAACGAAATACTGGTCAGAGAAAAAAGAGATGAGTTATCAATCAAACCAGTATTTAAAATGGTTGATACTTGCTCTGCAGAGTTTGAATCTTATACCCCTTATTATTATTCAACCTATGAGACTGAAAATGAAATTTTAAAAACCAAGAAGGACAAAGTAATAATCATTGGAGGTGGACCGAATAGAATTGGACAAGGAATAGAGTTTGACTACTGTTGCGTTCACGCCAGTATGGCAATAAGAGAAACAGGGTTTGAATCAATAATGATAAATTCAAACCCGGAGACAGTATCAACTGATTTTGATACTTCAGATAGGCTCTATTTTGAACCTATTACAACTGAAGATGTCTTAGAAATTTGGAAACAAGAAAATCCTATTGGAGCAATAGTTCAGCTTGGAGGACAAACTCCGTTGAATATTGCGAAAGAAATTGAACAATGTGGAGTAAGGATTTTAGGGACTCAAGTCTCACAAATTGAAAGAGCGGAAAATCGTTATGAATTCAATAAGATTGTAGAAAAACTAGGCTTAAAACAACCCCCAAGC
The DNA here is from genome assembly GCA_030065015.1 of Candidatus Caenarcanales bacterium. GTDB lineage: Bacteria > Cyanobacteriota > Vampirovibrionia > Caenarcaniphilales > Caenarcanaceae > JASJDU01. The sequence continues at coordinate 60,700 of JASJDU010000003.1, read as the reverse complement.
GCAATCGCCAATAAGCCAGAACAAGTTCAGGAACTTGCGGCTAAAGTTGGTTACCCCGTTTTAGTAAGACCAAGCCATGTGTTGGGTGGACAATCTATGCAAATTGTTTATAACTCCAAAGAGTTGAACAATTGGCTAGAATCTATGAGTAAATCGGGTATTGTTTGGCCGGTTTTAATTGATAAGTTCTTGGATGATGCAATTGAGGTTGATGTTGATGCTGTATCCGATACCAAGGAAACAATTGTTGCAGGAATATTAGAACATATTGAAAGAGCAGGTATTCATAGTGGTGATAGTTCATGCGTTTTACCACCTCATACTTTAAGTGAAGAACAAATTGATTCTCTGGTTGAGGCAACCAAACTGCTTGCTAAAGAATTACAGGTTGTTGGACTCATGAATATTCAGTTTGCCTTAAAGAACGGTTCTGTTTATGTTATCGAAGTTAATCCTAGAGCTTCTCGGACTATTCCCTTTGTTTCTAAGGTTACAGGAATTCCATGGGCTAAAATTGGCACTAAATTGATGCTAGGGAAAACCATTGAAGAGCTAAAGATTACTGGTGTACTTCCAGAGTTTTCTTTGAAAGAGTTTGCAAAAGAAAAGGTTGTTGCAGTTAAGGAAGTTGTTTTGCCTTTTAAAAAATTTCCCGGCTGCCAAATTGCTCTTGGACCTGAAATGCGTTCTACGGGTGAAGTTATGGGAATAGATAGTCAACTCGGTTTGGCATTTGCAAAGGGTCAAATTTCCGCTGGGCAGAACATTCTATGGGGAAGAACGGTGTTCCTGAGTGTTAACGATAAAGATAAAGGTGAAACATTAATTGAAATTGCCAAAACCTTCGAGGATTTACAGTTTTTAATTTATTGTACAGAGGGTACTTTTAAGTTTTTAAATGATCACGGAATCAAATCCACTATGGTTAGAAAAGCAAAAGAAAAAGAGCCCAATATCTTGAATTTTTTAACCGAAAAGAAAATCTCGATAATCATAAATATTCCTAAAGGAAACGAAGCCATTCAAGATAATATGTCTATGAGAGCTTTAGCAATTCTTATGGATTTACCTCTAATTACCACTATTGCTGGAGCCGAGGCAACGTCTCAGGCTCTTCAATCATTGGCTAAAAATAGAATGGAATTTTCTATAAAATCCTTGCAAGAATATCAAAACCAATATCAAATGCAAATTAGCAAGAACTAACAAGTTTTCCCATTTCCCCTGGGTTAAGAGTTAATACCGTCTTTTAACATGTCTTACGCTTCTTGATTGGGAATCAATTTATTATGAAATACTTATAACAAAATGCATGATTATTCAGAGCTTTGCAATGAAAGAAAGCTCTTTAATATTCTTACAAAGTTTCTTAAAGAGCTTTCTTTTCTTCCTTATAATTTGTTTCTCATTAATTTTCAGTATTGGCCAAGTTTCATATTCTAAGAACTTAGGCATTGAAGGACAGGTTGAAAGATATCAGTTGAATCTTCAGAAGCTCACATCTTCAAAAATTGGACAGAGAATAAAGTTTGCTTCTTTAGATGGACGATTATCTGGGCAATTCGTTATTAATAAGAAGTTGAAACTCGCAATAAAAGAAATGAAAAGAGAAATTGGATTTGAGAATGAATTAATAAGTGATATTGCATTGTTGAAGAAATTCCATAGAGAGATTGAGAAAAGCTTATTTGCAGAACTTGTCAATTCAAGCGGAATTGTTGAAGCGGAAAGCTTTATTTTAGATGGCAATTCTATTGAATTTATAGATAAAAAAAGAGACTTGGCGTTTCTTCATATGAAGACAATAGAATTCTAACGATCTGAGATGGAGAGAGGCTGCAAAATGCAAAGAAATAGGAAATTGGCTAATTAGATAAAGAACAGTCCCACAAATACTCTTTTAAAACAAATATATTGCTTCTCAGTCTGTAATAATAATCCACAATCCAAATATATCTTGAAAAAGTGCTTATCAAACTTAGAACGGCTAATCTTAAAAAACAGAATATAGAAGAGATAATTTGTGAAAAGTTCAAGAGTGAAGATATTTTAAGGTGGGGCGGAATTAGTTACGATGAATTAAACAAAGAAATTTTAGTTGAAGCCTATCCAACTCCCTATCCCATCGAAGCAAAGGATTTATCTAGAATTAAAAAGAAATACTCTGAAAAGACAATTGGAGCAATGATAATTCCCACTGGTATTGCTTGTTCAGTTGGTGGTTTTGGTGGAGATGCAAATTTAGTTACAAACTTGGTATCCAGCGAGTTCGACTATTTAATAGTAAATCCCAATGTTACTAACGGTGGTGCTTGGCAAAACATCTCCGAGAACACTCTTTACGTTGAAGGAGCTGCAATCGATTTGTTTATGAAATCGAGAATTGGGTTGAGGCCGGTAAGGCAAAACAAATTAGGAGTAATTTTTGACAAAAATTTACCGAAAGACACTCTATGGAAAGAATTGCAAACAGTAAAAGCGGCCGAAGAGATTTGGGGAATAGATTTTCTCGGTTATGAAACTACCGAGGAAAGTATTTCTCCAGAAATTAAGGTTCTAGAAGGCGGTTGCTCTAGTGGGTTTATAAACAACCCCGAATCATTAATTAAATCAGCACGAAAAATAATTCAAAGAGGGGCGGAAGCGATTGCAATTGTCACTTATTGGAATGAAGAATTGAATAACTTGGATACAGACTATTTACAAGGTAGTGGACCCGATCCGATCGGTGGAATCGAAGCATTGCTTTCTCACACTATTACAAAGAAGTTTTTGATACCCTGCGCACATGCCCCAAGCTTTCCATTGAATATTGATGAAGAGAATTTAGGAAAAGAAATCGATTCACGGGTGAGCCCAGAAATTACTAGCTACAGCTTTTTGCCATCCGTTTTGAAGGGATTGAGTAGAGCACCGCAACTTGTTGAGAAAGAAGATGTTCTGCTTGGAGACTTAACTTTGCATAATTTAACCTCATTCATTGGGCCGAAAGATTGTTGGATGGGAAGCAGTTTTTTTAATGCCTTAAAGAAGACAAAAGAAATTGACTGTTATGCTGTTCAATCCAACACCAGTAAAGCTGGTATTGAGCCAGAAATTTTGAGTGGTGAATTTACAGAAGATTTAAAACAAAATTTAAAACAAAATGTCTTTAAACCTCAAAACTATCTTGAGCTCATCGGTTTTTTGAAAATGAATAAAAGTGGGATGAAGATTAACCGTTATTAATAAATGGGGAACGTTCAGTCAGCAGCAATATCCAACCTGTTTTGTTTTCCGGCAAAATCAATTTTATTCACCGCCTTGTAAGCAAATTCCTTTGCATCTTCTGGGTTTTGGGCTAAGGCTGTAACTCCTAAAACTCTTCCCCCGGAGGTAATCAAATTCCTCTGGTTATCAAGCTTTGTTCCAGCGTGAAACAAAAGTATTTTAGCTCTATTAGGATCGACTTCTTTGGTTTGGTCTAATAATTGAGATTGTGAACCCAATGAAAAACCAACCTTAAACCTTATTGGCATTCCTGCCGCTACTTTATCTGGATACCCTTGACTTGCCATAACAACACATACAGCAGCTCCGTTGCCGCTCGTTTCCGCGCTTGGTAGTATACCCTTAAAAAAGCCCAAGTTACCTTCACTCGCTTGCCAGATAACTTCAAACAGATCACACTCTAAAAGCGGTAAAACGACTTGTGTCTCAGGATCTCCAAGTCTACTATTAAATTCAACAACAAATGGTTCTTTATTTTGGTCTAGCATTACCCCCACATAGAGAAAGCCTTTATAAGGTCTTCCTTCCTCTTTCATCCCAAGAAGTGTGGGTTGAATAATTGTTTTTTCAATTTTCTTTAGTGTTTCCCAATCAATGAGTGGATTAGGTGAGCGTGCCCCCATACCTCCAGTATTCGGCCCTTTGTTTCCATCTAAAAGTCTTTTATAATCTTGAGCTGTTGGTAAAAGTGCATAATTTTCACCATCGCATATTGCAAAAACAGAAGCTTCAGTTCCCGGCAAAAAGTCTTCAATAATGACCATTTTGCCAGCTTCGCCAAATTTACCATCAAAGCAACTATTTATAGCCCCAATTGCCCCATCATAACTGTTAACAACTGCCACTCCTTTCCCTCTAGCGAGGCCATCTGCCTTAATTACAACCGGAAGTTGTCTGGAATATGCGTATGCAATTGCGTGTTCTCTTCTATCAAAAGCAGCATATTTTGCACTTGGAATACCTCTTCTGAGCATAAACTCTTTAGCAAAATATTTTGACCACTCTAATTTTGCAGCATCCTTTCTTGGACCAAAGATTTTTAAGTTTCTCTCCTCAAAGAAATCAACTATTCCATCGGCAAGAGGATCATCGGGTCCAACAATTGTAAGATCTATTTTCTGAGATGCAGCAAACTCAGCTAATTTAGCAAAATCGTCAACTTTAATTGGTGAACATTGAGCAAGTTGAGATATCCCGGGATTTCCAGGACAACAAAAAACTTCTTCAACATGTTGACTCAGAGATAGAGATAAAACTAAAGCGTGTTCTCTCCCCCCACTACCTATAACGAGTATTCTCATTCGTTTATATTTTTCTTATAAGTCTACTTATCTTAAATTCCAGTCAAATATTAATGCTATTCGGCAAAACCCTCTGAAAGCAAGATGTCAAGTGGTATTCTGAAGCTTCAATAAGCGTTTAATTTTTCTTCATAGGAGCAAAGGTTGTGTGAACAGCCTCCCAAAAAAGCTATAGAAAAATATATAGATCTCAAGAATCTTTATATTTAATTGAAATGAAATAAAATATTCCATCTTCAATTGGATATCTTTCAAAATGGGTTGCAATCAACAATAATTTAAAAACTAATGAATACTTCTTCCACAAATAAACCTTCCATTTCGGCTAGTTCAAGAGAATACCTGGAGATTCTAAATCCAACTGTTTTACAGCCAATCGATACTCTCAGATTACCCAAATTAGACTCTATTGGAAGAAAAGATTTATTTTTAATTGAGCAAGATGCTGGCAACTACTCGGTTATGCAATCCGATGGGCTAATTAATAAAAAAGAATTGAACGAAGTCTTCAAATCGAGCAATACTCAATTAATAGATGAAAAAATTATTGTGAGCTCCTTAAAAGTCGAAGGAATTAACTTGAATGAAGATTTTTCATTATCTTTTTTGCATTCATATGACCTTCGATATAAATTGAGAGAGGAGTTGATTGATAATTTAAACCGGCTTGATTGTTTAACTGAATATATCGGTTTTGTAAGTTGGTCTAGAGAGAGTCTTAATATTCCAATAGCTTTAGTAAATAAGACTTATAAAAATTCTATGAATCTAGAAACTTGGATTGTTAAGGAACTAAAAGCTTTATCAGGAATACATGATACAAAATCAATCAAGTTATCCACAGATACTTTAAGTCAACTGTTTGAGGCTCTGGGGGTTTCTCTTGCACAATTGCATAATCAAATCTTTCAACGTTCTTCCTTTAATAACGAAGGTAGTTTCTTAAACTCTTCACCGTATAGTCAAAGCGATTATGAAGTTTTCCGTCAAGGTTTATATAGATTCATCCAAAAGCACGACTCACAGTTTGATGGGATAGCTATAGAAGCTATATATGATTCATTGAATCGTGAGCTTGGTAATTCTTTAGGAATAAAACTCAGATGCCACGGTAATTTAGAATTAAACCAAATTTTTAAAACGACCAAGGGTCTTAAAATTACGGACTTTTATTCAGTTAGTCCCTACTCTGTAAGATTGAATTCGCAAATCAACACACCAATTGGTGATTTAGCGGATATCATAATTTCAATTAGATCTTTGATTGGATCAACTGAAGGCAGAATGATTGCTGATATAGAAGAAATAATAAACAATTTAGAAGAGAGCTGTAAAAAAGCATATTTAAGTTCAATAAACTTTCCATTGCCGGAAGAACCTAACAATCTATTGAAAGCGAAACTTATAGAAAAAACTATTATTAGACTGACTCATTACAGATTGCAGAATGATGAAGAAAATCAAGAACTCTATCAATCAATTTTGAATTCTTTGATATTTTGAGATGGATTTTCAGAGTGCTCAGAAGAAAGACTAACAAATGCTTTTAATAGCTGAAGACCCACTTTCCCGCTTCTTTCTGGATGAAATTGCATACCATAAATATTATTTTTACCTATGATTGCAGGGATCTCAAAATTTTCAGCCAATTGAGCAGATGCGAGTATATCTTTTTTATTTTTTGCAGAACAATAAAAAGAGTGAACAAAGTAAACATCTTCGGCAGATTCATTAAAAGAATTAAACAATGCTTTTTTATTATTTAAAGGCTTGAATGAAAGAGTATTCCAACCAATATGTGGAATTCTTGAGACTTTGTTTGGAGGCAATGAAACTACTTCTCCTTCAAAAAAAGCTAATCCTTTTGTTGGTTGTTTCCCTTCATAACCTTTTTCAAAAAGAATTTGCATTCCAACACAAATTCCAAGAAATGGCTTTGATGTATTAATGAACTCAGAGATGGAATCAGTAAGCTTATGAGAATCAAAATAACTTTTAACTTGTGAAAAAGAACCAACTCCAGGACATATCAAAGAATCAGCAGATAGTATTTCTTTTCTATCATCCGTAATTTGAGCTTCGACGCCAATAGCGGACAAAGCATTGGCAACGCTATATAGATTTGCATATTTTGATTTGACTATACTTACTTTAGGCTTGCTTTTAGACATAAACTCAATACTTACTTAGCAAATGAATATTGACCGAATGGAAACAACTGTTGAATTATTTACACCATCCTAGTTTGATGTAAATGTTAACTTAGCTGTAAAATCGTACCAACATAAGTTAGAAAATTAAATAATGGATTTCAACTCTTTAAAGACTATTGTTGATAACAACGACATACTTTCCGTTTTTCCAGAACTATGTATTTTATTATCAATGGCTTTTTCACTCTTTATTAGCTTAAGTGAAAAACATTCAAAAAATGCCTGGATTGTTAACACTCCTCTTATAACTTTAGGTCTATCTTTTTGCATTCTGTTATTTCCTCAACTTGAATCTACTGAGTCCATTTATTCATTCAAAGGTACTTATTTAACTGATTCGTTTTCACTTCTTTTAAAAGGGTTAATTCTTTTAATTCTTCTGTGTTTAAACTTTGGGACTGCAACTTTCCTTGAAAATAAAGATATTACTTCCAAAGGAGAATTCCAGTTCTTAATTTTGGGAGCTTCTCTGGGTGCATCATTTTTGGTGAGTACAAATGATTTAGTTTTATTATTCATTGCATTAGAAACTTTAAGTCTTTCTTCTATCGCCTTGGTTGCTTATGTGAAAAAAGATAGTTTAAGCGGAGAAGCCGGCATCAAATATTTGTTAAATGGTGCAATAGCTTCCGCTTGTTTAATTTTTGCAATTTCTCTGTTTTACGGTATTGCTCTGGGGAATACTACTTTTTCTGCATTCCCGAATATGCTTCTAGGTAAAAATGGTGTTTTATTCAATAGTGTTTTTCCTTATATTATCTTCTCCCTTGGAATGTCATTAGTGGTTGCTGCTATAGCGTTTAAATTGTCTTTAGCTCCTTTTCATCTATGGTCACCGGATGTTTATAATGGAGCGGCTTTACCATCAACAGCTTTTTTAGCTACAGTGTCTAAAATTGCTGCTTTTGGTATTTTCTGTAGGTTGGGCTGGACGCTATTTGCTTCCAGCGCCGATTCATTTGGTATTTGGTGTAATATCTTTGCGCTTTTGGCAATTGCATCAATGTTCATTGGTAATTTTGTTGGTGCTAGACAGGTATTTAGATCGCGAGGTGGTTCCTTAAAAAGATTATTTGCTTATTCTTCTGTTGCGCAAATTGGATATATTATTACCGGTGTTGTAATTGGTACTGATTGGACCGCTGGACAAAGCATGTTTTATTTAATGATGTATGTAATTGTTAACCTTGGTGCATTTCTCTCTTTAATTAAAGTTGAAAATTGGTTCCATAAAAACGATATTAAAGAAATAAACTCCGATAGCCTGGATGCAATAAAAGGATTATTTAAAGTTAAGCCCAAAACAACAATTTTCTTGACGCTTTGTGTTGGTAATTTGGCGGCTGTTTTCCCTTCTATGTTAATTGCAAAATTGGTACTTTTAGATGCGAGTATTCATGCGAGCCTGAAATCAATTTTCCCTGAGGGATTAGTAAAAGCCTTCAATTTAGGAGCTAGTAATTTCGCAGTTACTCCTCAAGTGAGTCTAACAATGGCTTTTATGATTTTATTCAGTAGCGTTATTGCAATTTTTTACTATGTTGCTTTGATAAAAAAAATGTTTGTTGATGATCCACATTCAGAAGTATATGAAAAAGCAAAGCTAGAAAAGAAAGGTACAACTTTTAGTTTAAGCAGCACCGCTATTAATTTTGCTTGTCTTGTATTGTTTTTTAGTTCTATTGCATTATCCGTATATCCAGAATTCTGGATTGGAAAAGTTGCTAATCCTGCTGCTCAATCACTTTTAAGTTCAGGGAAAAACGATTTAATTACTGTTTTAAATGAATCAGTTGCAAGAAATAAAGAACAGTAATTAAATTTTTAGTAACTACTAAAGCTAATTTATATTCTCTAGGCAACAGTTTCTTGTTTAAATAACTAGTTAGAGTACAATATTCGAATACTTCAAGTTTTCTGCATTATAGAATTTAAGAAATAGAGATGCGAGATGACAGCCAGCCAATAAGAAAAGTTTTTATCGACCTCCTAGAGATAATCGGCCTAATTGTCAATCATACAAAGTGTAGCCTCGGATACTTATTTAAAGGCAATGTGAATGTAAAAGAGTTTTGGAGTCACGCTTATGAAACAAGTTGGAAGTCTATATCAACTGTAATAATTACGACTTTTTCAATTGGTATGGTTAGCTCATTGCAACTTACAAAACACTTTGCAGCTTTTGGTGCATTAAGTGAAATTGGTGGAACTAACGCCCTAGCACAGGTTCGTGAACTGGGTCCAGTAATTACGGCTGTTGTTGTAATAGGCAGAATTGGTTCAGCTTGGGCCGCTGAAATTGGGACAATGAAAATCACAGAGCAAATAAATGCTCTAAAAATAATGAGAATAAAGCCCGAATGGTTTCTTGTATCACCCAGAGTTTTATCTTGTATGCTATCTATGCCAATTCTCAATGTTGTTGCGATTCTTTCTAGTTTATTTGGTGGCTTTGTTGTTGCTGAATTAATAGCTCAAGTGGGAATAGTTTCATTCGTTTCATCAGTCAAAAGATATATTGATATTTATGACTTTTTTGCAAGCTCAGTAAAGTCTATATGCTTTGGTGCGGTTATTGCCTCTATTGCGTGTAGCTTTGGACTGATGGCCTCCGGAGGAGCAGCAGGAGTGGGGCGTTTTACTACAAAAGCTGTGGTTACATGCTTGATATGTTTATTTGCATTGAATTATGTACTGTCTTTTATTTTTTATTCATTACTCAAGTAGTCCAACTTGTATAGGCTAATCAGGCGATCTGTAAGAGCGTAGGTTGAATGGAAGACTTTATTTTGCTTGTAGGGGTATAGAGATAGTAATTTAAGAGGTTTTCAATCGGCTTGATAAATAGGATTTCAAGCTTCATATTACTTAGTTGATTGCTTTGTGAGCCTATCTCCATGGAAGAGTATATAGTCAGACGAACAAAGAGTGATTCTAATCATCAACACCCAGGTGAAATGGTAAGTGGTTCAACTCATATAAACCAAAACCCACCAATAAATGAGGCTAGCATCAATAATAATTCTGATAGCAATGTTACTGAGCTATATCCAACTTCCAGTAAGCAAGATAAAACTCAGCCAAAAAATTCAAATTCACTAACTTTGATTAGCATTATTTTGTTGTTTCTTTTACTTTTATCCAATCTAGGTCTCATTGTAATTCAATCAAATTTACTTAAAACGCTTGGATCAAACTATAAAAACTATACAAACATGGCTTTTAAGATGAATGAGGTGGAATCTTCAACTTCTTCAATAAATGAAACCCTTCCACTAATTAAGAAATCGATTCTAGGAATAAAAAATAATTTAGGTAAAGAATTTGAAATTTTTTCCAATCAACTTAGTTCTATCTCAAGAGAATTGCAAAACCTGAAAAACCAGCAAATGGTTATATATCCTCAATTATCTAAAACCAGCTTAGTAAGTTCTGCTAAGAATTCCCAGAATAAGAACTCAAAAGAAACATTTATTAATCAATCAAAAGACTTGAAAAAAACAAATTCTCTCTCTCAAACTAGTAACAAAAATAGTTTAGACAATATAGATGATATTCAGCAGCTTTCAGACTCAACAATTCAGCAGGGTAAATACAAGAAACCCGAAAAAAATATAAACATAGAAAAAATAAAACATACAAAAGAAATAGAGCATAACCAATATAAAAAATCAATACAATCCAAAGAACTAAAATTGAGAAGAAAACATTTACCAATTAGATGTTGGAAAAAAAGAAAATTCATTAATAAATGCTTCTTAAAAAATTTGTAAATTCAATTTCGCTCTAATCTTCAATTAACAAAGTTATCCAGACTATTTAAACGATCTCAATAGCGAAGTCCATTTTTACTATAGAATTTATAATTCCACATAATTGATTCTTAATTGATTGGCCAGTATGAAAACTAAAAATAAGAACCTAAGTGTTTACCTCTTTCTGATAACCGTAAGCTTTTTATTCTCTGCTCAGTCTTTCGCTCAAAAGATTGAGCCTAAAGAAGTTTTAATTACCGTTTCAAATGTACCAGTTGGTAAACCAAGTTTATTTATTCCTATCGCACTCAGCTCGGATAAACTGGATTTATACAGAATAGTTTTAAAGGACGTAATTTTTAAAGGATATATAGCTTCGATTGAAAAAGATGATCAAGATAAAGTTATTGGTATTAGTTTTGCTGACTTTAACTCCAAATCATTACCTGAAACATTAACAGCAATAATAAAACTGAGATTGAAAAAAAATAGTAGCAATCTATCTAATAAGAATAAAGAATTAGAACCTAAAAAAGCTGCCGAAGAGATTCATTCAACTGATAAATCCATACTAGTTAAAAAGAATAATGCTACTCGTTTACCTAAAACTATTTCAATTGCTTGGGAATCACCATGGGCTTTCACGAAACCTACAAAAAGAATTCCAGAAGCTTATGCCGGCTTTAACTCATTAACACTAGCATCTCAAGATATTGATGATATTGAGGCTCTCAATAAAGAAAAACTCCTTCGAAAGAAAGAAACTAAAAGCCGAGACTTTTATGTCAAATCCTTTGGACAAACTTTAGCTAGGTCTAAAAGAAGTAGTTCTAATGAAGGGAATTCAAACTCTTATAGGCAACCAATTGTTAAAGAAGTATCTTTATTTGCGCTAACACCAAAGAGTACTCCTGTTGAAAAACTGTATGTACCACTTATGCTGGAAAATAATGAGGACTCTATTAAGATATCTAATATTGGTCAAAACTGGAAAAAAGAAATCATCACAAGAGTACTTCCCAATAATATCCTTGAAATAAGTACTTCAGATCCAAGCAGCAGTTTACCAGCCGGATCCATTATTCAAGGCTCAGTAAAAATTGAGCAAGAGTTGGATAGTTTAGTTGAGAATATAAAAATCGGTCCTGTTTTGTCAGAACCATCAGAGAGCATATCCGGTATTTCAGTTAACATAGAACCTTCTAGCATATCTGTTGGAAGCAATCCTCTGAACCCGTTAGACCTTTTTAAAATTGAATGATGGAAGATAACTACAAATTAACAATAGACTTTAAAGCAAATGACAAAGATAGTAAGGCTTTTTATGAAGCTCTTTTGCAAATCTGTGAAGCTTGGAGTAGACATAAAAGAATTGTAAATCCTAAGTGTGAGTTGGACAAAAAGTGAATCTGGCTGATTGATCGTCTTTATTTTGTTATCTGCTCTATTTGTTTAGATTGTTTAATTGGAATATATCATCTGACATATTTATTTTTGTAATTTTAGTTGATTTTCTTCTAACCTATAAATTACCCAATCACTTACAGGTCTAGCTCCCTGAGATTCATAAAATTTTCTAGAGGGTTCATTCCAGTTTAAAACGGCCCAATCCATTCTTCCACAATCTTTTTCATTTGCTATTTCAACAACTTTTTGAAACAGTTTTTTCCAAGACCTTTATTTCTGTATTCAGGAAGAACAAAAATATCTTCAAGATATAAAGTTGGTTTACCAGTAAAAGTGGAAAAATTAAAAAAGTATAATGCGAAGCCTATTGCTTCTTTACCTTGATTTTCAAGAATTAAGCAGTTGAAATACTGATTTTGTGAAAAACCGTTTTTCTTGAACAGTTCTTCAACCGCAGTAACTTCATGAATTAAATTCACATACTCTGCAAGACATTTCACCAATTTTAAAATAGCTGGTACATCTTCACTTACTGCTTCTCTTATCTGAAAATTATTCACTATTATTGGATTCTATCATAAGTTGTTTCTAACTAACATCTCAATCTAGCAAAAAATTAGAATCATTTTCAACTCATCTCTTTCGGTTTGTCCAGGAACCGGGTCGAAAGTTTGTAAAAGGAATATGATACATGACTGGAATAAATAGATAAGGAAATCTCCTTCTCCAACTTGCCACTCTTTTTTGATAGTCTGTTAAACCAATTGTCATTCTCCTGACAAGTCGCAAAGAGTGAAGATAAATTACACAGAATTCAGCATAAGGAGAATTTGTATGAATGGATAATTGTAAAGTCTCACGGATTCCATTAATTAGTGGGGCCCCATAATGTTCATACTTTCCTGTATTGGCAAAAATAACGGTTTCTTTCTCACCTGTTATCGGTTTCTCTGAACCATCTTCATTGATAAATGTGAAAGGACCATTGTTTATACCAACATCATTCAGATACACAATTATCTTCAACGTTGAATGGCCTTGTCCACCTTCCTCAATATCAAAATGCCTTGTCTTTGTCCCTGAATTGTCACGTTTTTCTCCTTCAGGAGCTGCCTTACTTATTCTCAATTCAGCACCATCATATCCTGGCTCTATGCCTAATATTTGATGCGCAATTTCTAAAATACTTTGTTCTAAACCAGCTTGATAGATAATCCGATTTTCATTTTCACGAGATATTAATCCAGCATTTCCAACTAAATTATTTAATCTGGATTTTTTGAGTTCTTCTTTAAGAGGTTTAAGCAAAATATCACACCGTTCTAAAAGCTTTATAGATTTGGTTCCCCATAGCTGAGAAACATTTCCAACCCAATATCCATGTTCTTTGATTGACTGAATAACTTCAGTTTGAATAGGCGTATTACTTGAGCCCATTTCCTGAACAATTGGAAGATTCCTCTCAATCGCTTTTGCCTTCTTCCTTCTAAATAACCTTTAATGCCTGGAGACTCTCGAAATGCTTTAACAGTTTTTGCTGGCCCTTTAGTCAGACATTTGAAAGGTTTTTTTACATGTCGAGTGAAAGACGTGCTTGGAGGTAACTTCAAAATAATTTCGAGTGAAGGTGAATATGTACTATGACATTTAATATGCAAAGTCACGCAAATTCAAGAGCGAAATGTAACATTCTGATAAAAATTGAGATAAAAAACCAATATCTCTGAAGAGCTTTTATTGTGTATCACTCCAAATTGGTTTATTTGAGCACCCGTTTCCATTTAACTTTTTTTCATCTTTTTATTCATGATTGCATTTAACTTTTGATGTTGTGTTTAACTTTGATATTACGTACGATGACTTTGTGAATGTGTATTAATGTAGCTGGTTTTATTCAATACGATTTAATCAGAAAGTAAATAAGAATGAAGATATTAGGAAACTTGAGACAATTTGCAAGATAACGACAAATTGATGTAGTAGCTGCTTATGGTATTGTTTCTGATTCACGAGGATCAAGAAGAGAGCTTGCGTTAAATGTAGTAAGAACGTTAGATTCCAGTGTTAAAAAGATTAAAGATTGTCCTTGTAAATTACTAGTCTCATTGACAGAAAGGTTTAACGATTATCTCCTAAAGAGTTTAAAAGATGCGGAGTCATTTAAACATCCAAAGTAGCATAAACTGAATGCTCTTCTATGAATTTCCGTCTAGGTTCAACTTCATCCCCCATGAGGATATCGAAAATAACATCCGCTTGAGCAGCGTCTTCAATTTCCACTTTCTTTAGGACTCTAGTTTCTGGGTTCATAGTTGTATCCCAGAGCTGATCTGGCATCATTTCTCCTAAACCTTTGAAGCGTTGAATATGCCCTTTATTATTCATTTCAGCTAATGCAACTTGAAGCTGAGTGTCGTTATAACAATATTGGGTTTTACTTTTGTACTCTAATTTGTATAAAGGGGGTTGAGCAACGTATAAATAGCCAGCTGCAATTAAGGGCCTTGCGTAACGGAAAAAGAAAGTTAAAAGTAAAGTTCTAATATGAGATCCGTCAACGTCAGCATCGGTCATGATGATGATTTTGTGATAGCGGACTTTTTTGAGATCTAAGACATCTTCTTCGTTAGGTCTCAGGAGTTCATCTCCTTTTGTTGATAGGCCAATACCTTGAATCATTGCTTGTATTTCAGTATTCTCGTAAATCTTCCCTGTTCTAGCTCTTTCAACATTTAAGATTTTACCTCTTAGAGGGAGTATCGCTTGAAAGTTGCGATTTCTTCCTTGCTTTGCACTTCCACCCGCTGAATCACCCTCAACAAGATAAACCTCACATTTTTCTGGATCTCTGTCAGAACAATCTGCTAACTTTCCTGGTAGTCCACTTGAGCTTTCAAGAACGGATTGCCTTCTGATTAAGTTCCTGGCTTTTTTTGCTGCCTCACGAGCATTTTTTGCTTGGATGGCTTTATTAACAATTGCTTTGGCTTCTTTAGGATTTTTTTCTAGCCAATCAGCTAATTCTTCGTTGACTGCGGAATAAACAGCGCTTTGCACCTCATTGTTTAGGAGTTTAACTTTAGTTTGGCTCTCAAACTGAGGATCTTTTACCTTAACTGAAACAATGGAAGTGATTCCTTCTCTAATATCTTCTCCAAGAAGAGACTCTCCAGATTTGAGAATTCCACTCTTCTTTGCATAATCTCCAATTGAACGAGTTAACGCGTTTTTTAAACCGGTTAAGTGGGTTCCACCATCGGGGTTGTTGATGTTATTTGCAAAAGCGTATATTGCTTCACTGTATGTGTCGGTATATTGAATAGCTGTTTCAACAATAACTTCATCAATATTCTTAAAAACATATATTGGTGGTTTGTGAAGACTACTTTTACTTTGATTCAAAAATTCAACATAAGTTCTTATTCCTCCTTCAAACAGATATGATTCTCTATTGATTTCTTCTGGATTTCGTTCATCAATGAACTCAATTTCTAGACCAGCATTTAAAAATGCCATCTCACGAAGACGAGCAGCTACTTTGTCAAAATTGACTTTAGGAGTTTTTTCGCTACCATCTTCGGTATTCTCTTTGAAGACTTGAGGGTCAGGCCAGAACTGTACTGTTGTTCCGTGGTTATCACTAGGCTCAACATATTTTAAAGGCTCTGATGGTCCGCCAACTTTCCCTCCAGGATTATTCCCACGAAATTCAATTTGATGTTTCCCACCATCTCTTTCAACGGTAACAAGCATCTTTTCTGAAACTGCATTTACGCAGCTAGCACCTACTCCGTGGAGACCACCGGACACTTTATAGCCACCACCTCCAAATTTACCTCCGGCATGAAGCATTGTGAATACAGTTTCAATTGCAGTCATTCCGGTTTTTTCAACGACTCCAATTGGGATTCCTCTACCGTCATCAGAAACACTTATTGAATCATCTGAATTGAGAGTAACCGAAATTCTTTTACAAAATCCCGCCAAAGCTTCGTCAACTGAGTTGTCAACAATTTCGAATATGCAATGGTGAAGTGCTTTTTGATCGACGCCTCCTATGTACATACCTGGACGTTTCCTTACAGCTTCTAGTCCTTCTAGGACCTGAATTTGCTCTGCTGAATAATCTTGTTGAATATCTGTATCTGTTGTTGTCAAGGCTAAATCACCATCTAATATCTATAGTATTCAAGCTATTTTAGCAATTTTGGCTGTTTAATGTCTGAAGACCCTCCAGCTTAACTATGTTCAGCCATTAATAAGAAATCTATATTTCTTTATCTTTATCTTTGTTTTTTTATAGCTTTTTCAGAATTGTTTATGGAATTTAAAGCATTGGTTAATGGAGGAAATCTCTTAATACCGATCAATCTACTCATCCAGTATTGATTCAATTCTTTCATCTCAACTCCTCTTGAGGAGCTGGCGTGATACATGATTTTTTTGCCTTTTTCGTTACTCTTCCAGAAAATGCCAATATGATTGACGGATTTTGTGTTTCTAGTTTTGAAAAACAACAGATCTCCCATTCTTGCATTTGACAGAGTTACGGTCTCAGAAAGAAATGAGTAAATATCTTGACTTCTTCTTGGTAAATTTGCTCCTTCAAATAAAGCATCAATCATTTTTAGAACCAGCCCTGAACAATCGAAGCCGTTTTTGTTGGAGCTTCCATAACAATAAGAGGTGCCTAAAAAGCTTTTTGCCGTTTGTTCAAAACATTTTTTGCATTCAGTAATACTTTTGCATTTTAACTTGGGCTCACTTAAGGCGGGATGATTTATTATGTGTGAAAGTTGGAGAAAAACACAGATGAATATAAAAAAATAATTTCTTTTAAATTTATTTTTCATTGTCAAAGAGTCTACAAAATACTCATGAAAAGGTTGGATCCGCAATAAAATTCTTCACACAATAATACTATTAAATTGATGTATAGGCTATTTAGAAGATTGAAGCTCTGAAAAACAAGTTAAGCCTTTGTAAGTTTTTTGTTGAGAGAACTTACTATATAAAGGGTTCTCTTTGTGGATTTACTTAAAGGGATTGAATTTTCTAAAATTGTGTTCTATCTGGGCAAATCATAATTAGTAGAAGTATAATCACTTTGAAATCCTTTATGTCCTGAGTACATTATCCATAGCTATTTGTGAGAGAACCATATGAATTACTTTGACTTAGGTACATCATTTATAGAAGGCTTTTTATTAGTTCTTTCACCTTGTATTCTTTCAATATTGCCAATTGTTTTATCAACTTCTTTGGATGGTGGTAAGTTGAGGCCAGTTGGAGTAATTGTTGGCTTAATAAGTTCTTTTATAATTTTTAGCCTTTTTCTTGGCAAGGCTCTCAGTATTTTGGGTTTACCACCTCAAGTAATGAGACTTGGTGCAGCAGCAATTATTTTCTTATTCGCATTATTTATGATTTTTTCCAGTTTTGCTAGTAAGTTTGATGAGCTTTCCGCTCCAATTGCGAAACTTGGTAATAAATTAATTGCATACTTTGATAATGGCTCTACCAATAGCTTTTGGAGTGGTCTTTTAGTCGGTGCTTGCTTAGGGTTGATTTGGACTCCATGTATTGGACCAATTTTAGGTGTTGCATTCACCCAAGTTGCTTCTCAAGTTTCCGTTTTGAAAAGCACTCTAATGATTTTGAGTTTCTCCTTAGGTGTTGCATTGCCTATGTTGATTATTGGATTGTTTGGCAATAAACTCTTGAACCAAATTAGTTTCTTTAAGAAAAATGGACTCATTATTAGACAAGCGTTAGGTTCAATTGTTCTAGTTAGTGTTTTGGTGACGGCTACACCATCAATTGGTTTTGCACAAGATTGGTTGAAAGCAAACTTATTTAATGATAAATCAGCAAAAGCTTCAATTAAATCCGCTATTAACAATGCAAGAAATTTTAAGGCTGGTTGCAGCTTGAATATTTAAATTTTAAGTCTGCCCACTATATTTAGGTGGATCATATGATTAAACAAATTAGACATAAATCATAAATAATAATAGAATGAATTTTCTCAACTAATTTCGATAAAAGCTGGTTATTTAAAATCAATTAATCATGTGTTTTATTTGGAGTTCAAATTTCAATAATGCTTGATAGTTATGCTTAGTGAACTGCTCAAGATGTATTTGCCTTGACGCATAAATATATATTGTGGACGAACAAAAAAAGAAAGCAAAAGCAAGAATAGATCTTTTACGAAAAAATATTAGTCAGTGGAATACTAAATATTACTCACTCGGTCAATCTGATGTTTCAGACGAACTTTATGATGCATATTATTTAGAGCTAAAAACTCTGGAAAGAAAATACCCTGAATTTGTATCTCCAGATAGTCCAACTAAAAAGGTCGGAGCACCCTTAGTTCAAAGTTCTTTTGAGAAAGTCAAACATAGTGTTCCAATGTTGAGTTTGGAAAATGCTTTTGGAAATGATGAGCTAGATTTATGGTTTAAAAGATTAGAGAAAAATATCTCATTGGGAGATGAAGATCATAATAATTCAGAAAAAGAAAGTTTTCCAAATAATTCAAAAAGCAGTTCCTTGGAATTTGTAGCAGAGCTGAAAATAGATGGTGTTTCAATTAGTTTGCTTTATGAAAATGGACAATTTATTAAGGCGATTACCAGAGGTGATGGTTTAACAGGAGAGGATGTAACTGAGAACGTTAGAACAATAAATTCTCTTCCCCAAAAAGTTGAATATAAGGGTTCTTTCGAAGTTCGAGGTGAAGTGTTAATGACATTTTCAACTTTTAAAACTTTAGAAGGCTTGGCCAACCCCAGAAATGCAACTGCAGGTTCACTGAAGCTTTTAGATCCAAAGCTTTGTGCCGAAAGAAAGTTAAGTTTATTTACTTATCAAGCTTTGGGTTTGAAAGAGTTAAGAACTCATTGGGATAACCTTCAGTTTCTAAAGCGAGAGGGATTTACCGTTAATCCATTAAGTGAGATTTGTTCTGGAATTGATGAAGTTAAGAGATTCTGTGAAAAAGCAAATAATGATAAGAAAGATCTAGATTATCCTACTGATGGTGTTGTAGTTAAGGTGAATGATTTGAGCTTACAAGAATCTGTCGGCTCTACTTCAAAATATCCACGCTGGGCTATTGCTTATAAATTTGCAGCAGAAGAAGCTGAAACAATAGTAGAAAATATCACTGTCGAAGTTGGGAGACTTGGTACTCTCACTCCAGTTGCGGAACTTAAGCCAGTCTTGTTGGCTGGAACAATCGTTAAGCGAGCCTCTCTTCATAACGCTGACTTGATCCAAGAACTGGATGTGAGAATTGGTGATTATGTTATTGTCCGTAAGGCTGGGGAAATTATTCCTGAAGTAGTTTCGGTTGCAAAAAAAGAAAAAAGAGGAGAAGAGTCTCTACCCTTTCATTTCCCGGAAACTTGCCCTAGTTGCGGAACCAAAGTTGTGAAAGTTGAATCGGAAGTTGCAATTAGGTGTCCTAATTCTCAAACTTGTCCAGCGCAAATTCATCGAAGAATTGAGCATTGGGCTTCAAAGTCTGCGATGGATATTAAAGGTCTCGGGGAATCTATAATTGCTCAATTAGTACAGAAGAATTTAATAAATGAGTTCGCAGATATCTATTTACTGAAAGCTGAAAATTTACTTGAACTAGAAGGATTTAAAGATAAATCTGTTGATAACCTTTTGTCCTCCATTCAAGAGAGTAAATCCATGCCTTTGGATAGAGTAATCTTTGGTCTTGGAATTAAGCACGTAGGAGCAAATACTGCCAAAATCATTGCTAAGCATTATTCTTCTACCGATGAATTGATGAATGTAACAAAGACTGAATTGATTGGGATTGATGGTGTTGGAGATGCTATAGCTGAAGAAATTGAGTCATTCTTTCGAAATGAAGAAAATAGGATGTTGTTAGAGAGATTGAAGTCTTATGGCTTAAAAATGGAATCTGTTCAAGAAAATGAATTTTCAAAGAAGCCCCTTTTGGGTCAAACTTTTGTTATTACTGGGATGTTTGAGATACCAAGAAGTGGTATTGAAGAAATGATTTTAAAAATGGGTGGAAAGGTATCAAGCAGTGTTTCAAAGAAGACAAATTATCTGATTTTAGGTGAAGAACCAGGGTCAAAGCTAGAAAAAGCTAAGAAGTTTCAAACTAAAATTATTTCTTTGCAAGATTTGAGGAAGATGCTCAATGAAGAATAATATGAACTACCAACTTAGTTCCTAGGCTTTATGAAGCTAAGTTGATACTACAAATTATGCTTTACTCATCTACATAGACCATTAATTAATCAAAATTAATCGATTTATTTAAATGTTTTACAAATATTTTGTTAATCATCCCCTAATTAAGTGAATTTTTATATTAGTAGTTTGAATTTTAAAAATGGCATCAGGTACAACACGTAGGACATCAAGAGTAACAAATAGAACCTCTAGAGCTGGAGGTGGTGGAGTACGGACTGGCTCTGCTATGGGGATATTAGCCGTAATTGGTTTTGTTGTTTTAGCAATGGGTATTTTTATTGTTTATTTGAATCATCAGAGACAAGTTGAGTTGGCTGAAGCAAACAGAACTGTTGGTATTGTTGTTGCTGCAGTTGACTTGCAGCAAGGCCATAAACTAACACCGCAAGATATTACAATAAGACAAGTTAAAGTTGATTCTGTTGAACCCGGTGCTTATAGAGATGCTTCCGATCCGAGTTTAATTGGTGGAACCTTAGTTGTTCCCGTAGCACAAAATCAAACTGTTTTACGTAATTATCTTGGTGTTGCTGAAGAGAGATTGTTTCCTAATGAAGGAGAGCGGGAAGTAACTGTAACTTTAAGGGGACAGGATGCAAAAGACTCTTTCTTAAGAAAAGGTCAAATAGTGAGTGCCTTTAGGATCTTTACAACAGCGTCTGGTAATAGAATTACAAATTCTTTGTCTAAAAGAGCCAGGATTTTAGATGTACGTAGATACGATAGTGTTGCTTCGAATATTCAGACGCAGGGTGAGGCTCAAATTGATGTAACTTTAGCTGTGTCACCATCTGACGCTCAAAGAATCTTGGCTTATCGAGATAGCGGGCAAGTAAAATTACTCGATGGACCTAATCAGGAACCACCACCTAGCCAAGTGAGTCTATTTCAAGAGTGGATGGGAATTGAAAGAGTTGAAAAAGAACTTACTGCAGAAGTTGGTTCTGAGTTGATTGCAAGGGGTAATGAATAGTAATGTCATATGATGAGTTCATGGTTAGTGATCATAATTTGAATGGTGAAATAAAAGAAATGCAAAGTTTGAAAAGAAAATTAATTATTACAATATTTACAGCGCTACTTTTTATCTTTAATATATCTCCCGCTCAATCTTTTGGAATTGGTGCTACTGTTCCAGTCACTCAAAGAATGGAAGTGAACGTTGGTCAATCCACTTTAATAAAACTTCCATCAAAGCCAGAAAGAGTTGCTTTAAGTAACCCTGGAATTGCTTATGTTCTTATGATTACCCCGAATCAAGTTGAAATTATAGGGAGGAATCCTGGGCGTACTAATTTGTATGTATGGTTTCCTGCTGAGGAAAACTCAAAACCGGGAACCCCTTCTAAAGTTATAGGTAGCGAAGTAGTAGTTGGTCTTCCAAAGCCACCTTATTTAACTTCTACTCCTACAATGGAAGTACTAAATGGCGATTTCTCGGAACTTATTTATCTGGGTAATCCGTCAGAAAAAATAGGTAATAGTAGTTACGCAAGAGTTTCTGGTCCAAGCACTGATATGCCAGAGCCTTGTTTGTCTCCAGGCTGTATTTAATTTATTAAAAGGGATAATATTTAAACTTAATATGAACTATCAAATTCAAAAGGAAAACGGTGGGTCGATGTTTTCTAATACATTAAAGACAAATTATAAAAAAGCTATAGCCGCGTTATCGGTTATCGCATTATTGAATCTTGGGATACCTCTTTCTGGAAAATCTGAAACAGTTTTTTTGAAAGGTACTGCGTATCAGAGTGGAATTGCACGTAAGGACGTAAAAGTTGGAACCAGTGAAGTTGTTGTTTCCAATAAGCCAATTAAAAGAGTAGCAGTTACAGATCCATCAGTTGCGAGTGTTAAAGTTCTGAGTGATACAACCGCTTTAGTAATGGGGCGTAAAGTTGGCCGAACTTCTCTTTTAATATGGGAAGGTAAAGATTCATCAGTCAGGCCTAGTAGATTTGATATAACGGTTAAAAGGGACATATCAGATTTGATTGCTAGTCTCAAATTGATTGATCCCAATATAACTATTGACTACATAATTGTTCCTTCAACTAGATTAGAAGCTCTCACTCAAGCTCCGAATTCAAATGGTGCTTATACGACTTCTTATAACGTTGATCCTCAAATTGTTGGAGACCCAGCACCATCGGTTGTAGTGAGTAATCAATCGGCTAATACTCCTCCTGCGGCTGCTCAAGCGAGTAATGATCCAAATGCTCCAGGCGGAGTTGTTGAAAGAGTTGTATTAACTGGGAAAGTTAAAAGTGCTGATGTTATTGCTAAGGCGATGACAGTTACTGCAACTTACTTAGGTGAAGACTCAAATATTAGAATAGTCACAAGAAACGGGGGAATGATAGTCGATCAGGTTAATCAATTGTTGACCGAGTCTGATAGTAATAATGCATCTGCTGGTGGATCTCAAAATCTAACGAGGCCTGTGAGCTTCACTTCTAATTTGAGAGGTAACCTTGGTAACGGATCGATTATTACTAATGGAACCGGTACAATTATGAGCTTCTTGGAGGTAGCTGATAGACCTCAAATATCCGTAATGATACGCTTCTATGAGGTTACAAAGAGCTTAGGTAAAGAATTTAGTACTCGTTTTGCCTGGCAACCAGATGCTGGAAGAGGTGGTTCTTATGGACTAGGAGCTGGAGGCAGTCTTCCTAATGTTACAGGTACACAAACGGATGGTAATGCTTCTGTTTCCTTTAATGCATCAGCTGGTGCAAGTCCCGGAACCTTTTTCTCTCTTTTTCCAAAACAACAATTGTCAATAGCAATTCAAGCTTTGGAAAGCCGAGGAGAGGTTAAAACCTTGGCTGAACCTAATTTGGTTGTTGCAAGTGGTGAGCCGGGTACTTTTTTGGCTGGTGGAGAGATTCCTATTCAACAAGCTTTGGCTACCTTAGGAGCGGTGGGACAACAGGTTACCTTTGAGACTTTTGGTATTAGTTTGAATGTTCTACCTACTATTACTGATAGTGATTCAGTGATAATGAATGTTGCAGCTCAAACTAGAGATTTGGATACTACTAACCCATTTGCCGCTGCAGGTTTACCTGCTTTTAGAACGAGGAAAGCTGATACACAGGTTGAGATGGATCCCAGCCAAGTATTGGTGATAGGCGGTTTGATAAATGCTAATAGCATCAATAGCCTAAGTAAAGTACCTCTTATTGGGGATATACCAGTTCTAGGAGCTCTCGCCAGAAGCAAGGATTTCTCTCGAAATGATAGTGAGTTGATTATTGTAATTGCTCCTGAAGTGGTTAGAGGAGGTCACTCAAGCCAAATCATTAAGCCTCTCGCTCTAGATGGTTCACCCAATCCAGGAGAATATGATTACATTCCTACACAATTACCCAACTTAGCAAGAACCAGTATTCCAATTGCTGCTCCAAACAATATGCCTCACAAAGATCCTGTGGATTTGGCTAGACCTGCAACTGTGAATGATCTTGATTATATTTATAAATGATTTTTTTTCAACTCAGAGATCAGTAATTGTTCTTGCTTGTTAGAAAATTGTTTTTTGTACTTAGATATTCTTATCCAAACTACATTCAAATCCATTTTTTGTGAGTTCTTCTTGCACTTCAGCTGAATCTTCGTCACGATCTATGAATAAAATTCCATCTAAATGGTCGATCTCGTGTTGTAAGCATCTTGATAGGAGATCTCCATCAGCTTCAATACTTTGTTTTCTGTTTTCTAGATCTTTATAGTTAACTTTTATTTTTTTATATCTTTTTACTTTTTTTAGAAGTACCCCTTCTTTTTTTATTGTGCTTCCTTTAAAGCTCAGACAACCTTCTTCGCTTTCGATTTCTCCTTCTGAATAAACTATTTGAGGATTTATAAAAACCATGGGGTTCTCTTTCCCATTGGGCCAGTCAACATCAATTGTTATGACTCTTTTGTTGCTTCCAACTTGAGGTGCTGCCAGTCCGACTCCTTGATATTCGTACATAGTATTAAGCATCCTGTTGATGAATTTTCTAAAGGTTTTGCTTTTTATTTCTTTTTTATCTACTTCTTTACAAGGCTTTCTTAAAACTTCATTTCCAAATTGAAGAACTTCAAAAATCATTATTTTAATGTCAATAATAGTTGTTACTAAATTTTAACAGAGCTCTCTTGTCCTTAAGCTTGTAGTTTTATAGGGAAGTTAGAATAATTAAATTAGTGGTGTTTGAATAACTTTGTGAAAAACATTACTCTAAAGACTGAGAGGTAACAAGATGATTGAACTATTTGATGTTTCCGATAATGTATTAGGATTCAAAATGGATGGAAGTATAAGCCCTCAAGAATTTGATGAAATAGTTAAAAAAGTCGATAAGAAAGTTATTGATGCTGAAGGAAGAAAACTGAGGGTATATGCAGAGATTGTGGAACTGGGAATGATTCCTCCAGAAAAATTTATTGATAATATCAAGTTTAAGTTTAAGCATTTTAAAGATTTTGAGAAAGAAGCCGTTGTTTCTGATAAAAAATGGTTGAATACGTTCATTAGTGTTACAGAAAAGTTTTTTCCTAGTATCGAAGCGAAAACATTCAGTTTTGAAGAAAAAGATGAAGCATTAAAGTGGGTTCAAAGTTGATAATTAATTTTGAAAATTTGCGAATTTTGCATTAATTAAAATAGTTCTCTAAACCATTATGAATATGAGTTATTTGCCGATTGAAAATTATGGATTAATTGGAAATATGCACTCTGTTGCTTTAGTTGGTACAAATGGATCAATTGATTGGCTCTGTTTACCAAAGTTTGACTCACCGAGTATCTTTGGTTCTATTTTGGATATTGAGAAAGGTGGAAGTTTTCAAATTCATCCTGCTTGTCAAGAACTAACAACTAAACAATTCTATTGGCCGGATACGAATGTTTTGGTAACACGCTTTTTTACTGAAAAGGGTGTAAGTGAGGTTATTGATTTTATGCCGGTTGATGAAAGGAACTATAAAAGCTCAAACCACAAGAATAGAATTATTAGACAAGTGAAAGTGGTTAAAGGCTGTATGGAATTTGAATTGAACTGTGATCCAGCCTTTAATTATGCAAGAGAAAAACATAGTACTCATCTCAGTCCCAATGGAGTATGTTTTACAACCAACGATTTATCGGTAAGTCTCTCGTCTAGTTTGCCATTAGAACTTAATTCAGAGACCAATGGTGTTAAAGCATCTTTTGTCCTTAAAGAAAATGAATCTACAACTTTTACTCTTGAATCAATAGAAGCTCATAATGTTTGTCCAATTGGCTTGACGGAAGAACAAGCTGAACAGGAATTCATTTGGACTGTTCAGTTTTGGAGAAAATGGCTGAGTAAATGCACTTACAAGGGTAGATGGAGAGAAACCATTTATCGTTCTGCTTTAACCTTGAAAATGCTTACTTACGCACCCACTGGAGCAATTGTAGCAGCGGCAACTTGCTCTTTACCAGAGGGTGTTGGAGGAGAAAGAAACTGGGATTACCGTTATACTTGGATTAGAGACGCGGCATTCACTGTTTATGCTTTTCTGAGGATTGGTTTTACTGAAGAAGCAAAAGCATTTATGCAATGGTTAGAAAAGAGATGCCAAGAATTAAAGCCAAATGAACCATTGCAGATTATGTATGGAATTGATGGCCGTAAAGATCTTATAGAAGAGCATTTAGAGCATCTTGAGGGCTATAAACGTTCTAGACCGGTGCGAGTTGGTAATGGAGCTTACGATCAACTGCAGCTTGATATCTATGGAGAGCTAATGGATTCGGTTTATTTGTACAACAAATATGGAGAGCCAATATCTTATGAACTGTGGACACATTTGGAAGAACTAATAAATTGGCTTTGTGATAATTGGCAACAACCTGATGAAGGGGTTTGGGAAGTAAGAGGCGGAAAGCAGCATTTTGTATATTCTCGTTTGATGAGCTGGGTTGCATTTGATAGAGCAATTCGTTTGGCAGAAAAGCGTTCTTTTCCTTGCGATAGATTTAGATGGATGGAAATCCGCGATGAGATATACAAAGATATTGTAAAAAATGGATGGAATGAAGATAAGCAAGCTTTTGTACAATATTATGGAAGTGACACTTTAGACGCGGCTAATCTGATGATGCCTTTGGTTTTCTTTATGTCTCCTACAGATCCAATGATGGTTAAAACATTGGATGCAATGAATAAGCCACCTCATCAAGGAGGTTTAGTTTCCAATAGTTTAGTTTATCGTTATAACGTTGAAGAGACTTCTGATGGACTGAAGGGAGAAGAAGGTACTTTTAATATTTGTACTTTTTGGTTTGTTGAAGCTTTAACTAGAGCAGGCAAAGGTGACAAGAAGAAATTAGAAGAAGCACGCTTAATGTTTGAAAAAATGTTAGGTTATGCAAATCACCTCGAAATTTTTGCTGAGGAAACCGGTAACTTGGGAGAAGCGCTTGGGAATACTCCTCAGGCTTTCACTCATTTGGCTTTAATCAGCGCTGCATTCAATTTAGATCGTGCTTTAGATAGAAAGTGAGTTGTTGGTAATGTCTGAAGGGAAATCCACGTATTCATTCATAAAAAAAAGAATAAAAAAGACGATTATTTCAGCTTATAAAAATGGAATGAACCCATTTGAGTCTTTGATCAAAGAGAAAAAAACGTGTATGAAGGTAATGCAGATAGATGATGAACAATGGGATAAAGAATCAGTCAGGGCAGTGAAGGCTTTTCATGAAAAAATGAAAATTCAAGATAAACAATTAAGCAATCAAACTAAGTTTTATTTATCTTGAAGGTTCTCTCATTGTTACAATCTCTTCGGCTAAGGTTGGGTGAATACCGACGGTTGAATCCAATTGTTTCTTTGTAACATTACACTTCAATGCAACTCCAATTCCCTGTGTAATCTCTCCAGCGTCCGGACCAATCATATGGAAGCCGAGTACTTTATCAGTTGATTTGTCAACAATTAACTTTAATAGCGCTCTCTCATTACTCCCACTTAGAGTGTGTTTCATTGGTTTTGTATCATTCAGATAAATTGCTATGTCATGGTATTTTTCTTTTGCTTGTTCCTCGGTTAAACCCACTGTACCAATATTGGGTTGTGAAAAGACTGCTGTCGGAATTGCAGAGTAATCCATTGCAGAGTCCTCATTATTGAATAAATTTTTTGCTAAGGCCATTGCTTCTGCTATCGCAACTGGTGTTAGTTTTACTCTATCTATTACATCTCCAATTGCATAAATGTTTGGAACGGAAGTTTGAAATGAGTTATTAACTTTTATTGCACCGTTTGGGGCTTGTAAAACACCCACCTGTTCTAGGTTTAAGTTCTGTGTGTTTGGTAATCTTCCGGTTGCATAGAATACTTTTTCGGTTTCAATACTATTTCCATTTTTTAATTTACAGATGTATTTTGTTTCTTTTTGAGCAATTTCTTGAATATCAGTATTGAAGAGAAGATTAACTCCTTTCTTTTTCATTTCTTCGACCAAAAATTGACGAATATCATTGTCGAAACCACGAAGAAACAGAGGACCTCTGTAAACTAAAGAAACTTTGCAGCCTAGATTATGCAAAATTCCAGCAAATTCAACTGCTATATAACCACCGCCAACAATTACAATTTCTTTTGGCAGTTTATCCAAATAGAACATTTCATTGGATGATATTGCATATTCTTTTCCTGGGATATCTGGAATCATTGGCCAGCTACCGGTTGCAATTAAAATGTTTTTTGCGGTGTATTTTTTGTCATTAACTTTGACTGTATGTTCATCCTCAAGAGTGGCTGTACCTTCGTAAATATTTACACCGGTATTGGCCAATAATTTTTTGTATATATCATTCAACCTTTTTATTTCTTTATTTTTGTTTTCAATTAGCTTTTTCCAATTGAAATCTAAAGAATCGAAGCTCCAACCAAATCCTTTGGAATTTTCAAATTCTTCTCTAAAATGTGAAGCATAAAAAAACAACTTTTTCGGTACACAACCAACGTTTACACAGGTTCCGCCAAGATATCTATTTTCTGCAATCCCAACTTTTGCTCCATAACCTGCAGATATTCGGCTAGCTCTTACCCCTCCAGAACCAGCACCTATAGTGAATAAATCAAAATCAAATTCTTTCATCTTTTACTTCTCTTCTTATCTGTATCCAAGTATTGCAGTTGGATATATCATTTTGCCAGGAAATTATAGAGCGAGATATGTATTTGTTTAACTTGTCAGCTGTTTTGTGTGTGATGAGGCTTATTGTTTTTTTGGTTTGCAATGTTTACAGTTTTTCTTCGATCATAATTTCTTGCTAGATCCTTTATGAGTCCGTCAAGTTGCCTAATAATTGCTTCTATTTCATAAAATGGTAATTGGCTAATATCGATTTCATTAACAAATACTTTCTTTAAGACTAAATTCAGTTGAGTCTTCACTGAATTTCTAGTTTCACTACCTGTAACCATGTAAACTCTTAGTTGCTTTTTTAGCTTGACTAAATCTGTAATACAGAGGTCTTCATCGTTGCTTAGTAAATGTACTTGTCCATAGTTATCAGGAACAGAATATTTTACTGTTTTTTCATAGAAGTCTTTGCAGCCAAAGGCTTCTATTATTTGAGTAGGAGGTATTCCATTGGTTTTGTGGAGCACTACTGCGATTGCAGTTACTATGAACTGTTGTGGTCGTTTGAAACTCTTGAAAGATTGACTTGAGTGAAGAGTTTGCAATTTAACCATTTGTGTAACTGAAGACTATATCTACATAAAAATCTTAGACCAACTTGGAAATATCTGAGATTTTTCTAACCAAATATTAAACTTTGGAAGCTGTCGATTGAAAAATTTATTGTCTTATTCGTCTGTTATTTAGAGCTGTTGTTGCGTGTAAAGTTTAGAGGCTGGTTGAAATTTTTCGTTTTAAGGTTTGTTTGGAGTGTAACCTTTTATGAATCATATTATTGAATATAAGTAATAGAATTCTAAAATGTATGATTTGATAGAGCTAATTGCACTTAATTATTTCTTGAAAGATTCTCTTTATCAAAGAGCTATTGTCTAAGATATTTGTCAGACTTTGTTAATAAGTAATTTACGTTACTACCGATTGACTTTCTGGAGAATTGTGTACTTTTGCTGTTGGCTTGATAATTAATGGAGTAGTTAAACCAGTAACTCTAATTGTTGAGTTCTTTTGAAGATTTATATAACCATTGTTTAAAGCATTACTTTTTTCTAAAAGATCTGGAATTGCCGAGGAAAGTGCGTCAATACACCTGCTTTGTTCAAATGTGTAAGTTCTACCGTTTGATGGATATCCGGTGTATTCAGAGTATATTAAACCTATGGTTGATGTTCCTTTGTTATAGTTGTTTCCATCTAGATTAATCTCATCGCAAAGTTCTTCTAGTGATAACTGACTGTAATGCGTTTGTATTTTGGAATGATCTATGTTTTTAGATGGGTTTAAAATCTGAGATAAAATACTTAGTATTATAAAAATTGAACCTGTAGCTAAAGAAGCATTCCTAATAATTGGGCGATCGCGTTGATCTTCATTAAAAGATCTACTATTTCGAAAAGAAATTTGTGAATCAGTGTAAATTTTTGAAATTCTAGGAGCTTTTTGAATATATGTCGGAGTTTTTGGAGTTGAAGATGTGACTGGATTTCTTCTCAAAACCTTCTGCGTAAGCTCAACAATCTTAAACATTTAAGTAATCAAACAATATGTATTATTAATCCATAATACGTAAGAAGTTATAAATAGTTATGCAATTAGTATTGAGATTTTGGTTAACAATATTTTAACTTCACTCCTGCTTAGTATATGCTACGGAAACTCCATCCAATATTCAAGTTTTTACGGGTTCTCTAGTGCTTTTGCGTTGTTCTTAATCTCCAATTTGTGAAACATATTTAGAAAATCTTTTAATATGACGCTAATAGCTAGCAAAATACCGGAAGAAACAACTGTGCCAAACAAAAAAGGTTGAATATTAGTGTTTAACTTTTCTTTACCGGAGTTTGGAATTTTTCTTATGAATGTAGTACTCATATCGTTATTGTTAGTATTGAAGAATCTTCTTTCCCCACTAGTCTTCAAAAGATTAGTGGGTTTCTCTACCACTCTGCCAATTGCTGTAAACATTGATATTAATGATTAATGTTTATTATCAACTCATAATACGTAAGAAGTTACAAGTTGTTATGGTATAAATATTGATTTCATCTTAATAATATTTTAATTTTTGAATTGGTTTAAACTGCAAACTCTAACGTTTTATTATTCGGGTGCTTTTTCTGAGGCTATGCTCACACTAACTTGAGAAGGTCTTATTACTCTGTCATTAAGTTTGTATCCAATTCTAAAGACCTCAACAACGGTACCTTCTGGGACTTCATTATTTGGAACTTGATTTACGGCTTCTTGAGTTAATGGATCAAACGAAATTCCAGTAGAATCAATTGTTTTTACTCCGATTTGAGAGAGAGAACCTAATAAACTTGTCCACAACATTTTGAGTGATTCAAGTAGTTGTTCGCTTGATGATTCTTCATTAAAGGATTTTAGTGCAAAATAGAAATTATCTAAACATGGAATTATAGCCATTAAAGCTGGTTCAACTGCATATTTTCTTAATTGTTCTCTTTCTTGCTGACTTCTTCTTAATAAATTTTGATAATCAGCAATGGACCTCTTTAACTGGCCTTCTAAATCTTTAACTTTATTCTCAAGTCCTTCACATTTAATTTCCAGTTCATTGTGTTCTACTTGAGCTTCTGTACTTGCTTCTTGGTTATCCGTTTCTGGTGAAGGTTGACTTTCATTAATTGACATAATTTTAATTAGAACAAAGTTTTAAATATAGACAATATTTATGTATTTTACATTAAGCAAAGAACAGTGAATGAGAAATCAACAAAGTTCTTTAATGAATTCACCTTGCCAAAAAGTTGATAAATAATGACCCGGCAAAGATAAGTTAGGTTTGTGCATTCTACCTCTAGCTTCAAGAAGCTGCTTAATCCTGATGAAAGCTAGTTTGTTTTCTTCCATTGAATCTTTGATTATTTCGAAACCAGCGTAAAATCCTTTGGAAATATAATCCTCTGAATGAGGCCTTATACATTTAACGGTTACCGAAAAATGTTCAACCTCTTTAGGTTCAAATGTTAATGTGAATTCTTCATCCAGCCTAATTCTATTCTTCACGAAACTTGGTAACCAAAGTCCAATTCCGTTCATATTCAATTCACAACCACTAAATTTAAAAACTTTGCCTAGCTTACTTTTATTACTCTCAAGAGTTATTGGAATATCTACGTTGAATCTTTCTTCTCTACGTTCGGAAGAAGTCATTTCTTGTTTGATTGAAGAAAGTTCGTAAATGTCGTAACCATCTTTGGAACCGAGATATGTTGTTATCTCGCATGACCATAATTCAAATAATTGTTTATCTTGAAAAACCAAAGAAACTATGGTGTCTATTGGTAAAGGTTTTGATGGAAATAGCTTAATGAATGAATTTCTGTTTGCTCTCGGTGATCTTAATGTGATTTGGTTGGATTCATCAATTGTTAATTCACCTGGCAAAAAACCAAACTTAGAACCTGGTGTTTCTATTTTTACCCAAAATAGTGCTCTGTCAAATTCCCTCTTCATTAGATTAATAGATTAAATATTTTTCAATCGAGTAAATACTATCACGATGAGAGTCTTTACTTAATTAGTTTAGTGGTCTTAAATTAACGGATTATTATTCTAAAACCGAACTGAAAACAGAATTTCAAGATTATCGAAACCTCACAAAATCTGAACGAATTAATTACTTGACTATTTATCCGATCATCTGGCGGACGAAATGAAGAATATTTTTTAGCTTTTTATTTTGGATATTGTGTAACTTCAATTAATGGAAAATCCTACTTTATACAATCAAGAAAGATAGAATAAGTAAACTTGAAGATTTATAGAAGTTTGCAAAGCTAATGAAAGTACCAATTGAGTGGATCAAAGATTTTGTTGATGTAAGTGAAATATCTCCAGAAAAAATAGCAGATGAAATAAGCTTAAAAGCTTTTGAAGTTGAAAAAATCGAACTCATTGGACCAAATATAAAAGGACCTTTAGTGAGTGGGAAGATTATTGAAATTTTTAAGCACCCAAATGCTGATAAATTACAAGTAACAAAGGTTATAACCGAAAATAAGAAGGATCCTAGGCAGATAGTTTGTGGGGCAAAGAATATAGAGGTTGGCCAAATTGTTCCAGTTGCTTTACCTGGCGCTCAGGTATTAGATCGGAAAACGGGAAAAAAACTATCCATTAAAGCCGGCAAAATTAGAGATGTTGAGTCTGAGGGGATGTTGTGTTCTGGAGATGAACTTGGTATTGAAAGTAATATCGATGGAATTTATATATTGTCAAATGAAATTCCCCTTGGGATTGATTTGATTGATCGAATGAAATTAGTGCCAGAGGTTGTATTAGATGTTGAGTCTCGTTCCAATCGTGGAGATGCTCTTTCAATACAAGGAATAGCCAGAGAGATTGCAGTGTGCTTTAAGAAAGATCTTAAATTGGATTATTACAAGCTAGGTCTCAAGAATAAATTTTCAGAACGTATGAAAAGCCTTCCGAGGCTCAGCGCAAAAATAGTTGATTCAAATTCTTGCTCTAGGATTGGTTTCTTAAAAATCAAAAATGTACAAGTTTCACAAAGTCCCGATTGGATCAAAAAAAGATTAACTTTGGCAAATGTTTCCTCAATTAACAATATTGTGGATATTACAAACTACGTAATGCTTGAGCTCGGTCAACCGATGCATGCCTATGATTCATCCAAAGTGAATTCTAAGGGAGCGTTAAAAGTTGCATTTTCAAAGAATGTTAAAGGATTCCAGGGTTTAGATGAGAAAGTTTATGATTTGAATGAAAAACATCTTGTGATTTCTGACGAAGAGAAAACCTTGAGTATAGCAGGTGTAATGGGTGGTCTTGAGAGTTCAGTACAGGAAACAACAAAAGATATTATTTTAGAGGCGGCTAGTTTCTCTTTCTCTAAAGTTAGATCGACTAGTAGGTCTGTTGGAACAATTAGTGAATCTAGCAAGCGGTTTGAGCGAGGAAGCGATCCGGAGTTAATTGAAATAGCTCTGTATAAAGCTGCTGAATTGATTAAAGAACTTTCCGGTGGTGAAGTTGAAGCTTGTGTAATTCATGAATCAGAGACCTATAAAAAGCAAAATCAGGAAATAGTTCTGTCCTTGCAGGATTATAGAAATATGATTGGTGAAGAAATAAGTAGTGAGCGACTCATTGGTATATTAGAAAAGTTAGGCTTTGAAATCACTCAAACCTCTGACTATTCATTTACCGTTAAAGTACCTTCTTACAGACAAAAGGATGTCCAAAGACCTATTGATTTGGTTGAAGAGTTAGCCAGATTCCAGGGATTAAACAATATTCAATCAAAAACTTTGCCGGGAGTATCTAAATTATTACCAATCAATTCTTCTAAACAAAAATTAAAGCAATTATTAGTACAGCAAGGCTATTTGGAATCAATCTCTAGTAGTTTAGTTCCAGAAAGTTCTTCAAAAGGAGTCTCACTTCTCAATGAGCAAAGTAATATTAGGATGAAGAATCCTCTTTCAAAAGATCATTCAGAACTAAGAGTGTCTATTTTGCAGAGTTTATTAAGTGCTGTTGCTTTGAACTCCAGAAGGCAGAATAATTCAATAAAATTATTTGAATTTGGAAAAATATATGGTTTTGATGCAATCTCTTTAGGAAAGCCACAAGAAGTTGAGGCTTTGGCTATTGTTCTTTCAACAAAAAGTAAAGAGCTTAATTGGAAAGGTAATCAATTAACTAGTGCAGATTTTTATGAGTTGAAGGGAATAGTTGAAAATCTGTGTTTGCAAAAGGGTCGTTTGCTATTTAAGGCTATTCAGAAAGATAGTGAATTCAACAATGCTCTATCTAATTCAAAATTAGATAAATTTTTACACCCAAAGATATCTTCTATCATTCAATTCAATGGAAAAGATATCGGCTATTTAGGTAAGCTGCATCCTCAAATTTGTAAAGAGCTTGAAATCTTTGATGCTACTTATGTTGTAGAGTTGGTGCTTGAATCAATAGACAGAGAGTTAAAAGTTAAAACCACTGAATTGAATGATAATCCTATTCTCTTGCGAGATATAACTATTGATTTGAGCAATCATGCGAATTTCAATCATTCTCTTTTTGAGCAAAAAATTAAACAAGCTAAAATCTCAAGTTTGAAAAATATAAAGGTCATTAGCCAGTACAAGCCAATAGATCAGGATGCAACTTCACTTTCCTATCGTTTAGTTTTTCAAAGTGAGTCTGAACTTATTGGTAATGAGATTAATAATCAAATTCAAAGTTTTAAGGAGAAACTACTAAAAGAATTTTCTGGGATAACTTTCAGAGATGGTTAATCGACTAAATATTTCGTACAATCAAAGGATTGATGAGCAAAATTAAAGTTGATATCCACTTAATATGCAGACAAAAACTGATAAAGAAAAATTAAACAAACACGGTGAAGGCGATGAAAACAAAGAGAACATTTCTTTTTTTGCAAAATGGAACAACTATAAACTAGCTTTAACCCCCCCATTAAGATATTCGATTGAATTTGTTGAATTTACTTTTACTTTAATACTTCTATTAATCGTAATCAGGCAGGGTATTTTTGAAAGAAGGTATATTCCGAGTGAATCAATGCTTCCTAATTTACAAATACAAGATCAGCTGATAATCGAAAAGGTTTCTCAGAACCTTCATAAAATTGGTTTTGCAGAAGATATTCAAAGAGGAAATATTATTGTTTTCTATCCACCTCCCGCTGCAAATAGAGGGATTGATTTAAAAAAAGATATACCTAATACTTTTGTTAGGTTAACTGGCTTATCGAGTGATATTAAAATTGGACCTCTAACACTATTTCCATTTTTACCTAAAGCTGAAGATGCTTATATAAAGCGAGTTGTTGGCTTGCCAGGGGATACAATTGAAGTTAGAGCTGGTGATGGAGTTTATATTAATGGAAATAAATTGAATGAGGGCTACATAATGGAAAAGCCTCTCTACACCATTAATAATGAGAGTGATTTATTTAATTCCTCTATAAATTGTGGCACCCCAATATCAACTAAGATGCAAGGAAGTAATAAAGCAATTGTTGTGCCTGAAGACAGCTATTTTTGTTTAGGTGATAATAGAAATAACAGCAATGACAGCCACTGCTGGGGTTTTGTTAAAAAGAACAGGGTTATAGGAAAGGCTTTCTCTGTAATTTGGAGAGACCTAAGATTGATTCCTAACTTTCACTCTCCTTATGAATTTTGAATCTATTGAAGAGTAATTAGTTTAACTATTTTATTCTTTAATAATTAGTAATCTATTTATTTCTTAGATATTGCAACTGGAGCTAAATGGAGACTAAACATTCTACCTTCTTGCTTTATTGCTGGGGCCTGATCGGGTTTGCCTATCTCCGCTAAGTTCTCAAGAAAACCTTTAAGAATATTTCTAGGGATTTCTGGGTGCTGCATTTCGCGACCTCTCATTTGGACTACAACTCTTACTTTATTGCCTTCTTCAAGCCATCTTTGAATCCATTTTTGTTTTACCAATTTGTCATGTTCATCAATCCTTGCGCTCATTTTGACTTCTTTGAATACAGATTGAGCCTTACTTTTTTTCTTTTTTTCTTTTTCTTCTTTTTCTTTTTCAAACTTATATTTTCCGTAGTCCATAATTTTTGCTACGGGTGGATTTTGCATACCAATGACTACTAAATCTAAGTCTTCATTTCTAGCTTGTTGAATAGCATCTCTAGTGGAAATAATTCCATG
Organism: Candidatus Caenarcanales bacterium; assembly: GCA_030065015.1. Lineage (GTDB taxonomy): Bacteria > Cyanobacteriota > Vampirovibrionia > Caenarcaniphilales > Caenarcanaceae > JASJDU01. The sequence continues at coordinate 24,616 of JASJDU010000003.1, read as the reverse complement.
TTGTTGACCGTCTGAACCAATCAGTCTAACTTGCGGAGCTTTGATAGCTTCATTCATTAGCGGTTGATTTGGGTTATTAGTTCTTTGCTGGTATCTACCTCCTCCTCTGCCAGCCGGAGATGGTCTACCACCAACCGGTCCTTTTTGTTGGTTTTGTTGATTGTTAGGAGTTGAAGGACCTTGTTTATTAGGATTGTTCAGGGACATATATTTTGTGTTTAATTTATTCCTTTCTAAAATTGAGCACAGACTACCGAAGATGGGATTTGAACCCACAAGAGCTTTTGCTCACTACATCCTGAATGTAGCGTGTCTACCAATTCCACCACTTCGGCAATTAAGTATTAGTTTGATCATTTCCTAATATACCTCAATTTTAATGTCCTAGCACCTTGGTTTGCATCAAAATGACTTATTTTCGGCTACTTGTCTATTTGGGTGCCTCTCTCAGCTGAATAAAATGCAATTACACCTTTCTTAGAATTTTGATAAAACTCCAATATTTTCAGCAATTGTGGAAATTCTTTACTCATCTCCTTTATTTCCTCATTGGCTTCGTTAGTTGGTATTTTTCGTAGTAGTTTGTAAGCTTCACTAATAGCTTTAATGCATTCTTTTGAAAACCCAGCTCTTTCTAAACCAATGGTGTTTATTTTCATTATTCTGGCTGGTCTTCCTTCTGCCATAACGAAAGGAGGAATTGATTTTCTTGCGCCAGTATGACCGGAGATTATAGACAGTTCTCCAATCTCAATAAATTGATGAGCCAAAAATAAGCTACTAATATTGGCTTTATCATGAATAACTACGTGCCCACCAAGATTAGTCCCATTGGCTATTATCACTTCATTTCCCACTGTACAATCATGCCCAACGTGAACATAATTCATGAAATAGCAACCATCTCCAATTATGGTTTGTCCATTTCCTTTAGATGATCCTCTGTGAATTGTGCAAAATTCCCTTAAAGTTACTTCTTTACCAATAATAGCTTTGGTTTTTTCACCACTATATGACAAATCTTGAGGTGCCAGTCCAATACTTACATGTGGGAATATTCTGCAGTTTTCACCAATTATTGTATTTTGTCCAATTACTGAATGGGATCCTATAGAAACCCCTTTACTAACAACCGCATTTTCTTCAATTATGCAATAAGGCCCGATTGTAACACCGGTATCTATTTCTGCTTCGGGAGAAATAATAGCTGTTTGATGAATGTTCATATAAGCAAGATTTACTTTAACTTATCTTTGTCCACTAAAGCAAAGGCTAATTCACATGAACATACAAGAGTTTCATCTACTTTTGCTTCAGCAGAACACTTTCCAACACCCCTTTTGGACCAAATAACTTTAGATTCAAGAATTAATTGATCTCCAGGTAATACTGGAGCTTTAAACCTAGCTTTATCAATTCCAGCAAACATCCCAATTTTGTTGGAATCTTGAATAATAGACATTTCATGTATACAACTTATTTGAGCTAAGGCCTCAATAATCAACACCCCTGGCATAACTGCAATATCCGGGAAATGTCCTTGAAAAAACTGTTCATTAACTGATACGTTTTTGTAGCCTTTAATATGTGCTTCTGAAATCTCAGTAACTCTATCAACTAGAAGAAAAGGATATCTGTGCGGAATTAAACCTTTGATTTCTTCTGTTTTTATCGGAAGAGGAATAGATGAAAAATCCATCGATTTAAGTTCTTAAATCCTAATATATGAATGTGATGGGTCATTCTAACCTGTGTAAGTGTAAACTGCAATTAATTCTGCTATTTAGTTTTACTCTGAAGAACTTGCTTACTGATTTAGTCAGTACTTAGATGTATTTGAAGAGAGAGTAGTTCTATTTTTTCCAGATCAGTCTCTTTTTACAAACTTACCATGTGCTTAGCTTCGCAGTGAGGACATTCAATTTCTAAGCCCCTATATTCCTCTGGTATTTTTAGATTGGTTCCGCAGTTACAAGGAATAAAAATAAAGTTATTTAAACCCCAAAACATATTTGAAATTTCTCTAGTTCTATTTAACTCATTATCATCTTCAAGGTCTATATGTTCATCGATTAGAATTTCTTCCTCTTGAAGTGCACTAACTGGTATAACACCCATAGTTTTATTTGAAGAATTATTCATTGTTTTATTGAGTGCTTGATTGTAACTCTTGAAACTCACATCGTTAGTCAAGGAACGAAGAATTTGTATTCGTTTACTTGTAGGTGGGTGAGTTGAACTCAAATCCGCTAAGCCTTGAGAGGTTAGTTTTAATGGGTTGACAATGAACATTGCAGCAGTAACTTTATTTGCGGATGAAAGTTTTTCTGTAGAACCTGTAATTTTTTCTAAGGCATTAGCTAAACCCTCAGGATAGCGTGTGTATTGAACTGCGCATGCATCAGCTAGATATTCTCTAGTTCGTGAAGTTGCATAGTAAATTATCTGTGCGAATATTGGAGCCAAAATTCCCAATAATAAAGCTATAAGAATGATCAGGTTGTTGTCTCTTGAGCTTGAAGTTTTTCTGTAGCGACTTATGTAGGCGCTTTTCCATGAAATCTCGCCCAGAAAAACAATAACCCCTAGCATTGTGCCTAGCGTTGTCATTAGCAAAGTATCTCGATTTTGAATATGAGCAATTTCGTGAGCAATCACCCCTTGTAATTCATATCGATTGAGTTTTGTTAATAAGCCTTTAGTTATTGCAATGGACGCGTTTTGTTGATCTTTACCAATGGCAAAAGCATTCGGTGCAGGTTCGTCAATTATATGAATGTTGGGGATGCGTTCCAGTCCTGAAGCTATACACATTTCTTCAACGACATTAAAAAGAATAGGATGATTTTGATGATTAATGTGTCTTGCTTTAGCTGACCATAAGACAATTTTATCTCCAGCAAAGTATGTTGTTATTGTTAATAAACCCCATCCTATCAGTGCAATCAATACTCCTAATAAACCTCCATAGAGATTTATTTCTGATTCTTTCATTGGAGTAGATAGTTCATATTGATTGAAAGAGCTGTCTTCTTTGTAATAACCTAATTCCGAAGTGAAATCTGAAAATAATGAACCTAATGTAAAACCCAAAGCAACAAAGAGAACCCCCATTGAGAGGATTAAAAGAGTGGTTTTAAACTTATTTTTTTCTATTTGTTCCCACATTAATTATCAGTAACTTAGGTTTTAAACATAATTATCTACTAGCATATAAATTAAGCTGTGAGCTCTTGGAACTTTGAGAGATGTTGAACTTTAAAATTGTACTTTAGGTACTTCCCGTTCTTTCGGTTCATCAATTTCGAAAAATTCTTTTTTATCAAAGCTGAACATTTTTGCAATTAGATTACTCGGAAACATTTCAACTTTATTATTCAGTTTTAAAACAGTATCGTTAAAGAATTGTCTTGCAAAGCTTATTTTGTTTTCAGTTGATACTAACTCTTCTTTTAGAGATAAAAAGTTTTGATTGGCTTTTAAATCGGGATATCTTTCAGAAACAGCAAACAAAGACTTTAATGTTTGCGAGAGCATATTTTCTATTTGTGCTTTATTGGCAAAATCTCCTGAAATATTAACTGCTTGTTGACGAGCTTTTATAACAGCTTCTAGTGTTTCTCTTTCATGATTCATATAACCCTTGACGGTTTCAATAAGGTTAGGAATTAAGTCATGGCGACGTTTAAGTTGTACATCAATTTGAGACCAAGCGTTTTCAACTTTATTTCTCAGCGAGACTAAATTGTTATAGTCTCCTATAAAAAAAGCAGCAATGGCAAAAAGTATAAGAAAAAAAATGCCCAGTACAATTAATATTTCCATTTGTTCGCTGAATGACTTTGAAAGATATCTTTCAATATACCCTAAACAGACTATTCTCTTTAGCAGAATCTAGGATTTTATTTTGTTGAACTCACATCTGAAAAAAGTTCAGAGATGGAAAACCTCACCTAAAAATTTTAATATTTCTTTTGATTCGCCAGGACTCTCTCTATTTATATTATTTACTAAGGTGCTAAGTTCTCCTCTGTCAAACCAGAATCCATGTTTATTTGGGCAACGATCGATAATCGTTTGATTAGAGCTGTCTGTAGAATCATTTATGTAGATCTTATCCATTTTCGTTTTACACCTTGGACAGTCTCTTTTCAATTCTGATGAGTGAATGGATGGTTTATTGTATAAATCAGTTGGTACTTTAAAATCTTTTTGTAACGCTAATGGAAGTAATTCTAGTTCATCGGTATCAAACCAAATACCGTGCTTGTGTGGACAATAATCCAGTTCAATTTTGTGTCTTTCGACAACAATTAATGGTTTACTGCAAACTGGGCAAAGCATTTTTGAGTGTTAAGTTCTAAAAGTCATTAATTCTGGTTTCAATTGATAATCCTATCGTTTTAGATGTTTATATTGTCGATATTAGGATATGTCTTAAAAGTAAGAGAATATTTGCAAATACAGATTATTGAGTAATCAACGAAAAATCCTCATTATGCTAAATTATTTTGAATTCTAAATGTTAATAAAGAAAGTTATGAATTCAGAAAATTATTCAGGAGTGATTGTTGCCGCCATTCTAGGTTTTTGCCTAATTTTTTCCGCTTTTTTGATAAAAGGTTCCGATAAAAATGTAAAGTACGTTCTGAAACAAGAAGGTCCGGTTTTTATTCGTTTTAGTCAGGCTTCTGGTGAGCTCTGTTATACAGGTATTGGCCCGAATGGTAAGTTCATAACTGACTCTTGGCTTTGTTTGAGTGGAAATAAAGTTAAAGAGGGAGAAGCGATTGAAATTCCATCTGTAGGTGAAAGCGCAAATAAAGAGAAATCAAATAAAAAGACTTCAGAAAATAAGGAGCAAAAGAAAAAATGACGAGTTTTGAAAGCTTAAATAAAGCTCAAATCGGAGTTTTTGGTGGATCTGGGTTCTATAAATTCCTCGATGATGTTGAGGAAATAACCGTTGAGACTCCTTTTGGAAGCCCAAGTGATAGATACTTTGTTGGAAAAATTGGCGACAAGAATGTAGCTTTTTTACCTAGACATGGTAGAAATCACTCTATTCCTCCACAGAAAATAAATTATCGAGCAAATGTATGGGGAATGAAGCAACTCGGGGTTCAGCAAATTATATCCCCCTGTGCGGCAGGTAGTTTGCAGAAAGAAATAGAACCGGGAAGCTTTGTGATTCTAGATCAATACATTGATCGGACAAAAGGTCGTGAGGATACTTTTTATGAAGGGCCCATTGCAACCCATGTTAGTGCTGCTGAACCATATTCAGATAGATTGAGACAGTTGGCCATTAAGACTGCCAAAGAACTTCAAATACCAGTTTATGACGAAGGTACAGTAGTTGTAATCAATGGTCCACGCTTTAGTACTAAAGCAGAATCTATTTGGTTCACTAAAATGGGGTGGGAAATTATTAATATGACCCAATATCCGGAAGTTCATTTAGCAAAAGAACTTGAGTTGGAGACCTTAGGAATAGCCTTGGCAACAGATTATGATTGTGGGTTAGAAGGCGATGTTGATCCAGTAACTCACGAACAAGTAATTAAAGTCTTTGAATCTAATTTGAGTAATTTGAGGACTTTTTTGTTTGAGTTAATAAAGGTTATCCCCGATGAAGAGTCATGTTGGAAGAATAAAGTAATTAAATCATCTAGATTTTTATAGGAAATAATTTTTGCCAAAATTTAATGAAATAAAAGAAACTGCAAGACTATTGTCTTTTTATTGTCTAATAGCTTTTTCGGTAAGTCTTTTTGTTTCTATTACCGTTTCTGCAGTTTTTTTTGTTTTAGGAATTGCTTTTTGGTTAAGTACTTGTAAATTTTGGAATCCAAAACTGAATATTCTCAACTGGTCAGTTTTAATTTGGGCTGTTATTCAGTTCTCAATAAGCTTCATTCATGGTGGTTTTGAAAATATTCTTTCTAATACCAAAGATACTTTTCAAATGTTTGTGCCTTGGTTTTGGATAACAAGTCTTTTAGCAAGTATTAAAAGAAAAAGACTGAGAATCTTAACTCAGTCTCTGATAATCATTGGCAGTATTGTTGGTGTTTTAGTTGTTTTTCAATCACAAGGGCTTTTCGTTAGGTCTGATAGAGGGCCTTCTGGGTTTCTTTACCAACCAATGACGACATCAGGTTTATTACTTTTGACGACAGCTATTAGCTTGAATTTCACGATGCTACTTAAAAGAGCCAAGGTAAAGATTCTTACTACTTTTTATTTGTTACTTACAGCCCTTCAAGCATTCTCAAATCTTGTGATTGGACAAAGATCTATTTTATTAGCTACTTTCGTCGGGTTTGTGCTTTGGCTCTTTTTAAACTTTAAGACTTTGGGTTTCAAGTCTATTCTGAATACTTTTGTCCTTTCTAGTTTCAGTTTATTAATGGCTTACTATAGCTCTGATAAATTAAGGACTAAAGTTTCTAGCCTTTTTCATATTTATAAAGATAAAGTCGGTTTGGGATGTAGATTAGAGGTTTGGAAGCAGAATCTGATTAGTTTTTGGAAAGAACCATTTGTCGGAAGCGGAAAGCCTGTGATTTATAACTGCTTTGGGGACATCCTTGGACATGCGCACAATATTTATATCAATCAGTTGGTTTCCTATGGATTAGTTGGCTTTTTACCTTTAATTAATTTCTTTGTTGGTGCAATTATTCGTTTATTAAAGAGAAAAAATCGTTCCGCATTTATTGTGGCTTTTGTTGCGATTTTAATCCATGGTTGTTTTGAGACCTGGTGGGGGGATAGTGAAATAACATCGGCTTTTTGGGTTTTTTTAGCGCTAGGGTTGGTTTAGTATTGAGTTTAATATTAACCCTGGACAATAATGTTTTATAGAGATTGAGAGATGCAATTACCTAAAAAGTTTCTTCTTCTCGGTTCTGGCGAGTTGGGCAAAGAGTTTGTAATAGCAGCTAAGCGTTTGGGCAATTATGTGATAGCAGTTGATAAGTACCCTAACGCTCCAGCAATGCAAGTATCCGATGAGTATGAAGTGATATCAATGCTCGATGAGGTAGCTTTGGAAAAAATTATTCGTAAGCATAATCCGGATTTTATTGTCCCGGAAGTTGAAGCCATAAATACAGAAAAACTAATGGAGCTAGAAAAGGAAGGCTTTAAGGTGATTCCTACTGCGAGTGCAACTAATTACACAATGAATAGAGATTGCATTCGAGAGCTTGCTTCCAAGGAGCTGGGAATTAGAACCGCAAGATATGCTTATGCTGAGTCAGCTGAAGAATTGAAAAAAGTAGCTCTGGATATTGGTTTCCCAAATGTTGTAAAACCTGTAATGTCTTCTTCTGGAAAAGGGCAGTCTACAGCGCATTCTTTGGAAGATTTGGAGCTTGCTTGGAATAACGCAGTTAAGGGAGCAAGAGGTAATTCAACAAAAGTTATTATTGAAGAATTTATTGATTTTGAGATAGAAATTACTTTGTTGACAGTAAAACAATGGAATGGAGAAACTCTTTTTTGTGAACCAATTGGACATAGGCAAGAAAGAGGGGATTATCAAGAGTCTTGGCAACCAGCTTTTGAGGAAAGTGATTTTAGACAAGATACTCTTATAAAAAATGCAGAGGCAATTGCTAAAAAAGTTACTGATAGACTCGGAGGAGCAGGAGTTTTTGGTGTTGAGTTTTTTATAACCAAAGATGAAGTGGTTTTTTCAGAATTATCTCCGAGACCTCATGATACGGGAATGGTGACCTTAATTTCTCAAAATTTATCTGAGTTTGATCTTCATCTTCGTGCAATTTTAGGATTACCGATTCCTCTAATTAAACAATTTGGCCCATCTGCAAGTGCTGTGGTTTTAGCATCAGAAGATTCAAAATCTTTTTGCTTTGAAATCTTGGACAATGCTTTATCAGATGGATTAACCGATTTAAGAATATTTGGTAAACCAGAATGCAGACCACATAGGAGGATGGGAGTTGCTCTGGCTCAGGCTTCAAGTATAGAGTTCGCTAGGCAAAAAGCCGCTAGAGTTTCTGGAATGGTGAATTTCCAGGAATAGTAGAGATGTGTCTTATGGTTTTTTGAATCGATTGCGCCCAGATCTTTTTTTCTGGCACCAATAGTTTACTAGGATTTAACAACCAAAGGTATGCATTGTCAGCAAGAATAATTCTGTATCTCAATTATGCGTTTATTTCTTTGATAAATTGTTTCCCACTTTTTTTCTATGAATAATGTTAGTCCATTGATTGCTAGTAACTTGATTTTAGGAATTAAATCCTATTTAAAGGGAGGAACTCAAGTTCATGAAAGAAATTTGAAACCGAAAAATTTAAATAGTAAACCGACTACAAAGCAATTAGGTAAATTGCAGAAGAATGCTAATTCACTAAACTGCAACTTAAGTAATTTAAAGTTTTGGGGGATTAGCAAAAAAAGTAAATTTATTTATGAGGTTGCGCAGTCCTTGGCTAAGAAAAACGGTGAACGAACTAAAGATGATTGGTGGAATATTGCAATTTTTTGGGCTGAATTTGCGAGTCTTACTAATTATGAGAATAAGATGAAAACTGGAAATGAGTATGATGCTAAGTCCTTTTTACACTTAGACAGGCAGTTGTCTCTTTACTTGATGTTGAAGCATGATTTGGTTAATAACGAAAACAGAGCAATGTTAACGAATTATTTGAGAGAATTTACATCTTTTATTGGGATTGATTTACCTCTTGGGAATGAATTAGAAGAGTTCCAAAATCGCTATAAAAATAAATATTTTTTTCCTCCAAATGACTACAAGGCATTCACTGTGTCGAAAAGTAGAATAGAAGAAGATTCTGCACGACAAAGTAACATTTTTTCAAAGCTTTTTGGTGTAAAAAAGGAGACTAGAATGAATGCTTTTCTCCCTCAACTGCTTTCAAGGTATATAAAAAAAGAAAATTTAATTCTCGATATTGGCTGTGGTGATGGAGGAATTTGTTATGATCTTCTCGAAATGGGATTTAATGTTATAGGAATAGATCCCAGTTCACAAATTGAAACGTCTGGGTTCAATAGTAAGTACCCAAAAAATTTTGTTAGAGGTTCTTATGAATCACCAGAGATAAGGGAGCAAATTTTAGCTGGTGCTAAAAAAGCATCAGTTATTTTGTATTTATCAAGTTTAATAACCTACGCAAACGATGAGTCGGATTTTAATTCTGTATTGGATAATAGTAAGCCTTATTTAAATGAGCGAGGATACATTATTGTTGATGGGTTGGGTACTTTTCTTCCAATGCAATATTGGGTTAAAGGAGAACCAATTATATTTCCTAGCTTGACATTGAGACAAATGCAAGGTTTTCTCGAAAAACGTAAGAATAGAGACTTCCAAATACTTGACTCTGATCCTCAAGGAGCTGTTTTGCAGATGATTAATTGAGTATTAAGTTTTGAGTGGATTAATTCAGAGTGAAATATTGTTGATCATTTACTTGTTTTTTAGATGAATTGAACAAAGAACTTAACTGAAGTTGAAAGCTGAAAATGTTTAATCAACCTCTAAAATCAAGTTTTGTTATAGTTTCTAGTACATAATTTATGAATCTACAAATACTCAAAACATGTCAGAACTAACTATAGAAAAGGCACAAGAAGCACTGAGCACTGTAAACGATCCTGATTTACAAAAAGATCTTATAACGCTGAACATGGCGAGGAATATTGAAGTTTTAAATAAAAAAACGGTTAAGTTTAATCTTGTTTTGACCACTCCAGCTTGCCCCTTGAAAAGCAAAATAGAGGAAGATTGCAGACAAGCTCTTTATAAAATTGGTGCTGAAAATGTTGAAATTGTAACTACGGCTGAAGTCCGAGGTTTTAGAGGTATGTCTGGTAAGCAACCAGTTGATGGAGTTAAAAATATTATTGCTGTAAGTTCTGGAAAAGGTGGTGTTGGAAAGAGCACTGTATCCGTTAACTTAGCAATCTCTCTGAGTAAACAAGGAGCGAAGGTTGGAATACTTGATGCTGATATAACTGGTCCTAATATCCCCCTTATGCTGGGCTTATCTCAGCAACCTTCATTATCAGAAGATGGAAAAAAACTCATTCCACTTGAAGCACACGGTGTGAAAGCTATATCCATGGGTCTTTTATTGAAAGACAGTGAGCCGGTAGTTTGGAGAGGCCCTATGTTGCACAGTGCAATTAATCAGTTCCTCAGAGATGTGATGTGGGGTGAACTCGATTACTTGGTTGTCGACTTACCTCCTGGCACAAGTGATGCGCAGCTATCTCTTTGCCAAGCAGTTCCAATTTCAGGGGCTTTAGTAGTATCTACACCTCAAGATGTTGCTTTGTTGGATAGTAAAAAAGGTCTTTCAATGTTTAAGCAAATGAAAGTGTCTATCCTCGGGATAATTGAAAATATGAGTTATTTTATTGCTCCGGATACCGGTAAAGAGTACGATATTTTTGGTTCTGGTGGTGCAAAGAAAGCTGCTGAAGAGCTTGGAATAGAATGTTTAGGTCAAGTGCCTTTGCAAATTGAACTTAGAGAGGGCGGAGATAAGGGAATTCCAGTTACGATTTCAGAACCAGAAAATGTAGTTTCTAAGGCTTTTCTAGAAATAAGTAAAAATGTTGCAGCTCAAGTGAGCATACAGACTGTGAAACAAGAACCGGTTAATGTTTAATAAATTTATGAATTTAGATAATACTACTGAAGTTAAAAATATTGAGCCACTTGAGCTGAAATCTTTAATAGATAGTAATCAAAAGTTTTTCTTAGTCGACGTCAGAGAGAAAGATGAATATAGTTTTTGCAAAATTAATAATTCTATTTTGTGTCCTTTGAGTGATTTTATTGAATCTATTAAATCCGCTAAATTAGATAAAAAGAGCAGAATAATTCTGTATTGTCATCATGGAAAAAGAAGTTTAAAAGCGGCAAATTACTTAATTGAAGAAGGTTATGACGATATCTATAACTTGATGGGTGGTATCGATCGTTGGTCTTTAGAGGTTGATGATTCTGTAGAAAGGTATTGAGCTCAATATAAAGCTATCTTCTGATTTCCCTAAGAGAATCCACCGATAATCTTGAGGGTTTTCTACATTTTTATCTCAGTGCTAATCCTTATTTCTCAGTGGATCTGGGGTTTTAGCTCCTTTCTTCGGGATTGAGCAATCCCTGAAACAATAGATTAAGAGAGAATCCCCAAGCATGCTAGTGGAATAGATCGCTTGTAAATATTTATCCAAAGAGGAAAACAAAAGTGTTAACTCTATTCAAAAGATTAGTTTTTTGCCTTGCAATATTGACATTCATTGGAACTACTCAAGATGCACAAGCCATTAGATTTGGTTTGAACAGTGGTTTTTATAATGAAAAAGTTAACGTTCCCTGTGCCGGTTCAAGAGAATTTGGACTTCGTTTAGGCTTTTATTTTGATAAAACCGCAAACGATATTATTTATGCTTCTGCTATTAGAGGAATCAATCTTTGTAAGATTGGTGGTGGTTGTGCCCAAACTCAGCATGCGCAGATGGAACCAGTTGGATGCGCACCTGCGCCAGTGGGATGTACACCAGCTCCTGTATGTTCATCCTGTGTTAAAGGTACTGTAGAAACCCATCATACTGCTACCGCAACTCCAGCTGTTTTCCCTAGTAGTGCCACACCAATACAGCAAATTTTTGCTTATCCGCCAGGTGGTAACTTTCAAGCTGCACCTGCAGTTGCTTCCGCTCCAAAGACTGAGGTCTATTTATTAGTTCTCCCAGATCAAGCTAAGAGACAAGTAAGATACCAGCAGCAGACTGCTTATCAAGCAGCTCCACAGTACGAGCCTGAATATTACAGTGAGCCGGTTGAGTATACATCTCAAGCTCCCGTAAGAGGAATGTGGTAATTTTTGAATCCAGTTTTAGAAATCAATTTATAAAATAAGGGAGGTAGCTTGTTTAGCTGCTTTCCTTTTTACCTACTGCTCCAGACCATTGAAAAACCTCTTCTCTTACTGATAGTATCGATTCAGGGTATACCCATTCATTTATTATTGGAACCCCATCATTACCCTCAATGAGTTTCTGGTAGCTATTTACTAAAGTTCTTTTTTCTTTTGGTGATGAGGGAATAAAGAAAAAGTGTTTTTCTTCTGGATTATCTTCTCCATAATATTTAAAACTTAATTTTATTCTTGTGTCACCTTGGTCATTTTCTTCTTCAGTTATTGGATAAACTTCAATATTGTGACCTCTTTGTGTTTGTTTTTTATGGATAGTAATTACTGAACATGAATTTTGTCCGTTCATTATTATGAAATATTTGCCTGGATAAGAACCAACTGCCACATATTCATAATGAGTCTTTTCCAATTCATTGAGGATGAGAGTAAGCTTTGTATTGAAGAAATTGTCTGTGAGTGGGCTTGTTTCTTCTTTCCGACTAGAAATTTCAGAATCCACTTTTAGTCTTTCAATAACTTCTTTTTTGATTCCCTTTCTTTGAAAAGAAACATGTTTTGCGGAATGAGAATGAAAAACGGACTTCCTTTTTGTTGAATTTATCTGATGTTGTTTTCTTAGAAAGTTTATTTTGTAGCAATTGCCTATTTGATTGATATCTATATTCATTAGAACCCGTTGAACTAATACATTTCGAATCTTATTATAGTCTATACGTCGAAATGATTGTCTGTACGATATTGGAGTTAAACCTGAAACTTAAATCATTGCAAAGGCAATTCCCTATGTGTAAATGAGGCAAAACATAATTAGTTACACTTACTTGTCTAAGATAATGGGAATTCCTCCGTTATTGCCAATTAATATTTCTACAAGTTATCCTGTCAATTCTCAAAATGGTGGTGTTGATACTATTCCGGTTGAAGGTTTAGAAAAGTTGAAAGAGTTTAACTCTACAGAAAAAACCGAAAGACAAAAAATTGATAGACAAGGCCAAGGAATTGAACTTGAACAGATTAACTATAAACGTGAGCAGGATCCTCAGCATAATTATTAAGCTGAATAGATTTGTAATTTAATTTTGAGAAAATGAATAATTTGATGTGGGAAATTATTCATTTTCTCCGTGCTATTCTGTCGTAACTTTCCATCGGCATAAAAGCTATTAAAAATTATGAATTTAGCAATTTCAAGTTTATTAACAAGACCGCAAACAATTAACAAAACATTTCATCAATTTCTATATTCCAAATAGAACCGAAGATGGTAATTTATTAGTCAATATTTATGACGGGAATGAAAATAGGAGTTCGCTAGATCAATCCATTCCAAATGAAGTTTTTTACTCAAATTAAAGCGAAGTTTTTACCTATTTTAATTGCTACCATAATCCTTTAATTTACTTATACAAGAACTTATATGGTTGAAGAAAAGTCTCTCGTAATATATTTTGCTCCCAATTATTTACGTAAGGCCTTAGTGAATTTCAACCCAGAATCGGAAACTCCCCTTGAGTTGCAAGAAGAGAGTTTCTTAGAGTTGTATTCTTCAAACTCTATGTATTCTCAGCCAAGTAAACCTTTCTCTAAAAGAGAGCAATGTAATATTGTCGATACTATGAGGAAATGGATCAAAGAAATTGAGAAAGACAATCAGAACCTATCTTCCAAAGAGCAAATTAAAGTTGAATTCATTACTCATCCTCTTATTGACTCTATAGAAGGAACTAAGTTCATTTTGGATAGTCTTCAAGCGCAGCTTGGGATTGAAGTAGAAAAATTTTCGTCAAAAGAAAGTTCAAGACAATCTTTTCTTGGAATCAAAAGCAATCTTCCAAATTTCAGGCCAACAGCAAAGATTTGTCACGTTAATGTTTGTAAGGAGCATATTGATTTAGTTTTTGGTGATATTCACAAGCTTGACCAAATTATTCAAATTAACTTTGGTACTCAGCAGATAGCGGAGTTAATAGCCTCTCTTCGGAAGAAACACGATCAAGAGTCTTTAACACTTTTTGTAAAAGCTAATCTTTATAGGTACATTGAACAAGTTAAATTTTATGGTAAGCCTCATTTAATTACGTTTGATGAGAATACTGCAAGTCTTATTTCACAAGCTTTATCTAAAGACTTAAAAACACAAAGAGTAAATGCTGACTGGATACAACAACTGAGTTATAAAGTAATTGATTCAGAATCTCAATATTTAAACAGTAAGGCTGATTGGGTTAGCTCAGATGCTTTGGATTATGTTTCTGCTCATATTATTTTAGTTGGATTTTTGCTTGAGGGTCTTGGAACTAGCACTTGCTCTCTGGATTCTGATAGCAGAATTAAAGGCTATATTTTGGATAAGCAAATTCAAAATGGCACATTTGAAGAAGAAAATTCAAACCACAAATATGATTGGAGAAGAAGTGCTCACGAAAAATTAATTCATTTAAACCCAAAGGATTTTAGTAGAGCTACACAGCTTGGAATATTAATAGATAAAATATTTGACTCCACTCAAGGATGGCTTCATCTGTGGGATGCAAGAACTAAAAAAATTCTTTGGTTGAGTGCTTTCTTTAGTGGTTCTCTATCTCAAATGGAACCAGAACTAGCTTTAAAAGTAATCAAAGATGTTGAAGGAATTAATTTGTTTGATTGCAAATTGATAACTTGTACAGTTGCTATTTCATGTACTACAAACTTGTTCGGACAATCAAAATACCTTGATCTTTTGCCTCCGGAACATCGGTCCGTTGTTAGAAAACTAGCTTCAATTGTTCAAATTGTGAAAGCTTTGGACGTTACTGGAAGATCCGCTGTTCAAGACGTTAAATTAATAGCCAAGCCTAAATCTCCTGATACTGTTATTCTGCAGGTTACTCCAAGACTTAACTCTTCTCCAGAATTAATTCAACTGAATATTTTGAAAAAAACCTTTGAAAATCAATTCGATCAAAAATTAGAAGTTGAAATTAGTGGACTAACCGATGAGCCTGAGGAACAACAATCTGAAGAAACTGATGAATTAATATCAAATTGATTTTTGGATTTTATAAATTGAAAAATAATATTCTATTACTGTTAATCCTTCTTCTAACGCATTCTTATGCTGTGCATTCGGCAATATGGATTAGACCTAACTCTGTTAAACAAGGTGAAGTTGTTATCTTAAGTGGTCTTTATTATCCATTTGAGAAAGGGAATGTTTCTTTTTTGAATGAATGTAAGATTCAATTTGAAAATAATGAGTACAAATTCTCAAAAGAAATTCTCAATTGGGAAGAGTATATTAAATCACAAAAACAAAATGGTTTTCACTTTATTACCAGGATACCAACTACACCTCTCAGTCAAATCGGGCAAAAAAAGATGACATTGCTTTGCCCAAATGGTTCTGAAACTTTTTCAATTAATATTCTTGCAGGTAATTTCACAATTCAAAGTATTAAATTGAGTAAGAAGAAGAACTCTCTTCAAAGAACTGAAATAGAAGATAAAGCCGTTAAAAAAGCAATTAATACTTTTTCTCCTAACAAGTTATGGGATGATTCTAAATCATGGTTAATACCCAATAATGCAAGACAATCCGCTTCATATGGTTTAAGAAGAAAATATAATGGAGTTTTGGCTAAGGATTACTTTCATAAAGGAATAGATTATGCGGGATGGACTGGTTCTCCAGTGAAATCTCCAGCGAAAGGAAAAGTAATTTTGTTGGGGAAAGAAAAAGAGGGTTTTGCAGTTCATGGAAACTGCTTATTCATCGATCATGGCCAAGGTGTTGTTTCGGCATACCTTCATTTATCTGAGTTTTATGTTGAGGAGAATCAAGAAGTTACGGCTGGACAATTAATTGGTAAAGTCGGCAACAGCGGAATAGCAACTGGACCACATTTGCATTTTGGTCTTTATGTAAACGGTCAAAGTGTAAATCCATCTCGGTGGCTAAGTGAATCAACTCCCTAAATTGAGAAAAGTTTTTTTGTCTCTGTTTGAGTAAGACAAGTTTTAGTATAAAAATAAATCACCATCTGAATTTTATAGTTCAATGGTGATTTATTTTGTTTATTGAATTGAGAGTTTATCTTATTACCTTTTGGGTGTTAGCTGCATAGATTTGTTGAATTTAAGGAAGAGTTTATCTCCTGAATTAACAACAACTTCTTCTCCTTTGCTTAAACCTGCACCTAAGAGCCCTAGCCCTGCACCAATTCCAGCTCCGATTGCAGTGGCTCTTCCACTAGCATCGCCCCCAATTGCAGATCCAATTAGTCCTCCCAGTGCACCAGTTGCAGCACCGGCAGCTGTTTTGCCTGCGGATTTTGCGATCCGCTTTTTCTTGGCTTCGCCAATCAAAATAGTTGAGCTAGTATCACGAACAACGTAAACCTCTCCATTCAAAGGGATAGTTTGGCCATCTGGATAAACTATTTTCACTGCTTTAAGTTGTATTTCTCCAGATTTCTCAAAACGTCTTTTAGCTTTAATTACGCTGCTAACAACAAATTCAACCTTTGAGCCTTTTGGAATACCATTCAATTCTTGATCTAGAGTTAGGTAACCTCTATCACCAACTCTTGCTGATGCGGAGGTGAAACCTCTGTCAACTCTACCTGGTGAATAGGCACCCGCATTTATTGACACAACCTCTCCACTTAATATTTGATTTGAACTGTCGAAATTGTTCTCCTCAACTAATATTTCTTCATTTACCTCATTATTAGATTCTTCTGAATAGGGACTCGCTTGTATTTGTGGTATTTCTTGACTTTCTAAATCATCTTGAGATGCTAAAGTACCAATATTCTCTAGAGCTAAGCTAACTAATACAAGTGAAGCAAGGGCAAACTTTTTATTTTTTGAGTTTCTGTTTTTTATTACTTTTTTCATAATTGCACGCAACTTTACTATTTACTCATATAAAAATTTAACAACTAACGATTGATTATTGATACTAACCAATGGAATGTATTTAGAGCAATAAAGACCTTAATTCTTTATTAATTAGCTTTATTAATCAAAAGAATACTGCTTTTTGATAATATGTTTAATCTCTAATTAAGCGTCCTTAGTTCAGTTGGTAGAACGCAGGTCTCCAAAACCTGATGTCGGGGGTTCGAGTCCTCCAGGGCGCGCCATCTTTGATAAAATTTGAAAGTAAAGCTTAATAGTAAATAGGTAAAGTTAATAAGCTAGAATGTCTATAATGCAAGATTTAAGACCAATATTAGTTGCAACGTTTTATAAGTTTGTTCCATTAGATAATATAGTCGATTTGCAAACAAAATTACTGCAAAAGCTTCTCAAAAACCAAATAAAAGGAACAGTTTTATTAGCCGAAGAAGGAATTAATTCAACGATTTCTGGTCAAAAAGAGAACGTTTATGATTTCCTATCTTTCTTGAGGAATGATAGACGTTTTGAGAACATTGATTATAAAGAATCATTCACTAATTTTTCACCGTTTAGAAAGACCAAAGTTAAATTGAAAAGTGAGATAGTAGCTCTTAGATCCAGTGCTAAACCTAACCCAAATAAACAGTTTGGAGAGTATGTCCTAGCTCATAATTGGAACCAATTAATTCAAGATCCTGATGTTTTATTAATAGACGTTAGGAATAGCTTTGAATATAAACTGGGTACTTTTAAAGGTGCCATTGATCCGAAAACTGAAAAATTTAGTGAAATGATTGAGTTTACCGAAGATTTGATTCAACATCAAAAGCCTAAAGAGGTTGCAATGTTCTGTACCGGTGGAATACGCTGTGAAAAGTACTCCTCTTTTATTTTAAGCAAAGGAATTGAAAAGGTTTATCAGTTAAAAGGTGGCATTCTGAAATATTTGGAAGATGTTCCTTACGAACGAAGTCTATGGGAAGGAGATTGCTTCGTTTTTGATGATCGAGTTAAAGTCAACCACAAAGATTTTGAGTGAAAGATTGAAATTTATGCTTCTTTTAAGCATTCACAGACATAGCTAATTTCTTCATCTTTCATATAAGGAAACAAAGGAAGATTAATGATTTTCTTGGATAAGTACTCTGCTATTTTATTATTTGTAATTAGCAGAGACTTATCAAGCGTTCCTTTTTGTGAAGAAATTGGATTTGGGTAAACATTGCCCGTTTTAATGCCACGTTTAAGTAACTTATTGGATAATTCTGAAAAAGAAGTTTTTGCTAAGCTAACTTGAAGGTAGCCGTTGTTAGTAATGTTGCTCGGAGAAGTACACATATTAACTGTTAAGGAGTCCTTATTTTTTTCACAAAACTCTACATATTTTTGTTCAGATTTTCTTCTAGAATTGATCCTTGATTCAAGATGATCGAGGCTTTCGGATAAAAAATGAGCTTGAAGTTCGTCCATTCTAGAATTCCAACCCACGTATTCATGTCCGTAGTGAGTGCTTCTTCCATGGTTTGATAGCTGTCTGCACAATCTTGCAATTTCCTCGTTACTGGTGAAAATTCCTCCTGCATCTCCGGCAGCTCCCAATACTTTTGCTGGATAAAAAGATATAGTTGCTATAAAAGCTTTCTCAAATAAAGACTTGTTCTCATAGTAAGTTCCAATAGCTTGGGCTGCGTCTTCAACTAAATAAATTTCATGTTTATTGCAATAGTCACGAAAATCTTGCAACCTTTCAGAACACCAGCCGTAAAGGTGAACAAGTACCGCTGCTTTGGGTTTGTATTTTTCAACCGCTTTGATGAATAAATCAAAATCCATCTGAAAATCTGTGAAGTTAACATCAATCATTATTGGGTTTGCCCCAACATTAACTACAGCTTCGTAAGTTGCCCAAAAAGTAAAGTCTGGTATTAAAACGTTATCTTTGGGCTCAATACCAATTGACCTAAGTGCCAGTTGAATTGCATCTGTTCCATTGGCGCAGGGAACGAAATGTTTTGCTTTGGTAAAGTCTAGAATTTTATTTTCAAGTTCTTTTGCCGCAATTCCACCAATGAAGGATTTGGACAGTAGTGATTCTTGCCATCTTTTTTGAACTCTTTCTTCAAAGCCCTCTTCAAACCTTAGATCAATAAAGGGAACTGAGATAATATCTTGAGCTTGTGAATTCATCATTACTTAAATACTTGTGCTAATTGCTCCAATTAAAGAATCAATATAGATAGATCATAACAAAACAAAATTATCTTCCATTCGAGCGATCTCTTTTGATTCTATTTGATTTTGTCTTTAATCTTTATTTCTTAGATTGAGACTCAAAATTTTTAGAGTGCCGAGTGATATAAGAGTTGCACCGAGACCGAGAAATAGATAAAAAACGAAATTGGAAAAAAAAGCAATCTTTAGTTTCAAAAAGTTATCTATCATGATGCCTCCAATGGAAACTATAATTCCTAAAAATAAGTAAGCAATTCCCAAGGTAACTGTCTCTATACGGTTTATTCGATTTTCTAAAAGTTCAAGATTTATGGGTACTTTTAATTCACCATTTTCTACTTTTTTCATTAAAGAATTTGCTTTCAATGGTAACTTTGCAATTTCAACTACTTCGTCAGAGTACGAAAAGTTCAGCTGATCTGAAACTTTACTGATAAGTTTTTCTATAAAGGTTACGTCTTTAGATTCTAAGAACCATTCTTTTGTAAAAGGTTTGAGAGTGGCAATAAAATCAAATTTGGGATTGAGTGTTCTACAAAGCCCTTCCAATATTCCTAAAGTTCTAAAAACATAAGCCAGAGATGGTGGCATTCTCATTGGACTGTTAGCAATTATTTTGTTAATGTCGTTTTTAATATTTTGTAAATTAAGTTCCGAGAAACTGCTTCCGCTGTAGTATTTATAAGTTACCTCTCGGATTAATTTTTTTAATAGTTCCAAATCTGCGTTGGGACGAATTAAGTCCATCATTTTTAACGATTGGACTAGTTTATCGGTATCTTGAGCAACAACTGCGAGTATTAGAGCTTTAAAGTTATCTCGAATTTTTTCATCGATTTTATAAGTCATTCCATAATCGTAAAGAACAATCTTCCCTTGCTTATTTAAACCCAAATTGCCTGGGTGAGGATCTGCATGAAAGAATCCATGAATAAAAAACTGATCGAAAAAGAGTTTAATTAATTTGTCAGATATCCAAGTTGTTGAATGTGGTGAATTCCTAATTACATCTAGATCGGTTATCCTGTCTCCTGGACAATAATCCATTACAAGGATTTCAGTTGTTGAAAGGTTCTTATGAACTTTAGGAATTATGATTTCTGGATGTTCATTTTCTAAATTGATCCTCATCCTTTCAATATTGAGAAGTTCTTGTTTGAAATCTATTTCTTCGAATAAGACCTTTCCAAATTGGTCACATATTTCGGGCCAATATCTGTGCTTACCCCAGGAGCTATATCTTTCAAAAAAGACCGAAAATGCTCTGGTAATACCTACATCATTAAGAAATTTTTCTTTAAGTCCAGGGCGTTGGACCTTGATTACAACTTCTTCTTTATTTTTGAGGGTGGCTCTGTGTACTTGTGCAATACTCGCTGATGCTATTGCCTTTTCATCTAGTTGATCGAAGAAGTCTGAGATTTTGCCGTTTAAATTTTTCTCAATAATTTCTTTTACTTCTTCGATTGGCATTGGAAGGGCAGCATCTTGCAATGATTGAAGTTCGCTAACATACTCTTTTGGGACAATATCTTCTCTAGTGGCAATAAACTGACCAACTTTGATGAAAGCCGCCCCCAAAGTGTTCAATTGGTTGAATAACCATTTTGCATGTTTACTTCTAACGCTTTTTAGTTTTTTTTCTTTTAACCCTTTATTTTCAGCATCAACTTCTTGCTTAATTGACAGCCACAGTATTAAGGCTAATTTTGCTCCTTGATAAAAACGACGATTTCTAAATGAATGAGATGCAATCAAAAAAAGATCAATTAGAAAATTAAGAAAATCCAGCCATTTAGGGAAAACAGGATCCTCAAGCAAAGGGAATAATTTCTTTGCGTCATTTGGATAATAGTTCATTAAAAAGATTGACCATTGAAAACGATTCTATAATTTTTATTTGGCTTTAATTTCGTTTACGTCAGATTGGACTTTTTCAATTTGGTGCTTCAATTCTTTTATGGTTAAGGCAATATCTTTGAGTGTTTCATCATTATGCTTTTTGCTTTCACCAGTTTTATCTTGAGAAACTTCTTCTTTTAAACTGTCAAAAAAATTGTTTACCTTATCAATAGTTTTTTTCCTCTTTGTCTCTATTTCATCCTCTATTGACTCACAGGAATTACATTCTTTATCAATGCCAAATTCCTCAAAAAATGGTTCAAGGTAATCGTCAATTTCTCTTTTTAAAACTTTGAAACCGGCTGCAGCATATTTTTTGAAGTGTTTCATTTTATTTTATTAATTTCACTCTGAATATATAAATTATTACTGTTTTATTAGTAATTAAAAGAAAAATTTATAATTAGTTATCTGGAGTTTTCCCTGAAAATTCGATTTTAGTCTGAATTTGTAAGTAATAACTTTTGATATATAAACTTCATCATTTAACTTTCTCAGGAGGATAAATAAATTTGAAAACTTCGAATTTATTCAAATATTTGATTCTTTTTGCATCTTTAGGATTTGTGATTTTTTCTATAGCATATTTTGATGTTAAGTCTCTACTGTTGAACATTCTCCGCTGGATTGAAGAGCTGCGTTATTGGGGACCAATAATTTTTATTGGAATATATATACTAGCCTCCGTCTTATTCGTGCCAGGTACACTTTTGACTTTAGGAGCTGGTGTACTATTTGGAATTGCATTCGGTAGTATTTATGTTTCAATTGCTGCAACCCTTGGAGCCACTGCTGCTTTTTTAGTTGGAAGATATCTTACAAGAAATTTAGTTGCTGAAAAGTTTGAAAAAAATTCTACTTTTCAAGCTATTAATAACGCTGTTGCGGAAGAAGGTTGGAAGATAGTTAGTTTAATTAGGCTTTCTCCTTTATTTCCTTTTAATCTTTCAAATTATTTATTGGGTTTAACAAAGGTTAATTTAAGGGACTATTTTTTTGGTTCTTGGATTGGCATGATACCCGGAACAATCATGTATGTTTATTTGGGTTCATTGGCAGGAGATATTGCTTCAATTGCAACTGGAATGAATGAGAGAAGCAAAACACCAATTGAATGGACTTTATACTTAATTGGATTATTGGCAACGGTCACTGTGACGATCTATGTTACTAAAATTGCCAAAAGGGCTTTATCAAGTAAGTTACCCGGCACTACTAACATTCCAAAACAAAATCGAGAGGATTAGCATAGATTGGAATTCAGTCAAATTCTTCCAGATGATGAAAATAATCGCTTATTAAAAACGCGGACGCATCCTTCTGATTGGATCAATCCTAAGCCAGTAGGTAAATATAATTTAGTTGTTATTGGTGCTGGAACTGCTGGTTTGGTAACAGCTGCAGGTGCTGCCGGGCTAGGAGCTAAAGTTGCTTTAATAGAAAAGCATTTAATGGGTGGTGACTGCTTGAATTATGGCTGTATACCCTCTAAAACTTTAATTCGCTCTTCGAAAATAGTTAATGAACTTAAAAATGCAAAAGAATTCGGTATCAAAGTAGACGGTGAAATTGATATAGATTTTGCTTCTGTTATGGAAAGAGTTCGAAGAATTAGAGCTCAAATAAGCCATGTTGATTCAGCTCAACGATTTAAAGACCTGGGAGTTGATGTATTTCTTGGGAGTGCTTTTTTTCAATCGTCCAATTCGGTTGAAGTTAATAGCGAAATTCTACATTTTAATAAAGCCGTTGTTGCAACTGGAGCTCGATCTGCGAAACCATCTATTGAAGGTTTAGAAGAAGTAGGCTATTTGACTAATGAAACAGTGTTCTCCTTAACCGAGAAACCGCAAAAGTTGGCGGTAATTGGTGCCGGGCCAATTGGGTGCGAGTTAGCACAAGCTTTTTCTAGGTTGGGTTCTGAAGTTACACTCATTCATAAAAACCAGCATATTCTAGACAAAGAAGACTTTGAAGCTGCTGAAATAATTCAAAAGGTCTTCTTCGAGGAAGGTATAAAGTTAATTACTGGCGCCCAGATTTTAGGAGTAAGAAAAAATTTGGGCAAGAAAGCAATAACTTATCGAATAGAAAATTCAGAGTCGAAGGAAGAATCTTTCGATGAAATTCTAGTTGCAGCGGGAAGAAGACCGAATGTTGATAATTTGGGACTTGAAAATGTTGAAGTTGATTTTGATGATCGTAAAGGAATAAAAGTTAATGATTATTTGCAAACTTCTAACTCATCAATTTATGCTGCTGGTGATATTTGTATGGATTGGAAGTTTACGCATGCTGCGGATGCTGCAGCAAGGATTGTAATACAAAATGCTTTGTTTATGGGCAAAAAGAAATTAAGTGATTTAACGATTCCATGGTGTACCTATACCGATCCTGAAATCGCTCATGTTGGAATTACAGAAAACCAAGCAAGAAATAAGGGCGTCAGTATACAAACAGTTTCTTTATCTCTAGATCATTTAGATAGAGCCATAACCGACTCTCAAAGCAAAGGTCTTATAAAAGTACACCTTGCAAAAGGTAGTGACAGAATTCTTGGGGCAACGATTGTAGCAGCAAATGCAGGTGATATGATAAGCGAAATAACCCTTGCAATGGTCCATAAAATTGGCTTGAGTTCAATATCCAGTGTTATTCATCCATATCCCACTCAAGCGGAAATTATAAAAAAATCTGCGGATGCTTATCGAAAGACGTTATTAACCCCAATGGTTAAAAAACTATTTCAATGGTGGCTCAATATAACCAGATAGACAAATAAAGGATCCTTTCATAAATTCAGGATTCTCTTTTATTTTAAGAATGTGTAAAGCAGTTGTTATTTTCTTTGAAGTGGACCTTCTCACTAGTGTATCCACTAGTACGTATAATCGGGAAATTGGAATTAATAAGTCAGTTACCGTTGTTGCAAACTTTAATATGAGCTTATCTGTATTTATTTCTAAAGAACAAAAATTATTTCTTTTTGACAGTTTTACATGTCCCAAGCTGAAGGATGAAGTTTGTTTAAGACACAAACTGGATTATGGGTTTGTACTTTGCAGAGCAATAATTGAGTTTATGAAAAAAAACGAACAACTTGATAAAAATCTTATAGAAGAGAAGATGAGAAGCCTTTTAAGTTCATTACAAACTGGTGAAGAGTTTCAGGATAAGAATTTTGTAGAAATCGTTAAATTCACAAACAGTAACAAAGGTTATGTATTCATAGATCATACTGATGGCATTCAACCGTTTATTTTGTACAAACAAGATAATGCTGAATATTATCCTTCGGAATTAAATGAAGCCAATGTTGAAGATTTTAAGGAATCAGTTGAAAATTTATTAAGCTCAATTGATAAAGAGGATAGCAAGTTATGGAATTTACTATATACTTATGCACTCTCCAATCGCTCTTGGAACCGGGAAATTAAAAATATAGCTTGGCAAGAATTGAATAAAGCTTCTAAATCTTCTGCGAAATTATGTGCTTTGTAATTCTAGAACCTTTTGTACTTTTGAAGTTTTGAGAAGTTTTCATTATTGAGACTGTTAATCAAAGTATAGTGATAGAATAAGAGGTATGAAAAAGTGCCCAAGATGTGAATCAGAAAGAATATGGAAGTCAGGTTTTCAAGGTG
>JASJDU010000008.1 GCA_030065015.1 Candidatus Caenarcanales bacterium | reverse complement strand
CCCATCTGAAAAAGCTTGTCAGGGTTCACCAGGGAATCACCTTCCAGAGAAAGATTCAGATGATTAATCATGTTTTAGCTTCATAATCTAGGTCTCTTTTTTTCCTTTAGGTCGAAAAATCAAATACATAGCCTTTATTAATTCCAATTGGTGCGGTCTTACTTCCCACTCTTTGTCCTTGCAAATTGATAATACTTGAATCAATTTTAGGGAAATCATTCACCGTTTTTCCATTAATTGAATTCCCTGTAAACATACTTACAGTGCCATCACTTCCGCTAGAGCCATTAAGCGAAAACCCTTGTGCTTGAATTTTACTGTTGCCTAAATTTATGTTTCTTGCAGCGAATATGTTTACATTTCCAGCATTCCCTGAGTTTCCAGTTAAAGATAAAGAGGACGTTGTAATTCCGTTTTGAATATTAACGTCTCCGTTTGTTGCAGTTACTTGAACATCACCTCCATTGAGTGAATCATTCATGATTGATGTATCAATCGTAGTTATGTTTGCACTTGCCCCGGAAACAAAAACATTCATCCCTGGTGCGAAGATTGAGTTGGCTGTGTCGTTGAAACTTCCAATCCTATTAGTATCTGAGTCAGCCACAAACCTTATAGTTTCATTACCTGACCCAGAGAAAGTTACTTTTTGATTTAAAGTTAAATTATTTGTTGCTTGGAAATTGAAAGAAGTTGCGTCATTTAAACTAATCTCTGAGCCATCAGTATTTAAGATATTTAGGTTCTGCCCTTGAATATAAATATCCGCATTAACGCCTGTCATATCTAATGAGCTATCAAGAGTTAAGTTACTGGATTTCGTTGAACTACCTATTATTAATTCTTTAGCATCAATATTTTCATAGGTGATAGCATTTATTATCAATTTATCATTGCCTGCAAAAGAAGCACTGCCACTAATTTCAATGTCAGTTGCAGTATTGTACTGACGAATCACCACTTGATTATTGCTAGCAATATCGTTTTCAACATGAATTGTATTGTCTGAGAGCAAGAAAACAGAGCCAGCTCCCTTTGTTTCCACTAATCCTTTGTTACCAATCCCAAGGATTATTCCATAACTTGGTCCAAGACCTGTGCTATCTGGTTCGTACTCACCAATTAAATTAATATTTCCTGTTCCTGCTGTACTGATGTTCGTGAATTCGCTTCCCCAGGGTCTTGCATGTAAGCCAAAATCCCATCGAACCGAGCTTCCACCAATTCCATGTATTGTAATGTCACCATCTCCGGTTGTCAGGAAATCTGAACCGTAGATCCAAATCCCCATGGCACCACTTCCTGAAGTGTTAGTGCCACCGACACCATAAATGTTTATATCGCCATCGTGGGTTTGAATCAGAGCGCTTCCTAAATATCCTATCCCGACACCAGTTTGCCAGTTCTTTTGTGCAGTTCCAGCGGTTCCATCGAATGATATATTGCCTTGGCCGCTGCTAATTGCTTTGCTTCCTTGAATAAATTCTACCCCTCTGGACTCGCTACCTCCTCTACCTATTAATGAAATGTCTCCATCAACTGTGTAAAGGTCAGAATTCTGTATCCTAACGGATTCTATAGTTCCATTGAAACCGCTAATGCTGATTGAACCATTACCTGTTGTATTGAGCTCAGAATTAAGTAAATGAGTACCTATCCAAGAATTGGTTAATCCATCTCCGATCAGGCTGATATCCCCTGAACCACTGTCTACAATACTGTTACTTAAGTAAACTCCTGGGGTGCTTGAAGAACTGAATGCTGCTACATTGGATGAGCTACCACCCATAAAAACATCTCCACCATTAGTTTCGATTGTTGAATCAATTATTGAGATGTGTCCTGATTGATTGGCATCTGCATCACTGTTTAAAGTGACATTGAGTTTATTTGTTGAGGACTTTATGTCTGCGCTTACAAAGATTGTATTGTTCGCTTTTATACCCAAGGTTGTATTCGGGCCATTGTGAGTTAAATCACTCGAAATATTTGCATCGGAAGAACTAGTTGCAAGCACTGTTGCATCACTTATTCCCACGATGTCTAATCCGTCTTGTATATCACCACCGGAATCCAAATTTACATTAACTAAGTTGGCTTCACCTTCCAGTGACTGGGCGTTTCCTAAACTTATATCGGAATTCAAGTTAACTGTTAATAGACCATCTGAATTTTCATCAGTCAGTAATAATTTGTTTGAATTCGTCTGTAAGCTACTGTCGATTGTTTCGTTAATATTTATAGTCTGACTTGCGCTTAAGTCTACATTCCCACTATTCAGAGCGGCGACTACAGTTGAAGGGGCAATATCACCACCGGAGGCAATTGTTAAATTAACGGGATCAAAAATAATTTTTCCGGCTTCGCTTTCAGAGGACTGAGCATTGAAAGTTGCCCCCTCCTCCACTTTTAGCTTTCCTGGTTTTTAAGTCGATCAAACCACCTTTGTTCTTTGCTGAAACATCAATCTGAGAATCTGCTGTTAACAGGACTGAATCTCCTTGAATAAGGACATCCCCACCATTTCCCAGTTCATTTGTAGCTGATATTCTGCCCCTGTTTTTTATCAGGCCATCTTGAGTGCCAGTTTTACTAATAAGTTCAATGACACCATTGTTTTCGGTCAAGCCTTCTGCTTTGATTATTCCCTCATTATTAATAATATTGCTGCAAAGTGCCTCTTTGAGTTCTGCTTGCAGTCTAACGATCCCGCTATTAGCTGTGATTTCGCCAGAGTTTAAGATAGCGTTCTCAAAATTGTTTACTTTTTCTTGTAGGCTTTCAGTTATTTCAACATTCATAGAAATATTTCCATCCAGATGAAGTTGAACAGAGTCACCAACTAATAAATTCACTTGTCCATTTGGAGCTTCAATTTTTCCAGTGTTCTCAATCGCTGATGAAATTAAATTAATAGAGCCTTTGTCAAGAGACCTTAAGTTACCTTCATTTCTGATGCCGGCGTTTGTGTTGTTCTTGAAAACATAATTGCCTTCTAGGAAGTCTTTGTTATTGAGTCCTAAGGTGCTTGCAGTGAGTCCTCCGACGTTAACTTGTGCCGAAGAACCAAAAAGTATGCCGCTTGGGTTAACTAGAAAGACGTGTCCGTTAGAATTGATGCTTCCGTATATTTGAGAGGGGTTATTAGTAGTTACCCTGTTTAAAATAGCCGCATCAGAGCTTGGTAAGTTGAAATTTACAGTTGCATTTTTGCCTACATCAAAACTTTGATAGTTGATGATTCCCTTGCTGCTCAATGAGTTGACTGTAAGGCTATTATTTGATTGACTGAAGTTTATGTTTCCGGCTTGAACTTCTTCTACAACCGGCAATTTGTTTATGTCAATTGAATGAGTTGGCAAGCTTAAAAGACAAAAAAGACCAATTGATAACCCTAAGGAACTCCCAAAATCCTTAATTCCAGAAAACTCACCAATAACAAATTGGCCGCAACGGCGACGGCTCATTATATTTTCTCTCCCCACAAAAGGCATAAATGCCTCAATTAAATTTTTTTGCACAGAAAACGCACATTCAATTCCTAACAAGAGGGAAAGACATATTAATTCTAGAGTTTTAGGAAAATGGCTTAAGAAATTTTGAAATAATTCAAAGTAACTTTTAAAAAGGATTATTTGACACAATATTCTTAAGATTACTTCTTTAATCAAAGAGGCGTATTTATGGATGCTGCAATTATTGGTGGAGGATTAGCGGGGTTATCTATTGCTCTTGAGCTAGCTAGGAAGGGCAAAAAGTTTATTCTTTTTGAAAAAAGAGATCAATTAGGTGGAAAGTTAAAAACACTTGATTATGATGCTTTCAAACTGGATGTTGGCTTTCAGGTGCTACTATCCGCTTATCCTCATCTTCAGAAACTTCTTTCTCATAAAGCTTTTAGCGATTTTAGCCCATGTTACTTTGATGCGGGCACCAAAATTTTCAAAGATGGTAATTTTTATACCTTAAGCGATCCTTTACAGGAAAAACAGGATGCTATTGCAACTTTTCTCTGTCCACTAGTGAGTTTTAATGATAAGCTTCAGACCTTATTTCTTAACAGAGAACTTTCTCAATATTCATTCAATGAGATTCTTCACAATAAAGACTGGCAAGAGATTACAGCTAGAGAATTCATTGAGAAGAGAGGTTTTTCAGGAGATTTTATTAGTAATTTTGCTAGGCCTTTTTTTGGAGGGGTTTTTGGAGAGGATAGTTTATTAGTAAGAGCTTCTAATTTTGCTTTCTGTTATAAAGCTTTTGCTGAAGGAAAAGTTTTTCTCCCATCTTGTGGAATAGGTGAGTTGGCTCAAAATATTCAAAAAGTACTTCCTTCTGAGTCAATCTTTTTAAATTCGAAAGTAACTAATCTTGAGTCTAACGATCAGAATGTAAAAGTGTTTTTGGATGATGGAAAATTTTATTCATTCAAGAATGTTGTTTTAGCAACTGAAATGGAGACTACTGCTGAGTTGTTTCAGGAATCAGTTGAAGAGATTGAAAGGGTGAGTTATAGCAACTTATATTTCTCTGGCCAGGAGTCTTTGTATGAAGGAAAAAAAATATTTATTAATGGTAACGATGAGAAAATAATTAATAATGGAGTTCAATTAACAAATATATCAACCTGTTATCGCCCAAAATTAAGCAAAGAACATCTTATTTCAATTACCGTTCTTGATCAAAAAGGTAAATTTCAATCTTCAGAGTTGCTCAGTGAGAGCTGCCTAAAAGAGCTGGAAAGTTTCTTTCCTAAGGCGAAGGGTAAGATTAAATTTATAAAACAATTTGATATAAGTGGAAGACAGTCATTAATTAAACAGACTTTAAAGAACTTTGACCGAATCAAATCCTTTGTTCAAAGATTAAATAATAAATTGCCTTCCAATATATTTTTAGCAGGTGAATATTTAACTGAAGCCTGCTCTCAAGAAAGTACGCTTCAATCTGCTGAAGAAGTAATTAATAAGCTTTGTCATACTTCTTAGAATTTAACATTCAAGTCTTTTTTGCTTAATAAAAATAAAGTGTGAAATGCTAATATAAACAATCTCAAAGAAACAACTTAATTCTGCGGACGTAATTCAGTTGGTAGAATGTCAGCCTTCCAAGCTGAACGTCGTGGGTTCGAGTCCCATCGTCCGCTCCAGTTCACAACTTTTTATAAATTACATAAGTATTCAAATATACTCGCCTTGGAATAGGTTAATATTTTTAGGATTTTTGCCGGTCAGAAAGATTCCATTTCTAAATTGTTCATTTCAAAAAAATCTTTGGTACTTTTTACAGCTTGATCTTGAGCAAAATCTTTGCAGGTGTAAATTATTGCTGATAAGAACTTTTCTTTAGTCCAAACGTATAAAGAAATGCCAGAATCGATTAGAGGAACAAAAGCATCATATCCTTGATTTCCTTCTTTCCCAAGACCTGCTGGAGAAAAAATAATCGGTTCAGAATAAATTCTCAAATTCAAGTCTTCAGTAATTTTATTGAAGTAATCTTTTATAACCAGTTCATTCACATTAACAGAATAGAAACCTTCAATTAACAGTCTTTGGCGTTTAATGCTTGGTGCTAAATCTTTCATGAATTTGATGAATTGCTCTTAATCTTATTAGTTGGATTATACATTGTGAATATACAATAACTGCTGTACATTTTATTTTCATAATTATGAGAATTGAGCCCAGAATAAAAATAAGAAGATTGAAAAGATCGGCAGTAAATTACCTGTTCAAAAAACCAAAAGATTTTGAATCAACTTCAGTGCTGGGAGACTATCGAGACTTTGCGCAAAGAATAGAAACTGCTTTTCAAAAGAGTACATGTATATGTCTGGGAGTACCTTTTGGCTTAATTCTATTTTCACCTTTAGTTGAAAGACTCGGGGATAATCATCCAATTAAGGAAGCTTTTGACAAGCAGTATATACCAACTCTTCTTACTAGTGTAGGGTTTGCAGGATTCTATTTATTGGTAAGGTTACATGCTAACGTGAGAAAAAAATCTTTGAATATAGAAATTGATAAAAGAGAAGAATAAATAGAAAAATGTGATTTAATTTTGCCTTTTAGAAACCGCTTGTTATCAATACTGTTTGTTTGAATATCTCTTTTTAAAGTAGAAATAAAGACATTTGAACTGAGGATTACTCTCTTACATATATTTAACTGAAAGCAGTGTAGATGAAAGAGTGAAATGGGTAATAAATAAGTGAAGGCTGTAAGGTAGAAAACTAGGTTGTGAACCTTATTGAGACGCCGGGATTTGATGATAAGTTGTGCTGAAACGGTTGAATCGAATGCAAAGTTTCAATTTTGATAACCTCTCCCCACATACGGCTTATTGTGTTTCATTATAACTTACTTCATTTCTCGGCTTTTTCTATCCCCTTCATCATTAGCCTAAGTCTAAGGAATTTTTCCTGCTTTCCAAAATTTTTTCAAACTTAGTTCTTTGCAAAGTTAGATAGATCTTTCAAAAAGTTTATTGTTAAAAACCCTAGCAGAACGCTAATAACTCCTAAGCTACAACTTCCAAACCAATAAATAAAAGCTTGAAGGTAATTCTCAGACTTTAAAAGTAGTACCGATTGCAAAGCATAAGCCGAAAAAGTTGTGTATGACCCTAAAAATCCAACAACAAAAAAAGTTCTAAACTCTTCGACTCTTGGTTGTGTTGTACCAATCAACAAAGCGACAATTAAGCCAGCCAAAAAACAACCAGTCAAATTTATAAACAAAGTACCTTGCGGGAAAACCCCCTCAAATCTTTGAAACAGCCAACCAATATAATGTCTACTTAAAGCACCGAATACTGCCCCTAAAGAAATAAGAAAAGGTGTTTTAAGGGCATTTAAGTCAAAATTCATAAGGTTAGAGTCTATAGTGTTTTGCAGTATAACCTATAAGAAAGTAAGAAACTAGCAGATGTTTTTTTAAAGTAGTTTTCTATTATCTTTGGTTATAGGGGTTTTGGAATCTCAAAAACTATTGGTAAACCCTAGGAAGATAAGCTTTTCAGCGTATTTTGTTAGAAAAAATCCTTAATTGGGGATTATGCAAATGTGTGTATTTGTATTGCGGTCTGAGGACCGCAGAGGGGAGAGTAATGGGGGTGAGTTTACTAGTAGGGTTACTTCTGCTTTTTAGCTTGTTGGCTCAACCTTCGCAACCTAAAAACCTGAAAGATATTTACAAAGAATCAAGAGATTCTGTACTTCTTTTATTAGCAAGAGAAAAGAAAAACGAGGTATCAACTGGTACCGCCTTTGCTATAGATGCAAAGGGTTCTTTTTTAACTGCTTGGCATATTATTGAAAATGCTGAGGAGTTATTACTCATTAGCTCAAAAAAACAAATTCATCTTGTGAAAAAAGTTGTATGGAAGGATAAAGATCTTGATCTCGCAATCTTAAAAGTTGAAGGAGCTCACTTTAAACCCATCCCCCTCTCTAGTTACAAAGATTCTTCTGTTGGGGAAAGCCTAGCCATAATTTCTTATCCTAA
This sequence comes from Candidatus Caenarcanales bacterium, assembly GCA_030065015.1. GTDB lineage: Bacteria > Cyanobacteriota > Vampirovibrionia > Caenarcaniphilales > Caenarcanaceae > JASJDU01. Next base: position 25,289 of record JASJDU010000008.1, on the reverse strand, counting down.
AGGTTTGGAAGTTGGGGGACTCGAAAGTACATTGGCTAAAGGCTTATTAAGTTCAATAAGAGAAAGATTTGTATCCGAGAGAGATGAACCTTATTCACCAATTTATGACAAAGATAATCCTAAAGTTATTGGAGAAAAAGAATTTTTTAAGCAATTTAATAAGGATTGTTCTCTAGCATCAAGCAATTCCGAAGAGGGGTTAGATCTGTTTAAATGTGAAAATAACAGGTTGGCAATAATAGATAGACAGCGTGGTGACAACGTCATTTTCAATAATCTGGATTTGGTAATAAAAAAGGAAAACTCAATGTTCCTTTTTGAAAATTTAAAAAAAGAACAACCTAAAATTCATAAATTCTTGGGGGCAATGATTCAATACACAACGCCAATCTCCAATGGAAGTAGTGGTGGGCCTATTTTCAATGAAAAGGGAGAGGTAATAGCAGTCGTGAATTCTTATTTACAAAGTGCCCAAAACGTTAATTTTGGTAGACCGGTAGACTATCTTCCCAGTCAATTCTTAAAACAGAATAAGCTTGCAATTAAAACACATAAAAGAAAATTCAAACAAAGAAATCAAGCTAAACAAACTTTAATGACTGTGAAACGACAAAATAAAGGCTGTAATTATGAAACACTTGAGCTGAGCGGCAATTTAAATATTATTAAATGTGGAAATGGTGAATTTATGATTGTTGAGAATCTTGAGGATACAAACATTTATTCCGAAAATAAATTTGATGCCTTAATGAAAAAATTTATGTCTTTAGATAAGGCTGAGTAGGCTCTTTAGACTTACCAAGCAGTTCGTTTTTTGGAATTTGTGAAAATGAAATGCTAATATAGCAATACGATTGAAAGTGTGGTTATGACTTTAAAAATATTTTATAAAGGTAAGCCTCTTCTTGTAGATAAAAAATCAATAGCTTCTTATCAAAAAAATAAACAAAAAAAGCCTTCTGGAAATACAAAAATAACTCAGGAGACCGGTAAAAGCTTAATTCCGAATAGGCGAAAAATAGATCCTTATAGCTGGATTGAACAGCTTTATCCTACAAAAAACAATGCCGAAAGTATTCTTTACCAAAGACCTTGTGAATTTATCCTTAAATCTTCAGTTGGTATAGTTATCAGGGTTCTGGATTCTACACAGGATTATTCCCGTGATGAACTGTTAATTGACTTTCCCACAGCGAATTTGAATGAGAGATTAGAACTTTTAGATCTAGAAAAAAATAAAATTTATCCATACTTAAGAAGGTATTCTCAAAGAGATGCTCTAGTATCAGTTAATGATCGGGATTATCTATTAAGAAAGCAATTACTCCTGGAAAAGTTAAATAGATTATATTCTGATTATATAAGTTCAGCCCGAGATTTAATAGAAAGCGGATTCTCGAGAGAGGGCGTATTGCCTGATGAAGTCTTTCATTTCAGAATACCCATAAATGATAATGTTGAAATAGATTGTCTCGATGGGTGGGTTAGAAGTGGTGATAATATTTTTCTAGGAACCTTCTTTCATAAAGGTCTTTATGATAAGAATATGCCTTTTCTTCCCATTCATCTTTCAGATGCGCTTTTTAGACGGCAAATTGGGCCTATAGATAAAATGCGTAAAGATGAGGCTAGGGTTCGAGAAGTTTTAATTCATGGAATACCGGATAGAAAATTAATTCAAGTATATTCTCCAAGTGGGATCCGATTAACATTTATCGTTCCAACAACTATTGCCAAAACTGTTGCTACTAATCTAGAGATTGGATTATCACAAATGCTCAAGCGGGAAGAGCCTACCAAGGACAACGTATATCTTGAAGTTAAAAAAGCATTTTCTGAAGCAAGTCCTGATATAGCTGAGCAAATTAGAATTGCTGAAACAATGCAGATAACACCAATAAGCCCAGCTTCTCAGATTGGGATTGTTCACAATGGAAAAGCAATTCCCCTGACGAATCAAATAGACTTGAACCCTGGTAGTGGTGTTATAGTCACACCGGTTGCAAATCGTGAGTTGACTCTTTCTGAGAAAATAAATTCCGCTGTCCCTTTTTACCCAACGAGGAAAGATCATGGGATATACAATTTAAGAAAGCCACAGGAGTATATACCAAGATTTGGCATAACTCAGAACTTTGGAAATACTGATAAGCAACTAAGAGAAGATATTAAAATACAACAAATACCTACGACATCTAGTATTTTGGATGTAATTAACTCCGGTGAAATTTCCGCTCTTTACGCAATAGATACTAATAATAATGAAAGTTCCAGATCTAAAAATGCTCGAAATAATGAGCTTTTAGAAAGAAATATCCTTTTAATTTCTGTTGAAAACCAAGATGGGGAAATCAAAGAGAGAAAAATAAAATTAACACCTTCAGAATTTCAACAAGTAAATCTTCAAACAAATAACAAAATTCCTATAGTACAAAGTACCAAAGTTCAAAAGATTCTTGAGGCAGAAACTAATTTGTTTCCAATTGGACTAATTCAAGAAACACAAGATGGTCCAAGAGTATTAATTTCAACTAAAAAGGTTAGCAAGGAAGAAACTCATGAAGAAAAATATACATTGAATCTCAATGAAGTTTTACAGCTTATGAGCGTAAGAAAAAATACTGTGACTTTCCCACTTACTTCTAATCAAGAACTATTTCAAAATATTTCAAATGAATCTCTCATCTTTCCTGTTATTTGGAAAGATGAGAGAGGTTTTCTTATGCAAAGAGCCCAAACTCAAAATACAAAGCTGATAAGCGATAAGAAAAAACCATTTTCCAATAAATTAGATACTCTAAGAATTTCACCAGAGGATATAGCAGTACTGGAAAGGTATTTTAGTGAGATTGAATCTTTGAACCAATGGGATGTACCTCAGTCTGTTAATGATGAATACATCAAATTGATGTTAGACAATCCATTATTTAAAGAAGCATCTGTGGAGAATCCGACATTCAATCAAGCCTTAGTTTTGTATATAAATTATCCAATATTAAGAGAGCATTTAATTAATGAGTTCCCATTACTAAATAATTTGAGTACTGCTACTAATAATAGTACTTTGTTGTCTCAAACCAGCTTACCACAAGCCTCCAAAAGTAAAATTAAGCAAATCGATAATCCAGCAGTCTATAAAGATTACCCTGTTTTACCCTATGTTTTGGCGAAAGAGAATGGAAACTATATCATTAGTTATGTAAATCCAATGACTGGTAAAACTCAGTCTGAAGAATTAAGTCCCAAAGATTTTGATCAAGTTGAACTGCTACCGAATAGAGAAATGAGTTTTCTTGGAAAAGACCAGCTTACCGAAGAAGAAGTAAAATATCTTTTTCCAAAAGGAATTGGAAAAACAAAACCCATTCAGACAGTTCTTAATAATTGCGGATTTGTTATTGAATTAAGAAAGAGTCTTCAGAAAAAACCTGAAATTGTAAAACAAGTAATGAAATTTATACCAGGAACAGATGGTGATGTTCAGGTGACGTTTCCATTGTTCCCCAACTTTCCAATCCGTGTTAACAAAAGTGAGTACACCCAAAACGGCTTTCTTCAATTTAGAGTGCCATCTATTGCAAACAGTGACTTCGGAAATAAAATTCTTGAGATTGCAACAAATAAGCTATATGAATTAATGGGATATGAAAAAAAGCTTGATGAAGAAAATGATGTCTTTGAATATCCGATTGAAGGTTCCATAAGAGAGAAAACTAATACTTCAGCTCCTCTTTATTCAAGTAGTGTAAATAAAAACAACTTTGTCCATGTTCTTACAGGTTTTAAAACTGTAAAAATATTTAATCAAACAAAGGACTCAGATGCTTCGATCAGCGAAAAGAGACAAAAACTTCAAAATAAAATCTTAAGTTCTATTGCTGTTGTACAAGGTTATTTAATTCATGGCGGTAATCCTTTTTCTTTAAGACGAAAAGTAGAAAATCTAGAAGAAAAAATTCATCAAGCTAATAAAAATGAAGTTTCTCAAAAAGAATTTGCTTCTATACAATCATTTTCTGAAGATAGTAATCCAGAAGAACTAATTCAAGATTTGAGACACGAAGAATGCATTTCGATATTCAACAGAAGTCAACTTCATAGCTTGTTTGAGCATTTGGCTAAAAACAATGATTCTTTCTTAATAACGTTTGGTGTTTCACAATATAAAAAAGGTAATTTCCTCAATTTGTTATCTGGAAGCACCTTTTTTAATACATTAACTGGTCTCCACGCATATTCTGCAGAACCTCATTATGAGAATGAAAAAATAATCGTTACAATTGAAAACTCACAATCTACTCATCAAAGAAAAATGAAATTAGAAGATTTCCTAAATAAAGTTGATTATATAAGCATTACAACTCTAGAAGATGAAGTGAACTGGAAATTGGGTATTGATTCAGCTCAAAATAACCCATATATATAATTGTCTCGTGATACAATGTAAATACTATAAGCTTGTTGGCAGTATGTGTGTTAAATCAAGTTAATAAAAGGTCTATTAAATCTTAATCAAAGTTTTAATTAGGCAAACTACTATTGCATTAAGGGATACCAGGTTAAAAGAATTATCAATGACTACAGTTTCGCAGATTAAGAATTCTAAGTTTGTTTTACCTAAGAGAGCTAGTCACACTCGTCATTATAAAAAACAAAGAATGGAATCAGCAGGTATTACAAGAAAAACATGTTTACTTCTTAGGAAAATACCACTAATAAACAAACTTCACAAATCTGCAAGTAAAAGTACTGCTCCTGAACCAAGAAGGGAAAAAACTAATGAATCCAAAGGAACACCGAGATTAGATCAAATGTGGTCACCTTTATTTTTAATGGGTGGAGGACTAACAGTTTTGATTGGAGCACTTTTAGGCGTTCAATTTCCTGGCATACTTTCAATTCAACCTGAATTAGACGATACAAATAATAATATTGTTCTTAATGATAATGAGTTGGATGAATTGGCAAAGTTCTTAGGAAAAGGAAAAAGCGGTTTACCAGCTCCAGTTTTCTATAAACCAGATGGTAAAGTGCTTGAACAAGCTGATCAAAAAACCATTAGCATTGGTAACAATAAACAAATAATAGTCCATTTTAATAGAGATGGTGAATATTCCAAATTTGATATACCTAGTGGATTAAATCAAGAAGAACTTAACCAATTTGCTGAAGCTCTAGGGAAAGGAAAAAGCGGTTTACCAGCTCCAGTTTTCTATAAACCAGATGGTAAAGTGCTTGAACAAGCTGATCAAAAAACCATTAGCATTAGTAACAATAAACAAGTAACAGTCCATTTTAATAGAGATGGTGAATATTCCAAATTTATAATTAGAAAGGTAAAATAATGAGCTTTTTTGCGAATTTTAATTTAGGTAGTTTTACTGGAAAGGATTACTTAAATAAGCTTAATTCTGAGGAAACAAAAGTCAAAGATAAGCTAAAAAAAGTTGTAGAAGATCGTAATGAATCTAGCAGTAATCAAGACGAAGTTGATCTTCTTTATGGAGAGATCAAAAAAGAATTAAATAAACTCGGCAAAAAGAAACTAACAACAGATGTTATTGAAAGTATTTCTGACAGAATAGATTTTCAAAAATTAACTTATGAAAAAGCAACTATAAATTTAGGGAAAAGAGTAAATTCTAGTTCTGATGTCTTGTTAACACCAGGAATACAAGTTGAAAAAGCATTATATTATCTCAATTCTAATGATAAAGACGAGTTTACACCAATTGTATCCCCTGGGACTGCACAAGTAACTACTCCTCAGACATCTACCAATCAACAATCAACTGCCACCAACAACAATGGTTCAAGCTCAACAACTACCGCTACAACTACTACAAATACGGCACCCACAGTAAGAGCTACACCTAATGCTGAAGCATTAGAGCTCCCAAAGGTACAGCTTCAGATAACCTCTGATATGCTTTCTGCTAGAAACGGTGAAACCAACTTAGAGAAACTTACTTATACAATCAAAGGAGCTCATGGTGGGGCTGTTTTTCTCGATAATAAAAAGTTAAAGCCCAATGAGAAATTCACTCAACAAGATATAAATGATGGAAAAATAAAGTTCATTTGGGATGGACACACAGTTGGAGAAGGGCAAGATAGTGTCAAATTGAGTTTCGTTCTTACTAATCCCCAAGGAAATCAAGCTGAAACAAAAGAATTGGAAATAAAGGTTTCTCCTCCTGAGTATTATGGAGAATCATCGCCGGTAACAGAGCTAACCCCAGATCAGAAAAATGCAATTAGTAATAAATTAGGTATTAATTATTCTGATTTAACCCCTGATCAAAAACTTGTGTTGGGTTCCCAATTACACAACTCTACAGGTAGTAGATTCGACAAAGGGCTTTTGACCAAATCTCATCTTGCCGCAATAAAGGGAATTCAAGATTTGGATTCTGTGAAAAATTATATTAAAGATCAAAACAATATAAAAGCTTATGGTCATTTGTTTAAAATTGGCTCTTCCGGAGATAAAGTACAAGCTCTTCAAAAAGCTCTGAATGCTTGGCTTATAGCAAATAATTACCCTAAGAGTCAGCAAATTCAAGAAGACGCTTCTTACGGAGCTGCAACTGCTGCTTTAGTTATGAAGTTTCAAATAAGGCAAGGAGGAATACTTGTTGATGGAATAGCAGGGCCTCAAACTCTAGCAAAATTAGCTGCAGTTAGTTATATAGATAATCCTATTGGAGATACTCTCAAAAAAGCTCTCATGGGTGAACAAGCAGCTTCCTAATTGAGCAAGCTAATTACAATTGAGTTGCATTGATTGTTCAATAACTTTCATCAAAGCGGCACCTTTATTCAAAGTTTCTTGATATTCCTTTTCTGGATCGGAGTCATAAACCACTCCAGCACCAACTTGGAGTTGAATTTTTTTCGGAGTTACGAATAAGCTTCTAATCGTCATTGCAGTATTAATAGAACCGTCAAATCCAATTGCTCCAACACAACCTCCATAAAATCCTCTACTCACCGACTCAAGCTCGGAAATTATTTGCATTGCTTTTACTTTTGGAGCTCCACTCAAAGTTCCAGCCGGAAAAGTTGCTTTGAGTAATTGTATTGGGCTGATATCGTTCTTCAACTCACATACAACCTCACTTACAAGATGAAGAACATGGGAATATTTTTCAACAACCATTAAATCGGCTACCTCAACTGTTCCCGGAATTGCCACTCTTCCCAAATCGTTTCTGGCTAAATCAATCAACATTAAATGCTCAGCTAATTCTTTTGGATCATTTTTGAGGGATTTTGCCAATTCTTCATCTTCTTTGTGAGACCTTCCTCTTCTGTAAGTTCCTGCTATTGGTCTTAAGCTGGCAATTCTATTATTTTCACTATCAACAGAATTGCAATGAACCATGACTTCAGGGGAGGAGCCGATGATCTGGAAATCCAAAAAATCGAGAAAGAAAAGATAAGGTGAGGGGTTGAGACTTCTTAAAAGTCGATAAAGATGAAATGGATCAATCTTCTTCTCAGTTTCAATCGTCAATTGCTGAGATAAAACAATTTGAAATATATCTCCAGCTCTAATATGCTCCTTAGCAATTTCTACTATTGACTCAAATTCTTTCTTTTCAATACTACTCTTCCAATGAGATACTTTTTCCTGCTTTGTAAGCTCGTCAGTTGGAATAATTCTATTGGTTTTAAGGCTCTTTTCGCTTTCAAAAATAGTCTTCAGTTTTTCTAACCTTTTCACGGCTTCATCATAAAGCTCTTTGATATCAGTGTTTGAAGTCTGATTATCGGTATAGATATTGGTAATTAATCTAATAGTCTTTGTTAAGTTATCAAAAACAATTAAGTCGCCAATCAAAACAAAGGCCATTTCTGGAAATTCTCTGCTGACTTTAATCAAATCAATCGGCTCAATGAATCTAACAGAATCGTAAGCTAAAGCTCCAACCAAACCGGAGCTCGTATGAGGAAACAAATTACTCGGACTTTTAAAATTGCTAATTACACTTTCTAAACATTCATAAGGATTTTCATTAAGATCACAATATTTTTCACTAATTCCCCACTCGGAATAAAATTCTAATTTCTCTCTTTCTTGAGATGTTTCCGGGTTTATTCTCAAAACCCCAGCTGGATTTAGGCCAATAAAAGAATAACGACCAACTTTCTCTCCTCCTTCGACCGATTCCAGAAGAAAGAAAGGACCGTTTTGTGGAAACTGTTCTTTTACTTTAAGAAAACAACTAACTGGTGTTTCCAAATCAGCCAAAATTTCATGGCAAATTGGAACTACGTTATTTCCTTTCAAAACCAATGTTTCTAATTGTGATAGATCTGGAAATAACTTCAATTTCTTAACCTTTATGAATTTTCAGCAGAGCCAGTTAAAAGTTATTCTACTGTAACAGATTTGGCTAAATTCCTTGGTTGATCAACGTCTTTGCCTAAGTATTCTGCTAAATAATAAGCTATTAACTGTAAAGGCACTACACTTACAAAGGGACTCAGTGCATCTTGTAAGTGAGGGAATTCATCGGCTCTTGGCAATTCTGGGACAGAAAAAACAACGTTTGCTTCTCGAGTAGCCTCTTTGTCTCCATCTGCAACAATCGCAATTGAAGGGGCTCCTCGTGTTTTTGCTTCTATAAGATTGTGTAGAGCTTTGTGGTATGTAGGCCCAGGCAACAATATTGAAACAGTTGGAACGTTCTCATCGATGGTTGCAATAGGTCCATGCTTCATTTCTCCAGAGGCATAACCAGTTGCTTGTACATAAGTTAGCTCTTTTAATTTCAAAGCACCTTCCATTGCAACCGGGTAATTTATTCCTCTACCTAAAAAGATGAAAGAGGTTTTATTTGCGAAGGGGAGAATTTTTTCTCTATATTCTTCCGCTCTGGATAAAACTTGTTCCATGATTAAAGGGATTGCCCTTAAGCTGCTTTTCAACCATTTGAGTTCCTCTGGATTTAACTCTTTGACTTTTGCTGCTAAATGAAGAGATAACAAATACATGCAAACAACTTGAGCCGTAAAACTCTTGGTTGCTGCCACACTCACCTCAATTCCAGCCCTAATTAAAATGGTTGTGTTTTGTGCCAAAGCCGCTAAAGTTGATTCGGGGCGATTCGTAATTGTCAGGAGACGAGCTCCTTTAGAGAGAGCTGATTTTACAGCCATTAAAGTGTCAGCAGTTTCGCCAGATTGGCTGATAGCAACTACCAAAGTTCTTTCGTCAGCAAGAATGGGTCTAGCCAAAAGCTCACTGGCAAATTCAATTTCACAAGGTATTCGAGAGAATGACTCGAGGAGGTATTTCCCAATTAACCCTGCATAATACGCAGTCCCGCATCCGATAATTATTATTCTGTTTATATCGTTAAAAACAGCTTCATCGAGACCTTCAAAGTTAATATTTAAATCTTGGTCTAAATGAATACCCAATAAATTTCTAATAATGGAAGGTTGTTCATGAATTTCTTTCATTAAAAAGTGCTTGTATTCACCTTTATCCAAATGAAATGGATCGAAATTCATAGTTTGAACTTCTGGGCTAATGAAATCACCATTATGTGAATCCATGATAGTGAATTCCCCATTTCCAGAAAGTTCTGCGATCTGATGATCCTTGAGTCTAATTATTTGATTGGTGTACTTTAAGAGAGCAGCACTATCGCTTGCACAATATAAGTCTTTATTTTTGCCAACTCCAACAACCAAAGGTGCATCGTTGCATGTCAGGAGAATCTTTCCAGGGTCTTCTTTTGATATTACTGAGAGAGCATAACTTCCTTTTATTTTTTTTGTTGATTCTATTAATGCTTCTTTTGTGGACAGTCCTTCTTCAATATAAACTCCTATCAAGTGTGCAACAACTTCACTATCAGTTTCCGAGGTGAATTCAATATTATGTTTTGAGACTAATTCTTCCTTTAAATCTATGTAATTACTTATAATCCCATTGTGAACAATAGCGACTGAGCAATTGCTGTTTGAATGTGGATGAGCGTTAATGTCACTGGGAACTCCTTGTGTGGCCCATCTTGTATGTCCTATTCCTACATTCCCTTGAATATTTAATCCATTGGTTAAGTTAATTAGGTTATTGAGTTTTCCTTTTGCTTTAACAACATTAATTTTGTGATCGGTTGAAGATATTGCAACGCCACTTGAATCATAACCTCTGTACTCAAGTACTTTTAAAGAATTGAGCAAAAAGTCTAAAGCGTTTTCTTGACCAACGTACCCTACAATTCCACACATAAATACACAATCTTCAGTAATTCCTCATGAATAATAGCAAGAAGTGAACTTTCCAAGCTTTATAGCTTAGTTACGTTGGAGTAGTAGTAGAATTGATAATATAAAGCTAGCTATCAAACTTTAATCGTCTTGGGGAAAACCCAGTCTAGAACAAGAATTAACACTTCTAACAGAAAAGATAGTTAAGAAGTCTATGTCTGGATATCTCTAACTTCAATTTTGGGTATATCAGCTGTAGTTATTTTTGACATTTTTCAATTGAGCTTTACACAAAATTAATAAAACCACGAAAAGTATGAAAGTTCTTGCAATATTAGACAATTTTGATTTGCAACAAACACTAATTGACTCGCTAACTAGTGCTGGAGTAGATACTCAGAGCATTATTCCTTGTACCTATAAGGATGCAGGACTTTTTATAAAAGATACGAGCTTTGGCTTGGTTCTTGTTGATGTTATGCAAAACAATGTAAATAGCTCATTACAGTTTATAGATATTATTAAGACTAATAATCCGCTATCAAAGATCATTCCAATAATTCATGAAAAAGACTCGGATTTAATACTGCAATTAATTAAGAGAGGAATTGCTGATGTTGCAATAACACCTCTTGTTCAAGAAGAGCTAGTTCAAATTGTAAAAAAATGTTCAGTAGATACTCTTTTGAGTGCACCAGTAAATACTCCTTTCTCTGGAGCTAAAGGCAAAATCATTGCGGTAACAAGTTATAAAGGAGGAACAGGGGTTAGTACAATTGCTTCTAATTTAGGCTTTGGGTTGGCAGAGCTCGATGCTACCGGAAAAAAGGTAGTGGTACTTGATCTTGCAAATCAATCAAATCATTGTGCAATGTTGCTTGATGCTCAACCAACTTTAAATATCAATCAGATATGTAAGGCAGTTAATAAAATGGAAAGCGCGTACATCTTTAGTAGTACGTCTTTTATTAGTCCTAATCTGGGTATTATTGGAACTGATCCTGGTTTGGAGGGAGTGGAGCAACTAGATCCAGCAATACTCGGAAAGGCTTTAGATCTCTTAACTGAATCATTTGAATATGTGATCGTAGATCTTCCCACTCACACTTTTGATGGAAGATTCTTGGGCACAATTGACAAAGCAGATCAAATATTACTCATAACAACGATCGATATTACTTCTATTCGGGATACAAGGCTATATTTAACAATGCTCAAAAGCTTAGGTGCGGATCAATCAAAGATTAGATTATTAGTGAACAGGTATGATTGTGAATCTGGGATGTTTAAAACTAAAGATTTGGAGCAAGCTTTACAAAACCCAATTTCTTTCTACATACCAAATGACTTTAAAGTTTGTAGTGAATCATCTCAAGCGGGCGAATCAATTTTTGAGTACAAACCAAATTCCATGTTGGCCGAGGCTCTTGCTGAAGTAGCGGTTGGCATAAATGGAGGAACTTTATTCATTCCACCTAAAGCCACCACTAATAAAAAAGCCGCTGCGATACCTGGATTGAGCAGTATTCTTTCAGGATTGAAAAAATAAGAGTCAATTCTTTTTTAATAACCTCTCTTATTTATTTGCAAAAACCTTAGGACCTGCCTCTATTACTTCTTTTGTAGCTTGATCTTTAAATTGTTCAAAGTTTTTATTAAATTGTATGGCTAACTTTTGTAAAGTTTCATCATAGGCACTTTTATCTTGCCATGTCTTTTTAGGAATCAAAATTTCCTCAGGGACATTTGGGCAATGAGTTGGAACCTGAAAACCAAAAACAGGATCTTCAACATAATCAACTTTATCTAAAGATCCATTTAGTGCTGCAGTGATGATAGCTCGTGTGTACTTTAATGAAAATCTATTTCCAACTCCATAGCTGCCGCCAGACCATCCGGTATTAACAAGCCACACATTAACGTTGTGCTTTTTCATTTTTTCTCTAAGGATTTCTGCATATTTCATTGGATGCCATACTAGAAAAGCTGCTCCAAAGCATGCAGAAAAAGTTGCTTCTGGTTCTGTTACACCAACTTCAGTTCCTGCAACTTTAGCTGTGTAGCCACTTATGTAGTGATACATGGCTTGCTCTGGGTTGAGTTTGCTGATAGGAGGAAGGACTCCGTATGCATCACAGGTTAAGAAAATAACATTCTTTGGATGCTTGCCAACACATGGGATTTTTGCATTGTCTATGTACTCAATTGGGTACGAAACTCTTGTGTTTTCAGTGATAGAGACATCATCATAATCAACTTTTTTAGAATACTCGTCAAAAACGACATTCTCAAGAACGCTACCAAATTGAATTGCATTCCATATTTCAGGTTCAGTTTCTTGTCTTAACTTTATGGCTTTAGCGTAACAACCGCCTTCAAAATTGAATATCCCTTCTTCATCCCATCCATGTTCATCGTCACCAATCAACTTCCGCTCTGGATCGGCGGATAAAGTTGTTTTGCCAGTGCCTGAAAGTCCAAAAAATAATGCTATATCACCATTCTCTCCTTCGTTTGCAGAGCAATGCATTGACAGAATATTTTTGAGTGGCAGAATATAATTCATAACAGAAAATATTCCTTTTTTCATTTCACCAGCGTATTCAGTCCCTAAAATCACAAATTCTTTGGATTTTATATTTAAATCAACGCTCGCATGAGATGTAACACCAGCAACGTGAGTGACGGAGGGGCATTGTCCAGCATTGTATACGACCCATTCAGGATCACCAAAATCTTTTAATTCATCCTCAGTTGGGCGAATGAGCATATTGTTCATAAACAAAGCATGGTATGGCCTTGCACAAATTATTCTGCACTTGATCCTAGTTTTAAGACTCCATCCAGCGTATCCATCAACAACATAAAGTTGCTCTCTTGTACCTAAAAAGTTTTTAGCAATTTCTAAATTTGTTCCGAAAGATTCTTCTGATAGAGGTATGTTAACTTTGCCCCACCAAACATTATTTTTACTGGTTTCTTCCTCTACTACTCTTTTATCTTGAGGACTTCTACCTGTTTTGCGCCCAGAATAAGCAATTAGAGCGCCGCTTGACGCTATAGTTGAATTCTTTGTTAAGGTCGGCTCTTTTAATGCTTTTTCATACAGAAATGCAGCAGAAGCATTTCTGTATATAGTCTTAACTTTAATATTGTATTTGTCTAAAGTGAACTCTTTATTCATTGTTATTTGTTTCCCAATCTAACTTTTTGAAGATTATTTGAACCAGCCAACTATTTAAGTTTAAGCTTTAACCCTATCTAACTAAACTAATTTATAAAGTTAAATAAGCAACATTTGATAATTTTAACTCCAAAAAAATCTCGAAAATTATAACTTTAATAAAAGAAACAACATATTAAAATTGGTAAAAGTCTAATTATTTCTGTAGATATGCAATTTATGAGAAGTTCAAACCCAGTCTTAAAAGAAGATTCTTTTCACGGTACTTCAGTATTGCCTAGCCAGGCAATGAGCATTCAAGGAACAATAAATAAATCACTAATGCTTGGGCTTATTCTTGTTCTTTCTGGAGCATATAGTTGGTCTCAATGTGCCCAGGCAATTGCTGCCGGGAACCCAGGATTAATAAAATTTTATTTATACGGCGGTTTATTTGGTGGGTTGATACTAGGCTTTATCACCGTATTCAAAAAGGAATGGTCTCCGATTACCTCTCTCATCTATGCTGCTATTGAAGGTTTGTTTTTAGGAGCTATCTCTTGGATGTTCGAAGCTAGTTTTCCTGGAATAGTTCAGCAAGCTACTTTGTGCACTATAAGTACTTTATTTGGACTGTTATTTCTGTATAAAACTCAAATTATTAAAGTTACTGAAAAGTTTCGTTCCGTAATATTAATTTCAACCATGGGAATAGGTGTTGTTTATCTACTTAGCTTTTTGCTTGGTTTCTTTGGTATTCAACTTCCTTTAATTCACGAAAGTGGAATTATTGGTATCGGTTTTAGTCTATTTGTAACAACCATTGCTGCTTTAAATCTTCTATTGGACTTCGACTTTATAGAAAATGCTGCACTAAAAGGCAGCTTACCCAAGTATATGGAGTGGTATGCAGCTTTCGGATTGATTGTAACGCTAGTCTGGATTTACATTGAATTTTTGAGACTTTTATCCAAACTTAGAAGAAGATAATAGGCTAAGACTTGACTTCCTCGCAAAATTCACAGCATCGGTTTTATATAATATTGTCTTCACGCGCTAATATTGCATAAATTATCTTCCTTTATTATAAGTTAGTCCAAACTTTACTCAAAATAATCTAGTGTTAAAGAATTTAGAAAAACTTTTGGGACTCGGTCCAGAAAGAGTATTAAAAAAAATACAACCCATTTATTTGCAGATTGAAAACCTTGGAGCAGAATTAGCAAAAAAATCTGATGCAGAGTTAATTACTCGGATATCAGAACTCAAAGAGAACTTACAAAGTAAAGATTGGGAATATAAAAAGCTCCAAAAAGCTTTAGATGAAATACTACCTGAAACATTTGCAATAGTTAGAGAGGCTTCTACTAGAGTCCTTGGAATGAGACATTTCCCTGTTCAATGTCTAGGTGGTGTTGTTCTTCATCAGGGTAAAATTGCCGAAATGAAGACTGGAGAGGGTAAAACTTTAGTCGCTACTTTACCGGCAGTTTTAAATGCTCTATCCGGCAAAGGTGTTCACATAGTTACTGTTAATGACTACTTAGCGACCCGTGATTCGGAATTTATGGGAAGACTATATGACTTTCTAGGCTTAAGCTGTGGGTTAGTCGTACCCAATCAAACTCAAAGTGAAAAGAAAAGAGCCTATCAATCGGATATCTTATACGCAACGAATAATGAACTAGGTTTTGACTATCTAAGAGATAATATGGCTGAATCAGTTGACAGTCAGTCCAGAAAAGGGTTTAACTACGCGATAGTAGATGAGGTTGATAGTGTTTTAATAGACGAAGCACGTACTCCCCTAATAATAAGCGGCTTACCGGAAACAAGCAAAAAAGAAATTTATCTTGTTATGCAACAACTCTCTGGAAAGCTGAGAAGAGCCAAGGATAAAGAAGATGAAACAGGAGATTACTATATTGATGAAAAAGCAAAGAATGTTATTTTGACTGATAGAGGAATTCAAAATGCCGAGAAAGCTTTAAAAGTTGACGATTTATGGTCTATTGAATCTAACTTAGCTCATCATCTACTTCAATCATTAAAAGCTAAAGAATTATTCAAAAGAGATTCGGATTATGTTGTTCAGAATAATCCAGAAAATCGTAAAAAAGAAGTTGTAATTGTTGATGAGTTTACCGGTAGGTTAATGAATGGTAGAAGATGGTCGGATGGTCTTCATCAAGCAATTGAGGCAAAAGAAAAAGTCGGAATTCAAGAAGAAACTTTAACTTTAGCTGGTATTACTTTCCAGAACTTCTTCAAACTTTATCCAAAACTCTCGGGAATGACGGGTACCGCTCTAACGGAAGAAGAAGAGTTCAAAAACATATACAACCTAAGCGTAGTTCCGATTCCAACGAATAAAAAGAATATAAGAAAAGACGATAATGACCGAGTCTATAAGAATGAGAAGCAGAAATTTTATGCAATAGTTCAGGAGATTGTGTCCGCTCATAAAAAAGGTACACCTGTTTTAGTGGGTACTACAAGCATTGATAAGTCGGAAAAACTTTCTGAAATGCTCTCAAAACCGAGAGCTTCAGTGGAACTGTTGCAATTTAGAGTTGATCGCTTAAAGAGATCCCTTCAGGAGATTAATCCAATTCCAACCGACTTTATAAAAGATATAGATAGACTCGTAGATAAGCCACTGAATATAACTTATTTAGCTGCGAAAACTATTTGTGAAAAAGCTCTAGAGAATGAAAATACCTCTGGCAAACTAAAAAAGTCTCTTGAAGATGCATTGAACTCAACTGATTTTTCTATTTCCAATGTTGATACGGACCTAACTTGTTTTATTGAGACCTTCCTATCTAGCGCAATGGTTCTCGAAGAAATTAGAAAGGGGGTTAAGCATAATGTGTTGAATGCCAAGCACCACGCTAAAGAAGCTCAGATAATAGCTCAGGCCGGTCGATATAAAGCAATAACCATTGCAACTAATATGGCTGGACGAGGAACCGACATCTTACTTGGAGGAAATGCCGAATATCTGGCTAAAGAGAAAATTAAAAATTTACAGTTAGCTAGTAATTCTCTCGAATATGAAGCCGCATTGAACGAAGCGATGGAAAAAATAAGACCTGAACTCGAAGAAGAGTCCAAAAAAGTTCTTGAGGCTGGAGGATTATTTGTTATTGGTACCGAAAGGCATGAATCTAGAAGAATTGATAACCAGTTGAGAGGGAGAGCTGCAAGACAAGGAGATCCAGGAAAAACATTGTTTTTCTTAGCGCTTGATGATCAATTAATGCGTATTTTTGGTGGGGACAGGCTCACTGGCGCAATGGACTTTTTAAAGGCTGAGGAAGATCTTGCAATTGAAGCAAAATTAGTTAACAAAGGCATAGAAAATGCTCAGAAAAAGGTAGAGGCTCATAATTACGAGATTCGAAAAAGACTCTTGGAATACGATAATGTTCAAGATACCCAAAGAAAAGTTATCTATGAAGAACGGCAAAAAATACTTGAAAATTGTGATTTGAGAGAAACCTTTTTGGATATGTTGAGAGAGAGAATTGATTCGATCATATATTCCTATTTAGATCCAGAGAAGCCACCAGAATCCTGGTTTGAGAGTGTTAGGCCAGATGACTCTCAGGATAATACTGAAGAAGAGATTGAGGATACTAAGGAATTCCCATCTCATTTAGACTTAATGCTTTCAAGCTTATTTGCAGAAATTCCACCTTTGCAAAATAACCAAAGCTTAAGACCTTCAAAGCTTCAAGATATGTCTTTTGCAGAATTAACAGATTTAATTAATCAATCGGCAATTTCTGCTTACAAAGAAAAAGAGAATGAATTAACACCGGAGGTTATGTCTGATGCAGAAAAACAAGTCTTTTTACAATCTATTGATCAACATTGGGTAGAACATTTGCAATCTTTAGATGCCTTGAAAGAAGGAATTCATCTAAGAGGATATGGAAACAAGCAACCCTTAATTGAATATAAAACTGAAGCTTTAAGTTTATTTGATCAGTTAATTAGTTCAATTCGTAAACATGCCATTATTTGGATTTTTCATACCCATGCAATAAAGGTAAAGAAAGAAGCTGTTGCCGCTAAGGCTTAGTCCTGTTTAGTGGCCGTTGAAGAGTTCTTTCGAATTTGAGCGCGTTATAGTTTAAGAATTTTAATTATTTATTTTTTACACAAAAACTGCTTTACAATATTGTCTTTAATGTTAATTTGCAAATGAATATAACTTCCTCAATTCAACCTTCAAAGAGACTTTTAGAACTGCCAATATATGTTTTTGCTGAAATTGCTGAGATAAAGTCTAAATTAGACCCCAATTGGCTAATTGATTTATCCCTTGGAAGTCCCGATTCAAGAACTCCGGAAATCATTTTACAAACTTTAAGAAATAAATTAGATTTGACAAAAAATCATGGGTATCCGCCTTTTGATGGCAAAATAACTTTAAGGCAAGGAATTGTCGAATGGTGCAAAAGAAGGTTTGGTTTCGTCTTAAAAGAATCGCAAGTTTTGCCTTTAATTGGTTCTAAAGAAGGTCTAGCTCATTTACCATTAGCCTATATAGATCCTGGTGACATTTCATTGGTTCCGAATCCTCATTATCCAGTCCATGCGAGGGGAACTATAATTGCTGGTGGTCAGGTTCATTATATGCCGCTTAAACAAGAAAACGATTTTTTGCCGGAGCTCAATTCAATACCCGTTGATGTAGCAAACAAAGCTAAATTGATGATATTGAGCTATCCCAACAATCCAACTGGAGCGATTGCAAGTCCAGGATTTATGAAAGAGGCAGTGGAGTTTGCTAGAAAATACAATATATTGCTTTGTAACGATTTGGCTTATTCGGAGCTTGGTTTTTTCGAGCATCAACCACAAAGTATTTTTGAATATTTATCAATTGATGAGCCTGCTGTAGAATTTTTTACATTTTCTAAAACCTATCATATGGCTGGCTGGAGAATAGGATTCTGTATTGGAAGTGAAGAGGTTATCAAAACCTTATACACATTGAAAAGTAACTTGGATTATGGAGTATCCGGTGCAATACAAGATACAGCGTTGGATGCTCTTTCTATGCCTGATTCCTACTACCAGGAGTTGAGAAATCTATACGAAAGAAGAGCCGAAACAACTTATAAAAAACTGACGGATAAATTAAGTTGGAATATATTTAAACCAGGTGGTGCAATGTATTTGTGGATACCAGCACCCGAAAAATATGAGGGAGATGGAACTCAATTTGCTCGAGACTTATTAAGTAAACAGGGCATTGTATGCACACCGGGAATTGCTTTTGGAAGCGAAGGGGAGAGATATGTTAGGCTAGCTTTAGTCCAGCCAGAAGATAAATTAGAAGAAGCTGGAGAAAGAATTATTAAGGCTTATTCTTGAAGATATTAAAGCTTGAAGTTATGAATCTTAAATAAAATATCTCTTAATAAATATAATTACGAGTATAGACTTCATGTCGATTGAAAGTCTATAATTTTCTTTAAATTTATTGCTAAATACTAAAAACAAAAGGTTAATAAACGTGTCAGAAATCAGAAATTATAAAATAATTTACATGCTTCCATCTTCTATGGATGAGCAAGCTGTTGATGAATTTGCTCAAAAGTTTGAGCATGAAATCGTCCAAAATGGAGGAACGGTAGAAAGTACCGAAAGGATTAGGCAGCAAATGGTGAGGACAAAAACAAACAAAGGAAGCAGAAATGTTTATACCCTTACAACAAAATTCACAATTTCCTCCGAAAAAATAACAGATATCAACAAATACATGAAATTAACTGAAGGTAACGTTATAAATTATATGTTCCTTCTCAATGAAGCACTAGCACAACCAACAGAAGCAGCTTAGAAAGGATTTCTATGAGTCTCAGCCAATCGACTATTATCGGCAAAGTAATTTCGAACCCAGAATCTAGATTCACGAACAGTGATGATCCTGTGACCAGATTACTAGTTCAAACTGGAAATGGTGCAGAAGTTAAAATTGTTTGTTATAGAGTTCTAGCGGAGAAAGCTAATAATCTTAAGGATGGAGATTTAGTTATGGCTGTTGGAAGCCTGATTACTTCAACTTCTCAACCAACTGAAGGTATGAGTAAAAAAAGCTTTGAATTGAATGCCAGGGATCTTTATAAAATAAGTGGTTCGATTGAAAACGTAAATCCGTATATTGCTTCTGAAAGTAGGTTGAACCAAAAACAAGCTAGTGTTGGGTCTCCATCTAATTTGAACAATCAGCAAAATAAAGAAGAAGACTTAAGTGGGGTTCTCTTAGAAGAAGAGATTCCTTTTTAGAATTTAAATTTGTTTTCAAATAATCCTTAAAACAAAAATTTCAAAATAAAGTAAATATTAGTAAAGTTTAAAAAATGAATTAAATTTTTAGAGGTTCTCAGTTGATAGAAATAAACAAGTTACCCAGCTTAATTATTTTAATTGCTTCAATATCTTCGTGCTTAATTGCTCAAAGCCTTAAAATATTGATAAACCTTATAAGATTTCAAAAGTTTGATTTTGGAATCTTGGTAAGAACGGGTGGAATGCCTTCCAGCCACAGTGCAATGGTAACCTCTTTGGTAACAGCAACTGGGATAATTGATGGATGGCAAAGTACTTCTTTCGCTTTAGCAGCCTGCTTTGCACTGATTGTTATGTACGATGCTTCTGGTGTTAGAAGATCGGTTGGAATACAAGCCACAATTTTGAACCAAATGATTGTTGAGTTTAACAATGATAATCCAGAGCTGCAATTTAAAAGAATTAAAGAGTTTTTAGGCCATACACCGGTAGAAGTTTTGGTTGGTGCATTCTTGGGAATCGTTCTTGGTTTCTCTATATGCGCTATTGTCGGAATTCTTTGAGATGGATTTTCAATTCTTTCCGTTTACTGATTTAAACATCGATATTCTCTATAAGCTGCTCAAATTAAGGCAAGAGGTTTTTATTATTGAACAAAATTGTATTTATCTCGATATAGACGATTTGGATCAACAGGCTATTCATGTAATTGGCCTAGATGAAAACGCAAACTTACTTGCGTATTGCAGAATTTTCTTATTTAAAGAAAATGGAATCGCAAAAATAGGAAGGGTACTTGTTAGAGAAAAGCAAAGGTCTAAAGGATTAGGGAAAGATCTCATGAGAGAGTCAATTAACTTCATAAAAACTAAACCTTTTATTGAAAAAATAGAAATTGAAGCTCAAAGTTATTTAAAGGATTTTTATAATAGTCTAAATTTTATTGCCACGACTCAAGAGAAGTATCTTTTAGATGCTATTCCTCATATAAAAATGAAATTACAGATAAATTAGTAAAATCAAGATAACTTAATACACGAATCCATCTCTAGGACAAATTTATCAACTATCTAATTCGTAATTTTAAGAGCATCAAAAGATTTTTCGACTTAAAACCCATTAATTGTTTCTTCCAACATTGAAATTAAATTGTGGTACTGTGCACGTTGCATTTCTGGTATTAAACAGGCTTTGTGAATACTAATTTCAATTATTGGCTTTTCTAGAGCATTACATAATCTTGCTAAATCACTGTTTTCTGCAACTTCTTTAAAAGTGAAATCAATATGCCTCATCTGTGAATGCTTTTTAATAACTTCAATTAGCTTAGCCTCACAATCTTTAGAATAATTATCGGGAGAGTAACTTTTTACAATTATGCCTCTGTTATTTTGCCAATTTCTTCCCCTAATAATCACAATTCTTTCTAATTGATGAACTTGTACCAATTTATTTATAAAAGCTATCAACGGATTCGTAGTTGTTTTAATGTTTAGTGGGTTTCCAACTGTATAAAGTGAATCTTCTGCACTACAATAAGAAGATACTATTGTGTTGACTCCTGTGAGACGACCTAGAGCTGCTGTAAGTGCTCCAGTGTAACTTTCGCCTTCATTTAAAATACCTAGGTGCCAATATGAGGTTGCATGAGGAGCAATAAGTAGTGTTTGATTATCTGTTGTTCCCGGAAAGTATTGAAAATCAGTTTCTCCTTCAATTGGAAATTTTTCTGATTTCTCCTTTAATCCTATTTCATACTGAATTGACCAATCAATAATGCTTTTTTGATCGTCGTGTACTTGAGAGACAATGTATTCAAGTGCATCTTCAATTTGTTCAAATGATGCCCGTGTATATGAAGCTAACCAAGGGTTAACAGGGAACTGTGTCCAGGCTATAACCTGTTTTCCCTTGTTGTGAGCATGAATTAATGGAATCCAACTAGATTCATCAGCTGAATATAGATTGGCTAATACGTAATCACATCTGTCAATCAAGCTGAGATTTTTTTCAACCTCTTTTCTACTTCGGTCACCAGAGATGAAAGAAAGACCATTACTATTCAGTGAGTCCTTTACTTCTGTTAAGGGGTTAATCACTTGAATTCCTCGCTTCAAACAAAAATGAAAAACTGCAGATCTCCAGCTAGTTTGCCCAAGAGGCCCACCTTCACTTAATTGCAAATCCGGTCCACAAAGATAAATGTTTTTCTTCATAATTTAACTAAGTTGTGCTTCATTTAACTAGTGTATTTATTTAGAAACTTACCACTACTCTTTATTATCTACTTACTGTTCGATTGAGTTGTTAATTTGAAACCTATTGAGTGAGTTTTACTTTTTGTGTCTTTCCAAAAGATGGATGCATTTCTCATCGTACACTTCTTCTAAATTAAAACCTAGTTCATTGGCTATTTGGAGAATATAAACTAAAACATCTGCACATTCATAAGCTATCTTATCTTTCAAATTACTCATATCATCACCAGGCTTTGGTTTCTTGAGATTACTGTATTTTGCTATATAGTCTGACAATTCGCCTATTTCAGCGGATGCTCCTAAACCTAAGGCAACCAGGTCATTGTGAAATCCACATTGCTTAGTAATTTTGGCTTGTTTTTCTTGAAGTTTGTCCATACAATTCGTTCGGTGTTAACTCATTAATCTAAAGATAGAATATTAAAGAAGTTGGGAAAATTATCTATAATAAAATTTTATTAATATGCGAGATTTTTTCTAAACTCATGAAGCTCAAGTTTGCCACTTCTTTATTTTTAATCTTTAATATTGCTTCATTTCCTCTGAGCTCATTATCTCAAAGTGAACTGAAACTCAATGAGGGTGACCCTCAAAGCATTTGGGCAGATTTTGATGTCAAAAATCCTAATTTACCTCTTAAGGCTCAAGCTGGTGAAAAAATTCAAGCAAAAGATAGATTGGAAATTAAATCGGAAGATCCATTCAAGATAATCAAAGAATTAAAAGATCCAAGTAAACCAAAGCCAAGAAATAAGTATTTAAGTGGAGATGAAGATCCTGCTGGAGATAATTTAGAGAGAGAGCTTCCTCTGGATAAACCTTTGAGTCAAAGATTCCAAGATGAGATTTGGGATCCAATTGAACTGGATGTTAATTTAGATGAAATAGTTGATTTGAGTATAGAAAAAGCTCTTTTAATCAGTCTTCAATCCAATCTTCCTCAAAGAATAATAGATGAGACGGTCATTAGAGATAAATGGCGTTTTTGGGGCACCGCTTCTGGACTTTTACCGGATGGTTTTTTTGCTTACAGTTTAGAAGACCAACCCCAGTCGGTTTCGCAGTTCCCAGGTACCAGTCACAGAAATCAATTGGGTATTAGATATAACTTTGCTCCATCAGAAATCTTTGGTACCTTAGCTTCTTATTATGACTGGATGGCAAATAGCCAATTTCAAGGTGCAAGTTTGCAAGAATTAATGAGGCAAACAACAAACCAATATTATGAGGTTATGCGAGCTAGAGGTGAGCTAGCGGTTCGAATTGAAGCTGTAAAACAAGCTAAAGTACAGTTGGAATTGAACGAAAAACTTGAAGAAGCTGGTGTTGGAACAAAGTTTGCTGTTCTTCAAGCGAGAGAACAATTCGCAGAAAATGAGCTTGCCTTATTGGAACAACAATCAGCGGCAAGAATTGCAGAAATACAATTGCTTACGACATTAAATATGCCTCTTGGAGTGGATATTCTTTTAGAGGAAACTCAATTAATGAGGAAGACACTGATTAGTCCTGATTACAATATGTCAGAACTTGTAGGTATAGCTTTGGAAAGTAGACCTGATATCTCTAGAAGACAGCTTGCATTTCAAGCTGCAAGACACAGGGTGAAAGAATCAGTTTTATCAGCTATTGAACCAACCTTCGATGCTGAGGTTTCAACCTTTAGAATTAAAAGAAGATTCAAAGATGCTTTTAGTGCTGATCGTATAAATGGATTGGAAGCAGTAACTTTTGAGGTCGGTTTGCCCATTTTAACCGGCTTGGGGCTTGGACAAATTTCTCCAATTAATGAGAATAGAGCATTGTCAAGACAAGCAGGGCTTGAATTAGAGAATGAAATGTTGACGGTTGAGAATGAAGTTAGAGATGCTTTTCTAAGAAGTCAATCTGCCGATAAGCAAATTGGGATAGCTGAAAAGCAGCTTCAAGCAGCAACAGAGGGTATTAAGCTAGCTAGAATTAGGCTTGCAAATGGGGTTGGTACCAATATTGACTTAATTGACACACAAAGAAATTATGTAAATGCATTGGTTAACAAAGTAAGAGCAATTGTTGAATATAATCAAGCTCAAGTGGATATTTTAAGATCGATAGGAATGATATCTATTGAAAATATATTAGAACGTGCTTTATCTTTCAGAGCCTCTAATCCTTTCGACTCTTCCTATGTTGAAGATAATCAAGATGATGAATTTGAGGATGCAGGTTATACACCTCAAGATGTATAATTAAAGCCTTTCTGATCCACAATTCGGGCGAATGGCGGAATTGGTAGACGCGCATGACTTAGGATCATGTGTCCTAGACGTGAGAGTTCGAGTCTCTCTTCGCCCAATTCTCTTGAGTGAGTTTTGAACTGAATTTGAGATTGTCGAGTACTTTGGATTAGTAATTTAGATAGGTGTTGTCCCGAAAAGAAGTTCTGAAATCGCAAATTATTGACTGTATCCGAAAAGTGATTCCTAATGGACAAGTTTTTATTTTTGGTTCGCAGGCTAATCTTCCTAACTTAATACTTGCTGACATAGATATTGGGATAGATATTGGAAGAACACTTACTGTTGGTGAATTATCTGCAATAAATACTTCTTTGGAAGAAATTCCATCTCTTTATCCTTTTGATTTGGTGGATTTTGCTAATGTTGATGAGAAGTTTAAGCAAGCTGCATTGAAAAATACAGAACCTTTATGAACGACTATTTAAAAGAAAAGTTAGTAACATTTGAACAAGCTTTGGAAACTTTATCAGAAGCTTTTGTTCAAAATCCTTCACAGTTAGAAATTGATGGGGCAATTCAACGGTTTGAGTATTGTTTTGAACTTTCTTGGAAAACTTTAAAGTTGGTATTGAATAGAAGAGGTATAACGGAAAAAATCAATAGTCCAAAATCTTGTTTTCAAAGAAGCTTTTTGGATGGTTTGATTGAAAATGAAGAAGCCTGGCTAAAAATGTTACAAGGTAGAAATTTATCGACTCACACCTATAATAAGCAAATTGCAGATGAGATATACATAAGTCTGCCTCAATATTATGAACTTATGAAAGTTTTGCTGAGGAAGTTAAAAGCAGAAAATAGGATTTAATGAAAGAAAATACTTCTAAGAAAGACTGGCTTAATTCTCATTTAGCTAATCTTACTCGAGTCAGTAAATTTAAGTGTGTAAAAGGCAAAAGGAAAGAAAAAAAGAATTGACAAAAAAGGATAAGGAAATGCCCAAAACACAAAATAAAAGAGACCAACTAATAGAAGAATTAATAAAGGAAATCGATGATCCAAAGAGTATGTTCCAAAATGGAGGATTATTCGATGAAATAAAGAAAAGATTAG
>JASJDU010000044.1 GCA_030065015.1 Candidatus Caenarcanales bacterium | reverse complement strand
CATCTGAAAAAGCTTGTCAGGGTTCACCAGGGAATCACCTTCCAGAGAAAGATTCAGATGATTAATCATGTTTTAGCTTCATAATCTAGGTCTCTTTTTTTCCTTTAGGTCCAAAATTTGAGACCTACCAAGCTTTTTATAAAGATTACTTCTTAATGATTCTAGGAAGATTAGGGCGATTAAACGCTTAAAGATAAATAAACTTTACCCATTCCGGAAAAACGAACTAGGCTTCCCTCACCGTTACTAGAATCTCTTGCATCATCATATATTAAATCTCCGGTCCAAAAAACAATCTCGTTAGCCTCCACATCAACAAAATGATCTGCTTCGATCTCAACTTCATAGAAATTGTCCGTTTCAAACAAAACTAATGCGCTTTTCAATAAAATCTCACTAAAAGCAATTGGCATATCTGATTTAACTTTTTGAGCTGTATGAATCTCAAAATCACCCAATAGAGACTGGACGTAAGCAACATTTGTGTTTGGAATGAATAGCTTTGTATTTTGAAATTGCTTAATTCCTGGACAATCAGAATTTGGCGTTAGCCTAACAGTTCCCTCTCCTTTAACTTCAGTCATTACAAAAGATTCTCCTGTAACCTGACTTTTTATAAATCCGCTAACACCTTTTTCTTTTAACCCGTAATGATCTAAAGTTAACCGTGACTTTGATTTTAAAACACTGGCTGAGCCAGGTAAAACAAGTAACTTTGTATTTTGGTCCTTTAATATTTCAACTATAAAGCTCTCGTTAGAACCATTAGAGGTGGTGTATCTAAGTACTATTATTCTATTATTTCCGAGCTTTGCCTCCCAAACTAATTGTCCTCTGGAACCAAGCTGTGTTAACTGTATCTGTTTCTGCTGAGCTATGAAGGTAGAATTAGTATTCATCTTAACGAATAATTTTTTATATACTTCTTCTCTAAAAATTCCCAAACAAGAGTTCTAGATAAACCATTTCAGGGTTATTACTAATTTTCAATAGAACATATGCAGCAAGAGCTTGAAAGCATTAAGACTCATTCAGTTCAAAGAGTATAAAACTTCTATTTAGAACATTAATTCGATCTTCAAACTCGCAAACCTCACTCTCATGAAGGTTTTCAGAGGTATCAAAATGAGTGATCCAATTTTTTCCAAAAGACAGCCTTGGGAGGCTAAAAGGAACGTCTTCATGACTCGCATTTAGAATCACTAACAATGTATTACTTGTAATTTTTTGTCCTAATTTATCAACCTCATCAAATACACTCCCATTAAATAATACGCTCATAGACTTGTTATCGGGTTTTATCCAATCAGCTTTTTTCATTTCATTACCTTGAGGAGTGAACCAAATAATTTCTTTCTTCTCAAGTTTTCGTGTATTTATATTCTTAAAGAACTGACTTCGCTGAATAATCGGACTTTTTTTTCTTATTGCAATGAGCTTCTTCATAAACTCTAAGAATTCGTCACTATCCTCTAAAGACTTCCAGTTGTACCAATTTAACTTATTGTCTTAACAATATGCATTGTTGTTTCCATTTTGTGTTTTATTAAGTTCATCTCCACCTGAAATCATAGGTACGCCAAGAGAAAATAATAAAATTGCAATCAAATTTCTCTTTTGCCTTTTTCTCAGTTCGAGAATTTCATTATCATTGGTGAAACCTTCAACACCACAATTCCAGCTATTATTGTGGTTCTCCCCATCGCGATTATCTTCTTTATTGGCTTCATTATGCTTTTCGTTATAGCTAACTAAATCTTCAAGAGTAAACCCATCATGGCAAGTAACAAAGTTTATGCTGGCGTGAGGATTTTTACCACTATGACTGTACAAATCACTACTTCCTGAAATCCTCGTTGCTAATTCGCTCAATCTTGCGTTGTCACCCTTCCAAAAACTTCTAATGCTATCTCTGTATTTACCGTTCCACTCAGTCCATAAATTGGGGAAATTTCCAACTTGATAACCACCCTCTCCTAGATCCCACGGTTCAGCTATTAACTTCGCTTGAGAAATTACTGGATCTTGCTGAATGATATCGAAGAAAGCACCAAGTTTATTCACTTCATGCAGCTCACGAGCTAAAGCACTGGCTAAATCAAAACGAAAACCATCCACATGCATTTCTAAAATCCAATAACGTAAGCTATCCATTATTAGCTGGAGGGTTCTAGGATGCATCATGTTAAGAGTATTTCCACAACCAGTATAATCCTGATAATGCCTCTCTTTATCTTGAACCAGTCTATAGTAAGAAGAGTTGTCAATACCTCTGAAGGATAAAGTTGGTCCGAATTCATTTCCTTCTGATGTATGGTTATAAACTACATCTAATATCACCTCTATTCCGGCCGAATGAAGTGTTCTTACCATTGTTTTAAATTCTTGAACTTGGTCAAATTGGCTATTAAATGAAGCATAACGAAGTTCAGGAGCAAAAAATGAAAGAGTGTTATATCCCCAATAATTAACTAAACCGTTATTAACCAAAAATCTATTATCAACTCTATGATGAATTGGCATTAACTCAACAGCAGTAACACCTAACTCAGTTAAATATTTAATTACTGGCTCAGAGGCTAGTCCTAAATAAGTGCCTTTCAATTCTTCAGGTAAGCTGGGATTTAATTTTGATAACTCTTTAACGTGAGTCTCGTAAATTATAGTTTTGTGCCATGGAGTTCTTGGATGAGCATCGTTGCCCCAAGTAAAAGAATCATCTATTACTGAACATAATGGAGCGTAGGGAGCACTATCCAAAGTATCAAAGGATAAGTCTTTATCTTTTGAACTAGTTTGATATACAAATAATCCGTCGTGCCATTGAGTTGTACGAACTATTGATTTTGCATAAGGATCAACTAATATTTTATGAGGGTTGAATCTATGACCTTTTTCAGGTAGATATGGCCCATGAACTCTGTATCCATATATTTGTCCCGGTTTTACATCAGGCAAATAACAATGCCATACATGATCTGTTTTGTGATTTAGTGAAATTCTTGCGGACTCTTTAATTGAGAACTTACTCTCAAATAAACACAATTCAACCTTGCTTGCATTTTCAGAAAAAATTGCAAAGTTAACTCCTTGGCCATCTCAAGTGGCTCCTAAAGGATAAGATTCCCCTGGATACTTTCTCATCATCTCACGGTGAATTAAGAACTAAAACTAAAACCAGAAATAAAATTAAAGCTGCTAAAAAGAAATCACTCAGTAAATCTGAACCTGAGGTTGTAGTTCTCTTGTCACCTTGACTTTGTTTTTCAGTAAAAATATTAACCAACTTTAACTTATCTTAATTTTAATAGTGGTATCATTCCACAATTTTTGTGTAGCAACAAGTAACTATTTCATTCGTTTAATCGAGAATTCAAATTTCTCGAGGTAAACTCATTCCTTTAATTTAAAGTTAATTTTCACTAAGCATAATAAATGTTGCAAGAAAATCAAAATTTGATAAACAAGTAAATAATAAATTTATGAAAATTTTTGAAGAAGTTTCTCAGCATAAGTATAATTCTTAGTAGAAACCGGTATTAAAAATGGTTAAATTCGATAACAATAAATTAAAGTGTTCCTTCTGTGGGAAAAGTCAGGATCAGGTTCGTAAATTAATTGCTGGTCCAGGTGTTTATATCTGCGACGAATGTATTGAACTGTGTAATGAGATCTTATCCGAAGAGCTTTACGATAATAATTTATCCGGCAACACAGCAATGAAGTCTCCTCCGCCATCTCCTACAATCCAGTCAAAACCAAAACTTCAAGAGTCAGAGAAAAAAGATGAAGTTGTTGAAGCTTTAGAACTGGACAAATTGCCTAAACCTCACGAAATAAAGGAATATTTGGATCAACATATCATAGGGCAAAAAAGCGCAAAAAAAGTTTTGTCTGTTGCTGTCTACAATCATTTTAAAAGAATTGCTACGCAGGAAGATAAGAGTGACTTGCCAATTGAGATTCAAAAATCAAACATTCTTTTAGTTGGTCCTACAGGTTCAGGAAAAACTTATTTAGCACAAACTTTGGCTAAACTATTAAACGTTCCCTTTGCAATGGCTGATGCTACCAGCTTAACGGAAGCAGGCTATGTTGGAGAGGATGTAGAGAATATTCTCCTTCGCCTCTACCAAGCCGCAGACTTCAATGTGAAAAAAGCTCAAAGAGGAATTATTTATATAGATGAAGTAGATAAAATTGCGAGAAAATCAGAAAATCCGTCCATAACTAGAGATGTATCCGGAGAAGGAGTTCAACAAGCTCTCCTTAAAATGATTGAAGGTACAATTGCCAATGTTCCTCCGCAAGGTGGTAGAAAACACCCACATCAAGAATTCATACAAATAAATACATCTAATATACTTTTCATAATTGGTGGTGCCTTCTGTGGAATGGAAAAGATAATTGAAGACAGGGTAAATTCAAGAACTTCAATGGGCTTCGGAGCAGTTCCAATTACAAAAGAGGAAAGAGAAGCACGAAATTCTAATGCATTCGCTCAAGCTTCACCGGAAGATCTTATTAAGTTCGGTCTCATTCCAGAATTCATCGGAAGGATTCCAGTCATTGCGACTCTTGAACAACTCGACATAGCAGCTTTAGAGAAAGTTTTAACAGAACCTCAAAATGCCTTAATTAAACAGTATCAAGAGTTAATGAAATTAGATGGTGTTGAATTAAAATTCGAGCCAGAAGCTATCAAGGGAATCGCAGAATTAGCTTTTAAACGTAAAATGGGTGCAAGAGCCCTAAGAAGTATTGTTGAAGAAATAATGCTTGAGATTATGTACGAAGCTCCAAGAAACACCGAAGTAAAAGAATGCATAATCACAAAGGAAATGATTGACAGAAGATCATCAGCCGAAGTTCTTGAATTGTTGAACTTCAAAAAAGCTGAACCTGATATAGCTTAGGAGGATGTTGAATGGCAGTAAAAAGAATATTCGATTTTTCCAAAGGCAAAAAAGGACCTTTAAAGAACTTTATTATTGGAGGAATCGGTGCTATCAGTGGGCTTTACTTGATTAATCTATCATGGGGTGGTCTTGAATTTTTGCCTGATGCCTTACCATTCATAGGCAATTTAGACGAGGCAACTGCAACTCTTCTACTTTTAGCCTCTATGCGTTATTTTGGAATAGACGTTTTAGAAATGTTCACTGGAGTTGGCAAAAGCGAAAAAGAAGAAAAAGAAGAGTATGCAAATAATGAAGCACCTCCCAAAGAACCAAGGTATGAGCCTCCTACATCATAGGTTTTGTTGACAGTTTTTTTTATTTCTTAAAGTACCATTGCTCAAGGTTATGAGTGGCACCGGCTAATTTACTTGGTAAAAAGTTACCCAAATTATCATCTTGAGCAGCCAAAAGGACCTGGGGAGTAGCTAAATAAATCATTGGTTTTTTATTCCACAAAATTTCTTGAATTCTATAGTAGGACTTTTTTCTTTCATCAAATTCCATGTGACTGGTTCCCTCTCGAACTAGCATATCAATTTCCTTTTCCCAATCTCTTGTATCTGTAATAGTCTTACCTTGTTCTCTTTGATCGTATAAGTGCAATCTTGAATCCGATTTTAAGAAGTTTGCAGAACTATTCGGCTCAAAAAGATCACCGCCACTAAAGCCAATAATAGTAGACTCCCAATCACCTGTTTGCATTAATCTAACAACCAGATTATTAAATTCAATTATTTTCAAATCGACTTGAATGCCCAATTTAATCAGCTGCTGCTTTATTAACACCGCCATCATCTCTCTTGGAGAAAAAGTTTCAGTGGGCCCACTTGCGTTAGTATACAAACTAAAACGAACTTCCCTTCCCTTAGTGTCAACTAGTTTTCCATTCTCATCTTTCGTAAAACCTTTATTAATTAAAATTCTTTCGGCTTCTTTAAGATTACTTTCTAAGGGGCACTCATCAAGAAGTTTCTGATTAAAGTATATTGAATTCTGGGAAGTATTTAAACAAAGAGGACTTCCAGTACCTTGATAAATACTATCTATCATCGCTTTTCTATCAATCGCATAAGAAATGGCCTTCCGGAAATTCTCATTGTTAAACCAGTTGCTTACAGGTTTCTTCACATTTCCTCTCCTAGACATATTAAATGCAAAGAAAATAGTTGAATTTGCTGGACCCTGGTTATAAATATTGAAAGGCTTCTTTACAGAAATCTTTTTTATCAACGGTAAAGTATCTGATGTTAGGCTCACGAGAGGAATTTCTCCCGAAGCAAACTTAAATATTTCTAAATCTCCTGACGGAAGAAGCAAGTAAGTTAGTTTCTTAAAATAAGGCAACCTTTGGCCAGCTCGATCGAAAACAAAATAATTAGGATTTGCTAAATATTCAATCCTTTCACCTTGAGCATAGGAATTAAGTTTATATGCACCACTCACAACAAAGTTTTTAGGGCTTGTTTTAGTGCCCCAGATTGTTGAAAAGACCTCACGTTGCTTAGCTAAAATTTCTTTTTCAGATACCTTCTTATCAATTAACTTTTTTGAAGCGGCTTTTAAAATTGGTTCAAAAACATGTGCCGGAGCAATTGGATAACCTAATTCACTTAGCAACGGAGCAAAAACTTTATGAGTCTTGAAAGAAACTGTGTAATCATCAATTGCACTAACTTCGGGAAACTTTCCATCAATGATTAAACCCTCACGTGCACCGAGTCTCTCAAAACCGTTTTTCAGTATTACATTCCAAGTAAATAAAACATCTCTAGAAGTTATAGGTTCACCATCAGACCATTTAATACCCTTTCTCAAGTGAACAATTATTTCTTTTCCTTGTTGTTTTAAGTCAAAGCTTTTTGCTAAATTTGGAACTAGCTCTCCGTTCCAAGGATTTCTCTCGATCAACCCGGCAAACATTAAGCTTGCAACAGTGGAACTAGTTGAGTCTGTGGAAGCCCAAAAATTAAAAGTCTTTGGGCCAGTTCCTTGAAGGCTTAAAACAATTGAGGAACTTGGTTTTCCCACTTCTCCAGTTAATATCTGCTTATATTCAGTGTCATTTTTTACATAAGTTGATACTCGATAATCTTTATTTTCGGGGAAATTTTTAATGGAGAATTCTTTTTGTTGAAAGTTATCTTTAGAACTAATTGAACAACCCGATGAACAAAAGATAGAAAAAATAAATATGACTAAAATGGATGGATTTGCTCTGTTAATGCAGCAAAAGAGGGTTTTTGTGAAATTTTTACTAATGAGCATCTTATAATTTTCTCAAAGTCACAAATTTTATATGAAAAAATTTCCCACCAACTGAAAAGTTTAGTGAGAAGAAAGGGAAAATAAAAAACTTCATTCAATTCTTATTTTATGAAAATACTAGCTATTATCACTTACAGATTCAAAAAGTGGTTTAAGCGCATAAATAACATTGGGGTGCCTCAATTTTTTTAAGGCAGAAGCCTGAATTCGACGAGCATGATCGTGGCTCAAATCCATCAGGTTAGCAACTTCGCGCAATGTGTATTTATGGCCATCAACAAGTCCATAGTGCAATTCCACGATTTTTCTTTCTTGGTCATTCAAAAATTTCGAAAGTGACTCATTAATAGTTTTAGACATAGTATCGTTAAAAACTACCGATTCTGGAGAAGCAGCATTTTTATCTGGTATTAAATCTTGAACCGATCCTTCTGAGTCATCATCATTAATTTTCAAATCCAAAGATAAAGGGATTTGCATATTAGACAAAAGCTTTTTAACCTGAGGAATTGGCAATTCCAAAATAGAAGCCATTTCAGCCTCAGATAAATCTCTTTTCAGAAGATTATTTCCAGCTTCGTTTAATTTTTTTAGTTGACCAAGTTGTTCAACCATATGAACTGGAAGACGAACTAGTCGAGATTTTTCAGAGAGTGCTCTGGTAATTCCTTGCTTAATCCACCAAGTAGCATAGGTAGAGAATCTAAACCCTTTGGTGTAATCAAACTTCTCAGCAGCACGGATTAAGCCAACATTTCCCTCTTGAATTAAATCAATGAAAGGAAGTCCTTTATTAATATATTTTTTAGCAATACTGACTACTAATCTTAGGTTGTGTTGAACGAGAAGCTTTTTAGCTTTCAAATCACCTTCTTGAACTCTTCTTGCTAGCTCAACTTCCTCCTTAGGTTTCAAAAGTGGGATTTTATTTAAATTCTTTAGATAAGACTTAGTTGAATCCGCAGAATCCTCAAGCTTATTTGTTGAACTTGTAGATTCTAACTTGTTGTTTTCATCGGCGAATTCTTGTTCTAGTACATTATCAAAAGAAATTCCCATTTCAACCATTTCAGAAGGAATATCTTGCAATAATTCTGATTCAGCAAAACTGGTATTAGTTTTTTCTATTTTTATTGTTTTACCAGCTTTTGAGTTTTGAGTCTGAGATTTCATAGACTTCATTGAAATAACTCCTTTCATGTTTGGAGTATCTATTTGATACTAATTAAAGTTATTCAATGGGATATTTTAACACTTGTTCTTTTTGCTTTATTTTATATATTAACCATTAAAAAATTGCGCAGTTTTTCCAATTTGATCGGTAGCTCTTTTAATTTCTGCTTCACCAAACTCAGATTGTTGTTTCAATCTTCCGATCTCCATTTCAACAAAAACTGTTAAAAATTGCGAAAGCTGCGGAAGTATAAGTGATACTTCTACATCTCCCTTTTTGACGTTTTCACCATTTAATGTTGTAAGACCACCTTTATTGGCAATATCTGCAACGCTATTATTTATGAGCACTTGTGCTGCATTAACTTTTGTTCTTTGTATTCTGTATATGGATATTGAATGAAATGGGTTTTCACTTCTAATATTGAAAAGTTGCCCCAATGGACCAGAAAGTCCATCTTTTAGACCACTATCTTCTGCAGCTTTTGCTATATCTTTTTTATATTTTTCTTGAATGTCTTTAAATTTCTTTGTTAGCTCTTTAATTTTGCTTACATTATTAGAGTCAACACCACTCAAATCTATTAGCCCTAGGGCGTTAACTTCACTATCTTGTAAGCCCATCTTCTGTTGAAGATTTGAATTGCCTTTTGCCGAATATAATTTATCTACCAACTTATTCCCATTATTAAGCAAAAATACAAGAAGTCCGTATTCCAATGCGCGTTCATAGTTTGATGTATCTAAAGCTTGTTGGTACTTTATAAGACAGATTTGTCCAAGTGCTAATAAATTTGAATCTTTTGGTCTTTGTTTAATATCAGGTATACCATCAAGGAAATCACTATCTGAGCCACTATTCAGTTTTCCAATTCTCTTCTGAACTCTTTCTTTAACACTTTTGTAAATATCTGAACCTTCACCAGAAGATATTGAAGGGATCTTTCCTGAAATCAAAGAATCAAGTGCATTATTTAACCATTCAGGTCTTCCCACTGCCTGGCCAGCTTTACCAGCTTTGCTAAAATAGAATAAAGAAGGAACCTCTCTTTCTTTTTCATTTAATAAGCTAGGACGTTCATTATTTAAAATACCATTCAACATACTGGAAAAATTAACACCAGAATTAATAATTGAATCGTTAATTTGTTCTTTTGTTAAACCAATAGTTTTTTTAATTTGTAAAAGATTATTAACAAGATCGTCTAATGAATTTATATTGTCTAATTGGATGTTTCCTTGTTTAAGTATTTCTAGGATAGTTTGCTGAAATTCAAAGAACGGATGTTTTGTTTCAAGGTTCTTTTTTAACATTTGTAAGATTGTATCTTCACCATTGTGGTTATCTATAAATTCCAAAATCTTCTTAAGGTTATCTTCGGTAACGTAACTGTTATTGCTCAGCATAGCTATAGCCAATTCGCTTGATAGATTTCTAATATTATTTATTTTTGGAACTCTTCTACTAAAGTCCACTAAGCTTTCTTCAAATGCTGCGCTTTGAAGATATTCTCGTAAAGGATCTAATACAGGTCCCGTAACTAAAGTGGGAAATACATCATAAACCACTTGATTTTTGTCTATTTTGTCTCCTTGTAATATCTGAAGTGTACTTTCCACTGTATTTGTCTTTTTCTGAATAACAGCAGAACTAGTTTGCGGAATACTTGGTAGGCTTATTGGAGAATTGGTACTCATAACATTAACCTTATCTAAACAATCTAATAAGTAATAATTTATCTTTCGACCCTTTAACCATTCAAAGGATGAAGAGAATAAATTATCAACCTATAGTTAAAAAGAATTAATGTATCTTGGGTTAACCCTTAAACATTGATCCAAGTTGCTTATTTATCAAGAGAGATTACCCCGAAAGGGAATCTCTGATTTATAGATATAGTTGGGAGTAAACTGATGTTCAAAAAATCAATTTTTGTTTTTGCAATTTTACAATTATCAATTGCTGTAACTTCTGCTTTTGCAAATAATGGCTTTGATTCTTTCAATACTTTCAATCCAAATGACAGTTATTTCCACAAAAGAAACAGAGTTCCAGAATACTTCAGGCCTAGAACAATGAATTCTCTAATTGCCTCTTTACCGGAATACTCAATGTTTGGTCCTGGATATATTTGTGATACTAGACAAGCACCACCAGTTTATAGACTTCCTTTACAGTATTACAGAAACGTTGGATATAGAGAAGCTGATTGGTTTAACAATAGATTGCAAGACAGACATAACCACGCAATGAACTTTGGTGGATACGATTACTAAACAGATAAATACTCATTTTCTTAATTTGAGTTAATCTTTGGTTCAAACCTTAGGAATTATTGTTTTTAAGTTTCAGAGGTTTGAACTATGAATGCTCCAAATATAAAAAACAATCAAAACATAGCAACTGGCTTTGAAGAAAGATACACACAACAATTAGTTGCTTTTAAAGCTGCTGATGATGAAATTGATAAAAAATTAAACGGCCAAACCTTGGATCACGAAGATACAAGCGCTGTAGATAAATTCAGGCAGAGTCATCTTGGTGATGAAGAAGGGAAAATAGTTGCATACAACAAAACACATAAAGGGATTTTTAAGGAAGCTTCTATAGCAACAATATTAAAGCAGCTTGAAATAGCAGTTAAAACTATTTATACAAATGAAAAACTTGGTAAACAAGAAAAACTTATTGCACTGTATTCTTTAATGAGAGCCACAGATAATTACTTCGGAAATAACAGTAGCAATGCTTCAACTAATATACTAGGTTTTGTTGGTGTAGTTGCGGCAGGGATATTAAATGAAAATGGAGTTCTTGACTATATACCTGAGATTGATAGTGGTAAGGTTAGGGCTGCTACAAAAGATATTACCTGGTTAAAAGATGGGAAATGGGAGAGAAATATTATTGGAACCATAGATAATATTTCAAATGTAGCCTCTTTTGCAGGTGCCGGCGGAGCGTTAAAGAATTTGGCTAAAGCCTCTTTTCAAGAAGTCGCTAAAGGAGGGGCGAAATTCACTATCAAGAATGCGTTCCAAGTTACTCAATCAACATTGAAACACACTACTACAAAACAAAAAATACTTGCAGCAGGAAGCGCTCTTGGTACTACCGCAACAAGCAAACATGAATACCTGGACGATCCAGGGAGAGTTTCTACTGGAGATAAAACTAAGCAAATACTAGACAATAAAAACAGCACTGATCATTGGGGCAGCTTGATTAAAGGGGTTGGAACAGGGTTGGGATTTCTAGCCCTTGGAACAACTCCAATTGGTTGGGGGGTTGCAGCCGCTCTAGCAATTGGGGGTGGTTTAGCAGTGGGACTTTCGCATTATAGGAAAACAGAAGGAATTAAGCAGGTGTCAAATATTACTAATTTTCAAATATTAATGAAAGCAGTTGCTGGAGAAGTTGGAGATCCACGCAAGATTGCTTTGGTAGATCGTATTCATGAAAGAAAACCTCTCAACGAACATAAAACAACTTACGTTGCAAGTAACACCTCTGATAGTAATAACAATCAATCTGAGAATACTCCTGCAAAAAGTAGTTCTAATTTAGAATCACTAAGATTCGCACAAGCAAGTTAAATTCTTGTCAATCCAAATCGTCTTCTTTCGCAGAACCAAGTTGATGGGCACGCTCACTGGCTACTTTAATACTTTCTATTATTGAGCCTCGAACACCGTTTTTTTCCAATATCTCTAACCCAGCAACCGAAGTTCCAGCGGGGGAACTAACCAAAAAACGTAGCTCATCAAAGCCAATACCGGACTTAAGAAGCTCCATCGTTGCGCTGACAGTTTGCATAACTAATTCTTTAGAAATATCACTGGAAAGTCCTCCGGCAATACCGCCCATCATTAATGACTCTAAAATTAATGAGATAAATCCGGGTCCGCTTCCAGCCAAAGCGGTTACTGCGTTGAAGTCTTTTTCCTTAAGCTCAATTGTTTTACCTAACGGTTCTAAAATTTCTTTTACACTAAGTTTATGGCTCGATTGAACGTACTTGTTAAAAGCCATTGCCAAAACCCCTTGGCCAAGTTTAACGCCAATATTTGGCATAACACGGCAAATTGGCTGTTTTTCTGGAAGCATTTTAGCTAGTTTTTTCAAGCTCACCCCAGCCGCCATCGGAACAACTATGGTTTCCGGATCTAGTGGAACTTTAGATAATACTTCTTCCACATTCCATGGCTTAACTGCAACAACCAAAACATCCACATTGGTAAGCTCTTCTAATTTATAAGGTTTTAGCTTTAGCTGTTCAATTCTTTCTTGATGATTGTCTACAACCTTAATTAATTTAGGATCAGCGCCATTCTCCAGCCATCTTTCTAGCATTGCAGAACCTAAATTACCGCAACCAATAAGACCCATAAAAGACATAGACTTTCCTCTTTTATTTAAAACTCACTTTAATGCCTAGATTTAAAGTTTATGCAATCACAATCAAAAAGTCCAATATAATCTTTTTTCAGAGTCTGAAAAATAAAGCCTTTGTTAAAATTTCTTAAACTGCAGTGAAACTAAAGTAGTGTATCTTTACTGAATTTTAACAGTTTATAAATCTATAGCAAGAAATTATGCTCGGAATTAACCGCACTTCAAGATCTCAACGTTTATATAGAGGTTTTATAGAAAAACAGAGGTACACACTCCATCCACAAGCATCTCCTAAATTTACATTAAAAAAAGGAGTTGGTTTAATTGCAGCACTCCTAATTTCTCCATCAGTCACATATGGTGTTATGGAAATTTCTAAATCGCCTGTCGAAAGAATAGGACAACAAATAGAACGAAAAGCAGAGGCTGGAGAGTGCTCGGTAAAAATTGGAAGTAAGCCTCTGGATTTAAAAGATGCAACCGTAAAAAATAATGGTTTTTATTCTGAAGAATACTTAGGTACAACTCAGTTTACAGCTAATGCACAAATTACTTTGAGAAAAGATAAAAACCCGATAAAAAGTATTGTTCTTTCGAAGTTAATTAAAAACTCGCCTATTCCAGAGCTTGAATTGCAAATTCACACTTTACCAAAAGAGATGAGTAAAGTAAAAAATGAAATTTTGTGTTTAGCAAGACTCAATGAAGCCTTACAAAATTTTCAAGAAGGTGAGTTTGAAGATGCTATGGAATCTTTCTCATTTCAAGTACCAAATATTCAAGATTCTAAGGAAAATATAAAGGAAATTACAAATTCTTTAAAAAATCATATTTATAGAATATCTAACCGTATAAAAACTTTGACTGGTGGTCATGAATACGGCATGGAGATATCATCAATTGATGGAAAAACCATGCACCACTATGCTAGAACACGATTTACAAACGATATTAATAACAAAAAAATTGATGTTGGAGGAAGAAATTTTGCACAAAAAATTAAAGAGGCAACCAGTAAAATATGCAGCAAAGCATTTCAAAACCTTGCAGGAAACGTTCTATCTACCTCAATATGGATAGACAATGGAATTGGAACATCCAAAAATTTAACCAATATCACAAGGTATAACTGTAAAGAAACAGTTAAGCCTCATATTCAAAAAAGTGCTGCAGCTCTTTTGGTAAACAATTCAAATAAATTAAATAAAGACAACTTGAATTTAGCTGCATATAATGATCTTGCTTCTAACCAATATCAAAGAAACATTACTGCTTCAAGAGAATTTCACCTAAAGAAGCATCCACGTTTTGTTCTTGAATTCGATGGCTGGACTCCAAATCCTAGTCAAGCAATTTGGTTGCAAAGTACAGGCTATACTCCCGATCTTTTCCCGCTTAACACATTCCCAATAACCGAATACACTTCACCTTCTTTAGTAGCTCATACTTTAAAAGAAAATAAGGCTTTTAATAACGTAAGAGATACATTGCTTGAATAACGCAGTCTGGTATGAATATTATAGACAAGCTTTCACAAAGTTATTTGCTATTTGCTCAATCATAAAACTTTCTGGTTCTTGAAAAACTCTATTTTTAAACTTACTTAGATTCATAAAGTAGGCAAAGAATGGTCCATAGAGAGAAACAATTAATGGATCGAATGATTCTCTATCCTCAATCCAGTTTCTTTCTACACACTTTTTAAAGACTGATTCAAGTTTTTTCCTCGAACGAGTAGGAACCTGAGAGAGAGTATTCAATATTTCTTCATCTAAGTGTGAAGTAGATGTTTCTAGAATCTGCATTTTCATAAAAGGGAGCATTAATTTAATTTTTTCTGCGACACTCATTGCCAGAGCCTTAAAAAATTTTTCCGGTTCATTTTCATACTTGGCAAATAAATCATCTTCGTTAAGACTAAAAACTAGTTTAGGGACCAAAAACTCTTCTAAAACAGCCTGCAATAGTCTTTGTTTGTTCGTGAAATTTCTGAATAAGGTTACTTGGTTAACCTGAGCTTTATCAGCAATTTCTTGTGTTGTTGTAACTTGAAAACCTTTACTTGTGAATAACTCAAAAGCAGATAATAAGATTTTGTCTCTCGAAGAAGCTGTTTGCATCTCATTCAATCTCTTTCTTAAAGATTTTCACACTAAATCCAAAGATTATAACGCCATAAACAATTAAGACAACAAAAGGCACAATTAAGTGAGTCAACTCTGCACCACGTAAAATAATCCCCCTCGCTATCATAATGAAATGAGTTACTGGAAGCATATAACCTATTGCTCTGAAGAAAACTGGCATTGGTTCAAAAGGAAAGATATATCCGGATAACAGAATTGATGGCAACATTTGTACAAAAACTAATTGGGTCGCCTGAGGCTGACTCTTTGCTACAGATGAAATTAACAAGCTAATTCCTAAAGCCGAAAACATAAAAATAATGGTTGCCAGCTCCAATAAGAGAATACTCCCCTGAATCGGAATCTGAAAAAGTAAATACATTAAAAGCAGGCTCAAATTAAAGTCAACAAAACCAATACACAAATAAGGAATAACTTTACCGGTCATTAAACCGAGAGGAGTCAATGGCGTTACCAATAGTTGTTCAAGTGTACCTCTCTCTTTTTCACCAACGATGGATAGACAACAAAGAAAAGATGTAACCAAAAAAACAATAATTCCTAACAAACCTGGAATTATTTGATAAGTGGTTTCTAAATTCGGGTTGAATAAGACTCTCGAACGAACATCTATTAAATTGTCCTGTGTTTCCAAGGAGCCTTGGCGCTTTTTAGATCTTACAGTTCTTGAAATAGATGAACCTAGTTGTTCAAGTGCAGCTTGTGATTGGTTCGAGATGTTTGAATCAGAGCCATCAATCAACACTTGTATTTGTGCTTTCCGGTTAGAGTTAATTTTACGGCTATAATCAGGTGGAATTATTATTCCAACACTAGCTTCGCCGCACACAAGAGAGCCAAGAAGTTCCTTTTTTGAGTGAACCTCCTTTTTAATTTTGAAGTAAGTTGTTGCTTCTGCCTTCTGAATAAACTGACTTGAGGCTTTACTTCTATCTTGATCGAATATGAAAGTTTTTATATCTCTTACTTCATCGTTGATTCCAAAACCGAAAATAGTTAACTGAAGAAGCGGGATCATAACGGCAATTCTCAGAGTAGTTGAGTCATTGAAGATATGAACCCACTCTTTCAACATTATTGGTTTTACCTGCTCATTCCAAAAGCTAAGTATCTTATCTAATAGACTTCTTTGTCCTGTTAACTCGTTTTTATTATTCATGACTTACCATCTTGCTTTCTAGTAAGAATTACAAAAACATCCTCTAAACTCGGTCTGTTTTTTTGAATAATCGGATTTTGAGCCCCGGTATTTTGAGAGATAAAAGCTGACATTTGATCCAAATTGGTGTTCTCTGGAAGAACGCAGTGAAGATTCTTTCCAAATAAAGTCACATTAGAAGCTTGTTCAATAGAATTCAACAAAGCATAAACTTTCATAATTGGCTCAGCCTGTATTAAAAACTGCTGATACCCACTAGGGTAAAGACTGGAAAGATTTGTCAACTCATCAGTACTACCGATTGCAATCATCTCACTTAAATAAATATAGCCAACTCTATGACATCTTTCGGCTTCATCCATATAGTGAGTTGTAACTAAAAGAGTAATTCCTTCAGTGGATAAATCAAATAACAAATCCCAAACCTCCCTCCTAGCAACCGGATCGATTCCCGCGGTAGGTTCATCCAGAAACAAAACACTGGGCTCATGTAGTATTGCACAGGCTAATGCCAATCTTTGCTTCCATCCACCAGATAAAGTGGCAGCTTTATTTAATAGGTAAGGTGTAAGCTTAACCTTTTGGCACAATTCATCAATTTTATATTTTATTCTCTCATCGCTCAAACCATAGACTCTTCCATAGAATTCCAAGTTTTGCTTCACAGTTAGATCCGGGTACAAGCCAAACTTTTGAGAGACATAACCAACTGAGCGGCGAACCTGAGTACTCGATTTTCTGACATCAATTCCTTCAATTAATCCAGTCCCGCTCGTAGGTTTAAGAACTCCACACAACATTCTAATTACAGTGGATTTTCCCGCACCATTAGGTCCTAAGAAACCAAATATCACACCTCTAGCAACCTTAAAGGAAACCTCTTTAACAACAGTTTTGTCCCCAAAAGTCTTTGTTAGCTTATCAGCAACAATTACGTTCTCTTTAGTTGCGCTTACTTTGATCATCTCTTCTTTTACTTCCTTCATGAGATTATCCTTTCCTTTTGTTCAAATCAAATCGCAGTTCCAAGTCCATTCCAGGTCTAAATAGCTTATGAGAATTATCAATTGTCACCTTAACCTTATAGACTTGTTGTTTTCTTCCTTCAATTGTTTGAATGTTTCGAGGAGTAAACTCAGACTTCACACCAATATGCTTTACTCTTCCTATGTATGTTTTACCTTTATAGGTTAATGAAGTTACTTTTACCTTATCTCCTGGCCATACCTTCCCAAATGTTTCTTCTGGTAAATAAGCTTCAACCCATACATCGTTCAAATTAACTAAAACTCCTAAAGTTTGATTTGAAAGCAATAAATCACCAGGTTCAATCTCAAAATCAGCCAATTCACAATTGCAAGTTGACCTAACTTCTAGTTCCTTAACCTTACTCTCTAATTCTTTCAACTGAGCTTCATACGCTTTCAATCTACTTTCTTCTGCTTGAATTCTCTCAACTCTAGTTCCTCTCAATAAATCTTTGTAATTTGCTTCTTGAGACTTCATACGATAATAGTTCTCATTAATTTCTTCTCTTCTATATCCAGAAGAAACTTTTAAATAATTTTGTTTTGCTTCTTCATATTTCTTATCAGCAACTTTATACAATTTTTGGATTTCTTCTAGCTGGTCCGTTGTTATGAGTTGCTGTTTGAAAAGTTTTTCTTTTCGATCTAGATTTTGTCTTGCTCTTAACCTTTCCGATTCAGCCATTTCCATTGTTGCTTTACTAGACTTAATATCTTCTTTTCTGTTACCGGATTTTCTAAGTTCGTACCTAGCTTTGGATTCTTTGTAACTGGCTTCTGCTTTGTCTAGCGCCTCTTTTGTTGAACCATTTTTAAGCTCCGCTAATAATGCTATTTGTGAATTCAAATTAGCCTCAGCGTACATTTTTTGATTAATTAGCTCTTGATTTTCAATCTCTAAAATTAATTGGCCTTTTTTTAGGGTTTGCCCTTCTTCTACATAAACTTTTTTAACTCTTCCAGCTTGTCTTGAGCCAAATTGGACCTCCGCCGCTTGTAAAGTACCAGATACTAACTTCGCGTCACTAGCTTGTTTTAATGTTGACCAAACAACTAAACCAATAACTAAAAAAACAATTAGGCTGATAATAATTAGAGTTCTTTTTCTTTCGTCATTCATTTGAATTTAAAAAAATTAATAATTTGTAGATATGCAAGCAAGTGCTTACTTGCATTATAAATATAATATACACATAGTTCAAGCTAAAAACTCGAAATTCCTCTGGCTTTTAATAAAAAAGGCTATGAAAGGAATTTAACTTTAACTTAAGATTTTCAGATTCTTTAGTTATTACCGACCTGAATAATATTATTTGCTTGACTGGCAAAACTCTCATCATGAGTAATCACAAAAAGTTGATCGAAAGATTTTATTGAAGATATTTGCATTGCCAGCTGATTCCTTCTCTCAACATCCAAATGTGCTGTTGGTTCATCAAAAAAAGCAAAACGGATATTAGAGAGCTCTTGCAGTAACCCTAAACGAACAGCGATTGAAGCTGCAGTTTGCTGGCCACCCGATAGGTTTTCAAAAGAAAGCTTTTGTCCATTTTTATACATTAAAATCTCGTAGTCTTCAGTCCACTCAATTTCATATGAAGCATCCTGCATAATTTCACGAAACATATTGGTTGATTTACCGCTAATTTTTTTTGT
Organism: Candidatus Caenarcanales bacterium; assembly: GCA_030065015.1. Classification (GTDB taxonomy): domain Bacteria; phylum Cyanobacteriota; class Vampirovibrionia; order Caenarcaniphilales; family Caenarcanaceae; genus JASJDU01. The sequence continues at coordinate 5,384 of JASJDU010000044.1, read as the reverse complement.
ATATCTTTTTGCCATTTGGATTGATAGTTCTTTAAAGTAGCCTCTCATTTTGCTTGTTTTTTGTTCATTATATTTAAATCTTTGCAGCTCATCTTTTTGCTTTATCATTTCGGATTGAATTTGAGTGAGTTCTTTTTGCCTCTCTTCTTTTTCCTTCAGTAAATAAGTTATTGAGTGTAATAACCCCGCAAATTTATTAAATTCTTTTTGTTTTTCCTGTAAAAGCTCGCTGTTTTGACTGATCCAGGATTCATCTTTCAGTTTTTCTTTTATTACATTCAATAAACATTTTTCATCTTCTAACTTCTTATCAAGGGATTCCTTTTTAATTTGCAATTCAGGTATTACTTCAATCTCTTTTGCTAATTGTGACCACTTAATAAAAATGGGTTCTAAACTTTCTAAATTACTTTCGGTTTTATTGAGTTCTTCAGGGACTGATACCAAATTCTGAAGATTATCATTTGTACTACCGAGCTGCTTGTTTAAATTATCAATTTTTAGGCTTTGTTCATTTAAAACCGATTGAAAAATATCTTCTTTCTGTATTTCTGATTTTAGAACTAGAGCCTTTTCAGCAATTGGCTTAAGGTTTTGAAGATCTTCAGATATATTTTTTAGCTCTTTATTTATTTCGATAAAAGAATTCTCTTTATGTGTCAGCTCAATTAATCTAAGTTGAAGGTTACTTTTTTCCTGAAAGAATTTATCTAACTGTTTTTGTGTTTGAGGAAGATTATCTAGCAATAGCTTATACCTCCGAAGTTCTTCAACCTTAATTTTGAGTTCTTTACCTTCAAGAATCAAATCTTGAGAACTTCTACCGACTAACTGTTTATTAACTTCTCCCAAATCAAGAAGTTTTTGATGAACTATCTTAAAATGATCTAATTCAAGCTTGTTATTAGATAATAAATCCAGAATTTCAGTAATTTGAGTTTTGAGACTTTCTTCCTGGACATAAATTCTTTCTTGGGAACTAAGCTCATGAATTTTGCCACTTAAATTTTTACAGGTTTCATCTAATAGAGGGCACTTAATTGATTCAAACAGTTCGGGTAAAAGTTTTTTATTTACTTCAAATTGAGCCTCTAATTTATTTTTCTTACTCTCATTTTCTAGAACTTGTGCCTCTTTCTTATTTAACTCTTGGATAATTTCTTCAATGGACCAGTTCTGTTTTTCAGTCTTAAAAACAGAATCATTTTCTATTTCCTTTTTTTGCTTTTCTAACCTACTCACCTCATTGAATTCAGTTCTTTTGTCATCTAATTTTCTTTCTAATTGCTCAAGAGTTTGAATCCAAGGAATCTTCAATTGAACATCATTAATTTGTTCGGATAATTGCTCAATTTCCTTTGTGATATTCAAAATATCATCTTGAAACTTCTGTTTAAAAGGGAGCTCGGCTTCAATTTGTGATTTCTGTTTGGATAACTCTTTCTCCTTAAGAGTTAGAACTTCATAGTTTTTCACAGAATTTTCAATAGATTTGAACTCTTCTTTAATTCGATGAAGTTTTTTGATTTCAATCTTAGTCTTTTCTATATTCTCATTCTCTAGTTTCAGCGTTTCATCCAATTGAATTTTTCTAGTGGTGAGAACATCGAATTCTTTTTTTTGTTCAATTAATACTTTTTTCTTATTCTTCAACTTTTGATATTCTTCAGACGAATTGTCCAAGGACTTTTTTTCATTTTCTCTTTCTAATAATGAAGTTAATTCAGCTTGAATCAATCTTAGATTTTCATTATCTCTTTCAATATCTTTATTAATTTCCTCAAATTTGGCTTTAGCGTTTTCCGCAGTTTTTAGGCTTGAACTAAGTTGATTAATTTCATTTTCTAATTTTCCTACTTGTATTTTTAGATCCAACTGTTCTTTACGTTTAGATTGAACCTCATCATTTACTTTATTTAACTCTTCTTCGGCAAAGTCACTTTTTGCTAAATTAATTTTCAGATCATTAGACTTTTCATTAATTATCTTTAGAACTTCCCCCAAAGAGTTATGTACTATTTTATATTCGTCCAACCCCAGTATGACATCGAATATCCGGCGTCTATTTTCAGTACTTTCCAAAAAATCCAAGCTTAAACTTCCTTGAGGAGTAGCTATCCCGTTTCTACAAATTGAAGATAAATTGTCACTTTGTCTAAGACCAAGTTGATGACGTACCCACTGCTGGAGATTACCAACCCCTTCGGTTATGAGAGATTTGTTCTTTAAACTAAAAACATTTGTTTGTCCTTGAGTTTTGCGTTTTAAGATATATTCTTCACCGTCAATCGAAGACTGAACCTTTAGTTCTACCTCTGCGGACTTTGTGCCATTTCGAATTATTCTTGAGCTTGCTGAATAGGGTAAAAAGTTAAATAAAACCCAAGAAATCGCTTCAAGAATACTACTCTTACCAGCTCCATTCTCTCCACAAATGGAGGTTATCCCCAAATCAAAATCCTGGGTATATTCTTCGTAGCACTTGAAATTTTTCAGTCTAATGGATTTGAGAATCATTGAAATAAGCTAAATAAAAATCTAAGAAAAGTCTTAAATTTACCAATTCATATATTTAAGTATTTATTCTATGTAGAAACAAACTAAATTGAATCACTTTATATGACGGAGATAGTTTTATAGCATTAATTCGGGAATTCAATTTCGAGAACAAATCACTAGAGCACAATTAAACTTTAAAGTGGTACCCAATCAAAAAATGAGATTAAATAATCCACTATTCTTGGCAATAATATATTTTGTTCTGGTAAAAGCCAGTTTGTCTTATGCTGGGGTTATTGAAAGAGTCCATAAAACTCACGAATGGGAATATGGAGGAAAACACGGAACAAAACATTGGGGTGAAATTAAACCTAAGTTTGAACAATGTGGGACCGGCCATTATCAATCGCCAATAAACATTTATGAGACAGTAAAAGTTACTCCGAGAACACTTGAGTTTAACTATTATTCATTTCATGAAGTTATTTTATACAACGGTCATACGGTTGAGCTTTTAGCCGATGATAAGAGTGAAGTAATATTCGAAGGCAAGCATTTCCATCTCACTCAGTTTCATTTTCACACCCCATCAGAACATGTTTTTTTCGGAAAGCATTATCCGCTAGAAATGCATTTAGTTCATGAGTCTAAAGATGAAAAATCCAAAGAAAGGGATTACTTGGTTATAGCATTAGTGTTTGAAAACGACGATGAAAATCCTTTTTTAGAATCTTTTATTGATGATATTCCTAAGATTGAAGAGACAAAAGACCTTAACAAGTTTATTGATCTTCATGATTTATTTCCTAAACGCAAATTGAACGAAGAAAAACTTTATTACTACAAAGGTTCTCTAACTACTCCCCCGTGCAACGAAAAAGTTAATTGGTTAATTTTTAAGGCACCTCTTAAAGCGTCCAAAAGTCAAATAAGAAAAATCAAATCCGTTGAGGGAGTTAATTCACGACCTATACAAAAAAGTTACGAAAGAAAGGTTGAAGAGTTTTCTGTAAATTTGAAAGAATGAAATTGTACTCATTTTTCTCATTCCAATGCTCAAAATATTCAAAAGCTCATACAAAAACTGGAATACAACAACAATTGAAAAGGATGATCTAACACTCGTACTACTTCCAGAAGTGGGAGGAAGAATAATATCCATGCAGTGGAAAGGTAAAGAGCTCTCTTTCCAGCAACCTGAGAGACTAGGTAAAACCGAAGACCTACAATCCACAGATAGCTTACCTGAGAAAAAAAAACAAATGGGGTTCCCTCTTTGGGGAGGTGACAAAACTTGGCTTGCACCACAGTTTCGATGGAATGATGGAGTACCTTTCGTTGATTTAGATAGTGGTGAATACTTTCTAAAGATAGACAAAAAGACGGAGGAGGAAATCGAGGTTTCCATGAAAAGCCCAATCTGTAGAGAGACTCGAATTCAAATCACTAGAACTATAAAAATCAATTCAAGAGAAGAAGGTTGGCAACTCACTCATGAATTCTTGAATACCAATAGCTATATAGTTCAATGGGGAATCTGGGACGTCAACATGGTTTTGAGACCAGGAAAAGTTTATTTACCAATCTCAAAAAATAGTAAATTTGATGAAGGTATTAGAACATACAAGGAAGAAGGAGAGTCAGAATTAATAAGAGATAAAGTTGTAAAAATTTATGATGATTACGCTGAAATAAACTGCTCCGAAGAAACTGCGTTTAAGTTTGGCAGTGATTCTAAAGAAGGATGGTTAATGGGAGTTTTAGAAACTGATAAGAACAACTTTATAGGTTATTTAAAACAGTTTGAAACAAAAGAGAACTCAGCTTATGCTCACGAATCAGTTTGTGAAGTTTACAACTCTAACAAATATAATTATTTCGAAATGGAAATACATGCACCCTTGGTTCCCATTCCACCAAACAAAAAAGTAACTTTCATAGAAAATCAAAAAATATTTGATTTAGATTCTTATCCAAGCTCTATTGAAGAAATTAAAAGTCATTTTTCATTTTAAATTCAAATGGAATAATAGCTAATTCTCATTTTTACACTAACAGCTTGATAGTTTTATCAAAGTAGAACTTTTTTCTTAGGTCAGCTCTCTCTCCAAATAGCTTGCTCAACTAAAAAAGATTATCAATTCATTTATTTAATAGTTCATAAGGATCATTTTTAGTTGAATGATCTTGCGCTCAATTAACTAAAGAAAAACTTAAAAAAGACACTTTAATGTAAACATCCCCTTAAAAGTTTTCTGAAGAACCACCTTGCTTTAAACTTTAGTTTAGTATTTCTGTGTTTGATTTTTAAAGTTGATTGAAATAAATATCGTGAGAATTTCTACTATTGCTATTGCCGCTTGTTTAGGTCATTTAGTTACTAGTCAACCTCTACAGGCATTAAATACTAAAAAACTTCCGGCACAACCAATTCAACCAGCTAATGAAAAAATCTGTCACGATTTCATTAAAAATAATAGCAGTACAAAACCAAAAGAAAGAACAAGAATCTGTGAAGGAGACAAGGTTAAGGTTCAAACAAATAACAAATCTAAAGTTCTTATTGGAGAAGTGCTAAAAATTCACCAAAATGGAAAATTGAAACATGAAAACCCACTCATTACACTTCGTTATCGAAAAGGAACGAAAAGAGTTAGCTTCTGGATATCGGCAAAGAAACCTGTTTACAGAAAGCGCGAAGTAGGAGTTTGGGATATAAGTAAAGAGAAAGCAATGCAGAATCCAAAAGGTAAAAGGAGTCTGTCAAGAGAAGTGTGTAAAAGAGAAAGGAAATCTATCATGAAAATGAATAGCAAACCAGTTGAGAGCAGATTTCCAGTTAGGAATGGGCATGGTCCATTTGTTGGAAATTTTCTGAATAGCTA
>JASJDU010000045.1 GCA_030065015.1 Candidatus Caenarcanales bacterium | reverse complement strand
TTATGACTCTTATGAATATACTCGCTCACGCGAGTATTCTACGCAGCAAGCTGCGGGGAATACAACCCGGAGCGATTCAATCTAGAAGCTCAGAAGCTCTGTAAATATAATGAAATTGAATTTTGCCTTCTATTTCCAAAAGCTCTTTGCCAATTTCTTCACGCAAAATTATAGAAATAACGTGGTTAACATTACAACCGTGTTTTTTTAGAGAGTTTAGAGCTTGCAGAGAGGAAGTTCCAGTGGTAACAACATCTTCTAAGAGAATAACATTATCATTTTTCTCCAGGGGCCCCTCAACCATTTTATTTCTTCCATGCTTTTTAACTTCTTTTCTTATATAACCAGCTTTGAGAGGCTTACCAGAGAGATAGGACATTTGGGATACTCCAGAGACTATCGGATCTGCACCAATTGAAGGACCAGCAATACCATCAACATTCTTAATTGTTGGCTGAACCATACTTAAAATTAAGTAAGATACTAAAGACACTCCTTCGGGAGATAAAGTGGTTCTTCTTGCATCAAGATAGTAATCACTCTTCTGACCGGAAGCCAAAACAAAATTACCTCTAAAGATAGATTGCTCTTTTAAAATTTCTGCCAATCTAGCCCTTGCTTTCGATATTGTTCCTTGAGAGAAATCAAGCTTCAGAGATTCTTTTAGCATTATTTAATTTTATAAGTTCTTGATGGTGGAATAATAGTATGATGCAATGAAAAATAATTTTAGGACAGTTTTAAAGAGCTTTGAAGATGGTAAAAAAAGTTTTAGTTTTTGATTCAAAACCCTATGATGCTAAGTCATTCAAAAAGACTGAGAATTTGTATTTAGGTAAAATCGAATTCGATTATGTTGAATTTAAATTGGGTCCCAAAACAGCCTCTTTAGCAGAAGGTTTTGAAGCAGTTTGCATATTTGTTCACGACTCAATTGATGAAGAAACAATAGAATCACTCTACCAACATGGCGTCAGGTTGTTAGCGCTCAGATGCGCAGGATACAACAATGTTGCCTTAAAAAAAGCTCAAGAACTTGGGATTAAAGTTGTTCGTGTTCCAGAGTACTCTCCTTATGCGGTTGCAGAACATGCGGTTGCCTTAACAATGTCTCTAAACCGTAACATTCATAGAGCTTACGCAAGAGTACGTGAAAACAATTTCTCTTTAAACGGATTAATTGGCTTTGACATGTTTGGAAAGACAGTTGGAATTGTTGGAACCGGAAAAATTGGACGAGTAGCCGCAAATATTTTCAAGGGTTTTGGTTGCAAGGTTTTAGCTTACGATGTATTTAAAAACGAAGGAGAAGCTCAAAAAATTGGTTATGAATATGTCTCTCTAAAAGATCTATATATGAAGAGCGACATAATTAGTTTGCATGTTCCTTTAACTCTAGAGACTTATCATATGATTAATAAAGAGTCAATTAGAATCATGAAAGAGGGAGTCATAATAGTCAACTCAAGCCGAGGACAATTAATTGACACTAAAGATTTAATTGAGGGACTCAAATCCGGCAAAATCAAAGGAGCCGGCTTAGATGTTTATGAAGAAGAAGAAGAATATTTCTTCGAAGATTGGTCAAACCAAGTTGTTCAAGATGATGACTTAGCAAGATTATTAAGTTTCAATAATGTTATTGTTACAGCACATCAGGCTTTCTTCACAGAAGAGGCTCTCAACAATATTGCAGAAACTACTGTAATAAATATTTTAGATTTCTTCGAAGGTAAAGAGCTAAAGAATGAAGTGAAACCTCAAACATAATCGAGGGCATATTGTTTGATTTAGTTTAATTACTTTTTTAATTAGTTATGAAGTAAAAGAACTTTGCAAGACTTGTGTTTATAGCTAAGCTCATGCAATCCTGTATTTTGGTCTATATTTCAAGGCTATAAAATCAAAAGCGGTAATTTATTTGCTGAATTTGATAAAGATTATTTAGCACTATTTTTATTTTCAAAACTCATTAAATATGGTCAAAGTTCCAAAGAAAAATAAAGAGGAAGGTAGTCCACAAAATCCAGAAGAGCAACCCTCAGGACTACAGCATGAATTAATTCTGTGGCAAAAGAGATTCTTCCACATAGGTTTTTTTATATTGTTTGGTTTTACAGTTTGGGCAATTACAGAGCTGTGTGGGTACTTCAATCAAGTTACAAGTATTATTGGCTATTCGATTTTAATTGCTTATCTATTAATCGGAGCAGTTGACTGGATTCAGAATAAAACTTTTATAAAAAAAAGAGGTTTGGTTGTTCTGATTGTTTATCTCATTTTATTTTCTGGAATTACCTTATTTTCAATTTATGTAATTCCAACTTTGATTCATCAGCTCGAGTCTTTAGCTTCACAAGTTCCAATCTATTTTAAAAAATTACAAGAGCTATTAATAAACTACAACTTAAAAATAATGGAAAGCGATTTTCCCTATCGCTTGGATTTAACTTTACTATCGAGAGAAATTAGTAAGTTTTTAGGTGGTGTAGGTCCCACAGCCTTGAATCAGTTTGTAGAACTGGCCTTCAATACTATTAATTTTGCAGTAGCTTTTCTTGTAACAATAGTTCTTTCCATTTACTTTTTAATTGACGGTCCCAAAATCTGGAATGGGTTAATGAGACCTCTTTCCAGCAAATATCATGAACACTCAAACAAACTGAGAAGTGATTTGAGCCGCTGTTTAAGAGGATATTTTATTGGGCAAATTCAACTTTCCTCTTTAAGTGGAATTTATGTATTTTTCATGTATCTTGCAATGGGCTCAAAATATGCATTATTACTAGGCATATGGCAAGCAATAGTCGAAATAATTCCAGTTGTGGGAGGCTTCATTGGGATAGGGCTTGGAATGATAGTTTTACTATTCAACCCCGATCCTTGGTTTGGGAATCCTCTCATAAAGTCAATAGCTGCTTTTGGGATTTATATCTTTTACACACAAATTATTAAAGATAATCTGTTGACACCAAGAATAATGGGCAATGCAATTGGTTTACATCCGGTTGTAGTTATTTTAGTGGTTTTTGTAGGTGCAAAAATAGGAGGTGTTAACGGAGTGGTTTTTGCACTACCCATTGCCGGCATTCTGAACGTTTTATTTGATTACTACCTAAAAAATAGATATAAACGAAAACCGAATATTATTGTTGAAGATGCTTAGAATCACACTCAATGCGTAAACATTATTAATTTGAGACTTATTAGAGAATGGCTTTATCACTAAAAAATAAACTTGTTTTAATCACCGGAGCAAGCAGTGGTATTGGTGAAGCAACCGCTAAGCTTTGCGATCAGCTTGGGGCTAGATTAATTTTGATTGCTAGAAGAGAGGATAAGTTAAAAGCTTTAGCAAACTCTCTTCAAAACGAATGCTTACCGATTAAATTGGATGTTAGGAATAGAGAAGAAGTAGAAAATACGGTTAAATCCTTAGCAAAAGAGTGGCAATCAATTGATGTGTTAATTAATAACGCCGGTTTAAGCAAAGGTTTAAATAGGTTGCACGAAGCACCTATTGACGATTGGGAAGCAATGATTGACACAAACATAAAAGGACTTTTGTATCTTAGTAAGGCAATTATTCCTGGCATGGTTGAAAGGCAGAAAGGACATATTGTTAACCTTGGTTCTATTGCCGGACATCAGACATATCCTGGAGGAAACGTTTATTGCGCAACCAAAGCGGCTGTAAAGTCAATTTCAGAGGCGATGAAAATAGATTTATTGGGCACTAATATACGAGTGACTTCGATCGATCCAGGTATGGTAGAAACAGAATTTAGCCAAATACGTTTTGATGGTGACAAAGAAAGAGCTTCTAAAGTTTATGAAGGCCTTAAACCTTTAACTGGAGAGGACATTGCTGATGCTATCGTTTATTCTATAACTAGGCCTGAACACGTTAACATACAAGATATGATAATTTTTCCCACTGCACAAGCTTCCGCTACTTTGAGTTTTAGAAATAACAAAAAAGCACATTAATATAAGAATACGGTTATGAAAAAAAATAAAATTAAAATTGGAATAGCTGGCATCACAGGATACACAGGCGCAGCTCTATTAAATATACTCATCAATCATCCAGAAATTGAAATAAAATATCTTTGTTCAAAGCAACACAAAGGTAAAGAGTTGGCTCAAGTTACCCCTTGGTTCATAGGGTTAAAAAATTCACCCAAACTAACAGATTTGGATACATTAGACTTTCAGGACTTAGATTGTTTTTTCACGGCTACTCCAAACGGAATAGCCTCTGGAATTGCGGAAAAAGTTTTAAATAGTGACTGTAAATTAATTGATTTATCGGCAGATTTCAGGCTTAAAGACTCTCAAGTTTATGAAGATTGGTATTCTCCACTTAAACCAGCTAAGGAAGAGATAATCAATGAAGCTGTTTACGGTTTAACGGAATTCAACCACAAAGAAATTCGGGAGGCAAGATTATTAGCAAATCCTGGTTGTTACCCAACAGCTAGTACTTTAGGGGTTTTACCTTTATTGAAAAACAATATTGTTGATGATTCCTTGTGCATTATTGATGCTAAATCTGGAACAACTGGGGCAGGTAAAGCAGTACAAGAAAATTTATTATTTTCTGAAATTAATGAGTCATTCTCCGCTTATAAAGTTGATAAACATCGTCATACACCCGAAATCGAACAGAGTATTGAGCTTTATTCTCAAAAAACTGTAAAAGTCAGATTCACTCCTCATTTATTACCAATGAAAAGAGGCATTCTGTCAACTATTTATTTAAAGCCTAAGCACAACACCTCTTCTCTAGAAGTGCAAAATTGCTTAAAAGAGCATTACAAAAGTGCTAGTTTTGTTCATGTAGTTGATGAGCCGCCAAAGACTAAAGATGTTTATGGAAGTAACCGTTGTCATATATTTTCAATGGTTGATGAGCGGAGTGAATTAGTTGTTGTTATTTCTGTAATTGATAACCTTATGAAAGGAGCTGCCGGACAAGCGGTACAGAACTTCAATTTAATGTTTTCTTTATCGGAGAATTTATCCTTACAAGGCTTTGGTTTGCTGCCATAATTTAGAACAAGTCAAAGAAACTTGACTCAATTTAGAAAATAATTTATGACTAAATTCATTCAATTAGCTTTAGTTTTCTCCTTTTCTTTGTTATTCATTTATGGTTGTTCAAATGAAGCAAAAGTAAAAAATGTTATGGATATGGAACAAAACAATCAGAATCTAGCCAATAAGAATTTAAAAGTTGCAACTTTTGCTGGAGGTTGCTTTTGGTGTATGGAAGCACCTTTTGAAAAAGTTAGCGGTATAAAAAAAGTTATTTCTGGATATTCAGGTGGAGATGAAACAAATCCCACTTACGAACAAGTCTCAAGTGGTTCTACCGGCCACTTAGAATCGATTCAAGTTTTTTACGATCCGAATGAAATTGATTATTCTACAATCCTGGATGTTTTTTGGAAGCAAGTTGATCCAACCGACAATGGCGGACAATTTGTAGACAGGGGCAAACAATACGGAACGGCTATTTTTTATCACAGCAATCAGCAAAGAACTTTAGCCCAAAATTCAAAAGATGCATTGGAAAAATCTGGGAAATACTCTAGCCCAATAATTACTCCAATTTTAGAGTTTAAATCGTTCTATCCGGCTGAAGATTATCATCAAAACTATTATAAAAAGAATCCATTGCAATACCATTACTACCGTTTTGGTTCTGGAAGAGATAAGTATTTGAATAAAATATGGGGAAAAGAAGCTAAATCTTATAAAAAAAGTGAAGGGAACCAAGTGCTAAACGAAAATAAGGATAACAACTCATTCAATGAAGACTTCACCATGCCAACTGATGAGGAGTTGAGAAATAAGTTAACCCCCATACAATACAAAGTTACCCAAGAAGATGGCACTGAAAGAGCCTTCAATAACGAGTATTGGAATAACCACGAAGAGGGAATCTACGTTGATATAGTTTCCAAAGAACCTTTGTTCAGTTCAACTGATAAATTTGATTCCGGCACTGGCTGGCCCAGTTTTACTAAATCAATAAAACAAAACAGCTTAACCGAGAACAAAGATAACAAGTTATTCATGACAAGAACCGAAGTAAGAAGCAAAATTGCGGATTCTCACCTCGGTCACGTTTTTTCGGATGGTCCAAAACCTTCAGGTCTTCGTTATTGCATTAACTCAGCCGCACTTGAATTTATACCTAAAGCTGAGTTAGAGAATAAAGGTTATGAGGAATTCTTGAAGCTTTTTGATTAAGCCGCCGCTAATTCTCTAGCAGGAATATTAGAATTAGTACCCAAGTCAAATAAGCTATTTCCTTGCTTCTGACCAGTAAGTGGTCTTAAATTTGTTGCTAATTTTTGTCTCGACAAAGGTGGAACAGTTTCTTTCGTCAACTTACTATCATTTATCTTCACTCCTATCATAGCTTCAGCGGTTCCTTCCTTAACCTCACCGATCTTTGTTTCTCCATTTGCATCTGTAACGGTTACTTGATACTCATCAGATATATAAGAACCAGAATCTCTCGGCGTCAATTGAACCATACTGCCATCTGTTGGATTAAAAGAAACAATTCCAACGATTTCATTAGTATTATCTCCAGTCAATTGAGCTGTATATCTATCTTTAGTTCCTGGTCCATCTACCATAAAAGCTTTTGAGACTTTCACACCTTGCTCAGCCCCTGGAACTTCAAGACTGTTATTGTTTACCGTGGTTCCAACCCTACCACCTTGATCTTGAATATGCTTTTTCAAACCACCTAAGTCTTTCGTTAACAACCTAGAAGTAATGTCGAATACTTTTGCATCTGTTGTTGTTGGATAAGTCATAAGATTTAAACCTCTTTAATTTATATGAGTATTGAATATAGTTTTAATTTGTACTGATACAAAGTAAAGAAACTTAAAAAAGTGTCGAAGAATGAGAAAGAATTTATAAGAGCTTCAATTAATGATTACTCTAGAATGTAAGCTTTTTAGTTTATCTTCTGGTACTTTTCTTTTGAGCTTGCTTTTCAGTCCATTTACCCAAAGCAACTGCAGCAACAAACAGGCTTGAATAGGTTCCGGTTAAAATGCCCACAAACATTGCTCCAGCAAAGATTTTGGTTGTCTCGCCGCCAAAAACAAACAAGCAACCTAAAGTAATTAAGGTAGTTAAGGAAGTACATAAACTCCTAAACCAAACTTGGTTAATGCTCTCGTTGATTATTTGAGTGAAACTACGTTTTTTGGATAAATATTTAGTATTCTCTCTAATACGGTCAAACACAACAATTGTGTCGTGGATCGAAAAACCTAATACTGTTAAACAAGCTGTTAAGAAAAGAGTATTAACTTCTAAACCTCTAAATATTCCCAAAATTGCAAATAAACCGAGGACAATAGTTACATCATGGCAAAGAGCTAAAATTCCACAAAAAGCAAAGTCTCTTCTAAAACGGTAACCAATAAAAGTCATAATCCCAACTATTGTTACTCCTAGCGCTATAAGACCCGAGCTTAACAACTCTGGGCCGATTGTTCCACTAACAGTATCCACCGACAGAACATTAAAGCTACCGAAGTTCTGTTTTAAAAGTTCATCTATTTTTTCTCTGTTTTGAAGTGAAAGCTCTTTTGTTCTTAAAATTAAGAATTTATTATCAGAGACCTGTGCTACTGAAGACCCGGCAAACTTTTCACCTATCTTTGCTAGTACTCTATCCCTAACATTGCCAGAAGTTAACTTTTCATCAGACTTTATGAAAGAGTATTCAATTTTTGTTCCACCGAGAAAATCAAGCCCGAGCTTTACAGGAGCACCAAACTTAGAAAAAGAATAAATTATTGCAATTAAACTAACAACAATTAATATTCCAGAAATACTGGCCCAAATTGGCGCTTTTTCCACTATTTGCGGAGCATTCCATTGAATTTGAGAGGAGCTATTTTTAGGGCTTTTTTCTGACAACTTAGCTTAAATAGTTTTTAGTGAAATAAATTTCTGAAAGTTTTATGAAACCTTAAATTGTTAATTCGTAAATGATAGCTTAATTAGTCATTTAGTTGATAGTGATAACTAAAACCCATGAGTACATATCCAGAATTACATATATTTAAGTCCAAATCTTATGCTGAGTATAAATATTGAATGCTAATATTATTAGGTTTGCGCAAAGCCAGAATTAAAGGCTTGTTGGCAGTACTGTATTGAAGCAAGGTTTGAAGATCAATGGTTATTTCTCCAGAAACTTTTACGGTTAATCGAAAAGCAAAAATAATTTGCACGATTGGTCCGGCAACAAATAACAGAGAAATGATAAGAAGTTTAATTCTTGCGGGAATGGACGTTGCAAGACTTAATTTTTCACACGGTACCTATGACGATCACCGGGAAGTCACAAAGATAATCAGGGAAGTTTCCGCAGAAATAGGAAAACCAGTTGCAATTCTTCAAGATTTACAAGGACCCAAAATCAGAACCGGCAAACTTAAAAATGGCCCAATAACTCTTACCCCCGGACAAGAGTTCACAATTACCACCGAACAGGTTGAAAGTACTGAATCTTTAGTTTCAACAACATATACTGAATTGGCCAAAGACCTAGGACCAGGCAATGTAATTTTGATAGATGATGGTCTTTTACAACTCGATGTTCTCGAATCAGACGGAGTAAAAGTTAAATGTAAAGTCATTCACGGCGGTTTACTAAAAAACAACAAAGGTATTAACATTCCAGACGTTAAACTAACTGCTCCGGCCTTAACCGAAAAAGATAAACTGGATTTACAAGTAGGGCTTGAATGTGACGTTGACTATATCGCACTATCTTTTGTCAGAGAAGCCAAAGATGTCGTTGAACTAAAAGAGCTGATTCAGAAAGCTGGAAAAGACACACCCATAATTGCAAAAATTGAAAAGCCACAGGCTCTTAGACACATTAATGAGATACTCGATGTAAGCGACGGAATAATGGTTGCTCGTGGTGATCTTGGTGTTGAGCTAACTCCAGAAAAAGTTCCAGTCGTTCAGAAAAAACTCATTAAGAAGGCTAATGAGAAGGGTATTTTAGTTATTACTGCAACCCAAATGCTCGAGTCTATGATAAAAAACCCCTGCCCCACTAGAGCAGAAGCATCCGACGTTGCAAATGCCATTTTCGATAATACTGATGCTGTTATGCTTTCTGGAGAAACTGCTAGCGGAAACTTTCCAATTGAAGTTGTCAAAATGATGGCAAGGATAATCGAAGAAACTGAAAAAGCGATTTCTTACCCAAGAAAGATATATTCCGATTTAGAAGATGAAGATCCGGTCAGTCCTAAAGATCCACCAGGTTTTGTACCGAGTTCTATAAGTCGCCTTGCTTGTGAAGCAGCTAGAGAAGTTAACGCTACTGCAGTTGTTGTTTTCACAGCATCCGGGGCAGCGGCTCTCAGAGTTTCAAAGTGCAGATCCAATTGTAGAGTCATTGCTCTTTCGCCTTATCCAAAGATTCAACGTAGGATGGAACTTTACTGGGCAGTACAATCAGCAATTATTAATGACGAGCTGGATACAACCGAAACCATTGAAGAAGTGATGAACAAAGTTGATGAAATTCTATTGAGTACCGGAATCTTTAAGCCTGGAGACGTTGTAATTGTGACAGCCGGTGCCCCTTCACCAATTAGTGGAACAGCAAATTTATTGAAGATTCATACTCTTGGTTCACAAGATAGCCTAATTGAAATTAGCTAATACTTGCATGCAAGAAAACAAAAGAAACATAAATAGCTATATTGATCATACTCTTTTAAGCCCTCTGGCAAATGAAAACGATGTAGAGAAGCTTTGTGGAGAAGTTATTAAATATCAATTTAGAGCCGCTTGCATACAACCTAAATGGGTACCAATAGCCAGCTTTTTATTTAGACAAACCGGATGTGATTTAGCCACTGTTGCAGATTTCCCTTTTGGTGCTAGCCATCAGAGTATTAGACTCAAACAAGTTGAACATTACATTTTGGACGGAGCAAATGAGATTGACCTAGTTGCTCCACTAGATCGTATAAAAGCTCAAGATTGGATATCTTTATTTCAAGATATTCGATCAGTTGCACAACTGGTTGGGACTAGAGCCAAATTAAAAGTTATTATTGAAGTGTCTCTATTAACCGATGAAGAAATAATTCATGCATCAGAGACTTGTGCAGAAGCTGGGTGCCATATGATTAAGACCTCTACCGGTTTTACAAATACAAGGCCAACTCAACTCAGTGATATTAAATTAATTCAAGAAGGATTGAAAGAGTTTCCAGAAGTACAAATAAAAGCAAGCGCCGGAATCAAAACGGAGGAACAAGCTCTAAAATTCATTGAAAGTGGTGTTCACAGAATTGGCACAAGTTCTGCATTAAAGATAATTGGTGCAGAAAGTAGTTAATCATAAAAATTTGCCCCAAAACACAAATCCTTCGATTGGTATACGAAAGAAGCTTATCAATACTGAAATATACTTAAATTTAACCTTTGCTTGATATATTCAATTTGAAGTGGCAAAGTGAAGCTGCTTTGATCAAATTTAAGTATTTAGATACAAAACTCTTATATGTCAGAACAAGCAGATCTTGGAATTGAAAAAATACCTCAGGAGTATAGAACATACTGCTGGGATAAAACATTAAAAACAGCTGATGTTCATTGGGAAACTTTCCGTTCTTTAATAACCCAAATTCGTTTCGGTGGTGTATCTAGTGAAAGTGAGGCAAAGAGACTTTTTTATGCCGAACAAATTGGTAATAACTCATTTTTCACACAGAATGAATTGCCATCAAATATTGCAAATAAGTTAACAGAAGAAATTGAATACGGATTTCAAAATTTATCTAGACCAGTAACAACTTCTCATGATCAAGAAACTCAAATTATAGAGATATTAAATTATTACTTTCCTTCAGAAACAAAATTAAGAAACTTTGAACTAGCTTTAAACGGTGATTTAGATGTCTCTCTTCAAGTTATAGAAGATAAGCAAAGCTATTTATCAACTCAAGATAAACCTGATTTTGAATTCGAAGATCAAGCTGATTCTACTAAAAAAGAGGTTTTACAATCTGAGAAAAAGAATATTAATAATTTTGAAGATGTAAATCAGGAGAATATTGAAAGTGATAAAAACTCAAAATTACCGGATGAAAAACCAATTTTTGATATAAATTCTGAAAGGCCATTGGTAAAAGCCTATGTTGAATCTCAAGGAGAAAAAAAACTAGATTTACCAGCAAAAATCAAAAGGATTATTGAAGGTTTTTATCCTAATTGAGGGTAAATAAATTTAAATTCCCACTTTCCGATATTTAAACGTAATGAAAATAAATTCCTCAAATCAATTTATCTAGTAAATAGAGAATAGCTTGCATAAATTTACAAGTACAAATGTTAATAAAAAACAAAATTTTCAGTAATTTAACTTCGGAGTTTGGAGTGATTGAAGAGGAACAAATTGAAGAAGAGGCTCAAGATATTGTTGCAAAGACTTTGAGTTCTTATGAGAATAACTCAACCGAAAGCGGAGCTGACAAAGAAACCCTCCTCAAAGAAATTCAATCAGAGGGAGAAGAAATAATAAACCGTAGCAGAGAAGAAGCCCAAGGAATAATTGATTCTGCAGAAAAGAGGATCCAAGAAGAAATTGATAAGGCAATAGAAGAAAAGCTTTCAAACTTCGATGATTTAGAAAAAAAAGCCTTAGCTGAAATTGAATCTTTGATGAACACAAAAAAAGAGATTGTTCAAGAAAGTCAAAAAACAATAGTTGATTTATCGATAGAACTCGCAGCAAAGATAATTGGTAAAAAAGTTAAAGAGGATCCATCTATTTTGCAAGCAGCTCTCCAAGAAGTAATAGATCAAATGCTCTTGAACCCTGATGAATCTATAAAATTAAACTTCATCGTGAATCCAAGGGATGAACGAGCAGCAAAGAACTTTTCAGAAGACTTAGAAAAGAAAAGTAATAGTATTGAAATTAACGTTAAAACTGATGAATCTATTATGGAGGGTAGTTGCATTGCTGAAACACCGTCAGGTTCATTAGATTTAAATTTTTCGACACAATTACAAATTTTTAAAGAAAGAATGTCTGAAGACAATATGTAATTAGCCATTAAGCTAAACTTTCCGTTTCCTATAGCAAATAAGATAGACTATATTATTAAGAATTATTATTAAGAGCTTTCATAAAAAACTATGTCAAAAAAGCACTTCTGGGGAAAAAAATATATTTTAACTAGCGGCAGAGAGGTTGATATTAGTTGCGAAGAAGACAAGAATAATCTTATATCAATGTTGGCGATCTTTAATCATTTTGATCAAATTCACGAAATCACCAAGCCAGTCTCTATAACACTAGAGTGGAAAAATGGAGAAGAAGATCCGACTATGACTATTGAATGTAGAGGAGGCTCTCCAAATCAGGGTAGACCAGTCTCAGAATCTGAGATGCCAGTAGAAGGATTGAATGGCAATGAAACAAACCTTAAAGCCAGTGAGATTTCGGAATTGTTGAGAACAATGCAAAGCTTTTATAGCAAGATACAAAACGCCGATAAAGCCACAACCTAAGTTTTTGCAAAGCTTGGATATTTTTCAATCAAGATCATCTAAATTTTTCACTTTCACTCAATAACTTTCAATAAAAGTTGTAGAATATCCTATTGCGATATACATCAATTTAAATTACAAAATTAAGGAGCATATTTTGATTGAAGTCCATAGAGATGAACAAGAACCTATTGATAGCTTAATTAGACGTTTTAGAAGACAAGTTACCAAGCAAAAGGTTCTTCAAGAAGTTAAACAAAGGGCTTTCTTCGTTTCAGAATCAGTTCAAAGAAGATTAAAAAAACGCCGCAACGAAAGAAAAAAGAGACGTCGTCACTAAAAACTTCAATCTATTTCTAATACATATTCATCACCAACACTGGCTCTTGTAAAGTATGACAACAAAGCATCTTCCAGACAATGATATTGCTGATATATCTTTAGCTGAACTTGGTGAAAAACGAATTAATTGGGCTCATAAAGAAATGCCCGTTCTTGATGCAATTCGCAAAAGGTTTGAGAAAGAAAAACCCTTAAAAGGCAAAAAGTTGGTTGCTTGTTGTCATATAACAACTGAAACCGCCAACTTAGCTATAGCACTTAAAGCCGGTGGGTGTGAAGCAACATTAATTGCTAGTAACCCGCTTTCCACACAAGATGATGTTGCAGCTTGGTTGGTAAAAGAAGCTGGAATAGTGACCTTTGCGATTAAAGGAGAAAGTATTGAAGTCTACAAAAATCATGTCGAAAAAGCATTATCTTTCGGTCCGGATTTAATAATTGATGATGGAAGTGATGTTGTTGCAACTTTGTTGGATAAGTATCCTGGCAAAGCAAGCCAATTGATTGGTAGTACCGAAGAAACCACCACTGGTATCAACCGTTTGAAATCGATGGAAAAAGATGATGCTCTCAAATTTCCAGCAATGGCGGTTAATGACTCTCAGACAAAATATCTTTTTGATAATAGATATGGAACAGGTCAATCTACTCTCGACGGAATTATTAGAGCAACAAATACACTAATATCGGGAAAAACTGTGGTAGTTGTTGGCTTTGGTTGGTGTGGAAGAGGTGTAGCAAACCGAGCAAGAGGAATGGGCGCTAAGGTAATAGTTACTGAAGTTGACTCCGTGAAAGCCCTCGAAGCGGTTATGGAAGGCTTTGAGGTTATGCCACTGAATGAAGCAGCAAAAGTCGGAGATATTTTTGTTACTGTCACAGGAGGCTATCATGTAATTGATTTCCATCATATGGAATTAATGAAGGATGGTGCTATCGTTTGCAATTCTGGACATTTTGATATTGAAATAAACCTTGATAAATTAAGAGAAAAAGCGCTGAAAGTCACAGAAGTGAGACCTTTTGTTCAAAGTTATGAACTTCCTACTGGTAAATCAGTTTGTGTCCTCGGAGAAGGTAGATTGATTAACTTAGCGGCTGCTGAAGGACATCCATCTTGCGTAATGGATTTAAGTTTTGCAAATCAAGCTCTTGCAATTGAGTATTTAGTGAAAAACGAAGGCAAATTAGAAAACAAAGTTCATAAACTACCGAAAGAAATAGACTACGAATTAGCTAACCTAAAACTGCAATCCTTGAATGTTGGAATCGATGAATTGAGCCAAGAAATGATTGATTATAATAATTCATGGAGAATCGGAACTTAAGCTGTTGCTTTTGCTCTTTTTTGTTTTAATGGCACTTGACGAGGATCACTTGGATTGATAATTCCTGCTAGCATAGCAAACATTTGTTGGATTGGGCTTAGCAGCTGAAACTCATAATCTTGGAGAATTAACTTATTGTACTCTTCTTCCAAAGCAGGAGATCTATCAAAACCAAAGTTTCCTCCTTCAATAGCCTCAATAGATTTTTCTACTTGATTAATATTATGTTGATGAATACCGTATTCGTTTTGGATAAGCTCATTGAGTTTTTTATATCCTTTAGCTTCTTTACTGTTCGGGTCAAATTTTGCGGCTCTATCGTTGTTTAATTCTATATTCTTTTCCAATCGAGCCATTGCAATCTCTCTTGCTTCAATCTCACGTCTAAAGGCTTCAATAGAATCTGCAGTATAAACTTGAGTTATTTCTTGATGCTCTTCCTTAGCCAGATTCCGAGTATCTGCATATTTATCTCTTCGTCTTTGTTGATTCTTTAATTCTTCTGAGCCAATTTGAAATCTAGCGGCTACTCTTTTCCACCAAGGGTAATTGTTCCTTAGATCATTTTCTATGGATTGAACATTTCGCTCACTCTCTCTAAGAAGATTCTGACTTCTTTCAAAATCTCCTTTAGATACTTTTTGAAGATTTTCAGCGTCTTTTTGAGCGTAAATTGCTTTTCTAAGTTCTGAGTCTCCCATTGTCAGTGTTCGACTGAGCGGATCTGTAAATCTTCTAAAGAAATCACCAACTCTGTATGCATTGTTAAATCCAAGCTTTCCAAGATACAGAGTTCCTCCAACGCCAATAATTCCTAAAACAATTTTTCCCCACTGAGGTAATTTATTCCAAAAGTTCATTAAAGGATTACTTTGCTGCTCTTCAAGTTGTTTCTGTCTGAGTTGTTGAAGATAAGCTAATTGCGCTGGTGAAATTTGAGGCTGCTGCTGTTGGTATTGGGCAGTTTGATCTCCAGGGTAGCTTGGAGTAACGTTTTCTGATGGATATGATGAATCTTGAGGTACATACGTCCCTGGAGCAGTTTGCCCTGGAGAATACATCCTTTGCGGAACATTATAGTTTTGTACCGGATTTACCATTACTTATAGATTTATTTTATAGATAACTAAAAAAGAATTTTTATATAGATTTTTTATATTTTCTTAATTTATATTGTAATACTCTTTGGGGCCAAAAGTCAAGAAAATGTTAAGAAAATAATGCTGAGTTCATTTTTTGCGCTCTGTCAAAAGCTTCAAGATCTTTTATTTTTTTCTCATAAATAGAAAGTTGTTGATTTGCATATGCATTCGCATCTTTTAATTCTTGTATTTTTGCTCTATCTACAGTCCCCATGGCCCCTCTTTTCAAAAAAGTAATATGTCGGTTTGTCCAGCGTATCAGCTCAACGGGAGAACCCAAAGCTACACCACCAGCGGCTCCAATAGCAGTACCTGGACCAGGAGCAACAAGAGTACCAAAGAAAGTGCCGATGGCCCCAAGCCAGCTACTACTTTTATTCAAAGCAGGAGGTTCTTCCGTTCCATAGAAATGAATATTATGCTCTTTTCTAGTATTTTCTAATCTTGCCACCGCTTCATTCACACTACGTTTTGCATTAATTATTTCTTTCGCTCTTTGGTCGAGAGTTCTATTGATATTATTAGATGAATTTCTCAAACCAGCAAGTGGAGACCCACCAACCCCAGAACCAATATTATTACCAGCACCTTTCCTTCTAGATAGAAAGAAGCCACCTCCACCCAGCACCAGAATAGAAACCGTTCCAATAAGAATTTCTTTTAGATGTGATGTAGCCCAGCTTATTATGCCTGGTGCTTGAAAGTTATTGGATAAATTATTAGGTATAGAAAGTCCTGAGGTTACTCCATTTCCACCACCAGGATATCCATCAGATCCATAATCACCTGCATATTGCATTGATGATTGCATTCTTTGAGGAAGCAACAAAGGTTTATTAGAAATTGGACTAACCGATACCATTTATAAAGAAGTTTTTTTAAAAATTTATAGAAACTGAATAATTAAAATGATAATAAAGTGATTTATAAATATTGACACTTTATTTTAATTAAAGCCTTAAATATATATTACAAGTTTTTGGGTCAGAAAATCAAGAAAAGATTAAGAAGGCATTGAGTCCAGAATAAAATAGTTCTTGAGTTACTCAATTCACGTGGAAACTTTTTTCTTTTTTGAATTAATATTGGCCGCCACCTCTCGTAGTTTTTTCAGTTGATCTCTCAATTGAGTTGCTCTTTCGAATTCCAGATCCTTTGCAGCTTCAAGCATATCCTTTTCAACTTTTTTGATAACTTTGGGTAAATCTTTTATTTCAAGATCCTGACTCGCAAGCTCTTCGGCAACAATTTCTTCAGCATTTTTGTTTGTTCTTCTTAAAGAGTCAAGAAGGTTATTTGAATGGGATTTCTCAATGGTTTTTGGTATTATTCCATGTTTTTCATTGTAAGCAAGTTGCCTGGTTCTATAATCTTCATTAGTAGACATTGCTTCTTTTATTGCTTTGGTCTCTTTGTCAGCATATAAAACAACTTCTCCACAAGCATTTCGTGCCGCTCTACCAATAATTTGGATTAAAGAGGATCTAGAACGCAAAAACCCCTCTTTATCAGCGTCCAACACCGCTACCAAACTAACCTCAGGTAAATCAAGTCCCTCTCTGAGCAAGTTAACTCCAATCAAGACATCAAACTCCCCCATTCGGAGATCTCTCAATAATTCAATTCTTTCCAAGGATTTGAGCTCAGAATGCAACCACTTGGCTCTTAAATTCATTGTTGTCAAATAATCAGTTAAATCTTCGGCACTCTTTTTAGTGAGAGTAGTAATTAAAACTCTTTCTTGCTTATCAACTCTTTCTCTTATTCTTTCAATCAGGTCATCAATTTGATTTTTAGTTGGAGAGATATGAATCACCGGATCCACAAGTCCAGTAGGGCGAATGACTTGTTCTACTATTTTTTTCGAATTTTGAACTTCGTATTCTGCAGGGGTGGCAGAAACAAATAAGATCGGACCGGTTCTTTCCCAAAACTCGCCTATCTTCAAAGGTCTATTGTCTCTAGCGCTAGGCAGTCTAAAGCCAAAGTCAATAAGTGTTTGCTTTCTACTCGCATCACCATTGTACATACCTTGCAGTTGAGGAGTTGTGATATGAGATTCGTCTATTACGGTAAGCCAATTATGGTCATATCTTTTAACAAAGTAATCTATTAGCGTTTGCGGTGCTGAACCTGCTTCACGTTTTTCAAGAATAGGAGAATAGTTCTCAATCCCATTGCAGTAACCAACCTCTCTAAGCATTTCTATGTCGTAACAAGTTCTTTGATTGAGTCTCGCAGCTTCGAGCTGTTTATCGATAGCTCTTAGTTCTGCCAAACGAACTTGTAGCTGTCTATCAATTTCTTCACAAGCTTCTTGAATACTATCTTTATCAGCAACATAATGCTTTGCTGGATATACGGTTATTTCTTCTACTTCCTTTAGCGTTGTACCGGATGCAACCTCTACAATCGAAATTTTGTCTATTTCATCACCAAAAAACTCTATTCTTACGAATTCTTCCTCGTAACTAGGCATTATATCCATGCAATCTCCACGGATTCTAAACTTCCCGCGGTCAACTTCAAAATCATTTCTTTCGAAATAAATATCAATCAAGGCTCTAGCTAAAGTATCTCTTTCAATAGGCAAACCCTGGCATAACTTAACCGCTGCTTGAAAATAACTATCCGGAGCACCTAAACCATAAATTGCACTTACGGAAGAAACCACAATTACATCATCTCTTTCAAAAATAGCTCTAGTTGCGGCATGCCTCAAACGATCGATTTCTTCATTTACGGAAGCTGTCTTTTCAATATAAGTATCAGTTGAAGGAATATAAGATTCAGGTTGGTAATAATCGTAGTAGCTAATGAAAAATTCAACTGCATTATTGGGGAAAAACTCCTTAAATTCATTGAAGAGCTGAGCCGCTAAAGCTTTATTGGGAGCAAGCACCAAGGTTGGTTTTTTAATATTTTGAATTGTGTTAGCTACCGTAAATGTTTTTCCAGAACCGGTGACTCCCAGAAGTGTTTGATATTTATAAAATTCCTGTTGGTTATTCAACAGTTCTGTCAATTCATCAATTGCTTTAGGCTGATCTCCCGAAGGCTTATAGTCAATCTTTAAATTAAAGTCCATTTATCCAAAACCAATGACTATAGTGAGAATAACAGATTAATTTAGACTGAGAATTATTTTAGGAAACAACTTCATTCATCATAAGAACAGTCACATTCGTATGAATCTTCAGATTCATAATATGAAGAACAATCTTCGTAATAATATTCTTCAGAATTGTAATCATTTGAGCGCCTTGGATAATAAGGTACATCATAACTTGCGTCATAATTGTCAACAAATTCTTCGTTCGCATAATAATCATATTTGGAATTATCTTGAAGATTATTATTTTTAAGACTCAGTGAGGAATTACCATCCACATAAGGAGTGACTGCTAACTTCTTAGTATTATCAGAAGGAGAGAAGGCTCCTGAAGCTACTCTATTCTTTCTTGCTTTACTATTTTCTTTTACTAATAACGTATTTCTTTTATTTAAGTCTTTATTTACTTTCGCAGCTTTTAATGTTTCATTCTTAATAGTTTTATTTTTTGAAGTTTTATTGATCTTCTTAGATGAAGGTCTCTTTAAGGTTTGCTTAGGTAGTGACTTTGATAAAATCTTTTTATTTACTTTTTTCTTATTTAAATCTTTTCCTTTCGCAGTTTGAGTAATAGTCTTTTTGTTATTTACTTTATTATTTACAACTTTTGAAGCTTTAGGTTTCTTTTCTAATGTTTTTTTACTTACAAGCTTCTGTTTCTTATTAACTTTCTTTTTGACTGAAGATGATGATTTAATCTTTGGTTTAGCCTTTTTCTTTGAAATTTTTTGCTTGACTACTTTTTTAGAAGCTTTCTTAATTGGCTTTTTGGGTTTATCAAGCTTTGATTTTAAAGATTTTTCTTGAATCTTCCTTTCAATACTTCTAGTAGCAATAGTTGAGCCGGTAGATTTTTTCTTAAGATAACCGAGTTCACTCTCTAAACTATTAATTCTTCCTTTAATGTCATCAATCCAGGATTGCAAGTATTTAGAGCCATCTTGGACCTTGCACATATTGGAGTTTTTACTCAAGAAAGAGATTCCGAGATCTTTTTCAAGATAAGGACTTGAAAAAGCCCTTATATCGTTTTCGGCTCTGGATAAATCTTCTATTTTGGACTTGAAAAAGTCTATTTTCCCTACTTGAATATTCTCTTTATCTGAATTTTTTATTTCACGCTCTAAAAGAGTTAAAACACGATCCAAATCATTAACATCATTGGCAATATACTTTTGAGCCTGACTGAGCTTGCAATAATCTTTTGTTTCAAAAGGAAGAGAGACTCTTTTTTGTTTTACTGAATTTGGTTTTACTAATTCCCTTTCAGGCAAAACCGCTTCTTTTGTTGAAGGTACTTGAACTGCTTGATTAGTCTTATTTTCATTATTCAACAGGCCAAAAACGGCAGCAATTAATATTCCAACCCCTAAAAGTAAAACTAATAATACTTTTGCAAAACCCTTGCTTTGAGAACGGCTTATTTCGAGACTCTCGTTATTGATCAAATATTCAGTTTGCTTAAGTTTCTCTTGAAATTCTTGACCAGATTTTTCAAATGGGTTATCTTCCCATTTTGTATCCAATGGATCAAAGTGCTCACTCGGCTCATCTTCAAAGCTGAATTCCGGCTGATTATTCTCTCTATTTTTATCGTCTGACATTGAGCTGAATATATTTTTACGGTGGCAATACGCCGTCTAATATACCAAAACTCAAGACACTCAAAGTTCTATGACAAGCAATCTAAGTTTGATATTTTTTAATAGGCTATATTACTACTGTACTAAATTAAGGTTCGATTTAATTTATTTATTCCCCAAAAGTTTTAAAAGCACCGACATTCGGACGTAAAGACCATTTGAAACTTGTTGATGGATTAAGGATATATCTTTTTGATCCACCAAGAAATCACTAATTTCAACGCCTCTATTAACCGGTCCAGGATGCAAAACTTTTATATGTTTGAGTTCAGGATCGATCTTTTTTATCAGCTCTTCATTTAACTCATAATATTTTCGATATTCAGAGAGACTTGGAATTAATCCTTGAGTTTGCCTTTCTTTTTGCAGTCTCAAAACCATAATTAAGTCAATCTGTTTTGTTCCATCAAACATTTTGTGCAAATTGTGCTCAATCTCGACACCCATTGAAGCAAAATCCAACGGTACAAGGGTTGGAGGGCCCACGAGAGTGATTTTGGCACCAAAACTCTTCAATAAATAAATATTAGATCTTGCAACCCGACTATGAAGGCAGTCCCCAAGAATTAATATCTTTTTGTCAACGATTAAATCATAAACTTGGTGAATACTAAAAAGATCCAATAATGCCTGAGTGGGATGTTCATTCATACCGTCGCCAGCATTAATTACACTCACATCAGTATCTTTCAAACTATTCGCCAGTTCCAAAGCTGCACCAGAGGATGAATGTCGGATTACAACTAAATTGGTTCCTAAATTCGCTAAGGTTTTGGCTGTATCCTCAAGAGACTCACCCTTGCTCAAGGCAGAGTGCTTAGGATCAATATTAATTACATCCGCCCCAAGCTTTTTTGCAGCAATTTCAAAACTGCTCCTTGTTCTAGTACTAGACTCATAAAACAAATTGGCAACTACTTTCCCTTTCAAATAACCGGAACATTCCAGATCTGTTTTTAAGGATTTAGCCTTTTGAAGAATTTCTAAAGTGCTTTCTTTATTGAGTTGTCTTGTACTAATTAAATGTTTCATACAAGCTAGTTTCCTTTCGCAATTGGAACTGTAAAAGAAAAAACTGTTTCCTTAGGATTGCTCTTTTCTAAGAATATTTCACCCTTCATAGATTGAACTAAAGACCTCGTTATATATAATCCCAACCCGGTCCCTTGAATCTTTCGAGTTAAGGGATTATCGACTCTACTGAAACGGTTAAAGATAACTTCTTGATCATCTTCGGTTATTCCAACTCCTTGGTCTATCACAGAAATTTTTATCTTGTTGAGTTTTAAATCGCCTCTCATAGCTCTAATAGTAATAGTAGTGTTATCCGGAGAATATTTAATAGCATTACTAATTAGATTACTTAATATCTGTTCTAAGCGATCTGAGTCACCCATAATTTTGGGCAAATTATCCTCAAAGTCATAAACAAAAATTCTTCCTTCTGCTTGATAAGACATTGCTTCACAAACTTTATCGACATGCTTTTTCAATTCAAGCTCGCGAACTACAAGATGGATTTTCCGGTTATTCAATCTTGAAACAAACAATAAATCCTCAACCAATCGGGCCAAATGATTGGATTGATCTCTAATTATCCTAAGATACTTAATTCTATCTTCGGGTTTTATTTTATCGCTTGAATGAATAAGTGTTTCTGCAAAGCCTTTTATACTCGTTAGAGGTGTTCTCAGTTCATGGCTAACAGTACTAACAAAATCATCTGAGCTCTGGTGACCACGAATTGATTCATCGGAGGGTGGATGAAAAACAACAATTTGCCCAATGGTCTCATCAACCAATTCTGGCAATTGGAGAGGGGCACAACTAGCGTTTAAAGTTACTTTTGTTCCATCTTTTCTGTATAAAATCGCTTCTCGAAAAGAAGATTCCGCTTTATCTAGCAGTTCCGTTTTAGGTATTTCGTACAAAAGCCTTTTGTTGTTACCTTTCGCCTCTTCTTGAGACCAACCGGTTAATTTACTATGAGCCTTATTAGTCAGCACAACTCGACCCAGTTCATCGGAAGCAATGACTGGGTCATTCATCAATTCAACTGTTTGGGCCAAAATTAAATTTTCAAGCATTTTTAAATAAAAATTTAGCTTTCAACTAAATTGCACTTATGAAACATATTTATTAATAAATACACTCTCGACATAAAAAATTAAGCATTTGAGTTTTCTCTTCGACTGGTTTTGAGTAAGAAATAACCAATTGAATTGAAAAGTAGTACTTAAATATTAAATGCCCAGTGCAATCCAATCTAATTAAATAAAGATTGATTTAATAATGCCTAATATTATGTCCTTTTATTGAAAATAATTTTATAGATTGTAAATTTAGGTTAAAATGTTTGCCTTGAATGCTTTCTGGAGAGATGGCCGAGTGGTTGAAGGCGCAGCACTGGAAATGCTGTATACGGTTTTTCCGTATCGAGGGTTCGAATCCCTCTCTCTCCGCCAGTTTTAATTTTGATTATTGTCGTCCGACTGAGAAGAAACACCAACTAGACCTTGACTGAGATTAGGGTATTGATTATTTGCCGTTGAGTAACCGAGAGAAGCTGTAAGAGTTAATTGAGACTTCCAGAAAGCGAATATTCCAATACCACCGAAAAGACTTCCTAATCCTGCCAAAACAAAAGCTAATCTCTCTTTTTCTTTTTGTTGCTTAAATTTTTTCTCTAAATCTGCTTTTTTTGTTTCGTTGGTTTCAGCAGTTTCTTTTAATTCAGCTACTTGATTTTCTAGTGTTGTAACCTTGTCTCTAGCTTCTTTTAAGTCTGTATCATTTTGTCCATTATCGACTGGGTTTATTGGATTTGGTTGCTGAGGAGGCGTTGTTGGAGTCGTTTTTTCTAGGCTTTTTATTCGTTTTGTCAAACCTTTTATTTGATCTTCTAAATCTTGTTTTTGCTCATTAGCTTTAGTCAATTGTTTTTCTAAAGAAGCTTTTTCAGATTCCAATTGCTGAATTTTAGTACTATCAAGGAATTCTGGATTTTGGGCTAGTTGTTTCTCTAATTTTTCTTTCTCAGCTTTCAAACTCTTTTCACTCTTTCTCAGAGTTTCCATTTGACCAGTCAAGTCTTCCAGTTGCTTCTGTAATTCGCTATTCCCTTTCTCTATTCCTTCTCTCACTTGAGTATCAAACGTATTCTGTAAATTCTGCAACTGTTCTTCTATTGCAGCTTTCTCTTCTCCTAAGCTCTTTTCACTCCCTCTCAGAACTTCCATTTGACCAGTCAAGTCTTCCAGTTGCTTCTGTAATTCGCTATTCCCTTTCTCTATTCCTTCTCTAAGTTGAGTGTCAAACGTATTCTGTAGATTCTGCAACTGTTCTTCTATTGCAGCTTTCTCTTCTCCTAAGCTCTTTTCACTCCCTCTCAGAACTTCCATTTGACCAGTCAAGTCTTCCAGTTGCTTCTG
>JASJDU010000007.1 GCA_030065015.1 Candidatus Caenarcanales bacterium | reverse complement strand
TTTTTATCGAGGGCTATTTCAATAGAAAACGGAGACATTCTTCTCTTTCTTATTTATCCCCCGATGATTTTGAATTAATATACTATCTCTCTTAACTTCTCTCCTCTTTTTCGGATCATTTCCAATTTATCTCTAATCCCGTTTATGAAAAAAAGTTCAAAGATATACATTGCTGGACATAAGGGGTTGGTGGGTTCTTCAATTCTTAGATTACTGTTGAAGGAAGGTTTCCAAAATATAGTTTGTAGAACATCTGGAGAGTTGGATCTCAGAAATCAATCTCAGGTTGAAGATTTTTTTGAAGCTGAAAGACCTGAATTTGTTTTTATTGCAGCTGCTAAAGTGGGTGGCATTCTTGCAAATGATAATTATTCTGCGGATTTCATCTATGAAAATTTAGCCATTCAAAATAATCTTATTCATTTTTCTTATTTGAATGGGGTTAAAAAGCTTTTATTTTTAGGTAGCTCCTGCATTTATCCTAAACTATCGTCTCAGCCGATGAAAGAGGAGTATCTTTTCACTGGGTCCTTAGAGCCTACAAATGAGGCCTATGCAATTGCCAAAATTGCCGGAATTAAAATGTGTCAATCCTATAGAAAACAATATGGCTGTGATTTTATTTCTCTGATGCCAACCAATTTATATGGCCCTAATGATAATTATGATTTGCAGAATTCTCACGTCATTCCGGCCTTGATTAAAAAGTTTCATGAAGCGAAAACTCAGAAAGCTTCCCATGTTGAAATTTGGGGTACTGGGTCTCCGCTGCGCGAATTTCTATATGTGGATGATTTTGCGGAAGCTTGTCTTTTCTTAATGCAAAACTATAGTGATTGCGCACCGATTAATGTTGGAACCGGAGAAGATTTAAGTATTAAGGAACTAGCAAGTCTGATTAAAGAGATTATTGAATTTCAGGGAGATATAGTCTTTGATCCTTCTAAACCAAATGGTCATCCAAGGAAACTCCTTGATGTTACAAAGCTTCACTCTCTAGGGTTTAAACATAAAGTTAATTTGAAAGATGGACTGAAACTAACTTATGAAGGTTTTCAGAAAGAGCAGGTGAAGTAATGATGAACTTTAGAAAGTTGATTCTCTCAATTGAAAACTCAACTTAAAATTGCTCATAACTTACACCTTGTTCAGATCTTGGGTCTG
Source organism: Candidatus Caenarcanales bacterium (assembly GCA_030065015.1). Taxonomy (GTDB): domain Bacteria; phylum Cyanobacteriota; class Vampirovibrionia; order Caenarcaniphilales; family Caenarcanaceae; genus JASJDU01. The sequence goes on along the minus strand of JASJDU010000007.1, from coordinate 32,134 downwards.
ATTCACCAATGAGTTCTTTGTTGTTCCAATCTAATTCAACTGCTTGTACTGTCCAGTAAAATGACTTCCAAGCTTTTTTTCCTTTATCCTCTGGAAAAACATGATTGTATTTAGCTTTTAATATTTTTTTTGTTTGATCATCAATTATTGAATTCTCATAATAAATGTGATCTGGTTTCCATTGATGATGAACTCTTCCTGATGTAACTGATTCTTTTAAAGACATTTTTTGATCAAAGTAACCTAAAAGAGTATTCATAACCGCACTGATTATAGTTGGTCCTCCTGGACAACCTAAAGCAAGAATCGGTTTTTGATTGTTTATATTGAAAACGATGGTTGGCGACATTGAGCTTAAAGGCGTTTTATAAGGCTCTGGATAATTTAACTTGTTACCCAGTAAACCATATTGGTTGGCTCTTTGTGGAATACTAAAGTCATCCAATGTATTGTTTAGCATTATTCCAGTTCCGGGAATTGTGAACCCTGAGCCGAGACCTCCATTGAGTGAAGATGTGACAACAACAATGTTGCCGTATTTATCAATTACAGTGAAATGTGTTGTTTCATTTTTTTCCTTTGGGTTTTCCACTCCTGAAAGTATTTTTTCGCTGGGAATTGCCTTAGCTTCATTCTTTATTCTTTGTGCTATTGCTTCTGCATAAGCTTTAGAAGTTAGATTCTCAGTGTCTATCTCATTGAATCCAGGATCCCCGAGTTTAGTTGCTCTATCAGCAAAGCCGAATTTAAGAGCTTCAACCAAATAGTGTATTCTCTCAGGAGATTTATGATCGAGGTTCTCTAAATCGAAATTTTCAAGGATATTGAGAACTTCAACGAGTACTACTCCCCCTGAACTGGGAGGTGGAAAAGAGCAAACTTTGTACTTGTTTCTATATGTTCCACAAGTGGGTTTGTAAATATTTAGCTTATAGTTGGCTAGATCTTCCTTGTCAATTAACCCATCGGCCCTTTGAATGTTTTTTGCAATTTTTTTTGCCAAATGTCCTTTATAAAATTCTTTAGCTCCGCCCTTCTTTATGGCCTCCATTGTTTTTGCTAGCTCGGGTTGCTTTAGTTTGTATCCAATAGCTGGAACTTGAGAGTTGGGGAGGAAAATCTTTTTGCTAGAGGTAAATTTGCTAAGTTTTGATTTTTTACCTTTAATTGACCTATGCAAAGTTCCATTTATTGGAAATCCATTCCTTGCTAATGCAATTGGTTCTTTCATCAACTCTTTACGGCTTTTAGTTCCATAATTGGTTCTTAAGTATTCAAAGCCTAAAACAGTACCAGGAACTCCACCTGCTTTGGGTCCGTTAATGAAATCATGTTTTCTACTTTGATTAATTCTGTGAGGGGCTCTTTCTCGAAAGTCAATTGCCGTTAAACTTTTTTCTTTGTTCATATAAACTAGAGCAAATCCGCCGCCTCCAATTCCAGAGCCGTTGGGTTCAACAACACCTAATGCATAACCAGTTGCAATGGCTGCGTCAATAGCATTGCCACCAGCATTTAAAACATTTGCTCCAACTTTGCTGGCAATTTTATTTTTAGAAACAACAACACCTCTTTTAAAAGGAGAATTGGACTCAATTGATTCACCAAATGAGCATAAAGAAGGAATGAATATTAGAACTGGAAGAATGAATCTGCAAATTTTGATTGACATAAAAATATTTATGAATCCCTGATTTCTTAGTTAAAAATCAGCTATTTGAGGGAATGAATTAAACCTGATTATAAAAGTTTTCTTTGATTAAATACATGAAATACAACATTGAAAAGGATGATTCTCTTAAAGAAATTGAGGAGAAAGGAATTGAGAAATTAAGATCGGGTCAGTTATTAGAAGCAGTTGAATTGTTCAGAGAAGCAATTCAAAAAGGTTCACAAAACTTCAAAAGTAGACTATTGCTCACTAAAATTCTCTGTGACTTAGACAGATCCAATAAAAATTCTTAAGAGCTGAGTGCAAGGATTATGAAATTAGAAAATAGACATTGGATTAATTCTTTTCAAAATTTATTGAATAAACTACAAAGATATTCTGAGAAAAAAACAGCCCAACAAAACCCTTTAAGCTCTTATAAGTTAGAACAAGAAAATGATTCCATTCTGGATTCGTCAATATTGATTGGTGTTACCAAAGGCTACTTAGACTTTTACCCTGACGAAACTTGGAAATGGTTTGTTGATACTAAACTTAATTAGCTTTAGCTAATTAGTTAAAGCCGAGTGAAGCCCATTTTAAATTAACTCTATTTTTAATATCATCGCTCATAATCATTTCATTTGGCCAATTGCGCTCAAAACCTTCTCCCTTCCACTTTACAGTTGCATCAATCCCTAATTTGCCTCCGATTCCAGGAATGGTTGTTGCGTGGTCTAGAATATCCAAGGGGCCATGAGTAGTTAAAGAGTCTCGAACCGGATCGGTATTTGCAAAGACTCTCCAGGCAACCTCACTTAAGTCATGAACATTCACATCGTGATCGACCACTATTACATATTTGGTGAAAGCCATTTGACCTGAGCCCCATACGGAACTAATGATTTTTTTTGCGTGTCCAGGATATCTTTTGTGAATTTTGAGTATTGCACAATTGTGAAATACTCCTTCAAGCGGTAAGTTCATGTCAATAACTTCCGGCATAATTACTTTCAATAAAGGTAAAAATATTCTTTCGGTTGCTTTCCCTAAATAACAATCTTCCTGGGGTGGTCTACCTACAATAGTTGTCATATAGGTCGGATTTTTTCGATGAGTCATTGCTGTCAACCTGAAAACTGGGAAATCTCCGGCTAAAGAATAAAAACCCGTGTGATCTCCAAAAGGTCCTTCCCAAGCTAGCTCATCTAAGTCCACATAACCTTCTAGAATGATTTCTGCATTTGCCGGAACCTCCATGTCAATTGTTTTGCATTTCACCAGTTCAACTGGTTTCTTTCGTAAAAAACCGGCAAAAATTGTTTCATCAATCATTGATGGTAAAGGGGCTGTTGCAGCATACACTAGGGCTGGATCGCATCCAATTGCTACTGCCACTGGGATCCTTCTCAATCCACCAAACTTCCCTCCTGGCCTCTGACCAATTTCTGTTCCGTGTCTCTCCGGTTCTTCTCTTCTTTTAATTGAAGACTCTTTATTTCCTTGGTCTTCTTTTCTTGCTTTTTGGTAATGCTCTGCTGCGTCATGGTGCCAATGAACGTGGAAACCGGTGGAGTTGTTGGAATACTTTTGAAGACGATACATCCCAATGTTGCGAATTCCTGTATCTGGGTCTTTTGTAAAAACTAAAGGCAGGGTAATGAATGGGCCTCCGTCTGAAGGCCAACATTTCAAAATAGGCAGTTTGTCCAACATCTTTTCATCTGGATTGGTTATTACCACCTCTTGACAAGCTGCTGGACCATTAATTGTTTTCGGTGGAAAAGTTGCTACTTGAGCTAACTTTGGAACCATTGATAATTTACCGAGGAGATTATCTGGAACCTTTAAATTCAACAAATCAGATATTCTTGCCCCTATTTCATCGAGAGAAGTGACTCCGAAGGCTAAATTTAACCTGTTGTACGACCCTAGTGAGTTGATGAGAAGAGGGATATCATAACCTTCTACGTTTTCAAACAATAAAGCTTTATTTTGATCAATTGGTCCTTTACTTATTCTGTCAGTTATTTCTGTAATTTCGAGTTCAGAAGAAACTTGTTCTTTTATCCTAATTAATTCATTATTTTCTTCTAGTTCTTCAATAAATTCCGATAAGTTTTTGAATGACATTTCAATCCGATTTGTTTCATAGTATCTTAGAGAAATTATCAGTCATAATTCTTAATTTAGATAAAGATTAATCTCTAAAATCATTAAGTTTGTTAGTCATTGGATTAATTATTCAGCAAAATCTGTCAAAATCTTTGACTAAGATTTAGCTTGTGAAGTAAATTTGTATGACTGCTCATCATAACTAATCTTTTAATGAATTCAAGCACAATACAAAACCCCACAAGTGGCAATGGTTTTAAATTAGATCTTCATTGGCAAATTCTGATAGCTATGCTTGTTGGAATTGTTGTTGGGCTAAGTTTTAGTTCTTGTAGCGAGCAAGAAGGCGTTTTTTATAATTTTTTCTCTGGACTGGGTGCATGTGGACTAATCAAAGGAAGCAAGATCGGGGTTCATAATTTCGCCTGGATGGGAGAGCTTTTTCTTCGACTCTTAAAAATGATAGTAATTCCATTGATTTTTTGTTCTTTAATTAATGGAATAAGCCACATGAAAGTTGATCAGTTGGGTAAAGTTGGCCTGGTAACCTTTGTGTTTTTTAAGGTTAGTATGCTCATTGCGGCAATAATAGGTCTATTTTGGGTTAACACAATTAATCCGGGAGTTGGTTTTGATGTCTCCTCGATATCTAAGGTTGATGTCGATCATCTAACATCTCATACTGATGAAAATCTTCTACTAAGCATTATTCCAACGAATATTTTCTATTCCTTATCCCAAGATAATCAACTTATACAAGTTATTTTCTTTGCGCTGTTTTTTGGAATTGCTCTTGTTACCATGGGCTCAAAAGCAGCACAGGTTGCTAAAGCATTTGAACAAATCTTCCAAGTGATGTTGAAAATAACTCATTGGATTATGTTCTTAGCTCCCTTTGGGGTCTTTGGCTTAATTGTTAAAACAGTCGGAACCACGGGTTTAACGCCATTTATAAGTGTCGGGAAGTATATGTTGGTGGTAATTCTTGGGTTGGCCACTATGTTATTTGTGGTTACTCCTTTGTTGGTTTACTTCTTGGGGAAAATGAATCCTCTGAAGTTTTTTGGCGCAATTCAAGATGCTATGCTAACCGCCTTTGGTACCTCTAGCTCTGCGGCTACTTTGCCTGTAACGCTCGAATGTGTAACCGAAAATCTAAAAGTTCCACAGTCAATAGCAAGTTTTGTTGTGACGGTTGGTTCAACAATGAGTATGAATGGAGCTGCTTTATATGAAGCTGTGGTTACTCTGTTTTTGGCACAAGCCTATGCGTCAATCATTCCAGGAATAGATTTGTCCTTGAAAGGGCAAATCTTCATAGTGGCAATGGTTCTTTTATCTACCCTTGGGACACCGGGTATTCCTCATGGTGGACTGGTAACAACAACTATCGTATTGAAGGCAGTTGGTTTGCCGATTGACGCAATTGGTTTAATTATTGGTGTTGACCGTGTTCTGGATATGTGTAGAACAATGATGAATGTGACTGGAGATTGCGTTGCCTCAGTTGTTATTAACCGCTTTGTTCATGGAGAGGAGATTGAGGTTGATTCCATTGAAGACAATTTAGAAGCAATAAATGGAAAAGAAGAAAAAAGTAAGGAGACTCAAGAGTCTATTATTCATTAAAATAGTTCTCTAAGTTCACTATATAAGATATTGAGTTACTGAGAAATTTTGCTTTGATTAGCTAAATTTTGGAATTCAATTTCTCGTTAATTTTGCTAATGATAATTTTGTGAACTTTGTCAGGTGTATATTTAACCGTATCAATCACTAAAAATCTTTCTTTATTTTGCTCCGCAAGTTTTAAGAAACCTTTTCTAACCTTGTCTTGAAATAAAATACCTTCGGATTCCATTTTGTCGCTCTCTCCGGAGCGTTTTTTGCTCCTTGACAAACCAATTCCAGGATCTACATCGAGTAGGAAGGTTATGTCCGGTTGAACTCCTTGAATTGCGACTTCGTTGAGCTGGTGAATTAACTCCGTATTAAGCCCCCTAGCATATCCTTGGTAAGCTACAGTGGAGTCAATGAACCGATCACAAATAACAACGGTTTTATCTAGAGAAGGTTTAACAACTTCTTCAATATTTTGAGCCCGGTCTGCCATATATAAGAAAAGTTCAGCTAGAGGATTTAACCGAACACTTTGATCATTCAACAATATTTCTCTTAGTTTTAAGCCAAAGTTTGTACCTCCAGGGTTTCTTGTTAAAAGCCAACCTCTGTCTTCAGCTATTGGCTTCAGCATCTCTAGTTGTGTGGTTTTACCTGCGCCGTCAGGACCTTCAAGGGTTACGAAAATGCCCATTAATTGTTCTCAAGATCTTTACTATTTTTCTTTTCTGAGTCTAGATCTGTTTTTTTATCTTCCTGACTTTTATTAATGGTGGCCACTGGATAACTATTTTCCAATTGAACTGTTTGGTAATCCTCCATTAACCTAACAATTGTTTTTGGAGGTAAGTTTGTTTGAATTTTCTTTATTGTTTCAAAAGATTTTGTGTCCAAAATTAGGAATTTTCCATCCGGCTCACTTCCAATGAGTAGCTTGTTATCCTCAATTTTTTGGAGTAAGTTAGGGAATTTGAGGCTAGAATTTACTTCTTTTGTTTCGAAGCTATAAGATTTGGCATCAATTACGTAAAGTTTTTTGTCACTTCCGTCGAGTGCATAGATTCTATCTTCGTTTTCAAAAGCTGTAATATTATTAATTGAAGAATTTGGTAAGTCTATATTGTTTGATAGGCTTTTATTTGAATTGTCGATTACTGAAATACTGTTAGAACCGCGATTTAAAACAAAGAGTTTTTGATCGTTTAACCAAACTATTTCAGTTGGCCCTTCTTGTACATCGATTTCTGCTTCTTTGGTAAAGCTGTCCGTATTTGCTAAATAAACCTTATTAACGCCAGTAGAGCTAATTGCAATAGTTTTTCCATTTGGACTGATTGCTACGTGAGATGGCCGTTCTCCAACTTTAAAGGATGCAACGCGGCTTAAGTCTTCTCTTGAGAGAATTTCAACTCTATTTTTTAAAGTGGTAATTACAAAAACATAATTTTTATTGCAAGCTACACAGCTGAGACCAAGTTTTTTATTATGAGCTGCAATATCTAAGGGTTCAACAACTGGATCAAAGCTTTTTTGTTTTGGTTTAGATTTATAAACTTTTGCAAAGGCTTTCTGAATGGGACTTCTATCTATTTCTTCTTCGGGAGGTGTTAATAATTCAATCTCTTGAACAGCCAAGGTATTATCAATATCCTCGAGTTTTACTTTATTTAAAATTTTGTCCTTTGGAGAAAAATCAAAAAGTTGATCGGAACCAAAGTCGGTAAAATAAATATGGCCACTGCAAGAAGCTGCGCTCCAGGGAAGAGAACCAGCCGCGACTTGCCCAGTTTCGGCAATTTTTTCAACATCCAATTTAATTAGATACCCTGAGCTGCTCAAGTAATAAAGATCCTGGCTTTTGGATAAAGCTGTTTGAGGATTAATGAATCCAAGTAAAGAAATCGCAGCGACGAAGCATGTGATTTTCTTTTTGTTAAAGTGTTTTATTAGAGCGTTTTTCAGATGGAACATGGCTTGAATTTACCTTATCTTTTCTTTTAGTTCAGTCCAAAATCTCAAGGAACCAATTAACAGAGCGATTCCGATGGCAATTCTTAACAAACCTCTTCCGAAAGAATTGAAAGGACTAAAATCACCACCGAGAAATATACCTAATCCTATCATTAGGCTTATGACCAAAATGCCTCTAACACCCAAAACTTTAAGCCAACCTAAAAGGCAGTTAATAATTGTGTTTTCTAGTTTAATTGCGGCATCTAAAGATCTTTGAGCCGTTTTTTGTAAAACAAACTTGCCTTTTGCAAAACCAATTGCTAATGAAGCAATTATAGAAATTATTACTAAAATACCAAGGATTTCAGCAGCTTCAGCGATTAACATGAATGAGCCGCTCCAGAGTAATCTAATCCCTCCGAGCGTCCATAAAATAGCCAATGTAACAATTGTTATTAACTGAGCTTTATTCACAATATTCTTATTTAACAGTTAACTAATTTTACATTCAAAAAATAAGATGGAATCATCCAATTTGCATCTAAGCAAGAGAGAGATATCTTACGTTACCTCTTGAATCAGATTCAGGATTCCACCCTGTGGTAACCTGCCTTTGAGAGCTGCTATTAGCTATAACTTTGCCGTCTTCCCCTACGACGCCTACGTGAGCGGAGCTTCCTCCACCTCCTCCAACAAAGGCAATTGCACCTTCTTGTTTCCCAGATTCACGAGCACCTTTGTCTTTGAGTTTTCGTTCAAGTTGATCACAACTCAATGTTTTTTCATTTCCTGAGAGTACACCGGCTTCTGAAAGCACATTGGAAACCACAGCGGCGCAAGCTAAACGACCTCCGTTAGTTCCTGCAATATTGGATGTTTGTTCTCCGACCTTACTTTCTGCAATTTGTGCAATATCGCTATTTGTTCCGGATCCAGATAAAGATGATCTTGTACCGGAGTTATTATTTGAAGAATTAGTTTGAGTTCCTATCCCATTTTGTGCAGAGTTTTGCCCCGGCTGCAGAAAATTTACTCCTTGAAAGGCTTGATTATTAAAATTTGATACATTCCCTACCATAACATTGTCCAGTTTAAGTTAAAACATCTCCATTAGAAGAGCCCTGGTTTAGGCTCTTTGATAGACGCTGGGTTGATTAAAACCTTCTTGGTTAAGATTATTATTAATATCCGGCTGTTGAAATGAGTTTGTTGGAGTTGTTGTTCCCCCTGTACTGCTTTGGGAACCTATAGAGCTGGATGCTATATTCCCCGAGTTATTTGCTGTTGGCTGAAGATTTTGAATCTCTTGTTGATTGGAAACTACCTCAACTTGGCCATTAAATAACGATTCGATCTCATTTTCATTTTTCAGTACTTCATGCATATTTATAGAAGCTCTAGCTTCTCTGGGAAATAAGTTGCGAACTTTTTGCCCTACACCTAAGCTGTCAGCGGCAGCAAAAAGGAAATTTTGAGAGTGTTTTGCACAGTAACCTGGATCATCAATGTTACTACCCTTTGTTATTGCTTTTTCTTTTAATTTTCTACCAAATTCTCCAGAAAACTTCACGATAACACTAGGTTTTTCATAGGTGAAACCATCAACTGTTTTTAATCCTCTACCAAAGCTTGATTGCCTCTGCCCATTATTCATGAAATTGACTTCTTGGTGGCCACTATCTGGATCCGCTCCATTTACACCTTTGTCCCAATAAGCCATTAAAGCCACTGGCTCGCTATTCCCAAACCCCAGAATTGCCATAACTTACACCCCATTAACCCCTAAGAAATTTACAAAAAACTGTTTACTTTTTATAGAGACCATTTTTATGCACTTGCTAATTCAATTTGGAAAAGAGAATTGTTCAAATTTGCAACGTTATTTCCAAATTTTTGAGCAGAATTTACTAGAGAAGATATATTGATCTCAAATCCTCTAACCGATGTAGTCCCAGAGTTACCTGAGGATGTTGATTCTGTATCTTGAGGATTAAAATTGATTTCTATCGTTCTGTTATTACTTGTGTCCTGTGAAACAGAATTAGAGTTTGGATCCCCTTCTAAATCTCTGTTGATTACAATTTCAAATCCAGTTCGTTGATTAGAAGAATCGTCTAAATCTTCCGTATTTCTATTAACTACAACTTGAAAATTCTTTGGTTGTTCTAATGTAGAAGTGTTGTCTGCAAATTCATCTCCTTTGCCTAAGACTACCTCATTTGTTTTACTGCCATCTTTATTTGTTGTTTGGCTAAAAGCTGCTGTAGAAAAATCACCTTTCTTAAAAATGTTCTTGTATATATTTTGAAAGAAGTCATTTTGTGCAACTCTTTCAGCTCCTTTATTTGCAACAGTTATTGTTGTAAAGCTACTCATAGCAATATCCCCCTGTATTCTTAAAATTATTTTTATAGTTGAATGTTTTTGTCCTGTAATACAACAATAAAACTTTAAGGTTAAGCCCTGATTTCGATAGGGGATACACCGGAATAAATTTTGGTCAAGTTTATATTAAGGAAAACCCTATTACTTGAAATTAAAACTTTTTGACCTTGCTTTTAACTAAATAAGTTGTCTTTGGAGGAAAAATAAGCCTTTTATTGAGTTTATTTAATTTTTCAAGAGAACTATTGGAATTCCTATAGTAAAAAAGATTTTTTGAAAAGCTAAATAAAAGAAAATTAATGTAGTGTGAAAAAAATTACTACTTTTTTGTTGAATGAGTTGAAGAAATAATATATTCATATAAGATTAAGACTTCTCCTCTCCAGCTTCAAAACGGAGCAAATAACCCTCTCCTCTTTAGGAGGGGGCTTACGGATGAGGCAACAATATAAAAATAACTTATAAATGGAGAATTGTTATGTCAGTAGAAGGTGTTGCGGACAGAGTCAGATCTGGGTTGAGTGCTTATGGCAATTATGCAATGGGCAATTATGGTCAAGCAGCAGTTGATGCTACAAGAACAGTAAATCCAGAGTGGGGTAGTAAAGTATCTAGTGTAAAACAGACATTTGATAGCTTTGGTGCGATACGTGGATTAGGCGTGGATAGCTCTGCAAAAATGATCAATTACAGTAATCCGTTTGGAGTGTAACCGCTAAACTTGTTCAGCTTCAATAGCTTTTATAGAAACTAAATCAATTCTGCCTTTGGGGTCAGTTCCGTCTACCAATACTATTACTTCTTGCCCGATTTCAAAGTGATCGTAGGCAGTATTTCTTGGTTGATCTGATTGGTTTTCGCGGTTGTTGTATCTATCTCTTCCACGGCCTCTATCATTTCTCCCTCTAAATCCACCTCTTCCACGGCCTCTATCGTTGCCACCACTTGCAAGCCTGAGCATTCCAACTTTCCCTGGGGCTAATTCAACAAAAATACCAATTGGTAGCTTTCTAACAATTACACCTTTATATTCTTGCCCTGACTCGATTTTCATGGTCATGGATTCAAGAACCTTTTGAGCTGATTCAGCGGCACTTCCATTACCAACAATCACAACTTTACCGTCATCGGTAATATCAATTTTTTCAACTCCTGAATCTTCAATGATTTTCTTAATGGTTTTTCCACCTGGCCCAATTAAGCCACCTATTTCATCCGGATTAACCTGCATTGTTAATAATCTTGGAGCGAAAGAGGATAGTTCCGTTTTATGTGATGGCAGCGTTTCCAGCATTTTGCTTAAAATGTGTTGTCTTCCAATCAAAGCTTGATCTAGCGCTACTTTAAGAACTTGTAGACTTACTCCTTGAGGTAATTTTAAATCCAATTGAATTGCCGTAACTCCATCGTGACTTCCGGTTACTTTGAAATCCATATCACCAAGAAAGTCTTCAACTCCTTGAATATCACTGAGGATAGCGCATTTGCCTTCTTCCCAAATTAATCCCATTGCAATTCCTGCAATCGGTTGTTTCAAAGGAACACCTGCATCCATAAGAGATAAAGTACTACCACAGGTTGAAGCCATACTGGTCGATCCATTTGAACCGAGAATATCTGATACAACTCTTATGACATAAGGGAAATCATCTTTTGAGGGCAAAGCTGGGATTAACGCTCTTTCTGCTAAAGCTCCGTGTCCAATCTCTCTTCTTCCTGGACTTCGAGCGGGTCTCGCTTCTCCCACTGAATAGGCGGGGAAATTGTAATTATGAAAATAGGTTTGCTCTTTTTCAAGCCAAATACTGTCTAAAGGCTTAGCATCATAGCCAGAACCCAAGGTTACAACCGACAAAGTCTGTGTTGAGCCTCTTGTGAATATTGCACTACCGTGAGCTCGTGGTAAAAAACCGACTTCAGACCAGATAGGTCTTATCTCATTGCATACTCTTCCGTCAATTCTTTCTCCCTTTTCCATTATTTGCTTACGCATTAATTGTTTTTCAAACTTTTTCGTGTAAGCCTGTGCTTCTTTTGCTTTCTCTTTTAGTGGATTATCATCAGTGAGGGATTCAAAATGCTCTTTTACTTTTTTATAAGCTTCTTCCGCGATGCTTTCTCTTCTTTTTCTATCTTTGATTTTTGATTCAACGGATTCTGTGAGCTTATCTTTTGCAATTCCTGAAACTAGCTCCAATAATTCTTTGTCTTCTTCTGGAGAAATAAAATCTTTTTTCTCTACATTAAATAGAGAAGATAGCTCTTTTTGGCAAGCAACCTGTGTTTTTATATGCTTGTGCCCGAAGTCTATTGCGGCAAGAATCGTTTCTTCTTTTACGAAAGATGCACCAGCCTCAATCATTATGATCGCGTTTTCTGTACCTGCAACAACAAGATCTAGCGGACTATTGTTAATTTCTTCATAAGTTGGATTGACAAGAAATTGATCTTTTTTCAGTGCCACTCTTACTCCACCAATTGGACCTTGAAAAGGTAATCCTGCTAGTTCAATTGCAGCTGAAGCCCCTAAAATAGCAAGAACATCAGGTGGATTAACTTGGTCTGAGCTTAATACTGTTGCGACTATTTGAACATCATTGAAGTAACCTTTTGGAAACAACGGTCTTATCGGTCTGTCAATAAGACGACTTGACAATATGGCTTTGTCGCTGGGCTTGCCTTCTCTTCTGTTATATGAACCGGGGATTCTTCCTACGGAATAAAGTCTTTCTTCAAAGTCAACAGTCAATGGAAAAAAATCAATGTCTGGCTTTGGTTCTTTAGACTCACAACAAGTCACAAGGATAATCGTATCCTCACACTTTATAAGAACTGAACCATTAGTTTCTCCGGCAACTCTTCCGGATTCAATGATTATATTTTTTTCAGGTGTTAAAGAGCAATTTACAGATTTAACACCATCTAAGGATAGATGCACAAAAATTAACCTCTAATTCCTAATTCTTTAATTAAAGAAGCATAACTATTTGGGTCTTTTTTTAGTAAGTAAGCAAGTAATTTCTTTCTTTTAGAAACTAACTTTTGAAGACCTCTTAAAGCACTATAGTCCTTTTTATTCTTTTTAGAAAGATGATCTGCTATTTCTAAAATTCTTGCGGTGAAAATTGAAATTTGTACTTGTGGGGAACCCGTATCTAACGCTTCTTTCTGAAACTTTGCTATTAGTTCTCTCTTTTTATTTTTTTTTATCATAACTTAACTTTATCTCTTCAAATTCAAACATTCTTTAGACAATGTTTTACTTTCAGTATTTTTCTGAATTTGTAAATTATAGACTATACACAAGGTAATTCCAAATTTATCTACAAAGTCTCTCCTGAATCAGGCTTTTAGCAATTCTCTAATTGAATTTTTTGATCTGAATACCTAATTCCATGATTACCTAAGTTCAAGTATGGGGAAACTTTTCATCAAGTTCAAGAAATCCTAAAACTACGCAAATTCACAGTTTTGTATTAGGATTTAATAATTCGGTAATAAAACTAGATTCTAGTCAATTGAAATATTAATTTAGTGTATGAATAACAATAATTCAAAGCTTGCTTATATAATCGGTGGCGTAATTTTTTTGTTTTTATTCTTCGCCTGGATAAACCCCATTTTCGTTGTACAGCCAGGAGTAAGGGCTATTATTTTTAATAAAATCTCCGGTCTTGGAGATACAGTTTATGGAGAAGGCTTGAAATTTAAACAACCTTTTTTTGATGACGTTATATTTTATAGCGTCGTAAGGCAACCATTTGATGTAGAGACAACAGCGGCCTCAAAAGATTTGCAGAATGTAAAAGTTAAACTTCGCTTTTTGTATAGCCCGAAAGAAGATAAGATACCTTTAATTCATAAAGAGCTTAGACAAGGGTATGCTGATACGGTTTTTCCTTCAATCACAAGAGAAGTCTTAAAAGCAGTAATTGCTAAAAAGACGGCAGAAGAGATTGTTACTCAGCGTGAAGAAGTTAGCAGATTAATAAGAGATAGCATAACGCAAAGAGCTAAAGACTTTAATATAAATATTTATGATGTTGCACTTGCTGAGGTTGAGTTCTCTCCTACCTTTACAGAAGCAATAGAAAGAAAACAAGTTGCTCAACAAGATCTAGAAGCTTCGAGAAAAAAAGCAGAAGCTGCAATAGTTAAAGCTCGTGGAGAAGCAGAAGCTGCGAGAATTATAAATGAAGCAAGTCGTTCATCACCTGCCTTTATAGAATTGCGAAGAATTGAAGCTCAAAAAGATATTGCGGCGACTTTAGCAAGATCATCAAATGTTACTTATTTACCGAGTAATACTTTGCTGAATTTAAAGTCTAAATAGCTTTTGTTGTAATCATAAAGTTTTAAAAACCTCAAGTTCATCAGTTACACTTGAGGTTTTTTTATGCAGTAACTGTTTATCTTAATGTTCCCTTTACTTTTTGTGGGTTAATCGCTATACTTGTATTAATAAAATATATATAAATCTTTATTAAAATCTTATTAAATCCCTTTTTATTAAATAAAACTTATAAAAATGCCCTTATTGGTCGAAAATAATATTAGATCTTATACTAGCGCTCGACGGTATAACGTGAATAGAGGCGATAGATTTTTACGGGGCAGGAAAGTGCCATCTCGTCAAGAAACTGAAAATAAAAAAGCAGCAGCTTTTGCAAATGTCAAATATAGATCTTGGGGCTTGGGTTTAATTCCTGTCGGGATGCTAATAACCATGACAGTTTTATTCTTTAAAGATTTATTCTCAGATTTATATGTGCATACTCTTGGAAGACTCTATAAAGGTGATAAATCTCACTTGAAGACGCAAGCGGATTTGCAAACATTAGATCGTAAATATCTTCTAAGAACTGGGTTGGTTGATCTCCCGACTTTGTTTTTGTCTTCTTTCTCTTTCTTACGATACTCCATGCCCATTTCTACTCTTATGATTGGAGGATTATGGCTTTTCAGAAATTTTGTTGACAATATAATTTTAAATAAAAATAATAGAGCCATGCTTGCTTTGAATGACGCAGCTTCTGTCCAGCAAAGAACACCAACTTCTCCTCAGCAGTATCCCCCACCAAATCCTCAATATCCGCCGCAAACTAATCCTTCTTCCCGAGGACAGCCTAATAACGGTTTAACGCAACAACCTCTTCCTGGAGGTAATGGTTCTGCAGGAAATGGTGATTCTGATGATGGCAGTGGAAATGGTCCCGCTGGAGGGCCGGTTCGTGCGAATAATATTGTATCAAAAGGTCCTCCACAGCCTTCGATAGTTCTGAATATAGGTAGTGTTGGTGACGATAAGAAAGTTATTCGTAATGGTTAATAGTATGAAAAAGGAGGTAATTGCCTAAAGCAGGGTGGGCTCCTGGAAAAACGGTTTCTTTGTTTTTGGTAGACAGTTTTCTGTCAAACAACAGTCAAGTTTGTTTGAAAATCTTTTTCGGCTTTTGTTCTGTAGTTTGATATTTAATGGTTTTACATTTAATCCCCTTTAGAGATTTTGAACATCGAAATGTAGATCTTGGGAGAGATTGTGCAGTTTGTTGTTTCACTTTAACTATTGATATGTAAAACTCAACCTAAAATTTCATGAAAGCTTTGTAATTAAACTTTCATTTGTTTTTGGAGAGTTGGAATGTTTTTGTGTTCCCCAAATGGATTTAAAGCAACATGCTAATAGGAATGCATTTAAACACAAATAGGAGATACCTTAAATATTTATTAAAGTTTATGAAAAGTTTAAGAGTATCTTACCTAAATGAATCTGCTAAAGTTATCCTTGTTAATGGTGTAAGACAGGATAACTCATTTGTGTTTGCATTCCCTTTAAGCATTCTGGGAATTATATATCCTTGTATAAAATATTGCAATAGGCCAGGTAGCATAAGCCTATATATTTTGCTTACTAGTTTTATGAGGGAAACATCATAAAACTATGGTGAGTGGAACCAAAGCCTTAAATGCAAATTTTCTTCTCTCCCCTCAACTCTTATTATCAAATACAAGTACAACTCTTGCTAAGCCTTCCAGTTTAAGCTCTTTATCAGCGGCTAATCAGATACTGAATTTTAAACGAACTCAAGTATCTACCAGTCCTGATGATGAACAAAGAGATAAAGAGGAAAAAAATCTTTTGAGGTTTGAACCGTGGAAAAAGGGTTTGCCAAGATTCCTTTCTGAAGCTTTGATGAGTGCGGTAACTTATGTTGTCACTTATTGGTTCATGTCTAGAATTGGAATCCTAAACATGAAAAACTTTAATAAGCATATTGAAGACACGATTAGAAAATCTGGAAAAGAATCGCATATTGTAAAAAAAGAACTTGATGATTTTAGAAAAGTTCTATCGGGGGTTACTAAAAATGATCCGTTAAATTCACGTTGTTACTGGAAAAAGTATTTTGATCCAATTATTTTGAAGAATTTAGATAGTTTTTCTAAGAAAGATCGGTTTTTTGCTAGAGCTTATAGAAGTTTATATGGAAGCGAAAGAAGATGGGCCTTATCTCTCTCAATTGCTCTTCTGTCTCTGGGTAGAGCTTTAGTGATTCACCCTGATTTATCTTGGATCAAAAGAATATTCATTTTTGTAGGACCGTGGGTGACAAATTTTCTATTTTGGCGAGCCGATAAAATGGCCAAATCTTATGAAGATAAATTTGGTGGAACATTCGATCAAATAAAGAATAATGCTGAAGTAAGAAGAGGAAGTTCAATTGCAGAAATCAACAATTTCCTTATAAAACTTTTCTCAAAAGTCTTTAAAAGAAGTGGCAATATCGTAGAAGAACCTGAGATGTTTGCGATAGCAACGATTGGAGCTTTCAATTCCCGTCTTGTTAGAGACTCTTTAGAGGGAGGTTTTCCTACTCCCAGGGATAAAAACCCATTCTTTGCTTTTATAGGAAAATCTCAAACTGTTCAAAAAATGAGAAATAATATTGTACCTTTTCAAAAAGGGATTTTAGACAATTATGGTGACTTTAAGGTCGGGGAAAACCACTTTTTGCATTTAGCCAAAATAGCAGGAATGAAAACATTGCTTAAGTACATAACTGATGGAGCAATATTTGGTTTAATGGGTGTAAGTGCATTAAAAGTTGTTTATTTCATAAAACATAAATGGCAGCATAATGGAATGTTTGCTCCAACTAATTACCAGAATCTTTCTTTCGGCAGCCAGAGTCCTAACAATCAGCTTACATTTGGTGGGTTAACTGGCTCTAATGATACTTCTGAACTCGATAGCCTAGTTGAGAGTAATTACGTCAACGCCTGATCTGTATTACGGCAGGCTCGATTGTGAGATAATGCAGGAAAATGTAAGACAATTCTTTGGAAAAGTAAAACCATATAAATGGCAGGCGGTACTATTTCTATACCTTCTAGTTTCCTTAAACAGTCATCTTATATTTCAAAGCTAATAACTTTTCCACAGAACAGAAGTCGGTCTAACCCAGAAAAAAGCGAAAAAGATAGGGAGGAAGATAGCTATCTTAGTTTTGAGCCATGGTTGAAAAGCCCAAGAGGTTTTGCTGTAGATGTTCTTTTTAGTGCAACCTCCTATGTAATTACTTACTGGTTTTTGCATAGAATTGGCATCTTGCATATGAAACATTTCAATAATCATATTCGAGAGAGGATTAAGCATCACTTTAAATTGACAAAAGACAAACTTAATAAAGAATTAGAAAACTTTGAGCTTGTTCTCAAAAAGTCTATAAGTCTTGGGCCGAAGGGTTCAAATAATTATTGGAGAAATTATTACGATAAATATGTATTAGATAAAGCTGAATCACCTCGCTTTTCTCAGTGGCAGAGGTTTTGTGCAAAAACCTTTAAAAATGTTTATAGCCTTACGGAAGGATTCGGAAGGCTAGTCTTTGTCTCGTTAATTATTTTACTTTCACTTATTCGTGCTTATGCTGTTCATCCCGATTTATCAATTTTTAAAGCGTTATTTATAGCCATTGGTCCAATAATTACTCAGGTGATTTATCGAAAGTACGATGCTGAAATTCTGAAAAATTCTCCCGTCAAAGAACTTCAGAGATTGAACGATCTAGGTGAGGTGAGTAATTTTTCTTTCAAATGGCTTTCTAAAGCCCTCAAAAGAAGTGAAAATGCTCTTATGTTTGTTGTGGCTTTAACGGGATCTTTTCTTTCAAGGTTAGTTAGAGATGGCGTTGAAGGAGGCTTGCCTTCGAGTGGTAAAAATGGCTCTAAACCAACAAATAATCCCATTTTTAGATCAATTTGTAAATTGCCTTTAGTAGAAAACTTAAGAAATTCAAGAGAGTTTTTTCAAAAAGGTGTTTTGAGAAAATATAAGTACGGAGAACATCATATTGCTTATTTGGCAAGGATTGCAGGCGTGAAGATTCTCTTGAAGTATGCAACTGACTACTTAATCTTTGGCTTGGGTGGTGTGACTATGCTCAAATTGGTTTATTCTTTAAAACACCTTTGGGAAAATCAAGACAGCCAGAGTAAATTAATAAAACAATACCAGCCTGTAATAACCATTCCTTCTTTATCTATAGTCTAATAATCCATAACTGTAGATATTAACCTTTGCTTCTCGGCAAGTGAGTATGCATAAAAGTTATTTACTTTTGCCAGGTGAGATATCTTCTCTGTCGTTTGAGCTAAAAAGAAGCCTCTTTTACTCAAAAATGGCCTTACTGTATTTAAAGTAATCTGAGGCTTTGCAAATGCTCTAGCTGTTACTAAGTCGAAATTTTTATGCTGATCTGTTAAGGACTCTGCTCTAGCGGTAATAACAGAAATTGATTTTGTTAATTCAAGTTCTTGCACAACTTTAGTTAAAAAACGTGTCCTTTTGCTTATGGAATCAACTAAAGTTGTTTTTATATCGCTGAATTTTGATTCCTCTTCTTTTAATAATATGTGCAAAATTATCCCTGGTACACCGCAGCCGGACCCTAAGTCTAAATATTGTAATTTTTTATTGTTTCGGAAGCTAAGCTCTCTTAT
Organism: Candidatus Caenarcanales bacterium; assembly: GCA_030065015.1. Taxonomy (GTDB): domain Bacteria; phylum Cyanobacteriota; class Vampirovibrionia; order Caenarcaniphilales; family Caenarcanaceae; genus JASJDU01. The sequence continues at coordinate 13,407 of JASJDU010000007.1, read as the reverse complement.
GGAAGGTATCAATAGAGCAGTATCTACGAGGTGAAAAGTTAGGAAGTCGGAAAGTGAGTCAAGTCTCGTTAGGTTAATTACTTTATTTGTTTCCTGAAGAAGTGCATGAAAATTACTTAACTTTTCGTGTTGCCAATCATTTAAATTGATTGATAAATAGTCGCAGAGAACCGTTTTAGCTTCGTTCCAGCTATGTACTTTAGGCAATTGGTTTAAGCTTGAGTTACCTATAGATGTCAATAAACTTTCCTTTGAGTACAATGAATGCGATATGAAGAAAATTATAGTTCAAAAATTTGGTGGTACTTCAGTTGGTTCTCCGGAAAGAATAAAAGCTGTTGCAGATATTTGTAAAAAGACTATACAAAGAGAAGCCTGCGAATTAGTGGTGGTCGTTTCTGCAATGGGTCATACTACTGATGAGCTTTGTGAGTTAATGTCTCAGATCACTCAAAGTCCGGTACCTCGTGAATATGATATGCTCCTAAGTTCAGGGGAACAGGTTAGTACATCGCTCCTTTCAATGGCTTTGTCAAGTGTTGGTTTGGACGGGCATTCTATGCTTGGTTGGCAGGCTGGAATAAAAACCAGCGGGGTACATAGAAAAGCAAAAATAGAGAACGTTGACACTTCTTATATCTCTTCAATTTTAAGTAAAGGTAAAATTCCTGTCGTTGCTGGTTTCCAAGGCTATGCCGAAAATAAAGAGGTTACAACTCTCGGTAGAAGTGGTTCTGACACTTCTGCGGTTGCGTTGGCAGTTGCACTGGGGGCTGAAAGATGTGATATCTACACTGATGTTGATGCAGTGCATACGACAGATCCCAGAATCGTGAAAAATACCGGTAGTTTAAAGCTAATAACTTACGATGAAATGTTAGAGTTGGCTAGTCTCGGAGCAAGAGTTCTTCATCCTAGATCTGTTGAAATTGCTCGTAATTATAATATGCCTATGCGTGTAAGAAGCAGTTGGAAACCAGAAAATGAAGGTACACTTGTCGTTAAAAATATTGATGGGAGGAATGAAACGATGATTGAAGGACAAAAATCTGTTAGAGGCGTTGCTTTGGATAAAAAACATGCAAGATTATCAATCCTCGGTGTCCCTGATGAGCCCGGTATTGCTTACAAAATATTTGGTCAACTAGCTTCAAAAGGTATATCAATAGATATTATTATTCAATGTGCAAGTCAAGACGGAATAGCGGAACTTGACTTTACTGTTGATTTGGATGACGCGGATAAAGCGCAAACAGAACTCGAAAAAATAGCCAAAGAAATAAATGCTCAATCAACAATTCTGGATAAGTCCATTGTTAAAGTCTCAGCGGTAGGGGCGGGTATGATCGATCAGCCAGGAGTTGCTGCGAAAATGTTTAAAGCTTTAGCGGATAAAAAAATTAATATTCATATGATTTCAACAAGTGAGATTAGGATTAGTTGCATTGTTGATGAGAAGGATGGTGAATTAGCTGTACAAACAATTCATGATGCTTTTAATTTGGATACTGTAACAGAGTAAAATTTCTTCACAATAATTAAAGTCTGCTTTTTGAATAAATGTTATTATTGGATACAAGTTTGCATGAAGCAATGATATCTTTGCTTGATTTAGTGACTTCCCGTAAATATTGTGTTTTTACTAAAATTTACTAAAACGTATAAATGTTGAATGACATTTTTCAATGTTTTATAGGTTTTTATAGGTTAGAATTGAATAGTCACTAAATTAATTTCTATGCTTAAGGGTCCTAATATCTTTAATGTTACGTCCTCTTTTAGCAAGGAAGGGGAACCTAATGTCAAAGAAAATTTTTGTTGGAAATCTTGATTATTCTGTTACTGAAATTGAGTTAAAAGAGATTTTCTCTCCTGTTGGAGAAATAGTAAGTGTTAAAGTTATCAGAGATTTTAATACTGGTAAAAGTAAAGGCTTTGCTTTTATTGAACTATCAACCGAAGCGTTGGTAGATGAATGCAAAAAGTTAGATGGGACCGATTTAAAAGGAAGGCCGATAAAAGTTTCAGAAGCACGTGAGCGAGAGTCAAGACCCGGAGGCAACAATAGAGGTGGAGGCCGAGGTGGCTTCGGTGGAGGCTACGGAGGAGGTCGCAATGATCGTCGAAGAGACAATTATTAATCCATAAACTCTCAGGATTTATCACTATTATTGAAAGAGTCTAATTCTAATACTTATAGAGTTTGGCTCTTCTTTATTAAATACATCTAAACTATACAGTTTGCTTATTTCTGTATCTATCTCCTTTCGAGGTAATCAATACTTCATAATCTAAAATTTGCTCAAAAATACTTATTCCTTCTTCTAGTACATCATCAGGAGAATTTAATGGTGGGATTATTCGAATAACATTATTCTGGTTGCCGCAAGTTAATGCGATTACACCTTTATTGTATGCTCTGCTTAAAATGGTTTTTACATCTAGCTCTTTTGTTTTTGGCTCTAAAGCAATCATAAAGCCTTTACCTCGAACATCAATATATTCACCAAACTTATTTTGTAAACGTTCTAGAATTTTCTTTCCTTTAAAGTGTACTCGCTCTATTAAAGCTTCTTGTTCAATAACTTTTATTGTTGCCAAAGCTGCTGCACATGGTATTGGGCTTCCTCCAAAGGTGCTGCCATGGGAACCTGCATTTAGCTTAGTCATTAATTTCTTATTTGCCGCAAATCCACCCAAAGGTAATCCAGAAGCTATACCTTTTGCAAAAGTTATTATGTCTGGTATAGTCTCTGAGTGCTCGCAAGCAAACCACTTTCCCGTACGCCCGAAGCCGGACTGGATTTCATCCAATACAAGTAGTATTTCCCACCTATCGCATAATTGTCTCAACCTGGGTAAAAAGTCTTCTGGAGGAATTACATAACCTCCTTCACCCAAAATACTTTCAGCAAATATTGCTGCAACCGAAGTTGGAGGACAAGTTGTTTCAAAAAGTCTTTCAATTTGTTCTAGAACCTGCTCTGTGTTTATCTTATGGGGATAATCAACAAAATATGTTTGAGGAAGTAGAGGGAAGTAATCCGCTCTGTAAGAAGATTTAGAACCTGTTATGGAAAGAGCACCCATTGTTCTTCCATGAAAACCGTTATTGAAAGCTATAAAATTAGGTCTTCCAGGCCTTACTTTTCTTGCGAGTTTAATAGCGCCTTCGATTGATTCTGTTCCAGAATTGCAAAGAAAAACAGAGTCGAGAGTATTTGGCAAAATATCAATCACTTTTTCCACCAAATCAATTTTGGTTTTTTGTAGGACAAAATTGCTTGGGCAAATCAATTTTTGGGCTTGTTCAGTAATTGCTTCAACTACTCTCGGATGACAGTGCCCAACTGGAGCAACAGCAATACCAGTAGAAAAGTCAATATAACGTTTACCTTGAATATCAAAGATATAAGACCCTTCTCCTCTCTCAACCACCATTGGTTCAAGAAAAAAAGAAGTGGGAGGAAAAATATTTTTTGCTTTTGAGATGTAATCTTCTTGTAACTGCATTATATGTCTTCCTTAAGCTTTCTTTATTATAAGCTAGATAACCTTGTCGATATAAACGGCTTTACATCTTAAATCCCTTTTATTAATTAAGTTCAACATTTCTTTCGTTTAAGAAAGAGCCGGGAATAAATTACGCCATTAATTTATCAGCTTTCGTAAGTATTCTCAAAATTTATTTAACGGAAAGAAATTTTTCAATTGGCTTAAAATAAAAACTGTGCTCAATAAATCTTTCGAAAATGAATTCGTTGAAAATTTCTTCATTATTTCTCGTTTTGCCTTTGTTTCTATCTTGTTCTTTGCAAAAAGAGGATTTAAAAGAAACTAGAAATGAAAGAGAAGTAGAAAAAACACAAACACTAGAATTTAGTCTTCAACAAAAAAGGGAAGAGAGTACAAAGAATATATCCGTAGAAATTAGAAAAACTTTTGAAGATGCAATTAATGACCTTAGAAAAACAGGAATAGTTGATAAAGCTTTAAAAGTGGGTGATAAAGCTCCCTCCTTTACACTTCTTGATTCTACCAGTGAAGAAGTGAGTCTCAAAAAACTATTGAAAAAGGGGCCAGTTGTTGTGAGTTTCTATCGTGGCGGTTGGTGCCCTTATTGTAGTATCGAGTTGGCTGCACTCAAAGAAGCATTGCCACAAATTCACGATCTTGGAGCGGAATTAGTGGCAATTTCTCCTGAAAAACCAGATAAATCTAGGGAAACAATTGAAAAAATGAATTTGCAGTTTAAAGTTTTAAGTGACAAGGCTAGTAAAGTTGCTGAGTATTTTGGTATTGCTTTTGAGGTCCCGAATGATGTTAATGGACACTACAAAGATTTTGGTATTAATTTAAAAGAGTCAAATGCAGGGCGAGATAATAAATTACCCATTCCCGCAACCTATGTAATTGATCAGGAACAAATAATTCGTTTTGCTTTTGTTGAGCCGGATTATACAAAACGTGCAGAACCTAAAGACGTAATAAATATACTTAAGGGATTAAATTAATGAAAGTGGTTTTAAATAGTACTGCCTTCACATCTAACGTGAGTAGGAAGGCTCTCAATAGTCCAAAGCAAAATAATACAGGAAGAAATGATCAAACAAGTCAAATACCTTATATAGGATTAGGGGGGAATTCAAAAGTCTTGGATTCGATTCCAACACTTTTTCGAGCAATATTGAAGGGCAATGTTGAGCTTGTTCAAAAAGCTTATGAAAAAGATGGAGTGAAATCTGTTGAATTGAACAATAGGTTATTCTTTTGAAATTTTGAAAAAAATAAAATATTAATTGAATTCTATAGCCTCTAAAACTCTGGTTAAGCATCCTCCGACCCCAAAGCCTATAAACCAGGCAAAACTCCATATCCCAAGTGCGGTTTTCCAATTACGCTCTTTAATCATTACTGCAAGAGTTGCAATACAAGGAACAAACAGGGTTAAGGTTACACAAGCCGTTACAACTTGAATTTTGCTTAATTCTAGATTCAATAGGCCAAAGGCGCCAAAGTCCCTACGTACCATTCCGAGTAAAAATGAAAGAGCAACTTCTTTCGGTAGATGTAAAATACCGGAAACTAAGGGCTTTAAGCTATTGATAACGAGATTCAATCCTCCTGTTACTTGTAGTACTGAAATTGCTAAAGAGGCCCAAATGAAAGCTAACCCTGCTTCTTGAAAGAAAAACCAACTTTTTTGATTCGTTTTTGTCAGAACATTTTTCCAGTAGGGTACTCTTAAAGGCGGCAATTCTAATAATAGAGGAGTTGGAGTGCCGGGTAAAAGTTTGCTAGCTAAAAATCCACATATGGTTAAAACGCTTAAAATGACACCTGCCCAAACCAACCAACCGTCGAATCCTCCAATCTTTGCTAATAAACTTTGAATGATACCCAATTGTGCAGAGCAAGGGACTGCAATGCCCAATAAGATCATCATAATCAGCTGCTCGCGACGATTGCTCATAAGTCTGGTTGTGACGACTGCCATTGTGACACAGCCTAGCCCCAGAACTAAGGGGATAACCCCTCTTCCATTTAGACCAATGTGCCGTAAGAAACCATCTGCTAAAACGGCTAGGCGAGGTAAGTATCCGGAGTCTTCTAGCATTGACCAGCTGAGGTAAAAAAACCAGATTAATGGTAGTAAAAGTCCGAATAGGTAAGTTACAGCTAAAGTGAAAAGTCCATACTTCCCTGCCAATATGGTCCCAAAGGATGACAATATATTTTGCTCTAGGGAAGTTGATTTTGCCGAAGAATCGATTAAGTCTGCTGGACTGAATATAAACTCTGTGCTCTCAGAGATTGTCAATGTCTTCTTTTTCTCTTGAAATAACAGCCCTTTGTCAAATAACTGTGTTTTATCATTGTTTTTAATTTCAGAAGGAAAAACATGAGCAACTGCATATTTGACATTGGGGTTCCAGTATCTTTCAAAAAAGCCTTTTTCTAGTAAGTTGACTAGATCTCCTGCGACCCAAACTCCCAAGACCTGATAAAGAAAAAAAATGCCGATGAAGCACCCAGTAATTGTTCCAAAAAATGGATGAATCAGAAATTGATTTAATACTTTAGTTAAAGAATTGTCTGTTTTTCTTGTATGAATAACAGATTGAATTAACCGATTAACTCTTTCCCTTCTTTTTGAATAAATTTGTTTTCGGCTTCCTTTTTGAGGTTTAGTTTGTGTTTTTGCGATAACCTGACTGTCTTCTTCAAGCCACATTAAGGTGTCAAACTGTGTTTGTAATTCGTCATTTTTTTTGAGAAACTCGGAAAGAAGTCCCTCTAGTTCAATGGAAATATTTCCAATTTGTACCTTTTTTTCTTCACGAATGAACTTTTTGAGAGTTTCCAAACCTTCAACTTTTAATGCGGAAATCGGAAATACTGGAACTCCGAGCATTGAACTTAGCTTTGAATAGTAAATTTTTATTTCTTTTCTTTCGATTTGATCAATTTGATTGATTACCAAAATGAAAGGGATCTTTAAATCAATTAAATGAAGAGTTAAAAAAAGATCTTTCTCGAGAGTGGTTGCATTGACTACGTTTATTACTAAATCATTTTCAGAAATTCTTTTTATAGACTCTTGTGTAATTCTTTCCTCATCATTGAGACAAGAAATGCTATAAACTCCAGGTGTGTCTATGAGTTCGGTGGATTCATTAATATTTGTTTTTAAGATATCTACTGTCGTTCCTGGATAATTGCTTATTTCAACGTATGATCCGCTTAGTTGTTGAAATAAAGAGGATTTACCAACATTAGGATTCCCTACTAAAACTACTTTTTTTATACAAGTTTGTTTATTCAATTACTAATAGCCGTTTAAACTGTTTCGACTTTTAGTTTATTTGCCAACATTGGACCAACTGCAATTTCTTGATTCTTGCACTTTATAATGTAAGAGCCCCACGGTCCGCTATCAACTAATACTTTCTCTGCGGATATTCCCAAACGATCTAAGTAAAGCTGTAAGTCAACGTCATCTGATTCTAATATCTTGACTTGACAGTTGATTTTATTAGTTTTTTTTAAAATATCTAGCGAGCAAATCATTTATTGAGAATTCTTCTCAGCTAAATAATTATATAAGCTTATTTTTTTCTTGTCTCTCGATTTTTAATTTTTACTCTAGGTAAGAGAGAATACTTGTAATAACTATAAAGGATTAGGCTAGGCATAAGTTGCTTGCAAAACCACCCCTGATGAAAGCTAAGGCTAAAGCAGTTGCATCAGCTGCATCATCAGGTTTGATCAAACCCGGTAAATTCAAAGCTTTCGAAACCATTATCTGGATTTCTCTTTTACTAGCCTTTCCATTACCAAAAAGAACTTGCTTCAAATGGGTAGGTGTAAATTCAACTATTTTTTCAATTCTATTTGCAGCAAGACATTCAAGAATCACTCCGCGTCCTTGTGCGACTGAAATTCCGGTTTTTATGTTCTTCGTGAAATACAAAAGTTCAACTGCCGAGGCATCAGGTTGAAAAACTTGAAGAATCTCATTGAGATCTTTCCTTATTATTTTGAGTCTCTCCCATGGTCTCAAGTTTGAATCAGTGGTGATAACTCCACATTGAATGAGGTTTACTTCTCTTCCATCCAAATCAATAATGGAGTATCCTACCAGCGCAATACCAGGATCAATTCCTAGTATTCTCAAGCTTTTATTACCTCTAGATCTTTCTCTGGGATGGCATTGTCATCATTTGCTTCTTTTTGCTCCTCTTCATCCAAGCGTTTTGGGTTAAAGCTGGCAACAATTCTTTCCCGAAGGCCTTCTGCAAGAGTTGGATTGTCTTTGAGATATTGGACTGCCGCATCTCTACCTTGTCCGATTTTAGTCTCTTCCCCAGTCTCTAAATCAATCCAGGAATACCAAGTACCAGCTTTTTTAAAACTGCCAATAGAGATTCCCATATCAACTAATTCTCCTTCATAAGAGATGCCTTTCCCATAAATGATCTCAAACTCAGCTTTTCTGAAAGGAGGAGCAACCTTATTCTTTGTAACTTTAATCCGTACTCTATTTCCGTATTCAACATCGGTTTTTTTTAATGTCTCAATTCTCCTGATATCCAGACGGACAGAGGCATAGAACTTTAGGGCATTTCCGCCAGTGGTTGTTTCGTTACTACCATAGGTAATACCGATCTTTTGACGCAATTGGTTGATGAATACAATTGTTGCTCCGGTTCTTGAGGAAACACCTGCAATTTTCCTTAAGGCCTGACTCATCAAACGAGCTTGAATGCCGGGTAAAGAATCGCCAACATCACCCTCAATTTCAGCTCTTGGGACCAGGGCTGCAACTGAGTCGATAACAATTACATCAACAGCGCTACTTCTAACTAATTGATCTACAATTTCTAGAGCTTGTTCACCAGTGTCCGGCTGACTTATTAAAAGCTCGTCAATATTTACTCCAACTTTTTTGGAATATTCAGGATCCATTGCGTGCTCTGCATCGATAAAGGCTGCAATGCCTCCTTGTTTTTGAAATTCCGCGCAGATGTGCATTGCAATGGTTGTTTTTCCTGATGATTCAGGGCCATAGATTTCAATGATTCTTCCCTTTGGAATACCACCAATACCTAGAGCGAGGTCTAAGTTGAGAGATCCGGTTGACACTGTTTCAACTTTTACCTTGGGCGCAGAACCGAGCTTCATGATTGCACCTTTGCCAAATTCTTTTTCGATTTGCCCCATTGCTAAATCCAAGGCTTTTAATTTTTCTGGATTTATAGAACCGTTGTCTCCACTTAATGAAGTTACAGAGTTGATGCTTTTCTTTGACTCATCTGTTGACTTTTTTGCTCTTGCCATTGAAATTTCACCTGAATATCGTAATTAAAAAACATTATATTCTAAATGACTCGATTGATAAAAAATTAAAAAGTCCGTGTTTTATTTAGCTTTTGCGAGTGTATGTGCAGATTACAGGAAATTAAGAGTCGAGCTAAGCTTAAGTGGGAAGGAAACTAATAACATAATACTTTCTTTAGTGTAAAACGTATTTATTGTCTGTGGCTGATAAATTAAAAATTGGTATTTTAGCTTCGGGAAAAGGCAGTAACATACCTTCAATTCTTCAAGCCATTCAGTCTGGAAGATTAAATGCAGAGGTGTCTTTACTTGTGTCCGATAAGCCTAATGCAGAGGCTTTGTCTTTGGCAGAAAGGTTTGGAATTTCTACTTTAACTTTTAAGCCAGACTTATTTAATAGTAAAGAAGAATATGATGCAAAAATTGCTGCAGAGTTTTGGAATAAGCAAATAAGCTTGATTGTTTTGTGTGGGTATACTAGAGTAATTTCCTTACCACTTTTAAAAGCTTATGAAAAGAGGATTGTTAACACTCATCCGAGTTTGTTACCTGCTTTTGGTGGTAAAGGAATGTTTGGAAATAAAGTGCATGAAGCAGTAATTCAAAGGGGAGTAAAAATTACTGGGTGTACTGTCCATCTTGTTGATGAAAACATTGATGAAGGTCCAATATTGGCCCAACAGGTTGTTGAGCTTGGAAATTTTGAAACTTCCGATTCCTTAAAGTTAAAAGTTCTACAAGCTGAAGAAAAACTCTATCCAGAATCGATAGCTGAATATTTGCAAAATTTATCGCCGATAAATTTTACTCAACTACCCTACTCTATAAAAGAAGCTGTAACCGTAAATTCCTCTAGTCCTACACCTAGTTATTTTGATGATGAACGTAAAGAATATTCTTTTTCGAAGAGCGGAAGAAATGCTGTTGCAATTTGTGATGTTGGGTTGAAACGCAAAGAGAATGCGGATACCGTTCTCCTGACATCGGATTTGAGAATTTTAGGCGTGGCAGATGGTGTTGGCTCAGCTTCTGAAGGTAAGCAGACAAGCCGAATGATTATGAGTTTTATAGAGAAGAAGTGGCAGAATGAAGGTTCGATGTCCAATCTCAAATTTCTTGAACATGGGTCTTGGCTTCGAAAAACGGTTATTGAAGCAAATCACCAAATCTTGAACTGGGCAAAGCAAGCGCAAAATAGAGTTGATATCGGAAGCACTTTGACTGTTGGCTTGATTGATGAAGAAAATGATCAGATCTTTATTTCAAATACTGGCGATAGTAGGGCTTATCTTTGGCGTTCTGAAACTTTATACCGTTTAACAAGAGACCACTCTGAGCATTTCGATCCGGAAACTGGGGATGGAGGGGCGCTTCTTTTTTATATGGGAGGTATGCAAGGTTCCTTTGGCTTGGATCTCTTTCAGCTTAAGCTGTTCAAGGGTGATCGTCTTTTAATATGCAGCGATGGACTTTTGTACGCATCGGAAAATAAGATAGCTCAAAGATTCCAGGAGAACTTATCCATAAAAGAGTTGTCAAAAACTTACTTGCAAGATGCTTATGATGTTGGTGCACCTGATAATACCAGTATTGTGATTATGGATTATTGAGTTTTTGCAGTTCTTGTATTCTTTATTAAGAATTGGGATTCATTTGTTCTCTAGTACTTTGCAAAACCTCTTGTGCTTGTAGGTACTCGGTATATCTTAATTGGGTATCAGCCAGCTGGTTTTTTAATGCTCTTAATCTTTGATATATGCTAGTCTGTCCCTCTTGGCTGACTCTTGCTCTTGTCCTTGGCGTATTTAACCATTCCCTCCTCCAAGGTAAAGGGCACGTTCGCTTACAGCACATAACTCAACTTTTGATATAGTATTGACAATGCTATATCGCAATAAGTGTTCATCAAACTACTCTTTAGAATAGTTTTGGTTTTTCCTTGGAAGGATTTAATAAACCTTGACTTTCACGTTTTGAAAAGTACTTTGTGTCTTTCACTTTCGATAATTTTTATGGATATCCCTACTTGAATAATGTTGACGGTACAGATCTTACTCATGCCCCTTGTAATAAGAATATTAGGCTTTATTTGGTGGAATGTTAAATTGCATATTGGTTTGAAAATGTTATGGCTAAGGGACGGAGAAAAAAGGGAAATAGTTCTTTCAATGATCCTCGTTTTAAACGAAGGAAAATCAACTTCTCTGTTCGAGAGAGAATCGTTCCAGGGTCTTTTTTAGCGGTTATTCCATTTTGGGCTGAAGCAATGGCTCAAATGAATGCCTACAGCTTTGATGATATTCAACATTTTGATTTTAGAGACGAAGAAGAAATTAAATTTAACTTTATTGACTTTGGAGAAAGAGAAAACCCCGGCTTGTTTGATGTTCAGCCGAGTAAACAGGTGGAAACTCCAGATAGAGTACCTTTAGTAGATCTAAAACCTTCTCGAGAATCATCAATTAACGAATTAAACCCTCTTCCTCAGCAACCTAATAGAGCTTCAGCCAATGAGCCTTTGAGTTTGCCTGAGCTAGTCGAACAGCAGGATGATGTTGAGTCTTCAATTCCTTCTTTCTTTGTGTCAGATGATTCAATGGAAGAAGAAATTGAAGAAATGATGGGCGTGGAAGAGGATAATATTAATAATCCTCCAACAGCTTTGTTAGATGTTGGCAGTGTGATTGGACAGGGATCTCCTACCGTATTTGATGCTAGCAACTCCTTTGATTTGGATGGGGAAATTGTAAGATATGACTTCGATTTTGGAAATGGAACCAGCTATACTGAATCTCTTGATTTTGCTCCAGACGGAAGCTTCGATGGGCGTGTAGAGTATACTTTTACTCAGCCTGGTACCGTTCAGGCTTCTGTAACGGTTACTGATGATAATGGCGCATCGGATACTGTTTTTCAAACTATTACAGTTACTAATGATTCACCTGTATTCCTCGTTCCAGGTGACACAGATCCACTAGCTACTGGTATCGAAAACCTTTTATTAGCAGACTCTAGTCACACCTTTGATGATCCAAACACAAGTTATGTTGAAGGTAGTTTAGATTCTCTTAAAAATGATGGTTCTCAAGATGCGATAGATAATATAATTCAGCCAGCAAGTTCCTGGACTGCAATCGCAAATGCGTATGATGCTGATGGGAGTATTGAACAATATAATTTCTGGATTGATATCAACCAAGATGGAGAGTTTAGCAATTCAGAGTTTGTTGGTTCTTCTCCTAATGGTGAGATCTTAGTAGATCATTCCAGTTTCTCATTAATTCCTGGTTTGGATTATTCAATGGCGGTTAGCGCTGTTGATAACGATGGGGCATCATCATTTTCTTATGACAGTTTTCATGTTAACTCTGTACCCTTGTTTCTCTCTCCAGGAGACACAAATCCTGGAGTTCCAGGGGTAGAAGATATTTTGCTCGATGATCCGACTAACAATCAAGATGATCTGAATACTGTTTATGTTGAAGGTTCCTTAGATTCAGTTAAAAACGATGTATCCACTCCACTTTCTTTAATTAACAAAGTTCCATTGAATTCAAATTGGACTGCAATAGCTAATGCATATGATATTGATGGGTCAATTGAGAACTATGACTTCTGGATTAAGGATAACTCTGGCTCATTCGTTTTTGCAGGATCATCTAATAATGGTGAATTGTTGATAGACCATACTCAGTTTGATCTCTCTGAAGGTGGTCAATATGAAATGAAGGTAGTTGCTATAGATAACAACGCTGCAACGGTTGAATCAAGCAGTAACTTCTTTATTAACGCTCTTCCGGAAGCTAAAAATGATTTTGTCTCTGTTGCAGAAGATGCTACTTTGAATGTAACCACTGCAAATCTCTTGCTAAATGATTTAGATGATGATGGAAACCCGCTTGAGGTAACTTCAATAAGTATTATTCCTGTAAATGGTACTTTGAATTTTTCTGGAGGATCAATAACTTATAACGCAAATCTGAATTTTAACGGTACTGATAGTTTCTCTTATACAATTTCTGATGGGCAAGGTGGTACTTCAACTGCAACAGTTCTTATTGCCGTCAGTCCAGTAAATGATGCCCCGATAGCGGCTAATGATGTAGCAACAACGTCAGAAGATACAGAAATTGATATAGATGTATTAGGAAATGATGTAGATGTAGATATAGCAACGAATGGAGATGCAATATCAGTATTATCAGTAACACAGGGAAGCAACGGAAGTGTATCGATAAATCCGGATGGTACGGTTAAATATTCGCCGGATTCGAATTTCAATGGAACAGATAGTTTCAGCTACGTAATAAGTGATGCAGGTGGACTGACATCGACAGCGAGTGTTAATGTGACGGTAAATCCAGTAAACGATGCCCCGATAGCGGCTAATGATGTAGCAACAACGTCAGAAGACACGGAGATAGATATAGATGTACTAGGAAATGACGGAGATGTAGATATAGCAACGAATGGAGATGCAATATCAGTATTATCAGTAACGCAAGGAAGCAACGGAAGTGTATCGATAAACCCGGACGGAAGTGTTAAATATTCGCCGGATCTTAA
>JASJDU010000043.1 GCA_030065015.1 Candidatus Caenarcanales bacterium | reverse complement strand
AGAAAATTTCCAACAAATGGACCATGCCCATTCCTAACTGGAAATCTGCTCTCAACTGGTTTGCTATTCATTTTCATGATAGATTTCCTTTCTCTTTTACACACTTCTCTTGACAGACTCAATAATCTTGGATTTTCTCTAGTGTATTTTCTATGAGCTTCTTGAGCTACTTGCCTCCAATCTTCTGAGACTAGATTACTCTGTTGATTGTATATCCTCACTAAGAAACTCTGCCTCATGTACTTTGTTTTATTGTTATGTGAATTATGAGGGAAATTATTGGATATATAAATCTGCACTTTTCTTGTTTGGTTGCTTGGATTATAAAAATTGCCATAAATATAATCCAAATTTGCATATTCTCCCGCGTCTACATCGGTAGTTCTATGCCAATCAGGAGAATTTATATCATCAGGACCTCGATAGAAACTCTTCAAGCCAGCAACATTCAAAAAATTCTCATCATACAAGTTATCACGATAACCATGCTCCCTCGATCTACTTCTCATATCAATAGGTGGGCTTAAATAACTTTCATCTCTGTTAAAAATATCTCTGAGATACTGTTTATCTAAGTCAAAAAACCTTTGTCGATCTACCTTGTTTGTTGAATTAGACAATTCAAAACGATTCAGTCCTTCTCCTTTTATGGTTACCCCTGAGACTCTTCCATCAAAGTTGGGATCTCCAGACTTATCCACTCTACCACCAGTTTTCAATATATTTAAAGCCTTCTGGCGAGAATTCGAATTAGCATAAACAGAAGCAATTTCAATGGGAACGTTACCTTGCGTTTCAAACATAGACATAGTAACTAGTTCTTGGTTCTTTGGATGAAAAAGTGGAGATAGAAAATAAATTTCACCAGGTCTTACAGTTATGAATTCATGATTACTATTTTCACCAGATAACGATCGTAATGCCTCATAAGATACCTTTTCTCCAGGGCCTCTATCCACACGCCATTTACTGATAATATTCTTTTGATCTCCGTCGTAAAGATCACTATATGGTGCTTGAGATGTTGTTGAAGAATGAGAATAGAGTATTTTCACTCTAACCGGTGGACCGGTATATCCTGGAGGTAATTGGATAAAGTTATGAAGGTATAAATTTCTTCCCGATCTATTCTGCGCAGAGGTCATTAGTGAAACTCTACCATCAACAGCAGAACTCAAATGGGCATCTCTTTTCATAGCCCCTTGGGGTGTAAAAGTAGATCCATAAATCCCTTCATTAATCACTATCTCTGGTGAATTGAACTGGACTGAAGTGAATTCTTTCGGTTCTTTAACTGGTCTAAAAAGCGATGAATGTGATTCCTTACAGCCCCCAATTAGTCCTCTCTCACAATCAATCGTTTTTCTAGTTGGCGAACTCGCATTATTCGAACTCTTACTGAAGGTGTCTTTTGTCCGTTTGCACATAAATTTACCTTTCTCACATTGTCTTGAATTTTTAGCAACTGAGTATTTAGTGAGCAGACTATTCCAGGTATTTTTGCCTACAATTCCATCAACATATAAACTATTCTTTTGTTGAAATCTTTTGACTGCGTTCTCTGTTATCCTGCCAAATCTTCCATCAACTGCAATTTTATTTGCAATAAATTTATTTAAAAGTTTCTGAAGCGTTTCTACATTGCTCCCCCTTGAACCAAAGCGTAGATTTGTACGATAAAGACGTTTTATTAAAGTATTTGTTAAATTAATAGGCTTAGTTATACTCATAGCTGAATGAAATTAATACTTGACTGCAAAAATAAAACTGACTTAATATAAAAATAGTCACAAAGTGTGAAACAAATTTAACTTTTGTTCACAGCAGCTACTTTCCAAACCTTCTTTTTCTCTTATAAAACTCGCTGATGGCTTCGTCTAAATTCTTTTCTGCAAAGTCCGGCCAGAGAGTTTTAGTGAAATACAGTTCTGTATAAGCTAATTGCCATAAAAGATAATTGCTTATTCTTTGTTCACCACCGGTTCTTATGAGCAAATCCGGGTCTGGTAAGTCACCAGTATATAAATGTTTTGATACAAGATCTTCGTTAATCTCATCCGAGCTGATTGAGTTACTTTTGCATAGATCTACAATTTTTTTTACCGAGTTGGTGATTTCCGCTCTACCACCGTAATTAAATGCCATTTGCACAGTTATTTTATTATTGCCTTGAGTTAATTTCTCGGATTCGTGAATCTTGAATCTTAACTTAGGATTTAAAGTCTCTTGGTCACCTATAAACTTCAACCTGATTCCTTGTTCATTCATTTCATGAAGTTCCTTATCTAGAACCTCGATAAATAATTGAAGTAAGAAATCAACCTCATTCTTTTTTCTAAACCAATTTTCAGTGGAAAAAGCATAAGCAGTTAGAATTTTGATTTTTTTGTTACTGCAAGTTTTGACAAGACTCTTAAGTGACTCAACACCGGCTCTATGACCAGCAAAAGTGGGTAACTTTTTTGAACCCGCCCATCTTCTGTTTCCGTCCATAATAACGGCTAAGTGGTTTAAAGTATTTTCTTTGTTAGCTGATTCTAAGTCTTCATTCATTATTTATATTTAAAGTTAATTGAAAAATATAAACAAGATGTAATTTGAGTGAGGATAACATTTAAGCACTAATTCTAATTCTTTGCTCCGAACCACTACCAACTATCTCTGTTTGAAAACCACTTTTATTTATTAATTCTTGTTGAACTTTTCTTATCCTCGCTTTCCTTGGTGAAAGCTCAACAGATTTTCCAGTAGCCCTTAAAGATTCCATCAATTCAAAAGTTTCTTCTAAAGCTATTTCTAGTTCCAGATCATTGTTCCAGTCTTTGTCAGTTAATTTAGTGGCTTTTGTTAAAGATTCTTTGATTTCATTAAAACTATTATTTTTGATTGTCTCCAATTGAAGGTTGAGCATATTGGCAAGTTTTCTTATTTTGGCTCCTTCGTTTGCATAATCCTCTAAAGCTAAAACTATATTGGCTTCATCAACATCATCAACCAGTTTCGCTGGTAAATTAAGAGCTTTTATCACAGCGTATATTTGGCTGTGGCTAACTGCATAAGGATATATCTTAAGTGGAGCTTCACTTGTATAACTTTTAGATTGGTATTGAATTGATATTTCATGCCCTTTGGGATAACTATGCCTGAGTTCCGGGTTGAGATAAGCGCCTCCTCTCAATATTTGATCAACCGATTGATTAACATCGTGATGAACCACCATTGAATGATGAGAAATAATTTCAACAACCAATTCAAAGGTTGCGTCTTTTGCTCTTTCGAGTATGCTCTTTTGCGTTTTTCTTCTTTTGGCTTCTTCATCACTCAGAGTCACCAATTGAGCACCACCCACTAAGATTGATAGAGATGGATTTTGCAAAATGCTTTCAAGATTCTTACCGTGAGCAGTTGCAATTAAAATTACACCTCTTTCAGCTATCGTTTGAGCCGCTTGAGCTTCCTCTTCGGTGCTAATTTCATCAATCACAATCACCTCAGGAGTATGGTTTTCTACCGCTTCAATCATAATTTTATGTTGTTGAGAGGGATCTGGAACCGGCATTCTTCGAGACCCACCGATTGAAGCGTGTGGGATATCCCCATTCCCTCCTATTTCGTTGGAAGTATCAACGATTACAACTCTCTTTTGTAGTTTATCTGCAAAGATTTGTGATGTTTCTCTCAACTTTGTTGTTTTACCTGAACCTGGAGGACCTAGAAGGAGCATAGATTTATTTTGTTCTAGAAGATCCATTATCAAATCAACGGTTCCAGTAACTGTCCTACCAACTCGACAGGTTAAACCAATTACTTCATTCTTCTTATTTCTTATCGCAGATATTCTGTGTAAGGTTTTCTCAATCCCAGCTCTGTTCTCCGATGAAAAACTACTTACATTTTTGCAAATGTATTCAATCTCTTCTTTTGTTACAGCTTCATCCAAAAACTCGGAAACATGGCCACTGAATCTCAACTCAGGAGATCTCCCCAGATCGAGAACAACATCAATTAACTCATTGAGTTTTGGATGATTTTTTAAAATACTTTCCACTCGTCCTGGTAATAAGGCCAGAAGGCGTTCCAACTCTTCAAAGTTATATTGTTTGTGAGATTGATTTCTCTTTTTAGACAAGATTATAAAAATGTATCGAGTAGAACTCGAATTTTACACCCAAAATTCAGAAAATCCAATCAAACAAAAAATAAATCCAATCATACTAAAATGGAAGTTCACAACCCTCTCAAATAACTCTCAAGAAGATGAATTTTTTATTCTATTTATTGATTCCTGTTTTAGTTGGTTACTTAATTGGTTCAATACCTTTCGGTTACATTGCCGGCAAACTCAAAGGGATAGACTTAACCAAAGAGGGTAGTGGAAGTACCGGAACTACTAATGTATTAAGGCTGGTTGGTAAAAAGGAAGCAATATTTGTTTTAATTGGTGATTTTGCAAAAGGACTAGTTGCACCAATCATTGCAGTCTGTTTAGTTAAGGTATTAATTTCCTATAAAGCTCTAGTGGATATTACGCTCAATCCAAGTCTTCCACTGCCAATGGTTTTAGCTTCTTTTGCGAGTTTAGTAGGCCATGTAAAATCTTGCTGGATTGGCTTTAAAGGTGGCAAAGCTGTAGCTACCGGAGTAGGAACTATATTTGCTTTGGACTGGAGAGTTGGTTTAATAACAGCGATAATATGGGGTTTAACAGTATATATCTCTAAGATCTCTTCATTAGGTGCGTTAGTTGCAGTTCCTTCAACAGTAATAACTATGTTTTTCGTTCGTAGCTTTAATACAAATTTACCGGATAAAGAAAGTATTTTAATTTACTGTAGCTATTGCCTCATTGGTACAGCTTACATAATTTTCAAACATAAAAACAATATACAAAGATTGCTAAATGGTACAGAACCTAAAATTGGTCAAAAAAGTAGTTGAGAGTTATTTAAGCTAATTAATTTAACTGAAAAATTTCATTTATTCATTCATTAAAAAATTATTAACTCTCTCTATTCTGTCTTTTACTCTACCCAAACCGAGTATTGATAGCATTGAAGTTAAATCTGGACCATGAACTGTACCCGATATTGCTACTCTAACTGGCCAAAAGAGTTTTTTACCTTTCTTAATTCCAGTTTCTGAAGAGAGTTTTTCAAGCAAATCTTTAACCTGTTGCTCTTCATTTAGGCTGTCAGACTCATTTAATAAGTCTTTGAGTTTTTCGAGTATTAATTTTGCGTTTGGATCATCCAAGCACTCTTTTTCTTTTATTTCTAAATTGCTTAAGTCAGGTATTTTGCAGAAGACTTTGACTTGTTGAGGTATTTCAGAAAGAGTGATTAGTCCATCTTTAATTAGGCTTATAATCTTTAATTTTTCTTCAATTGAGTATTCATTCAAAGAGATATTTTCTTTTTCTAAAAAAGGTTCCGCTCTTTTCAAAACTTCTTCTGAACTAGTTAATTTGAAATGTTCTTTACAAAACCAATGCAGCTTACCTAAGTCGTAGACAGCTGAACTTTTACTTACATTATCTAAAGAGAAAATTGGAATTACTTCATCAATTGTAAAAATCTCTTTGGAATCATCCCCAGGATAGGTCCAACTCATCCCAATTAAGTAATTAACTATGGCTTCAGGCAAATAACCTTCATTAATATATTTTGTAATACCTGCAATATCACCGTGCTTGCGCTTCGATAGTTTTTCTCGGTTAGTTGTAAGAATTAAAGATACATGTCCAAATTTAGGCACTTTCCAATTTAAACCTTCATAAAGAGCAATTTGCTTAGCTGTATTATGTAAATGGTCTTCTCCACGAATAACACAGTTAATTCCAGCATCGTTATCATCAACGACTACTGCAAAATTATAAAGAACGTCGCCATTATCTTTAGCTATTACCGGGTCACCTCCCAAGTCAGAGGTATTAACCGTCATTCTTCCTCTTATTAAATCATCCCAAAAAAGTTCTTTATTATCCGGTAACCTAAAGCGAATAACCGGTTTTCTTCCTTGTTCACGAAAATTTTTCTTTTGTTCTTCCGTTAAACCTCGATGTCTATTGTCATATCCTTCAACTAAATTTTGAGCTCTTTGAGATTGTCTTATTTCATTGAGTTCTTCAGTTGTACAAAAACATTCATAAGCTAAACCTTCACCAATGAGTTGCTTAACAACCATCTGGTGACGGGCCTTGTGTTCACTTTGTCTTAAAGGTCCTTCGTCCCAGGTAATACCCAACCACCTAAAACCATTTATTATGTCGCTAACATACTCGCTCTTACTTCTTTCTCTATCGGTATCCTCAAGCCTAAAAACAAAAGTTCCACCGTGCTTTTTGGCTAATAAAAAATTATAAAGAGCAGTCCGAACAGTTCCTAAATGTAAAGGACCTGTTGGACTTGGTGGAATACGAACTTTTAATGATGAATCAAACATAAATTAATAGTACTAACTCTAGTTAATCGGATATAGAGAGAATTCGTAGT
This sequence comes from Candidatus Caenarcanales bacterium, assembly GCA_030065015.1. Taxonomy (GTDB): domain Bacteria; phylum Cyanobacteriota; class Vampirovibrionia; order Caenarcaniphilales; family Caenarcanaceae; genus JASJDU01. The sequence goes on along the minus strand of JASJDU010000043.1, from coordinate 15,978 downwards.
CTAGTTTAAGTTCTTTTATATAAGAGCATAAATTAAGACTATTCTCTTATGTAAAAGTATTCAATTCCTTTTCCATTTTGAACAGACATTGTTGATTCGTTTAAAAAACGCACTTTCATGTAACCAGAAAAATCATCCCTAACATTTGCCATAGATGCATATTGAACTATTTCATTAGCTTTTTGACTGGTGATTGTATTTCCTCGAATGTTGTGAAGTGGATTTGTCTTAAATACTTGAGAACTATTCATTCTTCGAGCATGTGGTTTGGGATAAATGTTTGTTGGTGAAACTCGTATCATCTACATTAATTCAGGTTAACTAATCCGGATGGAATGCTAACGCACAAAATTACTTAATACTTATTAATTTTTAGAATTTCTCAACTATTGTTTTATATTTTCTTTAGGATTGAATCACCCCCAACCCCCTCTTTAATAAAGAGGGGGCTTTGAAGATATTGTGGATTAGAAAAGTTTTGTAATTTCTTTTCTCGGAATATAAAAGATGGTTTTCTGAAAATATTAAGGAAACTATAGTATTAACGTTTCTGCAATCTTGTCTCCCATTTGAGAGGTTGAGATTGGGGTGACACCTTCTTCTGCAATATCAGAAGTTCTATGTCCTTGTTTTAGAACTTTTTCTACTGCATTTTGAATAAGTTTAGCCTCTTTATTCATTGCAAAAGCATTATCGAGCAACATTGCTAAAGATAAAATCATCGCTATTGGGTTTGCTTTACCTTGTCCAGCAATATCCGGAGCGCTTCCATGAACTGGTTCAAAGATCCCGGGTTTAGAGCCATCACCAATGCTTGCACTCGGTAGAAGGCCAATGCTTCCGGTTAGCATGGCAGACTCATCGGACAGAATGTCTCCAAATAAATTGGAGGTTACTATCACATCAAACTGCTTGGGATTTCTTATCAATTGCATTGCTGCATTATCAACATACATATGAGTTAATTCAATTTCCGAATAATCATTTTTTACAGTTTGAATGGTTATATCTCTCCAGAACTGAGATACCTCCAGAACGTTAGCTTTATCTACCGAACACAATTTCTTAGAGCGTTTCATCGCTTGTTCACATGCACATTTCACAATTCTTTTAATTTCTTCTTCTTTGTAAATCATTGTGTTTAGGCATGCGCTTTCTCCATTAATACTAGAGACACCTCTTGGATTACCAAAATAAATACCACCAGTTAATTCTCGAAGAACCAATATATCCACTCCATTGATAACTTCTCTTTTGAGGGTTGATGCATCAGCCAGAGCGGAGAAAACCTTTGCAGGCCTAATATTCACAAAAGCGTCTAGCTCTTTTCTTAATCTCAATAAACCTTTCTCAGGTTTTTGTTCATTGGGTAAGTTATCCCATTTATATCCACCAATTGCAGCCAATAAAACGGCATTCGTTTGCTTTAATTCATTTATAGTTTCAATCGGTAGCGGGTCTCCTTTGTCATCTATTGCTTGTCCTCCAATTAATGCTTCTTTTATCTCAAAAGAGGTGTTTGTTATTTTCTCAATTACTTTTAATACTTTTAACGCTTCTTTCGTTATCTCTGGTCCAATACCGTCTCCAGGTAATAAAAGTATTCTATTTTCAGCCATTTTTCTTTTTTGTATAAGTCTATTAATTTTAACTTGCTGTTGAGTTCTCTATTTGAGCATTAAAGCTGAGATGGAAAAACGAGATCTCGTAAATCATTGAATATGATTAAGCAAGCCAAAAGAAGAATTAAAGTTAAGCCCGCTTGTGCAACATATTCTCTAATTTTATAGAGTTTTTTATTATCAAATACCAACTCTCCTGCCTGAAACAGAATATGTCCCCCATCCAAAGGCAAAATTGGCAAAAGGTTAAAGATTCCAAGTTCAATAGAGAATAAGGCTCCCCACTGTAAAACGGAACTTGCACTTTGCTCAATGAATTTTGCAATCATTGTAGTCGCAAGAATTACTCCGTGAACTTCAGTAATTTTTGGACCTTGTATTTCTTGTCTGAATGGTGCAGATAACAGATACCATAAGCCATTAATACAAAGAGATAACCAACTAGCAAAGTATTTCCATGCCCATTCAATATGGCTTATTATTGGAATACCGTTAACTGGAACGTATGAAATCTTTTTGGTTAAAGAGATGTTTAATCTTCCGGAAGAATTGGTTTTCACCCTCTCTTTAAGACAAAAAGCGCTATTACCTTCCTGCCTTTCAAGCCATACTAATACCTGAGAGTTTGGCTTTGATTGTAGTTTCTTTATGAATTCAAATTGATCCTGAACCGGTTCATTATCTAGACCTAATATCTGGTCATTATCTCTAAGCTTAGCTTTAACATCTTCGTTTGCATTGGCGCTAACTTGTGAAATGTAGAAGTTCTCTTTATCAACGGACTCTGGAATTCCTAAGAAAATAACGGTAATCAGAGCCAAAAATAAAGCGAATAAAAAATTTGCTCCAGGTCCAGCAAAAGATACAATCATTCTTTGCCAGGCGGGGAAAGATTTTTTGGGTTTCTCCAATTCTATATTCAATTCCTCAGTGTTCGAAGATTCATCATCCATTTCAGGTATTGCAACATATGCTCCTAGTAAGAAAGGATGGAATCTAAATTCAATATCCTGAAATTTACCGACAACCCAAGTTGGCCCCACAAAAGGTAATCCCAAGCCTATGACTGGTGTCTGCATTCCAAAATACCTTGCTGCAAAGAAGTGACCAGCCTCATGAACTATAATTAAAACTAAAAGGAGACCAATCGCTCCAAGAATACTCAAGAAACCAACAAGCATTAGTTATTTAATTCTTTATAAATTAATCATGACAAAGTTTAGCATTATGTGAATGAGATGAATCATCAGTAACAACTCAACAATACAAACTGTAATATTGATGATCACTTTATAAACAATCCAGAACGGCTTTTAGAGCAACAAATATGCTTAGCCAAATAATTTAGAGGTAAGAGAGCGATACAGCTCTTTAGGTGGTTTAGAGGGCTTACCTTGATTACTAGAAATCACATGGATTGTATATCCATCAGTGAGCAATTCATTCTCTCTATACACTGAACAACATATATTAAATCTTAATAATTTACCCTCTTCCTGTCCAACATTAGTTTTTACCGTTAAAAGATCATCATAAAAAGCCGGTCTATAGTAATTTAAGTGGCTTTCAATAATAGGTAAGAAAATATTTAAATCTTCAAGCTTTTTGTATGGAAAACCTATTTCTCTGAGCAACTCGTTTCTACCAATTTCAAAGTAATGAAGATATTTTGAATGATATACATGCCCCATTTTATCGGTATCAGCATATATAACTCTAACTTGAGAAATATATTCTTTAGACTTTCTGGTGCCTTTCTTTTCTAAAGGTGTTTCAATAAGGGATGTGGACACTTTTTTAAACGATTACTTAGTTAGATAATTTAATGTTAATTTTCTTTCTTTAATTCTAAAGTATTTCAGGTATATATCGGAATACTAATAGTCAATCTTAAAACTAATTTTGAGCCAATTCTATTTGTGTAAATCGATCTTATTTAGCTTATATAATTGATCATTAGTTTAATTAAGCAATGTGCTAAATTAATAGGCCTAATTTTAAGCTTATTTCAATAGGTTTATTAAACTCATTAATTTTTAACTTTAAATTGAATTCAAGAACTGCCGGAAGAAATCTAGCCTTTTTAGCATTAAGCCATGTTACGAGATCGACTGAATTAACACCCGACAAGTTAATTCTAGCGGCAACAAGGACGCTAAAGGATTACTCAAAGCACAAGATAAGGCAAGTTCAAAAAGAACTTGAAAGTCTAGGAAATTACTTTTTCAATGAATCTTTAACCGAAGCGGAATCCAATGTCTCAACAAGTTTAGATTTCAAGAAAATTCATGAACAAGTCGGCAAGCTTGAGGACGCTGCTTTTTCTATTGAAGAGGCCTTAGATTTACCGGAAATATTGAACCAATCGAATGAAGCCTATGAATATGCAGTGAGATTAATTGATTTCTTTAGAAAAAACAAAGATAAGATAAATAATGTTATTTCTGAAGTTTTAGAATTAAAAAAGAAAGAAGCTAACAGCAAAGGTTGGTCTTTTGAAAGGGTTCTCTCAACGGATAGACTCGTCTTGAAGATTGCAACTGTAGAAATTCTGTCAATGGATGATTGCCCTTCTGTAGTAGTTATTGATGAAGCTCTTAAATTGAGTGAGAAATATGGTTCAGAAGATTCACCAAAGTTTGTGAATGGCGTTTTAGTAGATATTGTTAAATCTCTAAAATCCGGATCTTCAAATTAAATTATTAGATTCAATGAGGGTAAACTTAATGATAAATTTTTAACAGGGCTATCAATCATTCAAAAATGGCTTTTTCTTTGGACAAACTCATTCAAATTGCAATCGCTGAAGATTTAAGTCCCTGTGGAGATATCACCACAGATTTAACTATCGATAAAGAAATAGAGGCTGTCTTTTTTGTTAAAAGTAGAAGACAAAGTGGGGTCTTTAGTGGATTTGAACTTGCCAAAAGAACATATAGTTTCATTGACGAAAGTATCAATTTTGAAGAATTTGCAAAAGCCGGTGATACCTTTGCACCTAACGATAGGTTGCTCAGAATTCAAGGAAATGCTCAATCAATTTTAAAAGGTGAAAGGATTTTTTTAAACTTAATTCAAAAGGCAACCTCAATTGCCACTTATACCAACCAATTTGTGGAATTAATAAAAGGAACTGAAACAAAGATACTTGATACTAGAAAAACAACACCCGGTTTTAGAGAATTAGAAAGAAAAGCAGTAACAGATGGTGGTGGCCACAATCATAGATATAACTTATCTACTGGACTAATGATCAAAGATAACCATATTGCTCTTGCAGGTGGAATAGAAAACGCTATAAATAAAGTGAAACTCAAGCAACCTTATTTAACAAAATTAGAAGTTGAAGTGGATTCTATTCAACAATTAAAAACTTTGTTGGACTTTGATGAAATTGATGTAGTTCTTTTGGATAATTTTTGCCTTGAAGAAATTGTTGAAGCAAAGAAATTAATTGGAAATAAAACTAAGATTGAGGTTAGTGGTGGAGTGAACCTTAATACCGTTAGACAAATTGCGGAAATTGGCGTAGACTATATCTCTATTGGTTCTTTGACTCAAAGCCCACCAATCATAGACTTGGGTTTGGATTTTGAATAATTAAAAACGAATGAGTCCTTATTGTGATGTACTAATAATTGGCTCCGGAGCTGCAGGGTTAATTTCGGCAATTAATCTTGCTAATGAAGGATTTAGTGTTTTAGTCCTTACCAAGGATGCTGTGACTGAATCGAGTAGCTCTTATGCTCAAGGTGGCGTAGCGGTTCCTCTAGCATTGGGTGATTCTCCAGAAAAGCATATCGAAGACACTTTAAGGGTCGGTCAAGGATTAGCAGATCGCAATGTCGTACGTTTTTATATAAACTCAATAACTGGGTACATCAAGATTTTAAGAAGCTGGGGAATTCCGTTTCTCGGTTTTAAGAATAACCATATTGAAGAAAAATGTTTAGGTAACGAAGCTGCTCACTCTCATCGAAGGATTTTGAAAATCGGTGGTGATCTATCCGGAAGAGCCTTAATGAAATCACTTTGGGAGACAGCTTGCAGACATCCAAATATCTCTATTAGCCAAGGTACAGTGTTGGTTGAATTGTTGAAAAGTGATAATGATTTTTGTGTCGGTGGGATTTTCCAAGATATCAATAACAATGTGTTTCAAATAACAGCTAAAGCAACCATATTAGCTTCCGGTGGTTTAGCAAGTTTGTATAGCAAATCCACTAGCCCAAATGTATCTACCGGAGATGGAATAGCTTGCGCTCATAAAATTGGGGCGAAAATAAAAAATTTAGAGTTCATACAATTTCATCCAACAGCATTGGATCATCCGTCATATTTTTTACTTTCTGAAGCTTTAAGGGGTGAAGGTGCCTTATTATACAATAAGCTCAATGAACGCTTTATGTTTGACTATAGTCCTGAAAATTTAGAGTTAGCTCCTAGAGCTATTGTTAGCAATGCTGTTTGGAGGGAAATTAATAGAACTGGCGCTGTATTTCTTGATATTAGACATCTCGGTGAAGAGTATATAAAAAATAAATTTCAGGGAATTTATGAATGTTGCAAACACTTTGGATATGATCTAGCCAACGATTCGGTGCCAGTCACTCCGGCTGCACACTATGCAATAGGAGGAGTACAGGTCAGTTTAGAATCCAAAACCTCTGTGGATGGTTTATGGGCTATTGGTGAAGTTGCTTGTACTGGACTTCATGGTGCTGACAGACTTGCTTCTAACTCGTTACTTGAGTGTATTGTTGGAGCTTTTTCATCCACTCAGTCCATTAAAGAGTTCATTCAACAAAATAATGACTTGGGTAAATATCCTCAAGAAATAGATTCGCTTGAGTTTGATTTCACAGGGATAGTAGACACAAGTGAAATAGCCAATGATTTAAAGCATAGAATGTGGAAGTTTGCCTCTTTTGATAGAAAAGAAGAGCATCTACTATATTTACTGGATTATTTAGAGGAGTTAGAAGGTAAATTGCCAAAACAAATATCTACTAACCCTTTTATTAACCAATTAAAAAACCAAGTTTTGGCTAGCAAATTGTTGGTTAAAGCGGCTTTGAGTCGTCGCGAAAGTATTGGGACTCATCAAGTACATAATATTAACTATAATGTTAATAGTTTTTCATAGCAGGTGTTTTTTGGATAATTTTATAAAAGTAGCCAGCCTCAATGAGCTTTCTGAAACAGAGGGCAAGGCAATAAAAATCAACAATCATAATATTGCACTTTTCAAATTAGCTTCTGGAGAAGTATACGCAATAGAAAACTCTTGTCCACATGTTGGAGCCCCTCTTCACAATGGAACAATTGAAGGTAAAGAACTAACTTGTTTATGGCACTCATGGTGCTTTGACCTTGAAACTGGTGAATCCACTAATTGCCCTGGAGTGAGTATCAAAAAGTTTCAAACAAAAGTGGAAGATCAATCAGTATTTTTGTGTTTATGAATGGTTTTGTGAGATTGACCCGGACATATCTCTTTTTATTAGTTTTTTCATTTGCAACTTCATAATCGCAGAATTAAGTTTAGCAATTGGCGTCTGAGTTTCTTCAATCAACTTATCGATGCTTATGAATTGATTGAAAGGTATTTTATGAAAAATTTCTTTCTCTTTCACTGTTAATTCATCCAGCTTACTGCTTAAGTCTTCAGTGTTAAGGTCTTTTGTTTCATTCTCACATTTCTTCTCACTTTTGCGCTCTTGTGTAAGCTTGTTTATCGGTAAGGCTTTCTGTTGATATCTCTCTTCACTGAGTTGTTTCAACATATTAGAGTCGGTATCGAGAATTGGTTCTTTCAACTCTTCTAAAATATCACCAGTTCCAGTAACCAACTTTGCCATCCCTTTTCTAATCCATTTGAAAATACCTTCTGTCTGTTCGTTTGGTATTCCTACTAAACCAAATATTGGCTTTTTTAATTCTATGGCTCTTTCTGCAGTAATCAATGAGCCGCTATTTTTACCCGCCTCTCCGATTAAGATTGCTTGGCTAAAAGCAGCAATTATTCTGTTCCTAGCAGGGAAATACCCTTTCTCAGGTTGTGTTTCGGGAGGATACTCACTGATTACAACCCCCTCTTCAATCAATCTTTCATAAATATCTCTACTGCTTGAGGGAACAATTTGATCTACGCCGTTAGCTAATACAGCAATTTGCTTATTATTTTGAACTTTTAGAGAACCTCTATGAGCCCATGAATCAATACCCATAGCCATTCCACTAACGATTGTATATCCAGAAAGAGATAGTTCATAACTTAACTGCTGGATTTTTTCTTGAGCATAATTTGATGGATGCCTTGTTCCAACAATACCAATGGATTTCGTCAAATAGTCTTCTTGCCAATGGCCTCTATAATAGAGAACTAGAGGTGGTTGTTTTAATTGTAATAGCTGGCTTGGATAACTAAGATCGATTTGGCAGATTGCTTTTATTTTTGTTCTCTTTAATTTGTTGAAAACTTCTTCAAGAGAGACAAACTGCCTCTCTTTAATAAATCTATCAATAACAAATTCGGGAATATTTTTAACTTCAAGCAAGTCAATTCGATCCGCTTCCCAAGCTAGCTTTAAAGATGCAAAATGTTTATAAAGTAATTGAATCCTTCTCGTTCCCAGACCTATACCTTGTAAATTATCAAAAGCTAGCCAATATGCTTTTTCATCAAAGTTATTGTTCATTACCTATTAAAACTCCAGAGCATTTCTTCCAAAGCTATTTGTGGCGAACAAAAACTTTTAATTCCGTTTTTTGCATTGTCTATTAATTGAATTTTTTTATTCAATAAATTTTGATTACCCTTTTCGGTAAGTTCTAAGCATTTCTCAATGAGACTATCCAAAAAATTCATAATAGAATTTATATCTTTGTATTGAGAGTGTATTTCCTTTGCTAGCTGGCTAGCTTCAAAGAAACTAATTTGTCTAGTGAATATTTTATTATGTAATTCTGAAGATATTAACTGAGATTGGTGAGACTCTTTAGAACTTGGCAAATTAAGGATTTGACACCTACTTGAAATTGTTGGCAAGACCAAGTCCTTATCTTTTGAATAGATTAAAAATAAAATTCCTGGATTGGGTTCTTCTATAGTTTTTAATAAAGAGTTAGCGGATTCTGCCGGAAGGAAATCCACCTCTGATTTTTTGATTATGACTACTCTGTAGAACTTAGATTTACTTTGAAGCTTGCTTAAGAGAGCTTGTACTTGTTTGGTTAATATAACTCCTTTTTTACTTTTTTCTAGATCAGGCTCTAAAATAATTGGGGTTTCAGGATGAGTTTTGCTGCTTATCCAAATACAATTAGAGCAAGTTCCGCAGGGATCGAAGTTTTCATTTTTATGCGAACAATTCAGGACCTTGGTTAATTGATAGCTTAAATCATCTTTCAATTCATTATTACTTCCACAAAGTAAATATGAATGAAATAACTTATTCTTTTGAATAGCCGACTTAAAAAATCTTGTTGCAATTTCTGCTTTATTAGCTAAGTCCGTGGAAAACATAGCTGATTAATTAATGACCCAAACCAACTTTCTTTTCTTTATAAGGAACGAGGTCATGCATTTTATTGAATGTTCTCTCTAGAACTCCAAGAATTTCATCTTCTGAAATAGAACTGTTGCTGGTGGTTTTGGATGCCTTTTCTGAAGATTTGAATGAGTTGATATAGGCGACAACTATATTTGTTGCTAATTCAAGTTTTTTTTGAGAATCTGCGTTTTTGTCGAGGGACATTTTTCTTTAATTTAAGTTCAAAATATAAATGCAAAATAATCGTATCATCATTTATCAGTAAGATATTTGAGTTATGAATGAAAGTTATAAGAAGTTTTCCTGGTATCCAGGGCACATAAAATCTGCCAAAGACAAACTAATTACTAAGTGGTTACCCCTACTAGATGTTGTTATTGAACTTATTGATGCTAGGGTACCAATATCTGGAAGATACCAAGATCTTTCTATGTGGGAAAGTAAAGAGTTGATATCTGTTTATACGAAAAAAGATATTGCGGACTTAAACCAAATTGATAAAAAGTATCTAATCTTAGATGCCCGATCTGCTCATCGGTGGAAAAGGGATCTAATTAAATTGATTAAAGAGAGATCTTCAAAAGTTTTAGAGAAGCTAAAGCGGCAAGGCAGAAAGAGAAATTTAAGGGTTGGAGTTTGTGGTTTACCAAATGTAGGTAAGTCCACATTCTTAAATTCATTAATTGATAGAAAAGCAATAGCAAAAGTTGGCAATAAACCCGGGGTAACAAGACAAATGCAATGGGTTCCTTGTGAAGAAATTGACTTGCTTGATACCCCGGGTCTTCTCCCTTTTTCTTTTAAAGAGGAGGATGCCTTTAAACTTGCTTTATGTAACTTACTCCCAATAAAGAACTTTGAACCAGTTGATCTATGTAACTATTTACTATCCTACATAAAAGAATATTATCCAGAGAGTTTACCGATTCATCCAGTTAGTAAAAGTGAAGAAGCATTAAAGATAATAAATCAGTTTCAAAAAGCTAAACTCGGTAAATTTTGCTTGGATTTGAATGTTAATGAAGAACTTATGACTTCAAAAAAAATACTTTGTGAATAGATAAATTCAATATCAGCACAGGTTTAGCAAAAATAAAATAAAAAAGCCAGATGAATTTTCTCACTGGCTTTTTTGATATTGAATTTATTTTATTTATCTTAAACAGGTTCAAATGAATCAACCTGAGACTTATCCTGAGATTCAGAGTCCATCAATAGGGAGTCATTTTTAATAGGCCTATTTGTTGTTTGTGTTTTGGAATTATTCTTGGTTGCTTTGTTATTTTGTGACTCATTTAAGTTAGTAACATTATCGATTGACATCATCCTATTTGATCTTTGTGAATTTTTTTGAGTTGGTAAAGGTTGTTGATGCTGTTGCTGACTTGTTTGCTGATTTCCAGGACTAAAGAGTAATTTTTTACTCCCTGAATTTAACGAGTTATTAATCAATCTAGATGATTTCTCTAATAAGGGTAGTTTAGATGAATCCTCATTCTCTGATTTATTAAAAAATGACATATGAGAAAGGATAGTGATTACGGAATAAACCACAACGAATAAGCTAAAGCTTATGCTGCAAACTAATGACCAATTAATTAAATAATTGACCTGCTCCGGTAAGCCTTTAAACTGTGTTATAGCCACACCGAGAGAAACAATGAACAAAGATGAGCAAACAAGAACTTTAGTTAATTGTGAATAAATAAATTTTTGCTTCCAGATATAAGCCTCTTCGTTATCTGCGACCATTTGAAGATAATCTTCGGACGAGATGGGGTCTGTCTTTAGCTTAATTAGCTTGTCACTGATCTCTTTTTTCTTGTAGGGATCTAATAAATCGTTAGCAATTACGTAATAAATTAAATTATCAATCACGTTTTGAATAGGAAGATGAGATAGAAGTTGAACATGATGTTTGCGAGCCAAACTAGTCATTATCGATATTAATTTAGTTTTCGTTGGTATTTCCCCAAAAGAAAGGAAATTCTTTATAAGTACATTCTGTGCTTCTTTGGATGCTGGTTCAACTTGCTTTTCAATCAAGTGAAGCTCTGTTTTTTTATTTAAAAGAAGAAAAACGGAAAAAGCAAAAACTGATAGGACTATCGCTAAAATCGATGACCAAATGTCTAATGGCATATTATTCTCTATAATTGGGAAGTCTGAAGATTTCTTAAATAATTAAATCTTTAGTTTAGGCTTCATGTCAAGTAAAGACAGTGCTACAAGTACAGAAAAAGTACAAATGAATGATATTGAGTTTTTATAAGCTAAAAATTGATTCAAGAATATTTGAACGATTTTGGTCTTGAATGAACCTGGTCAATATGTTTTAATTTCAGTATTGGAAATAAAACTTTATTCCAATACTGAAATTAATCAATAGACAAAGTTTATTCTCTCCACGGATTTAATAATATATGGATAAGGAAGAAGGCAAAGCCCGCTCCATTCAAGATGCTTCGAAAGAGTTATCTATACCAGAAAATACTTTAAGAAAGTATTTATCATATTTCTCCATCAAGATAGACAAAGTTGGCAGAAAAACTCTACTTCCAGAAGAATCGATTCAATGCCTTTCAGAGATTCTTCAACTCAAGTCTAATGGGTGGTCGTTGAAACAAATAAAAGAATTGAGAGAAAAACAAGATAATAAAGAGGGCACTGCATCTATTTCTAAAGAAGCAGATACAATTGATGGCAATGATTTAGTTCTTAATATTAATACCCCATTGGAAGAAGAAAATAAAGATTTAGAATCCACTTCGGTTTCTGAATCTTTCGAAAAGACTTCTTCAAACGAAAATGAAAATACAACTAGAATTAATGTCTTAAAAGATGAATTTGAAGACGAGAAAGCAAAAATACAAAGTGAGACATCATTAGATAATTCAGAAAATAATGATGGAGTCTTGGAAAAACCTGTAGAGGTTAATGAAGTAAAAGATTCTAATTCTCTTAAAGAAGAAATTAAAGAAGCTGCGAGTAATATAAGTAACGGAATAAAAGCTCCCCTCACAAAAGACCTTGTTAATAAAGAAATTGCCAGTCAAGCCAAAAGAGCTTCAAGGTTGTATCGTTATTTGAGCTCAAGACATGCTCCAAGAGACACAGCAGAGGTAAAAGCTGATCTTGATAGAAGAGTAATTTTTCTAAATGGGCTTCGTTATTTGAGAGATAATTGGCTCGACAGAAAAACAGGAGTTCACCAATCAGAACCGGAGCTTGCGAAAGTATAAAACTTCATTGATAACTTGTTGAATAGCTCAACTACTAATTTGGTATGGTCTCATCAAGTCCCTTCAACTAATGACTCTATAAAGTCTTACACTTCAGGTACTTGCTTTGTATCCAATTCACAAACTCAGGGAAGAGGCAGAAATAATAGGGCATGGATTTCTCACGAAGGTAATTTATTCTTTTCTTACAAGCTTTCTCACAAGAACATAAATACCTTTCTTCCAATAATAGTTGGTGTTGCAATCCACAAATCTTTACTAAAGTTAAGTGAAAAGTCTTTATTTTTAAAATGGCCAAATGACATTTTGAACCATTCGGGAAAAAAAATAGCTGGGATATTAATTGAAAAGCTAAATGATGATTATGTAATTGGTGTTGGAATAAACACACAGAAAGTTGATAAAGATAATGACTATGCCCACTTAGACTTGCAGGTAGATAAATTGTGGGTTTTGAATATAATAATTCAAAATATATTAAGTGAGATTCTTCAACCAAGAAAAGAAACACTTGTATATTGGAATGAGAACTCTTTCTTTCAATTGAACAGTATTGTAAAAATTCATTTCGGGGAAAAAGGCAATCGTGGAGTCACTGAACTCATAGGAAAAGTGAAAGGGCTTGCAGAGGATGGTTCTCTATTAGTGTTTGATAATAGCCTTAATAAACTTATTAATATTTACTCTGGTGACATTGTGAATTGTAGATCTATGCATTAACCATGACTTGTTTATGAGAGGACTCTAAAACATAATCTTTTTCTTTTGGAATTAGTTCGTTTATTAGTTTTCTAAATTGGTTGACAAAGAAAACCAACCCAACACCCAATGGTATTAAAAAAGCTAGCTTGAAAGAAGCATCTTTAAGAATCATACCGGTATTGAGTTTTCCAGTATGCAGTCCTTTTGCCATACTAGGACAACCAATGAATTTCTCGAAGACACCAGACATAAATTTCCCCAAAGTAGCAGTGCCACTATTTGAACTTTTACCTAGAGTTTTAGCAAACCACCGGCTTGTTACTTCGAAACTATCCAAAATGTTCAGGTTCGGGTCGCGAAGCTTTTCAATTACTTCTTTTGTATCCTGTTTAAAATATTTTCCAAATGACTCTACAAGACTTTCTTGGCCTGTCTTCGTTATTCTGGTTGATGCTGTTGGTTTTGAAGGATTGTGAGTTTTAGAAAAATCGTAAAAGAAGAACATTTTCTTTGCCACACCAATCAATGAAAGAATGGAAATAGAGAGAGTTTTGGCTATAAACTTGGCCAAATCCCAGTTCAAATCTTCTTTGTCATATTTAAAGTCTGGACCTTTCATTGCTTTTTCAACCGAATCTTCTAGCTTATGTTCTAACTGAACCATAACTTCACCGGCTATTAGACCTAGAACGCTTGCAATAGCGGTACCCACTGAACCACCAACATGAAATTTATGATTAGCAATTTCCGTTAGTGCCCAAATCCAAAAGACTCTCTCTAAAAAACCTTCAAAAACGTGTTTTTTCAAAAACCCCCAAAAGCTCAAATGCTTTCGCTCGTGTTCAATTTGATCTTGTATGAATTGAATGGGGATTTGGGCCGAATTTATTGCACCATTTGCTAGATAATTGGCTCCACTTACAATTTGTTGATCCCAACCTAAATTTTGCGGCACGGAAAGTGTGGCATTGGAACTTTGCATTACCAATTGCCTATTTGTATTAGCAACATTTGGGATTTGTGCTATCGAACGCATTTAGTTTATATAAAAATTCAATAAAAAAATAAAAATAAATTAAGATATGATTATAAAATGTTTATACAAATATTTTACGATCTTTAACAGTGAAAAAGCAAATACTCACTTTTTATGTTGCTTTATGCTGTGAGACCATTGAATTCATTCATAATTTCAGTTACTGGTTTATCATCTGTAAATTGAATTAAGCTTTTCAAAGCCAAAGTGGAACTTCTATTCAATAAATCTTCATCTTTGGAAGTGAATTTTTCTAAAACATATTTGCTACGCCTATCTCCTCCGGGATCCGGCCCAATTCCAAACTTCAATCGATTAAAGCCTTTTTGGCCGGCTAAATGTTCAATTATGGACTCAACTCCATGCTGACCTCCAGCGCCACCATTAGATGTCCACCTAATTTTCCCTAGTGGAAGAGATACGTCATCATGGATGATTAAGAGTTGCTTTAGATTTTTTATTTTAAACCAGTCTAAAGTTGCTTTTACGGACTTACCCGATAAATTCATAAAAGTTTGAGGATAAAGCAATATTAATTTAGTGGAACTGTTTGCCGAAGTAACTAAAACTAGCTTTCCATAAAATTTTTTGGATTCATTTTCTTTTATTTCGTAATCAATTGAATGTCTGAAATGTTGAAGTAAATTATCTAATAATGCAAAACCTATATTGTGCCTTGTATTTTCGAATTGTTTACCTGGATTACCTAAACCCACTAGAAGTTTAGTTTTCATAGATTTTTTAAGATATCAGATGAGATTTTTTAGTCACTATTGAAATACACTCAAGTTTCAATATAAAATGTTCGTTCTGGAAATAATATAGTGAATTAACAGATTTTGGATAAATGAGTAAGAGCCTATCATTAAAAAAGAGAAATGAAAGTCAAAATCCTAGGCAGATTAGGAGAGATGGCAATATACCAGTTACTGTTTACGGAAAAAGACTTGAGAAATCTTTGTCTCTTCAGATAGAAAAAACAGATTTCCAAAAGTTACATTTGTCTCAGGAAGTTCAAACTATAGATGGTGATGTTGAAGGAACAGAGAAACAACTATTGATTATTAAATCAATTGAGAAAAACCCAGTTACTGAAGAAGTCTTAAATATTCAATTCCAAAGCGTTTCTCCCGATGATATGGTGAAGGTAACTATTCCGATTCGTTATGTTGGTATTTCTCCATTAGTTCAAGCGGGAGGAAATCTTTTAGTTAGTCGTAAAAAAGTTAATTTAATATGTCCCGCAAAGCTAATTCCTTCTTTTGTGGAATATAACATCGCAAACCTCAAAGATTCTAAGAGTTTTGCTTGTTATTCTGATTTAACCTTTGAAGAAGGCGTAATTTTGAAAAGTGATGCTCAGCAAATTATTGTTAAAGTATCGGCAGCTTCTCAATCTGCATCCTCTAGTGATTCAGCTGAATCTAAAGCTGCTTAGGTAAAAGCATTTGGTTTTAAAATTAGCGGAAACCATTAGGGCTAATGCCATAGAAACTCTGCACTACGGTTCATACGCATATCTTATAAATGGGGAGTTTGGCTACTCCAATTTAGATTTTTTAAAGCAAAATGTATGCTTGAGGTCTTCAGTAAAACCTTTTCAGACTTTATCATGCCTTAGGCTAGATTTAGAGCTTAACGAAAAAGAAATCGCCATTTGCTCCGGTTCACATTCTGGAAGTTCTAAACACACTGATTTATCGACCTAAAGGAAAAAAAGAGACCTAGATTATGAAGCTAAAACATGATTAATCATCTGAATCTTTCTCTGGAAGGTGATTCCCTGGTGAACCCTGACAAGCTTTTTCAGATGGGAGAAG
>JASJDU010000040.1 GCA_030065015.1 Candidatus Caenarcanales bacterium | reverse complement strand
CTTAACTCCTAATGAGGTATATTTTAATCACTCAAATTGCCATTCTGAGATCTTCATTTCTAATCTCCCTCTCTATCAAATGGTTGCATTTCGCTCTTGAATTTGCGTTAATCATTTCTTCAAGCAAACCAGAATGGCTCATAAACAAATCAACTACTGGTATTTTAGTTTGTGATTATAGAAAAGTCTGGGATGCAACTTTTGAAGATTTCCCACTAGAAACTATGGATAAGTGAAACCAAAAAGAAAACATTTCTCCAAGGTATCTTATTTAATCTAAAAACCAGAAAACTAGTTAATTTTATAGTTATAGGATGAGAGCTAGTGAAATATTTTTTTATGCAGGCAGAAATAGTTTTTATTGGTACAGAACTTTTATTGGGACAAATAGCAAATTCAAACGCTGTTTTTCTCGGACGAGAACTAGCTTCATTGGGAATTGATTGCTTTTATCAAACTGTTGTTGGTGATAACAAAACTCGAATAAAAGAATGTTTGAGAACCGCTTTGGAAAGAGCGGATTTAATAATTACTACTGGCGGACTCGGTCCAACCCCAGATGACTTAACAACAGAATGTTGGGCTGAACTATTCAATGAGGAAATGGTTTTTGATCAAGATATTTTAAAGAAAGTTGAAAGTGTTTTTGCAAAAGCTAATAAGAAGATGTCAGCATCAAACAGAAAGCTTGTTTACAGACCTAAAACGGCTGAACAATTACCAAACAATGTTGGCTCAGCACCTGGGATTATTTGGGATGTAACAGAGCACTGCAAAAGACTACAAATTGTTGGAAAAGAAAAAAAACTGGTGATGACATTTCCCGGTGTCCCTCGTGAAATGGAAGGTATGTGGAAAGAAACTGCAATTCCATACTTATCAAATTTATTGGGAGAAAACAAAAAGCTTTTCTATAAAGAGCTTAAATTTTTTGGTATCAGCGAGTCTAGATTGGCGGAAAAAGTTAAAGATACTCTCAATTTAGAAGATCCGACTGTTGCACCACTAGTTAGCTTGGGTGAGTGCAGATTAAGAATAGCGAGTAAAAGCCAAGATGCAAAAGAAGCTCAAAAGAAAATAAAGGGTGTTGAAGAGCAAATTACAAAAACCGTTGGAGAATTTATATATGGCTATGATGAGGATACTTTGGAGAGCGTTGTTGGAAGTTTATTGAAAACAAAAAATAAAACATTGTCACTAGCAGAATCTTGTACAGGAGGACTAATTAGTCAAAGACTCACGAATGTTCCAGGCAGTTCAAGTTATATTTCTCTCAATGTAACAACTTATTCTAATGAAAGCAAAAAGCAAATACTAAATGTAAGTCAAGATACTCTAGAAAAATATGGTGCAGTGAGCGAACAAGTTGCACTTCAAATGGCTAAAGGAATTAAAAATTTAGCAAAAACTGATTACGCTTTATCCGTAACAGGAATAGCAGGACCAAGTGGGGGAACCATAGAAAAACCAAACGGCACTGTTTACATTGCAATTATTGATGAAGAAGATAAAGAATTTATAAGAAAGCTTGAACTTGGTAATAGAAGTAGAAATGATATTCGCTGGGCAAGCTCGCAAGAAGCGTTAAATCTTGTAAGGCAAAAATTATTAGGAATTTAAATAATCCACTTAGGAACTAAATTTAGATTGTTAAAGTCTGTTAGTTAAAGGTTAGCACACCTGAGAATAGGGAATTACTTAAACACAGATACTTTAAACGTATAAAAATGAATCTAAATTTGCTTGGAAAGACTATGAATAATTTTAATTTTGTAAAACAAAAATCCAGCACTTCAAATGATGAAAACTTTCAATCCAACCCTCAGATGCTTGACTTAGCTACTTCTTCAGATTCCTCAAATGGACCAGTTCTCAAAGTTTCTGAAAGAAAAAATGAGTATAAAGGCAGCGAGTCTATCCATAAAACGATTGCTTTGGGGAGAAAGAAAAAACATAACCAAACTCCATCAGAAATAATATCCGAAACGGCCAGCAAACCAATTTTAAACTCCAAAGATCTTGCTGATTGTGAAATTAACATATCTCTTCCAAGTCAAGAAAATATACCTGAATCAAAGAGCTCTCAAACAATTAAATTAACTTCAGAAGAACTCGAAGATTTAGTTTCCTTCATAGAGGAAATTCAAAGAATTCGTCAACAAGAAGAAAAAGAAGAGCAAGAAAAACGTTCAGCAATTATCGCCAAAAAGATTTCTGTTCAAGATGACGGTTCCGAATTTCTTCAAGAGCACAATATTTCTTCAATATCTGAAGAAGAAAATTCTGAGACTTGGGTACAAAGTTTGAATATCATGAAGGACTCAGGAGAATCCGAAGAAATATCTCAACCATTGAATTTTTACAGCCCTCAACACTCGTGGATACTAGAAAATTGGTTATCTGAGTTATCCACTTCATGGTCTGTAAGACGTTATAACCAAAGTGAAAATAAAATTGTCTTTCAAATTAGTTTTGGTTTCCCCGATCAAACTTTTATTGAAGCGGAAGGTCCTAGTAGAGAAGGTGCAATAATGGCAGTTGCAGAAGACTTGTTGAGTTAACCTAACCACAATTGCATTTATAGGTTAGGCTCAGATTTAATTATTTATCAACAAAGGATGATTAAGTTCTTCACGCTGTTCAACATATATTTTTGATACTTCTTGAGCTAGCTTACGAATTTTGAGAATGTAAGCTTTTCTTTCATCCTTACCGATTGCTCCTCTTGCATCAAGCAAATTAAAATAGTGAGAACATTTTAACACTTGATCGAAAGAAGGAAGTACCAGCTTCTCAGCTAAAGCTTCTTCAGCTTCTTGGTAACAATTCTCAAAGTTTTTCAATAATCTTTGGATATTAGCTTTTTCAAAGTTGTATTTTGACCATTCAACCTCCGACTGATGGTAAATAGAACCGTATTTAACTTTTTCGTTCCACTGGAGATCATAAACACTGTCAACTTCTTGCAAATACATTGCTAAGCGTTCAAGTCCATAAGTTATTTCTACTGTAATTGGTTTTAAAGCAATTCCCCCAGCTTGTTGAAAATATGTGAATTGAGTTATTTCCATTCCATCAAGCCAGACTTCCCAGCCAACTCCCCAAGCACCCAAAGTCGGTGATTCCCAGTTATCTTCAACAAAACGGATATCGTGCTCTCTAAAGTTAATTCCTATTTCCTTCAAGCTTTTTAAATACTTTTCTTGTATATCATCGGGCGAAGGTTTCATTATTACCTGATATTGAAAATAGTGTTGAAGCCTATTGGGATTTTGTCCGTATCTTCCGTCGGTTGGTCGCCTACAAGGTTCAGAGCAAGCCATATTCCAAGGTTCAGGTCCCAATGAACGCAAAAAAGTCGCTGGGTTCATAGTACTTGCTCCCTTTTCTATATCATAGGGTTGTTGAATAACACAGCCCTGCTCAGACCAAAAATCATTTAACCTAGCTATTAAATCCTGAAACGTTAAAGGCATTAATTAGAAATTAGAGACATTTAGAATTAATATAGCGCGTAGCAGATTCTAAAAGACTTGCAAAGAAGAGTTAAGTTTTTATTCAAAATTTAACCGCCTAGAACAAATCACCTACTTTTACCCCTGTTTCAAGAGTAGTTATTCAATACTAAAGATTATGAGTTTATTACTTTCTTTGAATTCTATTTCAACTTCCATACTACCAAACTTTTATTAACCAAACTTAATATTGTGCGCAATGTTTAGTCGACCTTCAACTGGCTTAATTTTTTCTTAAGATATCAAACTCCAAATCTTAAAACTACTTACAAATAAGCTTTTTCTCACAATAAATTAAATATAAATTAAACATTTCCTTAACTATGATTTAATTTATCTGCTACACTTCTATTAGATAAATATATTAATGCTATATCAGCTGCTTATGAATAATTAATTTTTCAGCTACCTTTTATAAATGTCTATCTTAAAGCTAAATAGTCAAGTTCTTCATTTTCAGACTGCAAGCCGTCAGTCGATTAATAATTTATTGCCAGACTCACTAACTAGCTCCTCTCAAACTACACTACCTTCAACTTCAATTAATACTTATGGAACCAGTTCTGAGAAAGCTCTTCAAGGCTTAATAAGCTATACAGCACAAAATGTTTTAACTCCACAACAAATTCAACAAGTACTCTCCGATCCAAACGCAACCGTTGATGAAATTGTTCAAGCTTTAAATTCTTTGTTTCAGGATATAGGTAATACTGCTCAAGTGACCCAAACAAACTTATCCTCAAACAAATTACTTACTGGAAGTATTCTGGGCCTTGGAAGCATTATTGCAGCTGTTCTTTTTAGGGATATATTACCCCAGCTATTCAAGCCAAATCAGATCAGTTCTGGAATGCAGAATATTCTAGACATGGTTAATAGCACTAAGCCTTTATCCGCATCCGACGCTGAAAAAATTATTAAAAAAGCTAAATCCATATTAGCTAATGCAAAATCTCTTGAAGATTTATTACCCGCAAATGATCCTCTATTTGTTTTCTGGGCAAGAACGATAGGGCCAGAGGTTGACCGAAAAGAACTTTTATTTAATGTTCGAAAAGCAATAGCTTTAAGTCTAGCCCAAATATCATCAGGAATGGTTCCAGATTTTTTCTGTGATATGGATGGAAATCTAACGATGAAAACTTTATCAAAAGTTTTCGACTCAAATCAAAAATCTGAACAGCTCAGAATGTTTTTGCAAATGGCTGTAAGTTTTAACAATAAGCTTAGGGGAACATTCGAGTTAGCTTATAAAAAAGGAAGAAATTACAAAGTTGATTTTGAAGCATGCAAGCATTTAAAAAGACTTGGTTTAGTCAATGACCCAAATGGAATTTACGAACTTTGGAGTAAAGAATTCGAGAGACATATCAACAACCTCATTAAAAATGGATATTTTCATGAAGAGGCTCTGAAATATTTTCACGGTGCTGCAAACTATTGGGCTAATACAGCAAGAATGGGTGTTTGTGACACTATCACTATTGTAAAAGAATGGTACAACACATGGTTTGATTCTAAAGAAATAACCTTTCCCGGACTCTTAGGTGGAATTCATACTGAAATATATGGTATGAGAGATGTAAAAAATGCTCATGAAAGACTAGTAAATGCAGTAGGAATTGGTAACGTTCGAGTTGTTGATGATCAGCTTGCTTTAGCAACAAACACAAAAGAATTAGCCGCCTTATCAAGAGTTCTTCGTGATAAAGGCTTTGCAGATTATCTTAAATCAAAAAGCATGGATTTAAGAGTTAATGAAAGAAAAGGAATTCATGAATACGTTATTAAACTCGTTGAAAATATAGATGAAAAATTAGGTTACTCAGATCTCAAGAAATTAGAATCAAGATATATACCCGTTGGGTGGGTTGAAGGTTTTGAAAGTAAGCTTGCTTCAATAAAATATTACATTGCTAAAGGTGAATCAAAAGAAAAAATCCTAAACATAATTAGGCAAAATTTCAGAGAAATCAACTCAGCTGACTTAGAGTATGTGAGAGGTTCTATTGGAGTAGAAGATTTTCCAGATATGCGCAATGGAAGCCAGTGGGCGAAAAAATCAAAACTAAGAGATACAGCTCTAAAATATCGGGAAAAAATTGCCAATAATAAAGACGTTCCACCTCTAGATGCAAAAACATATAGACTGCTCAAAAAAGAACTTGATAAGAAGAATTTAGATGGTGCCATCAAAGTATTAAATGGATTAATTGAAAGTTGCGTTTTTGATGTAACAATCCACGCAGCAAGTCCTCAATTGGATGGGACATTTACGCCTGATAGAAAGTCAGGAATTGTTGAACAAGGAAAAGTGGATCTGAAGGATATTTTTCAAGGATTCTTCAAAAACAAAAAATTAAGCAAAGCAACAGTTGATTCTTTAAATGCAAAGGGTATCGATGTTCCTGATTTCGTCAACCTTATTGTTAATAATGCTTCCATGGGTCCCACAGAAGACTTTCCGGTTGATCCCAAAAACAAAAGTGTAACAGTCCCAGCAAAAACAACATTCCCAAATACTTTGTATTTAGAAATACCCTTCACCAAATTCGATAAAGGAAATATTTTTCACTATGTCTTTAGTTTATACATCCAGCAATTTTTTGGAGATAGTCCTTCAACAGATACCAAATATGTTGCAGCAACTTCAATGATGAACCCATTTGCTTCACCTGGTCAACCAAGAAAGTTAAGTACACCAACAGATATGCAGATCAGAAGCCTCCAAGCTGCGGACATGACTGATTTTATTAACAAATATGAAAATGCTGCTGATCTAGAGAGACCAAAGCTCCAAGATGAATATGATTTTAGGACATTTCACCCATTGGCATACGTTCGAGTTAATAAGGACGGAGAAGTAGTTGGAAAAGTTGATAAAGGTAAATGGAAAGCCACCGGTGAATATTATAAATTCATCGGTGGTTCTAGCTGGTCCACTCAAGCAAAAAACAGCTTAAAAAATAAATTTCCACACTTTAATAAAGTACTCACTAAGAACAAATTCGAAGCAATTTTTCATAAGAACTTTGATGATATTAATTCTGGAAGAATCATTAGAGTTCCTGACTGCGATTATTTAACATATGTTCAAACAATGGCTCCAAGCGTTGCTCTTGGTTCGCTTTTAGGCTTTGATAGTAAAGATATGGCTAAGTTTGCAAATAATCCTAGGCTTTATCATGACAATAAAACATTTGGTTACAATTCAGAATTCGATGTTGGTCTTCCTTTCCATGCGGTTTCTAACGGTAAAAAATGGGGAATTGAATTTTCCAAGGGGAGAAAAAATATTTATCATCCACTAAATTGGTTTACGAGGAATTCACCAACAGTAATGTTGAGAGGGTTTCAAGCTGGTGGTGGTCTTCTAGTCTTAGCTGGTCTGGGATCGGTTTACTTGTATATCAAGAAAAACTTTATTGATAAAAATAATATTGACAAAAGCAAAGATCAACAGCAGAAAGAATTAAATTTCAATTCATCATTACTTAGCATAATTAACCAAAGTGTAAGAGCAGGTTGGATTGTCAGTGATGGTGCCTTCCTCATGAATGCAATTATGAACCCCATTGCACAACCATTTTCAATTTTAGGTTCTTTTATTGGCTTAACCGGAGGATTTTTACCTTTAAAATTTGAGAAATGGTTGATTCCACTTTCAGTTGCATTAAATATGGCGGGTTGGGCTCAACAAAATGCTTACTGGGCTAAAGCTAACTTGTGTGTTCCAACAGAATCCCCTAAGCATTTCTCGGAACTGATGTATGAAAATAAAAATTGGGCCAATGACGCTACTGATGTTTTGAAATTTGAGAATGCCTCTGACGAAGCAAAGTTTAGACAAAAGAATTCAAAAAAACTATTCTTTGGAGGTGTAGATGCTGCATACTTTGATAGACAATATTTTGAAACGTATAAATCTTTAGTCAAAAAGAATGTGCCCAAATTTGCAGCAGATATGATTGCAAGAGGAGCTGAATTCTTCTCCATGAGCTGGAAAATGATATCCAATCCCAAATATCTTCATGATGTATTCAAACCCACAAAAACAAGAGACTTAGTAAGAGGAAAAGAAATACTATTTCCTAATGCACCTCATCAATTCTTAGCTGCAGGTTCTCTGTTTGCTTTATTTACATGGGGAGTATCAATGGCCATTGGCATGATGCAGCCACAGAAGGCTACATCCAAAGGCAATCAGTTCAATAGAAAAAAAGCTGCTAGTGTTGAAGATATACCAGTAAATGGTGAAGTCGACTTAATGCAAGTAATCAACAGTAATAATAGTATTAAAAGCACTACTGATGATACAGATAATCAAGCACAAGATTCAAATAACCAAGCAGATTTAGTTCACATTCTGTCAACTTTGTCGGGTATTCCTCCAGCAATATGTCAAACTTGGTGGGGCTTAGGAGGAACTTATCAAGTTGCTTTTGGAAGCCCTGCTACTACTACATTGCCTGGATCAGGAAAAAATTTACTTGCACGTCCAAGAGCTAACGGCTTAATGACAGGTTTTGGTGGTGGAATCTCTGTCATAGGAGGCTTTCTTGGACTTTTCCCACAACTATCATTATTATCTTCTGGACTATACAGTATTGGGCAAGGTCTTGCTTCGATTGGTATTGGTAACGAAAATATGGTACAACAATATGATAGAGGAATTAAACTATCTAATGCTTATGGCTTCGTGAATAAAACTGGAGATAAGCACATTAAAGATCTTGCAGAAATTGAACAACCTGGTAAAAGATGGTGGAAGAAACTTTGGGGAAGAACAATTCCTAAAGTCAATGACTATGCCAAAGCCCATTTAGTTGGGGTATAAAATCTCAGCACATAAAAAGGCACTCTCAATTTTGGATTCCAAACACCAGTCACCGGTAAAAATTAACTTTTTATTCTCAGATTCAAAAAAAGGTTTATCTAAAGTTGAATTTGCTTTTGAATACTTCCATCTCTTAACTTGAGTCTCTTGGGGAGACTGAACCCAAGTCGGTAGTATTTGCTTCAACTCATTAATGACCAAATTAGTAACATGTTCATCCTCACTTTTAAAATTCAACCGTGAAAAATCAGGTTTACATTGCGCAACTATAACCGTTTGCGTTGGATTGGTTCGTTTTGAAGAATCATTAGCAACCCAAGATAAAGTGTCTCCAGAATTCCAAAAAACACCTTTCCAAGGTATGTAATTAGCAAGTTCATAAACTAATATCACTGAAATACAAGGATCAAAGTTTACACTCTGCAACTGCATCAATTCTTCTTCCCTTAAGTAATTAGAAAATATTTCCAAGCTTTGATTAATCGGAGCAGTTGAAATAACTTTTTCCGCTTCTATTTCCAAGTTTTGATCGGTTAATAATTCCCATTTTTTATTATTAAAGTTTGCCTTAGTTATTCTCACTTCACGAGATACGGGTATAACTTTCGCTATCTCTTTGGATAAAGCAGTAAAACCATCAGGACAAATATACCTTGGGTTAGTTTGACTTTCGTACATCAAACTTTTTCCATCCCAAATATTTAATTTATTTGACCAAAGTTTCACAATACCGAGCTCTATATATTCATTAATAAATTCTCTAAAGCTTAGATCTGTAACGGTAAAATATTGAGCACCATGATCTATTGGTTGCCCATTAACTCTTCTGGTGCTTGCTCTTCCACCAAAAGCTCTAGATTTTTCAAAGATTTTAAAGTTAACACTAGAGTTAGTAAGCAACTTCCCAATTGTTAAGCCGCAAATACCAGCTCCAATAATAACTAAGTCATATTTTTCATGGTTCATGAAAAAATACTACGCTACATCTTCAAATAAGTTTTGTTCTAGAACAGAAAAGTCTCCAACATTGCTTTCTGAAATTTGTTGATCGTCTTTCGAAGAATTGCTAATTTGGATTTTCAATTCTGTAACCGATCCGGGGATATTGAAATTCTTTCTTTGAACTTCTGACTTCTTTTTTTGCTCTCTAATTAAAACTGAAGAACTTGGGAAAAGTGACTCAAGATTCTTTTTGACTAACTCCGCCGTTTGCAATTCAGCACAGGGTATTGATAATGAATCATTATTTTGAATAGAATCAAGAACATACACTGTGTATGGATGCATATGGATTAGTGGGCTAAGTCGTAAAATTGAATATTTAAAGTTTCCAACAAAATTCGATTTGTAGCAAGTGTCTTTTAGTTGAAACTTCTTTAAACTGACAAATTTACTGGGTTATTCTTTCTTAAATTTTTTTTTAAATTGTTAGACATTTACAAATATTACGTTTGGAATTAATAAGAATTAAAATCAAAATTAGTTATCTTTCTGATCCTTCTTCTGAGGCAAATTTTCAAAGAAATCATATAGATTATGCTCTTGTACAAAATTTTTAATAATAACCGAGTCAGGTTGATGTCCAACCTTCAATAGATGAAGCAAATGATCTTGAGGTCCATAATTTTTATTTCTTGTTGATCCTTCAGCATCAACCGGTATTCCATCACTCATAAATTCTATATCTCAAGCAGGTAACAATAAATATTGGCTTATTATAAATTTTAACAATCCTCAAATGCTAATCTCCTAAGTAAAAATGGAGTATCCAAAAGGAAAGTATTCATAGAAAAATCAATTTTCTCTATTCACTATTCTAAATTTCAGGACTAACGATATTCAGGAAATCAATAACTTTATTTTTTTAGTCAAAATAATGGTTGCCTTATAAAACAATTAAGAATAATTTCCCGCACCACAATAAAAAACCAATACTGTCGTGACGAATTGTATACTCGAACTTTGTTTTTGTAAAATATTGAATCAAAAAAATCAACATAAACATGACAAAAATTTTACCAACCCTAATCTTAAGCCCAAGAATACTGCAAAATTCAGAGCCAACTTTTTTTGTTAATAAAGGGGGTAATAATAGTACTTTTATTAAAGGCTCTTACCCTATCTCTGCAAACACTCAACCAAAACAAGAAGAACCAGGAAAGCATTCAGAAACTCCAGATTACAATCCTCCAACACCTCTAGAGCCAGCTCAAGAGCCTCCCAAAGAACAACCCAACCAACCCAACCAAACTAGATAAAACTAAGTTGCTAATGAACACTTCACGCTTTAAAACAATCAAGGATGCAAAATAAATTCTGTTTGATTCAAATCTACGATCTACTACTTTGACTGCCTGAGGAATAAACTCACTCTTGTGAAGATGTTCTCAAGAAAATTCCAAAATTAAAGCTGTAAATTAAGATCAAAATTTCAAATTTTCACTTCAACATTTTACTTGGTGATTTATCTTCATAATTGCATTTACGACTTTGTTGAGAATATCTAAAAGACATTCTCTTGGTACTGTTAACCAAGATCTGAATCAGAAAGAATCTGGCAGGCTTATAGAAATAATCTTTAAACAAACAAGGATTTTAAATATTCTCAGAAACACTTTTCAGGAATACTGCTCCGAAAGGTGGTACATCCACATCTAGAGAATAATCAAAACAATTATGACTTATCCATCGGCCCGTTAAAGTTTCACTGTTACCAATATTACTTCCTCCATAAAATTCAGAATCACTATTAAAAATCTCAGTATAGTCTCCATCCGACAAGCAACCAATTCTGTAGTTATGTCTAGCAACTGGAGTGAAATTGAAGATGCAAATGATATGCTCTTCACCATTTTTGCGGATGAAACTTAAAACACTATTGTCTCCATCATGACAGTCTATCCACTGAAAACCATGCTTTTCGTGATCCTCTGCCCAAAAAGGACTTTCCTCTTTGTAAGTTTTATTGAGGTCTTTTAGAAGTTTTTGCACATATTTTGGTTCATCATAGTTTAACCTAAACCAATCTAAGCTATTTTTATAAGCCCATTCTGATTGTTGAGCGTGTTCAGCTCCCATAAATAGTAATTTCTTACCCGGGTGAGCATATTGATAAGAATAGAGCAGCTTCACTTGGGCAATTTTTTGATAATAATCACCGCTCATCTTGTTGAGTATTGAACCTTTCATATGTACGACTTCATCGTGTGAAAGAGGCAAAACAAAACTTTCATTGTAGAAATAAGCCATTGAAAAGGTGATTTGATTGTGATGATGTTTTCTATACAATGGATCTAACTTCATGTACTTGAGAGTATCGTGCATCCACCCCATATTCCATTTAAAATCAAAGCCAAGTGCTTTATCATGATACTCAAGTGGTTTGGAAACGCAGGGCCAAGCAGTCGCTTCTTCTGCAATCATAATAACTCCAGGAATATCCGCATGAATTTTACGGTTTAACTCACGTAAAAAGTTAACCGCCTCAAGATTTTCAACCCCACCGTATTTATTTGGAACCCAATCACCAGTTTCTTCACGTCCATAATTCAAGTGAATCATTGAGGAAACAGCATCCACTCTCAATCCATCTACATGAAATTCCTTGATCCAATAGTACGCATTAGAAATTAGGAAACTCTTAACTTCGGTTCTACCATAATTAAAGATTAAAGTCCCCCAATGAACGTGCTCCCCTTGGCGTGGATCTTCGTGTTCATACACCGCTGTACCATCAAACTTCGCTAAGCTAAAAGCATCTTTGGGGAAGTGAGCTGGAACCCAATCAAAAATAACTCCAATATCATTCTGGTGAAGCTTATCAATAAGATATTTTAATTCATTAGGATTTCCAAAACGGCTGGTTGGTGCATAATACCCAGATACTTGATAGCCCCATGAACCATCAAAAGGAAACTCCGTTAAAGGCATAAACTCAACGTGAGTGTAACCCATATCCTTGAGGTAAGGGATCAATTGATCAGCATACTCAATATAGGTTAGAACTGCATTTTCATCTTTATCAGAATGAGCTTTTCTTTTCCAAGAACCAAGGTGCATTTCATAGATTGAAATGGGGCTTTTATGCCAATTTGTTTTTGATCTTTTTTGAATCCACTCTTCATCTCCCCATTCATAATCTGCTCGGTTCCATACTCTCGAACTTGTCCCAGGTCTCAGTTCTGCATAAAACGCCATAGGGTCAGCTTTATCTACATAAGTTCCATATTTTGTCTTTATACGGAATTTATAATGAGTACCAGCCATAACCTCTGGAATAAAAATTTCCCAAGCTCCAGTACTACCAAGCATTCTCATGGGGTGTGAGTAGTTGTGCCAATTATTAAACTCACCAATTACAAATACTGAAACTGCTTCTGGAGCCCAAACTGTAAAAGATACACCTTCAACATCATTAATTACCTTAGAGTGAGCACCAAGTTTTTCATACAAAAAAGTTTCTGTTCCTTCATTAAAGTAATAAAGTTCTTGTGAATCAATACTCGGAAGAAAAGAGTACGGATCAAATTTTTCTAATACTTCGTTGTTTTCATGAACTTCTAATTTATATTCAAAAAAGTCTCTATTTTCATAACTAATTTGAAAGAAGCCGTGTTCAGAAATTTTTTCAAGTTTCTGCTTTGATTTTCCTTCTTTTATCCAGACTTCACTTGCCTGAGGTTGATAAGTTCTCACAACCAAATTATCCGCTTCTTTATGCATACCTAGAATTGCATGCGGGTTCTTTGACCAATGTTCAACTATTGGTCTTAATAAATCATATGGTGTGATGGAAGATTGCATATTAAAAATAAAAGCAAAATTACTTAGAATAATTTTATTAAACCCAGATTATGATGAAATCCCCACATTGATTTGTACGGATGTATAGTTTCAAGTTTGCAACAGGCAAAGTTTTCGAGTAAAACTTACTGTAATTAATTCCTCCGTTAAAGTAAATTTATTCAATGCCCATATATTCGTATAAAAATAGCAAGCCACTATTAGATAATTCGGTTTTTGTAGCTCCTAGTTCAGATTTAATTGGTGATGTGGTAATTGGGGAAGAATCTTCTCTTTGGTTTAATACAGTAGTTCGGGGAGATGTAAATTACATCCGTATTGGGAAAGGAACGAATATTCAGGATGGATCAATTGTTCATGTAACAACCGATACACATCCCACTTCAATTGGGAATTATGTAACTGTTGGTCATAAAGTTACTCTTCACGGTTGTAAGATTAATGATTTATGCCTTATCGGCATTGGTGCAATTATCTTAGATGGCGCTGTTGTAGGAAAAAATTCTTTTGTTGCGGCAGGTTGTCTAGTTACTCCCAATACTGTTGTTCCGAGCGGAACCCTATTTGCTGGTTCTCCTGGGAAAGTTAAAAGAGAGCTGAAATCTGAAGAAATTGAGTTTTTTATGACTTCAGCTCAAAATTACATTAAATTAAAAAATGTTTACTTAAGAGCCAACAATTAGTCCCTAAATTAAGCTGGATTAATCCGTGAAATTTGATTCATAAAATTAATTAAATTCTTTTAAGGGGAATTTAAAAGAAAGTTTCTATCCAGCTTATTTATTAACTAAGCATTCACTAAAAATTGCCGTCGATCTACAGAAGAACTTCCTTTCCCAAGATCTCTTCTTCCTCTAGATCTCATATTCAGTTCTGGCTGAAGTGTCCAAGGATCCTCCCAAAAACTCTCTTTACCAGTGATTAGTCCCTCTAAATATTGTCTATTTTGAGACCTTTGATCAACCTCAGCTTGATCAACAAAAACAAGTTCTGGATTTTTCTCATCTTGTTGTTCTTGCTGTTGACCATCATCTCCCATATAGAAGCTTCCGCTACCCTCGGGCATCTGTCCTCCCAAAGAACCCATTTGGATTCCTGACGAAGGAGCTCCACCCGTTGGCATATTGCCTCCTGATACAGAACTCATATATTTATAATTTTAATTTTATAAGTGCTTAACTTAATAATAATCTATGCAATCAAAATAAATCAACATTTTTCTTAAGATTTCTATAAGAATTGGCAAAATTCCAACTAAGAAACTTTTCTTTTAATACATTTTTTTGCTTTTTCAACAATGTTTTCGGATGTAAGACCATATTCTTCCAATAAATCATCCACTTTTCCGCTTTGTCCAAATCTATCCTCAATTGCAACAACTTCCATTGGACAAAAAGAATTTAAATTATTGGAAATACAAGAAGCTATTAAGCAATTTACACCGCCAACTCTATTATGTTCTTCTGCTACAACAATACTGCCCGTTTTCTTTGCACTTTGTAAAATAGTGCTTTCATCCAAGGGTTTTATGGTGGATACATTGATGACTTCAGCTTTAACACCCTCTGTCTCCAATTTCTCAGCAGCCTCAATTGCTTTAGAAAGCATCACACCGTAAGCAATTATGGTGATATCCTGCCCTTCCTTAACCAAACGAGCTTTTCCAAGTTCATACTCAAAGTCATTTTCATCAAAAATAATTGGAACATTGGGTCTTCCCAATCGAATATAGGCTGGACCTTGATATTCGACTAAAGCCTTTGTCATTGCTTTGGCTTCGACGGCATCAGCAGGAACTAAAACAGACATTTTAGGAATGACGTTCATTATGGCTATGTCTTCAATAATTTGGTGACTTGCACCATCTTCTCCAAGAGTAATACCAGCGTGTGTAGCAGCTATCTTCACGTTCAAGTCGTTATGTGCAACTGAGTTTCTTACTTGCTCCCAAGCACGACCAGTCGCAAACATAGCAAAACTAGAAGCAAAGGGTATTTTACCGGTTAAAGCTAAACCAGCTGCAGTAGAAACCATATTTTGCTCTGCAATTCCCATGTTAAAAAATCTTTCGGGAAACTTTTGAGCAAATTTCTTTGTATTTGTAGATCCGCTTAAGTCAGCATCTAGAACTACAATATCTGAGTTCTTAGAACCCAATTCAACTAATGCTTCTCCATAAGCGACGCGAGTGGCTTTTTTTTCAGACATAAAACAAAAATTACATTAAAAATCCGGAAGATAATTCTAGCCTTAATCCGCTCAGATAATTAAAATTTAGAAATATTTTTGGTTAACTCTAAATTAATTTCCTGTTTTCATTTGCACTGGCATTAACAAATACAGATATTCATATTCTGCTTTGCTTGATGGTTCATCTGAATCCGGGTCTCTAAATATTGGGCTGAGAATTATTGGATTCAATGGCTCTGACATCGTTAACTCTACATTTTCACAATCTAAGTTTTTCAAACATTCAGACATGTAATTCACGTTGAAAGCAATAGAAAAATCCTGACCTTTATATTCAGAAATATCCATTTGATCTTGCGCATCACCAAGATCTGGTGTGTTAGCCGAAAGATTGAGAATGCCAATTTCCTCAAATAAAAGCTTAATTACCTTAGTTCGCTCATTTGCTAGTACAGACACTCTATCTAAAGCAGCAAGGAAAGTAGCTCTATTCAGAACTGCTTTTTGGTTATGGTTTTGTGGGATTAACTGTTGATATTTAGGATAACTTCCGTCAATTAGACTGGTAATAAGGTTTTTATCCGATGTCTTAAACTCGATTTGAGATGAATTGTGTATAAAGCACTCAATTTCCTCTTCTTCAATACCAGTAATTGTCCTGGAAAGTTCTGTTATTGCACGAAACGGAATTATGACTTTTACGGCTTCTTCGAATTTAGTTTCAGAAACCTTGAAGTAAGCTAACCGGCTTCCATCTGTAGCAGCAATCTCAACTCCATTTTGACTAATCTCTAAGCAAATGCCGTTTAGAATACTATTGACTTCTCTCTTATCGCTGGCAAAACTAACCAAGCGAGTTGCTTCAGCTAATAATTTTGTTGGCAATTTAAAGCACTTTGATTCTTCAGTGGAAAGGCTCAAAAAATCTTTAGGAAATTGTTCTGAAGATAAACCCTTTATGTCAAACTTTGATCTTCCGCAAGAAACTTTGATTAGTCCATTTTCGAGAGACTTAATATCAAGCTCTTGTTTTGGTAATTTCCCCGTTAATTCAAGAATTTTTTGTGCTGGTATGGTTATTTCTCCATCCTCTAATATTTCGCTACACAATACTTTTGAAACAATTGAAAGACTTAAATCAGTAGCCGCTATCGTTAGAGTCTTATCCGAACTAGTAGCTTTTAGGTAAATATTATTGAGTACTGGCTGAATGCCATGCTTAGCAACTGCCCTGGAGACTAGGTTGATTGAATGATAAAAAGATTCTTGACTTAATTTGACTGAAAGATTGTTTTGAGTATCAACAGTAGTTGTTGAGTCCATTGTTTTTTCCCAAAGAATAAAATTAACTTACTTTAGCAACGGTTGGTTTTAAGCTGCCAGTTTGAATATATTGAGTTAAGTATACAATTTATATCAAGATGAATTTGAAAATAATTACTAAATTAAGGATATAAAATCATAAAGCCCTTTGTTATAAGCAGTCTTTGAATAATTTTAATGAGGATTCTTATTATAAAACTCAGTTCGTTTGGAGATATCATTCATTCTTTACCCGTTTTAACAACGTTGAAGTCCTTATTTCCAAGCTCATCAATCAGTTGGGTTGTCTCTACAAAATTTATTCAGCTACTCAGGAATCACCAGTTGATTGATGAAATCTATGAACTTGATAATACTCTCAAAAGCTGGGCTCATAATCTAAAACAGATTAGGAAACAAGACTTTGACTATGTAATCGATTTACAAGGATTAATGAAAAGCGGTTTATTCGCAAAGCTTTGTAATGCAAAAAAAACAATCGGCATTGTACCTTCGAGAGAAAAGCTGGCAGGTTTATTTTATTCCAACAAAATTCAAGCAACAAATGTTCTAAACCCAGAAGTTCATATAATTAACAGAAACTTGAAAATTCTTGAAGCTTTCAAAGTAACAAACCACGAGGTCTCTAAAGAGAATACTGTATTCCAATTACCAGTTCTAACTCCACCTCAAATTTTAACAAATGCTTTAGGCCCTCAAAAAAAGTTCATTATACTTGCCCCTGAAACTAGATGGAAAAGTAAAAACTGGCCATTTGAAAACTGGATATCTTTAATTGAGATTTTGACAGAAGATAATAAGAATAAGGTTATTTTACTAGGCTCTAATGCAGAATTCATTCACTTTCCTAAATTGAAAAACAATAATAACTTGATTAATTTAATGGGTAGAACATCAATTGAAGATTTAATGGGTATTCTACCTCTTGCATCTCTTTTAATAGGTGGAGATTCCGGCATTCTGCACCTTGCTTCAGCTTATGGTATTAAAACTCTAGGTTTATTTGGTTCAACTTCACCTAAAAGAACAGGTCCTTGGGGAGGAGAATATTTATATCTAGGTTTAGACTGTAGTCCTTGCCATAAAAGGACTTGTAAATTGGATAAAGTAAATGAGCTAAAATGCCTAAAAGAAATTACTGTCAACCAGGTTATTCAAAAAGTTAATCAATTATTAGCCTAAGCGTATGATTTCAATAAATGGTAAGCAAATTTTATGGCTTTTCAAAATTGCTTTATTGAGTTTCATTATTGTAATTTGTCAATTATTAATCATTCCACATCTATCAATTTACGATGCTGTTCCGAGTTTAGCTTTGACTTTTATTACTTTAATCTCACTGGCATTTGGTCTGGAGGCCGGTATTCCAGTGGGTTTATCAATGGCAATCATTTATCATAATTTTTTATACAAGCCCACCTTTCTATTTGATTGGTGCATTGTGCCGTTAATTGCAGCTTTTATTAAACCCGCTTTGAGTTTAGAGAGAGAAGCCATTTGGATTATCCAAGTTGGCTTATGCAGTTTTTTGATTGAGCTTATAAATTTACTTTTTATGTTGCTAAGCCATCAATCTTTAGAATTAGATGGAAATTCAATCGGCTTTAGTTTAGCCAATCTCTTTTTAATTCCTCTTATGAACATAATCTTAGCGGTTCCAGTATTAGCGCTAATCAAAAAAACGTTTTCAATTTCAGACTTTGATTACTCTAAATAAGTTATGAATTACTAGTAGAGTTTTATTTCTTTGGTCTATTTGTTTTGCTTTTTACAGTGTTGAATAAGTCTAAAACTGCTTTCTTGGTTTCTTCTCTTCGAACAATGGGTCTTGGGTAATCATCAAGTTCAAAATCCAATTTGTGTATTTTTTTTGCATCAAGCATTCTTAATTCTGGAACATATTGTTTAATATATTCGGCGTTCGGATCAAACTTTTCTCCTTGTAGTTGAGGATTGAATATCCTAAAGTATGGAGCAGCGTCAGTCCCGGTGGAGGATGACCATTGCCAGCCTCCATTGTTAGAGGCCAACTCAAAGTCTAATAAATATCTTGCAAAATGAGCCTCTCCTTTTCTCCAATCAATTAATAAATCCTTTGTCAAAAAAGATGCTGTTATCATTCTCAATCTATTGTGCATTTGACCAGTTGTTCTCAACTGTCTCATTCCAGCATCAACAATGGGATACCCAGTTAGTCCGTGTTCCCAGGCGCTAAGTAATTTATCGTCAACACGCCAAACTAAGTTTTCATATTCTAATCTGAATGGTTTCTCTTCAACATGAGGGAAAGCCTGTAAAACCATTGAGTAGAACTCTCTCCAAATTAATTCGCTTATCCAGGTATTAATTTCTTCCTGAACATTGGGGTTTGTTTCATTGGTTAGAAGTTTAATGGCTCTTCTAAAACATTCTCTAATACTAATTGTTCCAAACCGAAGATGAACCGATAAATTAGAAGTACTATTTTTGAATGGGAAGTCGCGGTTTTGTTTATATTCTAAAACTTTATTCTTTAGAAAAGACTCTAAGCAACTGTTAGCTCCCAATGAACCGGGATGGACCATTAGAGAGGATTTAACGAAGTTAATATCGTCAATTTTTTCTATAGATCTTATGTTTGCATTTCTTAACGATGAATAAAGATTTTCCAGTTCTCCTAGGTTAGGTATTTGACTTTCTATTAGTAGCTCTTTGGAATTGAATTTCTTAAGCGCGATAGAAATATTTTTATCTAAAACTTTTAACCAAGTCTTCTTATATGGAGTGAAAACCGTGTAAGGACTGCCATCAGGTTTTGTTACTTCGGTAGATTCATGAACAATATGATCTTTAGTTGTTATAAAGTGCCGGTTTTGCTCGCTCAATCTGGCATGAACAATTTCATCTCTACTCAACGAGTATGACTCATAATCTCTATTGGTATAAACGCTATCAACCTCAAAAATCTCAGATATTTTTGGAATGACTTTCTGTGGATCTCCGAAAAGAACGAAGAGATCATGATTGAACTTACGAAGTTCAGTTTTTAATTCAAGAACTGATTCCCATATGAAATTAACTCTTTTGTCATCTTTGTCTTTGAGCCTTGAAAGAATGTTTGAGTCGAAAACAAAAACACAATACACCTTTTTGCTTTCTTTTAATGCTGTATAAAGTCCATGATTATCATCCAACCGAAGATCTCTTCTAAACCAAAAAATACTCTTTGAGTTATGGTGCATTGATTTGTAATTAGCGAATCATTTAAACAATTCTCATTGATTGTAAATTTTATCTATTAGCAGTCATTTTATTAAAGTTTAATTGAATTCTGGTTTTCCATGATGTTGAAGAGTAACTTAAATTTTCATCTCTTCAAATAAATGTATTGCTAAGATCCTCACTTCAAATTTGGATCCTTTAATTCTGTGAAAACTTATGAGTCAAATATCTTTACGTTTAAGCCAAAGAATAATGGGTCATCCACAGTATAAATATCCTTATTATTCTCTTTTGATAGAAGATTTGAAGAAAGCTACTGAGTTACCTGACTCTCAAAAGCAAGAAATCACAAATGCTTTTCCAGGGAGTTCGATTACCTTAGAATCACAAATAGAGTCGCTTGAAACAGTTAAAGATAAAACTATTTTTTATGTTGATAAATTAGCTGGTTTTTATTCTTACTTACATAAGTCTATATCTGATAATATCTTCAATCCATCTACAGAGGATATTCAAAAAAATAGCCGAATTATTTGGAACTCTGCTTTGACTGCTGCTCAGAATCCACATTTAATAGAAACCGCTAGAGGCTTTCCATATTTTACGCATCCCGCAGAATCTTCAGTCATTGAGATTCAAAAGCTAATTCACACCATTCAACATGATACAAATATGGCTTTGTATGGCTTAATTTATGAGGTAACTAAAGGGTTATGGGAAGCTTCACAAGAGCTACATTAGCATCTCTTCAAAGTCTAGAAGATACGGTAGCCCAACCTCAAGTAACTGAAGTCAAGTCGTGAGTTTAGCTAGAAGAACAGAGAAGGAAGAAGTGTCAGAGAATTTCAAAATCCTTGTTGCTGACTTGACAAAGTATTTGAAACAACAAAAGAGTATCTTAGATAGAGTCATTGCTGGAGAAAAAGTGGATTTTGAATACTTTTCATCTAATATTCAATATATTGAAAATGTGATTTGGGACCATTCAAATGGCAAACGAAAGGAACCAGGACGCTCAAGATTAACCGAAATACCTTTCCCTGATAATGCAGTTATTCTGCCTAAACATTTTTTTGATAGCTGGGTTGCACTTTATGATGAGATGATAAATTCTGCTAACGAAGCTTTAAAGGATCTTGATCCAGTTGATGACTATGAACAAAAGAACAGATTGGAATGGATTATAGAAGCCTTAGAAGGATTCAAAATTGTTCCCCGTTCTCTTATCTCTAACTACTGTAGAGGGAAATACGGTGATTACGGAGTCAGTAAATTTAAGTGTGTAAAAGACAAAAGGAAAGAAAATAAAGAATTGACAAAAAAAGGATAAGGAAATGCCCAAAACACAAAATAAAAGAGATGAACTA
>JASJDU010000039.1 GCA_030065015.1 Candidatus Caenarcanales bacterium | reverse complement strand
ATTTCTTAACTCCTAATGAGGTATATTTTAATCACTCAAATTGCCATTCTGAGATCTTCATTTCTAATCTCCCTCTCTATCAAATGGTTGCATTTCGCTCTTGAATTTGCGGAATATTTTTACTAGAGCTGTATTGCTGATTTAGAATATTTTTTATCTTAGAAACAACTCTTTCCTGATTAAGCTTGAAATGATCTTGGTCAAGCATTTTAAAATCCTCAATTGTTTTCTCATAATCAGCTCCATGAAATGAGGATAAAAGTGGTGTTGCTCTTTCGATTTCATCTAAATATAGCCTATAAAATCTTTTCTCAAATAACTTTTCCAAATCATTATTGGAATTCATATCTTTCACTATTTCAATGAAATTTTGAATACCTTCATTTTGTAGTCCTTCTTTTACTTGGCAAAGTTTGATCCACTCATCCAACATGTTGAATGAGTTAAGTTTCTCATTTAGTAGACAAATTAATTCATCTAAAGGCAAGTCGTACCATCCATCAAGAGCAGCAAAATTGATTATCTCTTTATCAAGTAGCTTGCTTATTTCAGCTTCTACATTTCTTACTTTGTTCAGAAGTTTTTCAAATTCATTTGCTTGAAATGAATCTAATATGATTTCTTTAACACAACTGTTTATTCCCAAATGACTTTGTGATAATGTATTTAACCATTTTAAAGAATTAATTATTTGTTCCCAGTCCGTTTCTAGGCCTAAATACTGCTCTTGGTAAGTTGATCTTAAAGAACGGACCTTATTTTTAATTTTATTATCAGCTTCTAAAAAATTTTTAAATATTTGTAGCTCTTCTTTTATAAGTTCAAGCCTAGGCAAAGGTCTGTCTGGTTTATAAAAGTTTCCAATAAGAAGTTTTTTTGTTGGGGAAAAAAAGAATAGTAAGGCCCCTAGTACTGAACCTTGATATTTACTTACTTGATGAATAGCTTCTTCAATGTCTCTTTCTCTTAAACTCTCAACTGAGGTGAATGATTCAATGTCTTTTTTCAGCTTATCAAGCTCTATGTGCTCTTCTTGATCATTTGATGCCTCAAATATTAAATCAGTATAATTTCCACTTTCAAACCAAGTTTCAACAATTTTAGATTTTTCAGATAATAATAAAAAGCTTTTTAGTCCTTTATGAAACTCACCTACACTGCTTTGAATAGCTTCATACCCAGTTTGCTTATATAGCTTTTTAGTTAAATCATCAAACTCTTTAAACTTGTCTAATAGTTTTGTTATTTTTGAGTTGAAAGATTCTTTTTCTTGAAGTCCTATAAAATCAAGCCTAGTTAAATGTTTCCATGGATGATTGTCTATACCTTGATAAACACATTTTAAAGAATCAAGTGATGTAATGAGTTTTTTTACATTGCTTAGCTTAAGCTCATCATAGCTGGTTATATTCTCTATATAAAATAGTGCATCTTCGATACTCTCTAGTTGAGAGTTTATTGCATAAATTTCAAAAATAGTCTTATCTAATTTCCCAGATTTTTCTTGAATCTTTTTTGCATACGAGTTTAATTGTTTCTTATTTATCTCTAAAGCTTCAAAATGATTAATATGCTTTTCCTCTAATTGAGACATTTCTTGATTTCGAAGATGGTTAAAAGAATTATCAAGTCGGTCAATAAAGTCTTTATTCTTAGTTTGATGATTGTGTAAATCTAAACAGAAAGAACCTAAAGAACAGTTGCCAAGTCTTTTCTTAACAACTTCAAGAGCAGCTTGTTTCTGACTAACAAAGAGAATTTTCTTACCCTGACTCAACAGTTCAGAAACAATATTTACAATTGTTTGTGACTTACCAGTTCCAGGAGGTCCATCCAAAACAAAATTGAGACCATCTTTTGCTGCTTGAATAGCTTCAATTTGAGAGGAATCAGCATCAACAACACAATGAAATTCTCTTGAGTGAATCGTAGTATCAATAGTTAAAGCGTCTTTGAAAGAGTCCTGAGGATAACTTTATTAGTAAGAGTAGATATAAGTGGATGGTCTAACATTATTTCTTGCCATTCCTCAATTTCTTTATACATTGATAGATTTGCAAATCCAAAAGCTGAAACTGTCTTCTTTGATTTATCAATAGTCCAAGAATTTTTTGAAACAGTTTGCTTTATTATTTCAAAATAGGATTGAAAGCTATTAACATTAATTTCATCTTCATCTATCTTCTCAGGTATAGAATCAAAGTTCATTCCAAATGATTGTTTTAAATAAACTCTCAAAGCTGGATTAAAGACAATAGCCTCATCATCATCAATTGTGATTGAATATCTTGGAGATAAACCACCCAATTTAATGATATCCAGAGGAATAATAAACAAAGGAGATACATTATTCTGCAAACCATTAACAGCTCCATCTTTTTTAGGTTCACTCCAGTGCAAGAACCCATAACTTAAATAAAGAATGTTGGTTCCAAGGTCTTCTTCAGCAGTTTTATCCTTTAGCCTCAACGTGTCTAAAACCTTTTTTCTTTCAGCAAGAGGATCTTTGGGCAATTTTTGTTCTTCGGTATCCTTTATTGTTTTAAATGATGCTTGGAGCTGTTTAAATTTCTCTTCATCTCCTGTCTCTCTATTATCAGGATGATATGTCTTTGCTAATTTTCTGTACTCAGCGTTACTTGAATCTTGTGTTCGTGTGTTGTCTGACTTTTGCCTCTCTAGCTGAGTCTCAATAGCTTCATCGCTTAAAGAAATAGCTTGCCCATTAAATAATTTATTCAGCAAATCATCATCAAAATTTATTAAGTTCAGAAAGTTTTTCTTAGGCTCGCCTTTCTGAGTAACAAATTTAAAATAAAGCAGCGAATTTCTTCCAGAGGTATCAATTAAGTTATTCTTCCAATGTTCAAGTAAACTCATATGCATTATCAGTTAGTTACTTAATGGTAATTTTATTAATTTTCTGTAATATTTGTGAGCTTGAGTTTTTTTATATTTTTCTTGAACAAGTGCCTTGTTTTATAAAATAAGAGCTAAGAAGAAAAGCTGTCAAATTTGAGTATCCAACCTTCGGTTGAAAATTTTAGAGATTCTTTCGTTCAGTTCTTGTTATACCTCTTGAGTCTAATGATATTTCTTTAACAGCTTTCTAAAACTAATTAATGTTTACTATCCAAAGAACAGGTTTGAGAGCATTTCTTAATACTTGATCTTTTAAAAGAACTTTTTGCTTTTGAAATACTTTGCTCCTTTTGCTCTTTTGTATTAGTGTTGTTAGTTGTCTTGGAACTGTATTCTGTTGTATTTTCGCTTGAATACGTTAATTGCTGGATAAATACTGTAGAAAAAGCTAAAAGTGATAGTAAAACCTTATTTTTCATGGACTTTTTGAATAAGTTAATTGCGGGGACCAAAAGAAAAGCGATTTATATTACTTTACTTTAATTATTTATTCGAAGGGAGTTTTTCCAAAAATTACTGAATTGGATTGATCTAAGTAAAATATATTCATACTGAAATTGGATATTGAAAGTAATTGTTAAAACTATCCAAAGTTTATAGAGCTATTGAAGCGAAGCGATCTTTGATTGAAAATTTTGATAATCAAAGTATTAGTTACTTGAATCAGCTTATTGAAGGTTGCCACTCATTAAAGTCTATTGACTTTGATGATTATAATGAACGAGTTTTGGATTCAGAGGAGGAGTTTATTGGAGGATTGGCAACGAGAGAATTATCTGAGCGTGGTTTGATTTTTGACGCTGTTGAATCCTCACTGATTTCTAAGGAAGATGTTGCTGAATGGAAAAAGAACATTCTTGAAGATCGAATTGTTTTCGCCTCTGACGGAAGCCAAATTGAAGCTGATAAGAATTTGAATATGTTTTTGGGAGCAATTCAAGTAGCTTATTTTGTTAATTTTCATAATCGAGAGAAGGAAGCAATTAAAGACCTGGACTTTGAATTGGTTTTGCCATCTGAAGTTTCTGAAGAGGAAGATGAGTTGAGACAGAAAATAGCATTTGAAAGATTTGCTAAAGAAGTGAGAGCTTTGATTGACTTAATAAAGAAAGTATCCTCAGCTCAAACACAAAAGATACCAATCGGCTTTTTTGATGGCTCTTTGACAATTTCTTTCATTCACAATAAAACTCTCAAAAAAAAATATTTAGGAGTTGTATCAGAACTCATTGAAAATTCAGAAAAGTATCGAATCCCAATTGTCGGATATATTGATACTTCTTTAGCTTCCAATTTGACAAAATCTTTGGAAGTTGTCTTAGGGAAAGTAAACTGCGGCAAAATAAAAATTAATGATGCAACTTTGCTAAAGAGTTTTATGAATAAGTGGGGAAGTCGTTCATCATATTTTAGGTATTTTGATAAAACAGCTTCCGACGAATTTAATGTACTCTCTGAAATTGGTTTTTGTTATTTAAAAACTTCTTCAAAAAAAAGTAAGCCCTCAAGGTTAGAAATTCCTTATTGGGTTTATAAAGATGGCTTACATGATGAAGTGATTTCTACCGTTTTAGCGGAATGTCTCGTTGGTAATGGCTATCCATATTCAATAGAAGTTGCTGATTCAATGGCAGTTATTAGGCAAGATGAGAAAGAAGTTTTTTATAAAGTTCTCCAAAACTCTCTTTCCAATCAGTTGGATTTATCTAATAAATTAAAAAGTAAGCTTATTCGAAGGAAGTCAAATGTGGTTGTCTAATGCCTAGCGCTAATTAATCCCATTTTAACCCTTCAATATTTTGCTACAAAAGATATTCGTATATATGCGAATTCCTATGAATATAACTTGCCTTCTAGTATTATATGGAGAGTATAAGAAATCAAAATATCCTGAGTAATAACTGCACGTAAAAAAGAATTAATTATCTTTTGATAAACGTGGACTTTGAGTGCAACTATTAATTATGACTAAAACTTTAGAAACGACTATTTTAGATGGTAAAAAAGTTGCAGGAGAGCTTAAAGGCTGTCTAAAGAATAAAATCGCTCAATTAACTAAAGAAACCGGGAAAAAACCATGCTTGGCGGTCTGCCTGATTGGAGACGATCCAGCAAGCCAAGTTTATGTCAGACATAAAGAAAAAGCTTGTGCTGAAGTCGGAATAGAATCTGTAACTTACAGATTGCCTAGTGATACAAAGCAAGCTGAAATTAATAAGCTGTTTAAAGAATTGAATGAGAATGTAAATGTAAACGGAATTCTTTTGCAACTTCCTCTTCCCAAAGGACTTGATTCTGAAACTTTATTGCTGCAGATTAACCCTGTAAAAGATGTTGATGGTCTTCATCCTTTTAATTTGGGAATGATACTCTCTGGACATCCCAACCTTGTACCATGCACTCCATTTGGGATAATAAGGATTTTACAAGCTTATCAAATACCACTTCGTGGTAAAAAAGCAGTTATTATCGGCAGATCTCGTTTAGTCGGTAAGCCTATTGCTGAACTCCTATTGAATGAAGACGCTAGTATAAGTATTGTGCATAGTAAAACCCCGAAAGATGAGTTGATCTATCAAGTTAAATCATCCGATATTGTTATTGCAGCAGTTGGAAAACCCAATTTTGTTCAATCCGAATGGCTGAAAGAAGGAGCAATAGTTATAGATGTTGGAATTAACCGAGCGGATGATGGAAAATTAATTGGAGATGTGGATTTTGAAGGTGCCTTAGGAAAGGTAAAAGCAATTACTCCTGTTCCGGGAGGGATTGGTCCTTTGACAGTTGCACATCTTTTGTTAAACACAGTTAAGGCCTTTGAAATTCAATGTTTTGGTTATTCCTCTATAGAGCTGTAATTACTGCTTTTTTTATTACTTTTTTGCCAGTAATAATTGTTACTTGCCTTTGTGTTGAGAAATGGAAGTATGGATTAGAACAAAAATTAGGTTTGATCGATACAAGTTCGATTTATAAGGTCAGAGGAGCTAATTTCTCTCAAATAATTGATGAAATGAAGGATGGGAGTATTGATGAACTATCTAAGTACAAATCAATAAAAAATATTTGGCTTC
The DNA here is from genome assembly GCA_030065015.1 of Candidatus Caenarcanales bacterium. Lineage (GTDB taxonomy): Bacteria > Cyanobacteriota > Vampirovibrionia > Caenarcaniphilales > Caenarcanaceae > JASJDU01. Next base: position 15,351 of record JASJDU010000039.1, on the reverse strand, counting down.
ATGCAGTTTCTTTTGGTGAAGTGAAAACCATTGAACCATTGGTTTATGAACTGCAAAAAACCTTTCCTCAGTCTTCAATCTGCTTAAGTACTGGTACAAAAACTGGTCAAGATTTAGCACAAAAGCTTTTTACGGATAAATCTACTAATGACAAATTGCAGAAAGAGTGCTTTGTTTTTTATTGCCCGTTTGATTTCTATTTTGCGGTTAAAAATTGGTTTACTGTAATAAAGCCATCTCTTTTAATTATTGCTGAAACAGAAATTTGGCCGGAGTTAATTCACCAAGCGAGGGTAAATAATGTACAAACTTTCATTGTCAACGCTAGACTCACTGATTCATCAGTAAAAAAATACAATATTTTAAAACCCTTGATGAGTGAATTAATGAGGTGCGTGGATACAATATTCGTTCAGAGTAAAGTCAATTTAGAACGTTTTATTTCTATTGGCGCACAGTCTGAGCAGCTGAAAGTTATTGATAATTTAAAGTTTGATTCAACTCAAAAGTCCTCAGAGGATGAAGTTAATGCCCTAAGAAAAGAACTCAATTTACAGAATGAAAGTTTTGTAATCATTGCTGGAAGTACCCATAAAGGCGAAGAAGAGCTAGCTTGTAGTGTCTTCAAAAGTATTGTTAAAAACTTCCCTGAACGCGACTTGAGAATGATCATTGCCCCTAGACATCTGGAAAGACTGAGTGAGGTGAAAGAGATTTGCCTGACTCATTCTTTAGAGTTTCTTACAAGAAAAGATATGTTGCAAACTTCTTTGAATGAAAATCCTTTCAATTCTTTTGGTAAATCGCAAATCTTACTACTGGATACTTTGGGGGAGTTGACAAAATTTTATGGAATTTCCAATATTGCAATGTTGGGTGGTACTTGGGCTAAGGTAGGAGGCCACAATCCTTTAGAGCCAATAGTTTATGGTGTACCGGTTGTTGTTGGTCCTCATACTTTTAAAATCGATGAACTGCTTTCTCAATTGAGCGATTTTATAAGCGTACAAAAGACTGAAAGTGAAGTTAGAGATTTTGTAACAAATTATTTAGTTGAGAATCCTAATTCTGTGAGTATGAAACGTTTAGCTCTTCAGGAAAACTCAGTTTCTAAGTTTATATGTTCTCATTTAATTTCATCTGTTTCTAATTATTAAATGCTTGCTTTTCAATGAGCTTTTCTGCTGCCAATAAGCCACTCTGCACAGCTCCTTCCATACTATCAAAGAACTCATGGCCCTTTGTGAATCCACCAGCAATGAAGAGATTCGGTATTGGTGTGTTTTGTGAAGGTCTCAATTTCTCTAGATTTGGGTGAGGGGCGTAAACAGATTGAGGAATTTTCACTAAACTAGATTTAACAACTTTTGCATTCATCGAATCGTTTGGGAAATAAGACTTTATTTCATTCCAAGCTTTTTCTAGTATTTCTTCATCCGAAAGACCTGAAAAATTTTCGGCCGGTGCAATGACTGTTTCTATTAATGAAGAACCCTTTGGGGTTTTATAATCACCACAGGCTAGGTTCATATCGGCAAATACGGGTGTGATTGACCCGGTTCCAAAGTGAAGTCTTTTATCATTTGTAATTGGTTTATCCACCCAAAATTGAGCATTTGCTACTGGCACCCCTTTAAAATTAGAAAGATTCTTGAAATAGTCAATATCTTCGAAATACGGTGTCAGAATTTTTTTAAATTTGTGCGTTGGTAAGGCAAATACAAAATAATCTGCATCAAAATTATCTCCTGACTGAGTTTGTAACGACCTAATGGATTTACTACCATTTATTTCAGTGATTTCTAAATTAAGAACTTTTTGATTTAACAGAATCTTAGCTCCTCTTTTTTCGAGGTACTGAACAATGGGACCGGTTAACTTTTCTGCCGGTGCTCCATTGAGGAAACCAATTTTAAAGCCTTTGGGATTGGTAATAAATAATTTAAAAACGTTCAACACTACTTGAGCAGAGATTTGGCTTGCCGGTAGAAATTTTAGAGATAAAGTCATTGGCAAAAACATTCGCTTAACCATTTCATCGCTAACTCCAAATTGTTTAACCCAAGAGATGAAATCCTTATCATCTTGGGCATTAATATAGTTTTGGTTCTTTAGCAAAACCGGTAAAATTGCTCGGCAATATTTTAATAAATCCGAAATGGAGAATTGATGATTGAAGAAAAAATTTGGAAGTAGATTTAGAGGAGGTGGTAAGTGTTCGTTGCTCACAATCTGAAAACCATTTCCACCTGGAATTTTGTATTGAATCGATGGAGTCTGCCAATCTATGTTTTGATAGCATCCAACGTCTTTCATTAAATCAAATATCTTTTGATAAGAACCGAAAAAAACATGAAGACCACTTTCAATCCAATCACCATCACTATCTTTCCAGGACGAAACTTTTCCCCCAAAAACCGAACGACTCTCAAGAAGAGTTATTTCAAATCCGTTATCTACTAAATTCTTAGCTGCGCTTAAACCAGCTAAACCAGCTCCAACTACTACTATTTTTTTACTCATTGATCAATTCTAATTCTTATTAATCTATATCAAAGTCAAAGCCTAAGTCTAATTCTTTTTTATAAATTTTTACACTTTTTCTGTTTGCATCAATATCACTCTTTATTGCGTTAAATATAGAAGTTTCATCACTGCTCAATGGATTCTGTGGATTTGGAGTTGTTCCTCTTATTAATATATCTGCTAATTTATTTAGCTTGTTTATATTTTCTTGGTGACTCTTGGATGGTTTGACATAGGTTTTTATTAATTCTATGAGCCCTGCTTGGTAATTTCTTGCAGTGTATGTGTATTCGTTTAAGTCACTTGGATTTGTTAAATCTACTAATAAATTAACAAGAGAATCTGGTACGGAAGACTTTGGCAACCTATATGCGTCAGCAAGAAAGTGTTTTATTTGTTCATGTCTTTGTTCAGGAGAAACTCTAAAAAAATCTATTGATCCACCGGCTCTATCTTCTACTGCCATATCTTTTAAAGATTTTGCCTTTTCAATAGTGTTTGAGGCAATTCCAACTTGAACTGCTCTTAATGTTGTTACTTTACCTTTGTTTTGTCTTAAAAATGAAGAATTTGATGCTCTTTTAAGCTTGACTTCATCATATAGATCCTTGAAAAAGGTCCTTGCTCTTGTATATTTGGAATTAGAAGTTGTATCAGCATCATCAGATTTAATCATAATCATGTTTATTCCTTGTCTTTCTGCTTCTTGTGCAACTATTCTTGTCATTTCTTTATTACCCAAAACCCATCTGGACATTGTTCCTAAGAAACCAGTTCCTTGTTCTTCTAATATTTCATCAACGTTCAATACTGCTGATTTCGCTCTTCCGTTCTTTCCGTTAAAATGATCGAGCATAATTCGTGAAGTGTAGTCAACTAATTCAGATTTACCTGTCCCTGGAAGTCCTACGCATATTCTCGAAAAAGCTCTACATGCAATATCAATATCTTCTGCTTTAAGAACTTTTTTCATATATTCATACATAGCAGTGTCTTTTGTATAAACTTGTTCAGGCATTCCAACTAAAACATCTCTTAAACCTTTTTTCTTTATTAGGTTTAAGAGTTTGCTTGGCACCTCTCCAGAGTTTGTTGTTAAATGCTTTCTTACAAGTTTTCTAAATTCAGTTTTTTTATATACTTTATATCCAAAAAAAGAAAAAATTGTTAAAAGAACAGCAGCAACCCCCGGTGAGGACTGAATTAAAGCTTGGCTAATGTTATCCAAAATCGGACTTGATTCCAAAGCCTTAAACTTAACTCCTTTGTCAACGCTGATTTTTTGAAGTTCTTCGATAGATTGTAGATTAACAAAATCGCCAATTTCAAAATTGCCCCACTTATCATTTTCGGCTTTAAATTTGACTACATAATGCTTTTTATTATTTTTTCGATTTGGAGTGGCGTATTTATCCCAAACTTTGATTTCTTTTACCTGTCCACTTTTTAAAGCTTTTTTTAAATCATAAATATTGTCAATCTTTTCTGGATTAGCGAATCTCGGAGGAGTAGAAGCTTGTTGAAATATATTATTGAGACTTGCTACAACATCATCTGAAGAATTACTGTTAGTTGAAGTATCTGTTTCATTTCCATTAATTAGATTAATGAGCTGTTGGCTTAGAATATAACTTGAACCATTAACATTATTAGTTACAGTGGATACCATTTTTATAAAGAGTTATTAAATTAGTTATCAAGTAAAGAAGATTAAAATTTATTATTTATATATACATTATAAACAGGTTAAGCTCACAAATTCAAGTACCTTACCAGTTAGTCAATCTATTCAGGACACTTCGAGCTTTAATGTAGGTTTCTTCGTTTTCCATTTCAGGTTCAGAATCCCAAACAATACCGCCACCAACATTAAGAAGCAATTTATTGTTTTCAAGCAAACAAGTTCTAATTAACACAGAGAATTCACAATCTCCCTGAGAGTCAATAAATCCCATAGATCCTGTATAAACTGATCTAGGATATGGTTCTAGCTCTCTTATTATTTGCATAGTCCTTATCTTAGGTGCTCCAGTTACCGATCCACTGGGAAATGAAGCTCTTATCAAATCAAAAACATCTAAGTTGGGCTTCATTATGCAATTGATTTCTGAAATAAGATGATGAATGTGATTAAAGCTATTTAGCTCAGCATACTTTAATACTTTTACCGAAGATGGAATTGCTACTCTTCCAAGGTCATTTCTTTCAAGGTCTACTACCATCAAATGTTCTGCTTGTTCTTTCTTGCTATTCAAAAGCTCTTGAGTCATTAATTTATCTTTTGTCTTGTCATTAAATTTGGGTCTCGTTCCTTTGATGGGAAAAGTTGATACCTCTTGTCCCGTTTTTCTTAAAAAGCATTCTGGTGATGAGCTACAAATGGAAAGAGTATGTGAACGCTTTTTTTCTAGTGGTAAATAAGCAGAATACGGAGCTGGATTATTTTTCATTAAGAGCTGAGCAAAGTCTGGGTGCTCAATTTCTTCTTTGAGCTGAAATAGCATTGGTCTTGAAAGATTTATCTCATAAATTGCTCCTTGACTTATATATTCAATAGCTTCATTTATAAGTCTTTTATATTCTGTGTCTAAGATGAGATTGTGAAGGTGAGCCTTTATTAAATTAGAATTCTGATTAGCTGCTTTAGGTTTTGCTTCCAATATATTGCTAGAGTTTCTTTTACAAAATTTAAACTGTGAACTAGTTAAAAAGTAAAACTCTGGAAAATTAATTATCGAGTCTCTTTGATCTAAAACTTTTGGTTCTATATAGCCGGCAAAATCGTAAGAAAAATATCCAAGCATGATTGCTTGTTTTTCTTTAACGTTCTCTTTCCAAAAATTCTTTATTGCAACTAATGGATCTTTTGCAATAACTTTTGTCCATTTGTAAACTTTATTGTCACTAATATCGGCTTGGTAAAGACTACCTTTATCTAGTTTTATTGCTTTTTCAACATTGTTGATTTCTAAAACTTTATCGTTACAACAAAACCACGGATTACTCATCTTTCACGATAAATATAAACACTAGCTTGTCCGTCAAAGTAAGGACTTGGTATATGAGGCTTGTGTACTCTTATTCCAATGGCATTAATCTTACTGAAGTTAGTGAAAACTTTTTCGCAGATCGAGCTGAGAAAATACTCTAGCAATCTGTAATCCTTTTCCTTACTTGCTGAAACCACAGTTTTAACCAGTTCAATGTAACTTACTGTATCTCCTAATTCATCAGACGTACCAGCTTTAGATAAATCGAAATAAACATTCAGATCAACTCTCAGTTTTTGACCTATTTCTCTTTCGTTATCGGCAAAACCAATTTTTGTAAAACAATTTATCCCGTAAACGCTTATATGATCTTTTTTATAGTCTTCTTTCATTACCCTCATCCAGAAATTAAATGTTTCATTTCCTTTACTGCCTCATTCAATCCAATTAAAACAGCTCGAGAGATAATTGAGTGTCCAATATGTAGTTCTTCTAAACTGTGAAGTTGAGAAATTGCTTTTACATTACTCGTATTCAATCCGTGGCCAGCATTCACTAAAAAACCTAATGATTTAGCGTATTTTGCGGCTTTACTCAGCTGGGATAATTGGTACTTCATTTCTTCAGAGTTCAATTTGCAGTTAGCATATTCGCCTGTATGCAATTCTATTCTTTCTGCACCAGCATCTTTGGCGGCTTTAATGGTCTCTAAATTCGGATCAATGAATAAACTGGCTTTTAAAGAAGCTTTGTTAACTTCTTCTAAAAAAGCCTTTGTTTTTTCAAATTGCCCAATTATATCTAAACCACCTTCAGTCGTAAGCTCTTCTCTTTTCTCTGGCACAATAGTTAATAAATCTGGTTTATTTCTTTTTGCAATATCCAATATTTCTTCAGAAATAGCCATCTCAAGAGTGAATTTACCCTTAATAATGTTTTTTAAAGCTGGAATATCATCATCTTGAATATGTCTTCTATCTTCTCTTAAATGAACAGTAATACCATCTGCGCCAGCATTTTGAGCTATTTGAGCAGCTTCAACGACAGATGGATAGCTAGAAAACCTTGCTTGTCTTAAAGTAGCAACATGATCAATATTTACACAGAGCGATATGTATCCATTCTTCATTTTTCAATTTCTATTTCTTATTTTGAGAAAGTATGAGATCAATGAACTCTCTTGCGGCTCCTCTACCAGCGTTATGTTGAGAGATGAAATCAACACTATCTTTTACAGAAGAAATCGCATCAGAGGGTACACCGGAAAATCCAACTGATTGAAGAAGTTCTAAATCCGGAATGTCATCACCCATATATGCTATTTCGTTTAATGAAATTCCCTCTTCAATAGTTATAGATTTTGCAACTTCTAACTTGTCTTTGACTTTATCGAATAACCTTTCTTTAGGGAGTCTTAGGTCTTTCACTCTTTCAGTAACTGGTTCACAAGCTGCTCTTCCAGTTATAAAATATATCTTATAACCCGAATCTTCAGCTTTTCTCATTGCATAACCATCTTTTACATTAAAGATCTTCAAAGCTTCACCTGAAGGGCCCATACAAATAGAACCATCAGTTAGCGTGCCGTCAATATCAAAAGCAATGATTTTAATGCCTTCTAACTTCGAAAGAACTTCTTGAGAATGTGAATTCAATTTATTTATTTACCTTCCAATTTCTATAACTAATTCTATAAATTTTAACTTTGTGAATAACTCTTTGAATCACTAATTTGTGTATTAACCGTATCACTTGTTAACGATTGTTTTACCACAAAATTACTCACTTTGTTTACCGGAGCTATTTCAACAGATCTCTGATAATCTTCTTTCGATCGATTGCTTGGGACTGTAGGAATTCCAATTCCTTCGGCCCTGTGATTAGCCCCTCCAGCTGGAACTATTGGATAAACATTTGCCTCTGGATGCATCTGCAAATCAACAATAACTGGTTGGGCAGATCCAATAGCTTCTTTTAAAATAGATTCTAAATCATCTGCTGAATCAGTTCTTAAGCCCTTGATACCGTACGATTCTGCTAATTTAACATAATCAGGTGAGCCAACTTGCAAATCTGAAAAACTATAATTTCGGTTGAAAAATAGTTCTTGCCATTGACGTACCATTCCTAAATTTCCATTGTTCAAAATAACAACAACTACAGGAAGATTATGAGCAACCATTGTGCCAATTTCCTGTAAGCACATTTGAAAACTTCCATCCCCTGTTATACAAATTACAGGTTCATTAATGCCTAAGTCTTGAGCTGCAGCTTTAGCACCAATTGCAGCTGGTAAACCAAAACCCATGGTGCCTAAACCTCCTGAAGTTATCCATCTTCCTGGATTTTTAGATTTGATGTATTGAGCGGCCCACATTTGGTGTTGCCCAACATCAGTTGTGAAAATAGCATCTTCAGCAATCTCATTTAGGATTCTAAATACTTGTTTTGGTGTAATGTGTTCTTCATGTTCTTTATCATCAAGAGGATAATCTTTATCCCATTGCCTTAATTGCTTCAGCCAATCGTGTCTATTTGCTTCTTTTTCTTTTGATACTTCTAATAAATGATTGAGAACTTCTTTAGCATCTCCTAAAAGAGAAATATCAATAAATGGCTTTAATTTTCTATTTTTACCTATTTCAGCTGGATCAATATCTATGTGAATTACTTTGGCTTTTGGTGCAAAGGCCTCCAATTTACCAGTAGCTCTATCATCGAAACGAACACCAATTGCTATCAATAAATCACTTTCATAAATAGCAAAATTGGCAGTTGGTGTTCCGTGCATACCAAGCATCCCAAGATTTAATGGATGTTCATCTGATACTGCACCTTTGCCCATTAGAGTCCAAACTATTGGTAAAGAAAATCTTTCTGCAAGCTCTAAAATCTGTTTATGTGCTCTAGAAGACACGACACCTCCACCAATGTATAGCACTGGTTTTTCTGCATCTTCAATCATCTGAATTGCCTTCTTCAATTCATTAATGTCTATTTCATCTAAAACTTGCAAACCTGGTAGTTCAACCTTATGTTCATTTGTGGACCATTCAAACTCTGTATTTAAAATATCTTTCGGTAAATCAACTAAAACTGGACCCGGACGCCCACTTTGCGCAATAGTAAAAGATTCATTAATAACTTGAGGTATTTTAGAGGTTTCTTTAACTAAATAATTGTGCTTGGTTATTGGAAGTGAAAGGTTAAACAAATCCGCTTCTTGAAAAGCATCTTTCCCAATCATTGCGCTGGGTACTTGACCAGTTAAAGCAATAATTGGAATTGAATCCATATGAGCAGAACAAATACCGGTTAATAAATTAGTTGCGCCTGGCCCAGAAGTTGCAAGGCAGACTCCGGGTTTTCCTGCAACTCTTGCGTAACCATCTGCAGCATGAGCCGCGCCTTGCTCGTGTCTAACTAAAACGTGTCTTATTTTATCTTGAGCATAAATTTGGTCGTAAAGCCCTAGGAGTACACCGCCAGGATAACCAAAAATTGTTTTTACACTGTTTTTTTCGAGAGTATTAAGAAGAGATTGAGAACCTAAACATTTAATTGGTTTTTCTTGCTTATTTTCGTGATTATCTTTGTTCATCTTTCGCTCTTAGTTTTCAGTTTGATGATTCTTATAAAATTATTTAGTATATTAACTATCTTAACCTAGTAAAAGTTAACATCCGCTGATGTCTAGATTAATGAAATGTTTAAATGCATTAAGTTTACTGAAATATCACTAAATTCTATAACCTTAAAATAATAGTATCATTTACTTAGTCACTTCTTTAGAGAGAGAAAATCAATGAAAAAGCTTACTCAAGCCTTTACTACGTTTGCTGTATTAGTTTCTTTATCTACACTTTTAGTTTCTTGCAGCAGTTCATCAATCTCACAAGAAGCAACTGCTAAAACAACAAAGGGAGTTAATAAATTGGACATTGTTAATCAAGAGGAATATGTTAAATCTGCCTCAGGACTTTTGTATAAAGATGAAAAAGAGGGTTCTGGAAAGGTAGCAAAAGCTGGAAATAAAGTTCAAGTACACTACACGGGTACATTCTATGAATCTGGTGAAAAGTTTGATAGCTCAGTTGATAGAGGCCAGCCTTTTGAGTTTAACCTTGGAGCAGGACAAGTTATTAAAGGTTGGGATGAAGGTGTTGAAGATATGAAGGTTGGAGGCAAAAGAATATTAGTTATCCCACCGGACTTAGCTTATGGTGCTGGAGGTATTCCTGGCGCAATTCCACCAAACTCAATCTTGAAATTTGAGGTTGAACTTTTAGGCGTTAATTAAAATTAGCTTTAGCCCTCATATATTTAATGCTTAGTCTTACTAACATCTTTATTTGAGGGTTTTGTTTATTAATTTGCAGTAATTATTTCTTTTGCATTGAGTTTTTGGCCAATTTTGAATTGCTTATTCTCATCTTTAGAATTCTCATAATCTACTGCCACTGAATATCCTTGGTTTCTCAGATCTTGAACGATTTTATAAGCTTTATTGAATTTTCCAACTGGGTAAGTAACGAAGTAATCCAATTTTGACTCATTACTATTCTCATTGAGTAAAGTAATGAGTCTTTCCATTCCTAGAGCCCATCCAAAAGCTGATGTTTCCGGTCCACCTAGTTCTTTTACTAGTCCATCGTATCTCCCTCCAGCACATATTGTATTTTGTACACCGAGCTTTGAGTCTGAGGTCTTAATTTCAAAAACAGTTTTAGTATAATAATCGAGGCCTCTCACCAATGATTGATTCAGGCTATAAGGCATTTGAAATTCTTTAAAAAGGTTTAAAAGAATATCTTGGTGATTTTTGCAGTCCTCATTTAAGTAATCTTGAATTTTAGGTGCTTTGGATTGATATAACTCTTGATCTTCTGGTACTTTACAATCTAGAGCTCTGAGAGGATTAGTTTCTGCTCTTTTTTGACAATCGGGGCAAATTTGAGACAAATTGTCGTTTAAAAACTCCTTCATTGCTTTTTGATAGATTTCTCGAGATTCTTTATCACCCACAGAATTAATTTCTAAAGTCAAATTTTCAATTTCAAGCTTTTGAAACAGATTCCAGGCCATACTTATCATCTCAAATTCTATTTCAGGCGAGTTTGAGCCAAATTGTTCTAATCCCAATTGGGTGAATTGACGATATCTTCCCGTTTGAGAGCGTTCATACCGAAACATTGGTCCTTGATACCAAAGTTTAACCGGTTTTGGTGCTCTATCTAAACCATTGCTCAAAAAAGCTCTAACAACTCCTGCTGTTCCCTCTGGTCTTAGTGTTATTGAGCGTCCAGAGCGATCTTCAAAGGTGTACATTTCTTTGTTTACAATGTCACTTGTTTCACCAGCTGCCCTTGCAAAAATTTCTGTTGCCTCAAAAATGGGAGTTCTTATTTCCTGAAAACTTGCCTTTTGAAAGATGTCTTTTGCTAACTTTTCAACCATTTGCCATTTTTCAGAATCCTTTGGCAAAAGATCGTAAGTTCCCCTTGGTGGATTTTTGGGTCTTTGCATTGAGCTTGTACTTAATTTAAATCGCTAGTCTTTTGGTTGCGAATTCGAACATTTAGTTTAACAGAATCAATGTCGAGATTACCTTAATTAATCTCGATACTCAAAATTGAGATATTTATGCTCTAAAACTAGATTTCTGCATAATCGCTTAAATTCATAATCGGAAGTGCGAGATCGTTCAGTTCTACACGGTTATTAAAATCAATTTTTCCAGCTCGTCCATCTGGTGTTACCGAGTAAATGCAATTATCTTTCATACTTGCGAAGTAGTGGTTTGGACCTTCTTTGAAATAAACACCTTTTGGACCTTGACTTGCAGCATTGCTCCAGTAAGTTTCATAGCCAGTATCAAGAATTGCTTTCGCGAACTTCCTCGCTGGTTTTTCTACAAGTTCTAAAATTCGTTCTCTTTTGAATTCTTTGTATGGACTTATATCTCCATTAGATATCCATTGAGTCGCTTGTTCTTCAGAAACACCGAATGCTTTAGCATTTGTAGCAATATACTCCTTCTCAGTTCCAGGAAGAGGAGCACCACCTCTTGTAATTCTGAGACCTTCATTATGGTATTTGTTGGATACAAAACCTTCTAACTCACTATTAGGAGAATGAGTTATATATTGAATTCTTATTTTGGAAGAAGTATCTTTAATCTGAAATTTTTTACCAGAAGGATTTTGAACAATGAATTTAGGTTTAGGGTTGCCTATTCTTATGTCTGTCATAGTGAAATTTTAAAAAACTTTATTATTGTATTTACGCCATAATAGCACTTTAGATTGAACAACTTTATTATTTGAAGTATTCAATCGAAAAAATTAAGAAGTGTGTAATTTTATTGTGTTCAAAAGAAGCAAATTTATTAAACTTCAGTTTCCGCTAGTTTTGTATTTTATGTACTCAATTAGTTTGTTACTTTTTTCAAGTCCTTTTTGATTGTGTTGTAGGTTGTATAAACCCTTTGCCTGTTCTGCATCACTCATTGAGCCTAGATAATCCCTTGTTCGAGACTTGATGACGCTTCGATTATAAAAAGCCTCAGCGTATTTATTATTGAAGTATATTGCTTGAGTATAATCTTGAATTGCTTTGTCATTTTGTTCTAAAGAAGAATGTGCTCTGCCACGACTGAAATACGCTTTATGAGACCCAGGTTCTAGTTCAATAACTTTGTTGAAATCTTTAATTGCGCCAGAAAAGTCTTTCTTTTGAATTTTTAAATTGCCTCTATTCAGATACGCGGCAATATAATCTGGTTGCATATCAATAGCTTTTGAATAATCAATCAAAGCACCATTTGAATCGTTTATTCTAGATCTTGCTACTCCTCTATTTAAGTAAGCCGAAGCGGAGGGTTCTAGTTCGATAGCTTTAGAATAATCTTCGATGGCAGCTAAGTTATTTTGAAGTTTTCTATAAGCGATTCCTCTACTTAAATAGGCATTTGCATATTGTGGGTTGATTTCAATTGCTTGACTAAAAAATGAAATTGCTTCATTGAAATTGCGTTCATTGAATTTATCAATTCCCTGATTAAAGAAAGATTCAGATTTGGCGAGTGCATTATCACTTAAATTATTAGTGATGTTCGAATTTCCAACTTTGCTTAAATCTCGATCATTTGAACTTGGAGCGTTTTCTTCTTGTGTCTCTAGATAAACAGTTTCTGACCTATAGTAATTAAATTCTTTTGCTGAAACTAAATTTGAAGAAACAATTAAAAGTTGAATCGCTAAAAAGGCATTTAACTTTAAATTATTGAACTTATTTTTATTAAAAGATTTGAGAAACATTATTGAGTTGCGTTGACTAATAATTGATTTTTGATTTCTTAGTAATTTTACTATCGCAATAATTTATAAAAATTTATAAAAAAGTTGTTGTTTTGTTCAATTTGTTTTCTCCTTCTTATGTTTTTTAACTTTTACCTTGAATTTTTAAATTGCTAAGTTCTAAATATTGATCTTGACTTCTTTTTCATTTTCTATTTATCAGGTGCATTGATATAAAAATTAAAAGTGTTTATTGTCATTGGGTGAATTAACTTTTTTTGTTTAGCTAGATCGATAATAGTATTCTCACAGCATTTAATTATTGCAGCGTTTAATCCGTGAGTATCGAGTGCCGTTTTTATTGGTTCGGACCAATCTGCTTTTCTATTAGGTTCAATAGCATCAGCAATGAATAATATTTTTTCTAACAAACTCATTTGTGGCTTCCCCAAAGTATGTTGAGAAATAGCATCTAATATTTCATAATCATCAATATTGAACTGTTTAGCGGCAATCTTTGCTCCCACTCTTGCATGAAGTAAATGAGGAGATTGTATGTCCACTGGATCTAGTTTAATTTTGAAAGTTTTTGCTTCTTCTAATAATTGTTTTGGCTTGTGCTCTTTTGCAATATCATGGAGCCAGCCGGCGATTTCTGCTTTTTCTTGATTAGCTCCATAGGTATTGGCCATATCTTTTGCAGTCATTGCAACTCCCTGAGTATGTTTGAATCTTCCAGAGGATAGATTCCCTGCAAGATATGCTTTTACTTCTTCGATGAATTCTTTCATGGTTTCAGATAATGATTCACTATGTTCTGAAGTCCTTTTATCTCTAGTTGTATTATTATCCACTTTAACCTTTATTCAGAGGGAGAAAGTACCAACTGAAAAATATCAAAAAATAGTTGAACTTTATTGGGAATTAGGTGCCAATAATCTGTTTGATTTGTTTAGCTATTTTAGTATTCATTGAATGACCTCCCTTAATACTTATGAAGTGCGCTTTGAAACTTAAAGGATTTATTCCAGACAAACTCAAATCCCCAAAGAGATCTAATAGCTTATGAGTAGCAGGTTCTTCAGGATAATAAAGAGGTAGGTCGAAACCATTTTCATCGTAGCTTAACCACTGTCCTTTTATACCGAGCATTTCATGCTCTTGAACTGAACCAAAAGTTCTCGCTTTTGCTAGCTTTTCAATTCCATTATCAGGAGTCCAACTTGTCCAGGATTTTGTTTGATCTACTGGAGATTCAAATAAGTAAGTCATTTTAAATTCATCATTGGGATAAGCAATGATCGATCTTTCTTGATCAGCTTGAATATATATAGGTTCGGGCAAGTTTATTGGAGGAATTTTGGCTTCTTTGTAAGGCCAGTTTTTGAGAAGTTCAATCCAAGGTTGGGCGCTACCATCAATTAGTGGTATTTCTTGACCATCAACGTGGATTTCTATTTGATTAATTTTTAGGAGGTTAATTGCTGCCAGAAGGTGTTCAACAAAACAAATTAAATCATTATCTTTACCGAGTACAGTGTTTCTCGTAGCGGAAGTTAGAAAATCAGTATTGGCTGGAAATTTAGTTTTATTGTTGAGTACAAAGTAAATGCCTCTCTCTTTAGATTCACAAAACTGAAGCTTAATGTCTTTTTTGCTGATAGTGCCTTTTGAGCAATGTTGAATGATGGGTTGATTCATTAACTTATATATTTTTATAAAAGTATTATATTTTTACTTAGTCTACTTAATTGAACCTTATTCTATAGCTTCTTTTAAATATTCTCATCTTGCATTTCTTCCCACCATTCATGATTTTCTCATTCTCAAACAATGGATATTCTTCTATTAAATTGATGTAAATCATTAAACTTTCCTGAAGCATTCTTTTAACCAGGCTAAAAGTGTATTAACAGGGCATGCTAAAGTATTAACAGATATGTAGGATATGAATTATGAAAATTAGAGATGTTGTGCTGGCAAGATTTCCTGAGCTCACTGGTCTAAAGTATTATCATGATCATTCAGAAAGTAATAAAGCATTAGCAATTAATGGAGTCTCACAAATATTACCTGGATCCATTAATAATAAAACAGAACCCAATCCAGAAATGATGCGGAGATGCAAATATGGAGATATACCAGGTGTTAAAGAGTATACGCAAAAGAGTATTGATGCTCTTGAACCTGACTCGCCAATTGTCGATGGATTGAAGCAAACGCTAGAGGTAAATCTATGGGAAATGTGGCGTAGCTCTGATCTACAATCAAAATTACTTGATGCTTTTTGGGAACAGACAAATAAACTGAAGAAATCAAGAGATGAATTGATTATGGCAATTGAAGAGATTACCGGTATGAGTGTTATTGCAGATCAAGGCGCTCCATTATTAACTTATGGGTCTAAAGGAAAAAAAGAGACCTAAGAATCCTCTAGATGGTTGATTAGGAGAAAGAGACGAGAGAAAATCAATGTACCAGAGAAAAAGTACATAAAAATGAGTAGAAGAAAATGTCCAAAATGCAATTCAACAAAA
>JASJDU010000038.1 GCA_030065015.1 Candidatus Caenarcanales bacterium | reverse complement strand
GTCTCTTTCTCCTAATCAACCATCTAGAGGATTCTTAGGTCTCTTTTTTTCCTTTAGACCCTTTTTTCATAGAATAACTATAGTATTTTCAATAAAAACGTTAATAAGTAAATTCGTTATTTTTATGTATCCATTTGACTTTTAAACTGAAAATAGCTGTTCCTTAAATTCGTTTTTATTTTTTATATAAAAGTTGCAATCTAGTTTCTTAACCAACGTGGTACATTCCATAATCAATTCACAGCTCTGATCGTTAATCCAAATTACCTCTATTTCTTGATCGCTAATTTTTTTTGCTTGGACCTTTAATTTACCTGTACTATCTTTTAAAAAAGGGATTATATATTTTTTCCTCAGTCGCATTAATGTCTTATAAATTTCGAAAAACGTTTTGTGCTCATTTTCTTTGAGCTCACTCCAGTTGAGTTTACTCCGTATAAAAGTTTCTTCTGCAATTGGATCTGGTATTTTGTTTCTTTCGGTGGGATCTGCAAATTCAGGAAATTCTGAAAATTCTTTTTCCCTTCCTTCTCTAATTGCTTCTGCTAAGTCACCAGAAAAATCACAAAAATACATAAAGGGATTATTTGAATTCCATTCTTCTCCCATAAATAACATTGGGATTGAGGGGCAAAGCAAATAGAGAGCTATTAGCGTCTGAAGTGTTTTTGAGTTGCAGTCCGCTCCAATACGTTCTCCAAAAGCTCTGTTTCCAACATGATCGTGATTTTGAATGAAGTTTACAAAACTCTGAAGAGGTAAATGATCGCTTTTTTCTCCTCTTAGTTTAACTGTTTTGTAATCAAAACCTTCTCCCTGAAAAACAAAACCTTCTATTAATGAACGAAGCAGTTTGTCTTGGATATTTTCTTGATAATTTTTGTAGTAACCGGAATTTTCACCAGTAGCTAAACATCTCAAACAATGATGAAAGTCATCGTTCCACTGAGCTGTATATAGAACAGGCTGGTCTTGTTTATCTCTCTCAAGGTATTTTGCTTGGTTTTTTTCATTTTCCAAAATTAGATGAACTTTTCTTCCAAAAGTTTCAGTTCTCACTCTTTCTGCTAACTCTTTCAAAAAATGCTTGTCAGAATCATCGATTAGGGCGTGTACTGCATCGAATCGCAATCCATCGAAGTGGAACTCATTTAACCAATACAGAGTATTTTGGATATAGAATTCTCGGACAGTTTTATTTTGAAGATTGATAGCTTGTCCCCAAGGCGTCTCATGCTTATCGGAGAAAAATTCTTGAGCGTAACACCATAAATAGTTTCCATCGGGACCAAAGTGATTATAAACAACATCCAAGAACACCATTAATCCTTTTTTGTGAGCCGACTGGATTAGTTGTCTTAGATCGTCCGGCGTGCCGTAGCTAGTATCTGGAGCATAAAGAAGAACACCGTCATATCCCCAGTTCCTTTTGCCGGGGAAATCCGCTATTGGCATTAGTTGAATAGCAGTAATTCCGAGTTCAACAAAATGATCAAGCTTGTCAATTATTGAAAGAAAATCACCTTTAGGCGTGAATGTTCCAACATGCAGTTCATAAATTATTGCTTCTTCCCAATCCTTGCCTTCCCAAGCTAAATCCTGCCAATCAAAACTATTTACAGGGACGAGACTCTCATCATGAATATCTTTATCTTGCTGTCTTGAAGCTGGATCTGGAACTGAGAGATCATTGTCAATGATGAATTTGTATTTATCGCCAGCTTTGCTATCCTTTACTAAAAGCTGATGCCATCCATCATTCGATTTGTTTAGCTGAAGAGGAGTTTGTTTGTTTATAGTAACTTTTACATCTTGAATGCTAGGCGCCCAGAGTCGGTAAAAAACTCCTTCATCAGTAACCTGTGGGCCGAACTGTAGTTTTTGTTGATGTTTCAATTATTTTATCTTTCTTTATGATTTGAGATAAGAAATTCCTTATCCTTTTGCAGAATATACATGCATCTACTCAAGATCTCACTATTCTCAATCAAAACGATGCATAGTTTTTTTCTAGTACGAGTCATATTTTGGAATAACATCTTAGTAGCATCATAATAAGATTTTCCTGTGTAAATTAGCTTTCCCTTGGAATCATAACTGAAATGTTTATCTACTACTACGGCAACTCCATCAAACTCCTGTCCAATTATTTTATGTGAAGTTTCATTAGATGGATCTGAGTAATGGTTGTGTGTTTCAGTATCATATTGTGATGGTGTGAATCTCAATACTTTCCAATCATTACTATCTAATGATTCAAGAAACTTAGATGAGCTATCACTATCATTAAAATAATACAATTCAACATTATCTCCAAAAGTTAAGCTCTGGTCATTAATTTTTATATTGAAGAGAGATTGGATAAATGATGCTATCTCTTTATTAGTACGTATTTTTTCTGATAATTTGTAAACAATTATTGATTCAATTTGTTCAATAGTTTTGCCAATTTCACTAGAATTCTCTTTTTTTGAGAGCGTCTGAATTTTATCGTATGAAAATATACATTTACAATTTGATGATTGAATTTCTGAAATAATTTCATCCAGTTGTTTTTTGTATATTCTTTGAGATTCATCAATAATCAAAACATCATAATTATTAATAGTTGATTTTTCATAAGTCTTGATTGGAATAATTTCCCAGTTTTCTTTTTTAAGTAAATTCTGACCTTCGTTCAAGTTTCCACAATGAATAAGCAATACTTTCTTACCAAAGCCCTGAAGCTCTCTAGCAATATCATACGTCAATAGGGTTTTACCAGTTCCAGCACTTCCAGTAACTGCAACAAATTTCTTATTCAAGTCACTATTAACAGTAGCTAATATTTTTGTTTTAAAATCTTCTTGCTGATGAGTTAAGAAATATTCTTTTTTCAAAAACTTTTCAGGTGAATTAAAGGGAGATACTAAATAGTCTGAAGGGTTAAAGCAATGATCAATATTTTTGATTTTATCTGGAAGGCCTTCTATCAGAAGAGATAAGATGGAAGAAAAATCAGCGGTTTCTAATTCACTACGATTTTTAACAAGTTTATATAAAGATTTTGTTTTAGAGACGTATGTAAAAGTATGGACTTGTTTGCCAAGGAACGATAGGTAATAATGATTTCTAGTAAGTTGTTTAAATACTTTCTCTTCTGAATAAGAGCTTTTCAATTCAATGTTAATGATATATTCACTGCCTAACCATAATAAGTCAAATTCTTTCCCTATCTGAGGAATTTTGTATCCAACGTAAAATTTACTAAACACACGGTGATTGGGTTCACACTTTAGAATTTCCTCTATAAATGATTGAAGATCTTCAATTTCTCTACCTCTAACTTCCAAACCATAGAAATTGAAAAGACGTTTGCAATCATTGGGATCTAACGAATTATAAGCTTGGACAATTGATAGAAGATTTAAAGGCTTCATTGTAAGCAAACCTACAGATACCTTCGTTCAATTATAAATTAAATCAAATTAACAACCAAAAATAGCTTCACAAAAACCTCTAAAACTCGAAAGCATTAAAATTATAAAACCTCTCATAAAGACACAAAAGCATTTCAATGAATGATCATATTTTACTAGCCTATGGACTTGATGGACAAGGTGGTGGCGAGACGATTTCTGATGAGACGCTGTCACAGAAACTCAAAGATGAGAAACTTGTTTGGGTTCATTTAGATGCTGATCATCTTGAAACGAAGAGTTGGTTAGAAAAAGAAGTTACTTCTCTTGACCCTTTACTTATTGAGGCGCTTCTTACCGACGAAACGAGACCGAGGATGACACAAGTTGGTGAAGGGTTGTTGCTTATTTTGCGTGGTGTGAATCTCAATGCAAATGCTGACCCAGAAGATATGGTTTCAATACGCTTGTGGGTAGATAAATATCGAATCATAAGTCTCATAAAAAGAGAATTAAAAACAATTGAAGACATTGAACAAAGACTCCTCTGTAATAGAGGTCCTAAAGATGCTGGTGAATTCATCTCTCTGCTGACATTTCGTCTTCTTGAACGAATGGAACCTGTGCTATCTGAACTCGATGAAGTAACTGATGATCTAGAAGAAAAAATACTTGAAAATGCCGATATCCAATTAAGGAAATCTATTGTAGATGTCCGCAAGCAAGCTATCGTCTTTAGACGCTACATAGCTCCGCAGCGTGATGCAATAAGTCAACTGAGAATGACTGAAATCGAATGGTTGAAAGACAATCAAAAAAGGCACCTTCAAGAGTCCTACAATCATGTAACTAGATATGTTGAGGATTTAGATGCAATTCGTGAAAGAGCTCAGATTATCAAAGATGAACTCGTAAATATTATGACTGACAAGCTCAACCGAAACATGTATGTTCTTTCTCTTATTACAGCAATATTTCTACCTTTAGGTTTCTTGACGGGGTTGTTAGGGATTAATGTTGGTGGAATACCAGGAGCGGATGCAAATTACGCTTTCCTTACCTTCTGTGGAATCTTATTAGGACTAATTGTGCTTCAAATTATCATTTTCAAGAAATTCAAGTGGTTTTAAAGCCAGTCCATTTAAAGTTTCTTTACCAAAAATAAAAAAGCAGTTAGTCTAGACAATGTTGTTCTGAAACAAAATCACATTTCTGGGAGTCTATGTTTTTGTGCTGACAACCTAGAGCTGCGAATATTCATTGACGAATTTATTAAAGTATATCGAGACCAAACTTGTGCTAGCAAAACTACCGAATGCAATAGTAATAGAAAATGTCAAACCAGAAATTGATGCTGGTGAATACCCAGTTAAAGCAATACCTGGTGAAAGAATCGATGTTACTGCAGATATTATTAAAGATGGACACGACTACCTGAGAGCCAGAATACTTTTTAAAGAAGTTAAAAACAAAGAATGGCAATTTAAAGACTTAAAGCTTACAGTCAATGATCACTGGGAAGGTAGTTTTTGCATTGAAAAAGAATTTGCTAATTATGTTTATACGATAGAAGCTTGGTTTGATCCGATACAAACTTGGTTGAATGGTGCAAGAAAAAAAATAGCTTCCGACGCTCTGTTCGACATGACTGTGGATGTGTTAGAAATTGTAAAACTATTAAAAGAACTCAAAAGAAAACTTAGTACTAACATTTGGAAAGGCAGCAGGAAACAAAACGAAAAAGAGACAGAGCTTGAAAATTTTATAAAAGAGCTATCTCTTTGTGAGCAAAACAACGCAAAGTTAATGGAAATAGTTGAGAGTGATGAGTTTCAAAGTTTTATCTGGAATAACCCTTTCAAAAAGTTGGTAACAAGATATTCAAAAGAACTTAAGCTCAAAAGCGAAAGAAAACTCGCAAGTTATGGAGCTTGGTATGAACTTTTCCCGAGGTCTCAATCTAATGATAAAAAAGTTAGTGGCAATTTTAAAACTTGTAAAGAAAGACTTCCTTTAATCAAAGACATGGGATTTGATGTTCTTTACCTACCTCCCATTCATCCAATTGGCGTTACAAACCGAAAAGGCAAAAACAATACTTTAAAAGCGGAGAAAGACGATGTTGGTTCCCCTTGGGCTATTGGTGGATTTGATAAAGACGGTAAAAAAGGTGGACACAAGTCAGTCCATCCAGATTTGGGAACGATTGATGATTTTAAAGATTTTGTAAAAGAATCCAATAAATTAGGAATCGAAATAGCTTTAGATTTTGCAATTCAATGTTCTCCAGATCACCCTTATGTTGAACAACACCCAGAGTGGTTTTATAAACAAGCAGACGGAAGTATTAAATACGCGGAGAACCCGCCAAAAAAATACCAAGATATTTATCCGCCCAACTTTTATTGCGAGGACGGGATAAATCTTTGGCTTGAATTGAAAAGTATTGTTGAGTTTTGGGTTGATAAAGGAGTGAAGATATTTAGGGTCGACAATCCCCACACAAAACCATATAGATTCTGGGAGTGGTTAATTGCAGATATCCACAAAAGCAATCCAGAAGTAGTATTCCTTGCAGAAGCTTTTACAAGACCCAAAATAATGAAGTTTTTAGCTAAAGCCGGTTTTCAACAATCTTATACCTACTTCACCTGGAGAAACAATAAGGCTGATTTGATGGAATATTTAACTGAACTCACAAAGTCAGAAATGAAGGATTATTATAGAGGAAACTTTTTTACCAATACTCCTGATATTCTTCATGAATACTTGCAAAAAGGTGGAGAACCAGCTTTTAAAATAAGATTGTTCTTAGCCGCAACACTTTCATCAATATATGGTATCTATAGCGGTTTTGAGTTTTGCGAGAATGTTCCAGTTAAACAAGGTTCT
Organism: Candidatus Caenarcanales bacterium; assembly: GCA_030065015.1. Taxonomy (GTDB): domain Bacteria; phylum Cyanobacteriota; class Vampirovibrionia; order Caenarcaniphilales; family Caenarcanaceae; genus JASJDU01. The sequence continues at coordinate 14,871 of JASJDU010000038.1, read as the reverse complement.
GAAGAATATTTAAATTCTGAAAAATATGAAATAAGACCAAGAGACTATTCAAGACGAGATACCTTAATCCCATTAATCTCTAAAATCAATTCAATTCGTAGAAGTAATTTAGCTTTTCATTTATACAAAAATCTAGAATTCGTCGAAGTTAACAATCCTCAAGTCATAGGTTATTACAAGTACACAGACGATTATTCAAATATTGTTATTTGTTTTGTTAGCTTGAATCCTTATCAAGATGAAGAAGCAACGGTAGAAATTCCAGTTCAAAGATTTGGACTCTCAGAAGACTCTAAATATTCAATGAAAGATTTGATAAAAGATATTGATTATGAGTGGAAAGGTTCTAAAAATTACGTCAAATTAAATACATTTGATCCAGCGCATATATTTTTACTTACCAAAATTTAGGAGAAATTGAAAATTGTCTATTGATAAACATTCCGACTGGTATAAAGATGCAGTTTTTTATGAGCTACACGTTAAAGCTTTTTACGATAGTACAAATGATGGTATTGGAGATTTTAACGGTTTAACCGAAAAGCTAGACTATCTTAAGGATCTTGGAGTTGATTGTATTTGGCTTTTGCCTTTTTACCCTTCACCTCAAAAAGATGATGGTTACGATATTGCCGATTACTACAATGTTAACCCACCATACGGAAGTGTAAAAGATTTTCAACGTTTTATTAAAGCTGCTCATAAAAGAGGTTTAAGAGTTATAGCAGATTTGGTATTGAACCATACTTCAGATCAACATTCTTGGTTTCAGGAAGCTCTCTTATCAAAGAAATCCAAGAAAAGAGACTATTATGTATGGAGCAAAACAGACCAAAGATACAAAGATGCCAGAATAATCTTTGTTGATACAGAGACATCTAACTGGTCATGGAGTCAAAATACTCAAGAATATTATTGGCATAGGTTTTTTAGCCATCAACCGGATTTGAACTTCGAAAATCCGAGGGTTCAAAAAGCAATGCAAAGGGTAATGTATTTTTGGCTTGATCTTGGATTGGATGGCTTTAGATGTGATGCAGTTCCTTATCTATTTGAAGAAGAAGGTACAAACTGTGAAAATCTGCCAAAAACACACCAGTTCTTGAAGGATTTAAGAAAGAAACTCGATAATCGATATCCCGATAAAGTTCTTTTAGCAGAAGCAAATCAGTGGCCTGAAGATGTTAGACCTTATTTCGGAGATGGTGATGAGTTTCATATGGCTTTCCATTTTCCATTAATGCCTAGGTTATTCATGTCTTTAATCAAAGAGAGCTCAAAACCAATTACAGAAATAATGTCTCAAACACCAGACATTCCAGAGAATTGTCAATGGGGCCTTTTCCTACGGAATCATGATGAGCTGACCCTTGAAATGGTTACTGACGAAGAACGTGATTATATGTACAAAGAGTATGCAAAAGAGCCAAGGATGAGATGTAATGTTGGCATTCGAAGACGTTTAGCTCCTTTATTGGATAATGACAGGGATAGCATTGAACTTTTGAACAGTATGCTTTTTACTTTGCCGGGCTCACCTGTTATTTATTATGGTGATGAAATTGGTATGGGAGACAACATATACCTTGGGGACAGAAACGGTGTAAGAACACCAATGCAGTGGTCAATTGATAGGAATGGTGGGTTCTCAAGATGTGATTACTCTCTTCTATATCAACCTGTGATTGCAGACCCAGTTTATGGTTATCAATCAGTTAATGTCGAGGCTCAAAATAGAACGCCTTCTTCTTTATTAAACTGGATGAAGAAGATGATAAAAACAAGAAAAAAATATAAAGCCTTTGGAAGAGGGACTTTAGAATTCCAAAAGACGAATAATTCCAAAATCTTATGCTATTTCCGCAAATATCAAGAAGAAATTATATTGATTATTAACAATCTATCTAAAACAGTTCAAGCAGTTGAAGTTAAATTAGATGACTACCGAGGATTTAGACTTATTGAGCTAACTGCAGAAAATGATCTTCCTTTAGTTGAGGATAAACCTTATTTCTTCACGTTGCCACCTCGTGGATATTATTGGTTTAAATTAGTTCCAGTTACAGAAGAAGCTTATGAAACTCTCCAAGAAATGCAAACTGAAGCTGAACACGAAACAGAAAAAGTCACTAATTAATTTAATAGATGAAAGATTATAAGCAAGAAGATTTAATAAAGTTCTTAAAGAATCAAAGATGGTTTCAAAGTAAATCAAAAAGAATCCAGAAGATTGCAACTATTGATCAAATTGAATTCAATGATATTCAAATATTAATTTTAGAAATTGAGTTTAACGATTTTGGCAAAGAACAATACTTTCTTCCTTTATCGATTAATGAAGGTACTTTCCAAGACGATCTAAATAATGAGAATTTTCTTCAACAATTATTCACAAAGTTAACTACCAAGCAAAGTCTTCAAACAGCAAAGAAACAACAAATCTCACTTAAATTAATGGAGGGTTCAAAGTTTACGGTTTCAGCTAATTCATCTTTTAAATTACTAGGAGTTGAGCAAAGTAATACATCCATAATAATTGATCGTCAGTTTATAGTTAAATTTATTAGAAAATTAGGAAAAGGAATCAACCCTGAAACCGAGATTCTGGAGGCATTGAACCCTCAAAAGTTAGACTTTATCCCAAGGTTGGAAGCAAAGATCTGTTTTGAAACAGATTCTGGTGAGACCCTTTTAGCTTCAATTCAAAAGTTCATTGATAACCAAGGAGATGGTTGGAGATATTGTTGTAATCTACTAATAAATTTAAACAACAAAGAAGCTATTCTAAGATTTTCACAAGCACTTGCAAATAAAACTGCTCAAATGCACATTGCCCTTTCACAGATTCATGACGATGAATGTTTTAGCATGGAAGATTTCAATGATCATGATTTAGAAAAAATAAAAGCAGAATTCAATGTTGAACTAGAAAAGTCACTGAGTTTGGTAAAAATTTCAGGATACAAAAAAGAATTTGAATTATTAGAAGAAATCGTGGTTGATAATTTCTTGGATGTTTTTGAGGAATTAATCAAAAAAAATATCAAAAAAATCAGAATCCATGGGGATTATCATCTAGGACAAGTCTTAAAAACACAAGATTCTTACATAATCATAGACTTTGAAGGTGAGCCTCTTAAACCTGTAGAAAAACGAAAGCAAAAAACTTCTCCACTAAAAGATGTTGCAGGAATGCTCAGATCATTTGATTATGCCTTTGAATCTCACCTGAAAAGTTCCAAAGAGATTTCTGCATACATATCTGAAGAGTATAAAGATCTATTAGGAGAAACGAAGAATAAATTTCTTTATGAATATTTATCTAAAGTGATTGGCAGAAACTTTGTTTTTGATGATATTGAATTAAACAAAAAGTTAATCCGAGTGTATGAAATAGAAAAAGCACTTTATGAAGTGAATTATGAAATTAATAATAGACCTGATTGGCTGGATATTCCGATCAATAGTTTAAAAGAGCTTTTGGCAATTAATTAAATAGTTTATCAATTTGCATATTCTAATTCTTGTTTACTTAGGTGTCTGAAAAAACAGGGCTAAAAATCAAGTAAAAGATAGAGAAGATAGCTTTTTATAGATGAAGAAGAAAATATACCGGAGAAGGGACTTGAACCCCCATGGACTTGCATCCAACCGATTTTGAGTCGGTCGCGTCTACCGATTCCGCCACTCCGGCAAGTAAAAACAAAAAATCTTAAGCCGAATCCAACTTAAGGAAGTTAAGTATAACCTCCTTACTTGGATTTTCCAAACTTAAATTAGACCCAGTGACAACTTGTTTATTATTTAGTGAAAACTTATTTTGAGTCTTTCATTCCAGGAAAAGCTTTCCATCCATAATATCTGGCAGAGGCACCTAACTCTTCTTCTATTCTTAAAAGCTGATTGTATTTTGCCACTCTATCAGTACGATTAGGGGCGCCAGTTTTAATTTGTCCAGCGTTAGTTGCAACTACTAAATCTGCGATGGTTGTATCTTCGCTTTCTCCGGAACGATGAGAGATTACCGCTGTGTATCCGTTTTTGTGAGCTAACTCAATTGCATCAAGGGTTTCAGTTAAGGTTCCAATTTGGTTTACTTTAATCAATATTGAATTTGCAGTATTGCTTTCAATACCTCTTTGTAAACGACTCACATTTGTTACAAATAAATCGTCTCCAACCAATTGGACTTTATTTCCTATGCGTTTTGTAAGTTCGGTCCAAGCTTCCCAATCTTCCTCTCCAAGGCCATCTTCGATTGAGAAAATTGGGTAGTCCTTGCACCATGCTTGGTAGAGGTCTATTAATTCAATAGAATTTAAGGATTTACCTTCTTTTTCTAAAACATATTTGCCATCCGCAATCAATTCTGTTGCCGCTGCGTCTAAAGCTAACCCAACCTGAGACCCTGGCTTTAAACCAGCTTGCTCAATTGCTTGAATAATTAGTTCGAAGGCTTCTTTGTTTGATTTTAAGCTGGGTGCAAATCCACCTTCATCACCGACGCTGGTTGCGTATCCTTTGCTTTTTAATACTGACTTTAATGAATGAAATATTTCAGCTCCCCATTGAACGCATTCTGAAAAAGAACTTGCACCGGCTGGTACTACCATGAACTCTTGAAAATCAACTGAATCTAGAGCATGTTTCCCGCCGTTCAGTATATTCATCATTGGTACTGGTAAATATTTTGCGTTGGAACCTCCAATATATCTATAAAGTGGAATGTCAAGTTGATCTGCGACTACTCTTGCGTTTGCTAAGCTTACGCCTAAAATTGCATTGGCACCAAGTTTTTCTTTGTTTTCCGTACCATCTAAATCGATTAATTGTTTGTCAAGTAGAACTTGTTTTCTGGCATCGAAAGGTTCATCACCTTTAACCAGCAATTCCGCTATTCTTTCGTTTACATTCTCAACTGCCTTTAAGACACCTTTCCCTAGATATCTCTTTTTATTACCATCTCTAAGCTCAACAGCTTCAAACTGTCCAGTGCTGGCTCCTGATGGAACTATTGCTCTTGCTTTTGAGCCTCCAGCTAATTCAATTTCAACTTCAACAGTTGGATTGCCTCTTGAATCTAAAACCTCACGGCTTTTTACATCAAGTATTTCAAAACCTTCAAACATATAAAAATATACGCAATTACGTGTGACTAGGTAAAAATAACTCGTAATCTATTAAATTGCCAAATAACAATAATCATAAAGATTTATAGGATAAATGACCCTAAATTTAGGTCGCAAATAATTAAGGTCTGATTATGTCTATTTTTATTACCAATACTATGTACACCAAGGGTACTACAGAGAAGGATCCCGTTTTTGCACTTTGGACTAGGTTTATTTTAAAAGAATTCAAGATTACAAAGCTTGATTAAGACTGGATTAAGCTACGCCTTGTTTTGTTTAAAATTTATTAAATTTTTGACTTTATTTATAAGCTAAATTGCTTGTTTTCATATTTAGGTCTTATTGATGCCCCCTTGTCTCTAAAGAATTAGAGAACTATGATTTGAATTATCAACATAAAACACAAAGCATAAAGTTTGTAAAGGGTCGATAGCAATAAATTCAGGGGTAATTGAAGAGGAAATAGAAAAATGATAATAGTACCAATTATGTCTTCACAGCAATCTCCTTCATCTGGATCAACTGCAAGAGTAGTACGCCGTGAAATTCATAGTGGACCTGAAATAATGAATTCAAAACCAGGCAGTAGAGGAAGTATGGTTTATACAATGCCAGTTCATAGTGTGTCGGAAAAAGAATATTTAAATACCTTAAAACAACAACAGCAAGTGGCTTTGAGATAATTAAGGGCTTAAATTGAGACTAGACTTAACTGCATTTGTCATTATTTATTGTTTTGATTTAAAATCACCTACCTATGGTTATTTCATCAAATGATATTCGTCCAGGCGTCACTATTAAAGTTGATAATGATATATGGTCGGTGGTTGAGTTCTTGCATGTGAAACCGGGTAAAGGTGCTGCTTTTGTGCGTAGCAAGCTTAAAAGCTTGACAACCGGGAATACAATGGAAAAGACTTTTCGTGCCGGTGAAAAGCTTGAAGATGCACATATTGAAAGAAAAGAAATGCAATATCTCTATAAAGCTGGTGAAGATTTAGCTTTAATGGATAATGAAACTTACGATCAAATTGAACTACCACCAACTCAGATTGGTTCTAAAGTTAAATACTTAAAAGAAGGAATGAATGTAACAGTAACTTATTGTGAAGGGAAAATTTTAGGAGTAGAAGTTCCAAATTTCGTCGAGCTTGAAGTTACTGAAACTCCACCTGGAGTAAAAGGAGATACTGCTGCTAGTAATAATAAGCCTGCAACTTTAGAGACGGGAGCAGTAATACAAGTACCTTTCTTTATAAATGTAGGTGAAAAAATCCGTGTTGATACCCGTAATGATTCTTACTTGGATAGAGCTTAAAGGAATATAAAATGTTAAGTTACGAGCAGATTTTAGAGTTGGTAGATAAGTTGGTTGAAACCCCATTGAGCGAAATCAGTATCTCGCAAGGAGAATTCTCCTTGTCTTTAAAAAAAGAGAATCAGCAGGATAAAAGTTCTCTAACAACTTCTGTTATTGGTGCTCCTATGCCTACCTATGGCTTCCCTGGGCCAATTCCACCTCCACCCCCTTCATCAACTGAACAACCAACCCCATTAAAAGTTGATAGTGGTTTGATTGAGGTGACTTCCCCAATGGTGGGTACTTTTTATATTGCACCTTCTCCGGAAGCATCGCCTTTTGTGGAAGTGGGTAAAACTGTAAAAAATGGAGATGTGCTGTGTATTATTGAGGCAATGAAAATGATGAATGAGTTGCCTTCGGAAATTAGTGGTACTGTAGAAGAAATTTGCGTTAAAAATTCTCAAACAGTAGAATTCGGTCAATTACTTTTCAAAATTAAACCTGATTAGTTGTAGCTTTGCAGAGCAGCTTAAAATATGGTTTTTCACATAGCATTTTAATCAACTTTGTTATTAGGCTTCTTGACTATGATTGAATTATGAAAATAGCTCTCTGTCAAATTAACCCTAAAATAGGTGACCTTCAAGGCAATTCAGAAAAAATAATAACTTATTTAAACAAAGTTACGAATTGTGATTTGGTGGTTTTCCCGGAGTTGAGTTTATGTGGATATCCACCTAAAGATTTATTACTTCAAGAGCAGTTTGTTGATAAATGTTGGAAGGTCCTTGAAGAGACTATCGTTCCACAAGTTACTGTACCAACCTTAATAGGGTTACCTTTAAAAGATAAAAATCTGTCTTTTTTATACAACTCAGTAGCTTTTATAAAGAATAAACGTATTGAAAAAGTTATTCATAAAAAGTTACTTCCGAATTATGAAGTCTTTTTTGAATCTCGCTATTTTCAACCTTCACAAATCGAAAGCGAGGAAGACTCTTTTATCGAAATTAAAAATAAAAAGCTTGCAGTAATGATCTGTGAAGATTTTTTAGCCGGTGACGTTGAAGAAAAAGCATATGGGCAAAACTTAATTGGTCTATTAAAGAAAAAGCAAATTGCTTCTATCCTTTGCCTTGCTGCTTCGCCTTTTAGAAAAAACATAAAGCCTGTAAGAATAAAGCATGCAATTCAAGTGAGTGAACAATTAAGCTGCCCCATTCTTCTTGTGAATCAAGTTGGAGCTAATGATGATTTGATCTTTGATGGAAATTCCTTCTTTGTTAATAAATTAGGACAATTAGAAAGTTGCTCAAAGAACTTCGAGGAGGATTTGTTAATTTGCAACCTTGATTCTCAAACAATCTCTAGAAATGAGAAAAAAAATAAAAAATCTACTCAAGAATATTCTTCCTTAGATAAGCCTGAGGATAAGCAAGAAATAAAAAAAGCCTTGATTTTAGGAATAAAAGACTATTTTCAAAAAACAGGTTTTTCAAAAGCTTTGATTGGAATTTCTGGTGGCATCGATTCTGCACTTGTTGCTTGTTTAGCAAAAGAGGCTTTAGGTGCAAAAAATGTTACTGGGGTATTAATGCCTTCTGTGTATTCTTCAGAAGGAAGCGTTTTGGATGCCCAAAATCTCCTCAAAAACTTAGGAGTGGCATCTAAACGAATTGGAATTCAACCAATATTAGAAAGCTTTCTCAAACAAACCGGTATTCAAAAACTAACTAAGGCGGAAGAGAATCTTCAATCTAGGGTTCGAGGAAATATTTTGATGGCATTGGCAAACCAAGACAATGCATTGGTTCTAGCTACCGGGAATAAAAGTGAGTTTGCGGTTGGGTATTCCACTCTCTATGGAGATTGTTGTGGAGCTTTAGCACCAATTGGAGATTTGTGGAAAACACAAGTCTGGGAAATATCCAAAACTTTTCCGGAGATTCCTTTGGAAATAATTCAAAAACCTCCGTCAGCAGAGTTGCGGCCAGATCAATTGGATACAGATTCGTTACCGGATTACGAGACTCTCGATCGAGTTTTGAGTTTAATAATTGAAAATCATTTTTCTGAGAAAAAAATCGTTCAAATGGGCTTTGAAGAAAAAACGGTCAAGAAAATCTTTCATTTACTTTCTGTGAATGAGTTTAAGCGCCGGCAGGCACCTATTATTTTGAAAGTTAGCTTTAAAGCTTTTGGAAGTGGGTGGGTTTATCCTATTGCTAAAGCAGCACAATAAGATAAGAAGACTTTCTCATCTTGAATGTCTAGTGATAAAAAATTAATATAGGGCAACATAAAATAAATGAATTTATGGGTGCATATCAACCGAGCAATATATTTGTAGTTTTAGTAGGCCTTTTTATACTTGGTTTGAATATCCTTTTGGGGTATAAAATTGCACAAATAAAGGATCTTAAATTTGCAAGATTAATAGCTTGGGTTCATGTAATTGCTTCTTTCCTGCTGGTTAATTCTTTGACTTTCGATCAGCCATATGGTTTTAGAATGTTAGGTATCTTAGGCACTCTTTTATATTCTTCTAAAGGAATTGTATTTGTTGAAGAGAAGGCCACTGGTAAATGTGAATTGTCATTTTTTCAATGGATTTGCTTCTCTATGTTCTGGTTTGGTATGAGGCCAAAACTATTCCTGGATTTGGGAAAAGACAAACTAGATAATGCGGATAAACTGATTTGGATTGGTATTAGAAGAATTTTTATTGGGGTGCTATTCATTTTCGCTTCTTGGTGGATCTCTAAGTACCTTGAGATTTATTTGGGACATATTGTAGACGCTGAGGAGGTAGCTTTAATCATTTCGGTTTCAATGCTGATTGGCTTTAGCTTAATTTTGCATTTTGGCATTATTAATGTTGTCGCGGGATTTTGGAGATACTTTGGTGTGGATTGTCATAAATTGTTTAGAGATCCTCTTAGATCTAAAAGCCTTTCTGAGTTTTGGGGCAGGCGATGGAATATGGCTTTTGTTGGGCTTATTGTGATTGGTCTTTATCGTCCCTTGTCGATTCGAATTGGGACTTCTAGTGCATCTTTTGTATCATTTTTAGCTGCTGGTCTTCTTCACGAATTGGCAATTAGTGTTCCTGTTAATGCTGGTTACGGTTATCCTACTTTGTATTTTATGCTTCAAGGTTTATTGGTAGCTTTTGAAAAATACATGGAAAAAACTAATAGGAGAATAGATAGGCAAGAATCAGTGAATTTTATATGGGCTCTTTTATCTGTAATTTTATTATTGCCAATACTCTTTCATGGTCCTTTTGTAAGAGGTGTTGTTTGGCCCATTATTAATTATCAGGGACCTTAGACTTCTTAATGTTAATTATCTAAAATTTATACAATTATCGTTTTTAATTTTTGATGTAGTTTATTGGTTTATAAGTACGTTTTCAAATCTCAATTCTTAGGTACCAATTTTTGTGGTTCCCAATGGCAACCTAATGGTAGAACGGTTCAAGAAGAACTAGAGAAAGCTTTTTTTGTTTATTTTAAGCAAGCCGTAAAAGTTGTTTTGGGCAGTAGGGTAGATTCAGGTGTTCATGCAAGAGGGATGATTGGTCACTTTGTCTTAGATTATGATTTCTCAATTGATAAAAATAATGAAAATAAAGTTCTCTGTAATTTGAATGGTATTTTGCCAAAAGACCTGTCGATATTAAGAATTAGTAGAATTCATGACTCCTTCCATTCAATTAAAGATGCAATCAAGCGTTCATACATTTATAAGTTGAGAGCGCATGCGCCTAGATCTCCTTTGGATGAATCTCAAGTTGAATATTTCTATCAAGCAAATCCTCTTAAAATTGATTCTCTTAACTTTCAATCCGAAAAGTTGCTTGGCTCTCACGATTTTTCTGGGTTAAGTAATTTTAATGGGAGAGAGGTCTACTCTGTATGCAATGTGACTAAGTCTTTCTGGGAAATTGACTTGGACAATAATGGTTTATTTGTGTTTAAAGTTTCAGCCAATAGATTTTTATACAATATGATCCGTGTAATTGTCGGTACACAAATTGCAATTGAAAATGGTAAACTATCTGTCTGTTCATTAGAAAATGCTTTAAAGTATAAAGATCGCAATTTAGCAGGGCCAACTGCTCAGCCAAAAGGTCTTTGCTTAGAAGCAATTAACTATCATTTCCCTCTATTTGATTGAATTTTAAAATGGCTTCTCCAAAAAATGAATCAGCTGATCAACCGGAAGAAAATAAATCCACTGAAAAAGCTGAGCCAATAAAAGATAAAACCCAAGCAAGCTCTACAGGAAAAGACCTTGCTCAAGAGTCAAATGGTAAATTGCAAGGAAATCTTTTCCTGAAAAATAAATCTAAGTTTGAAAATGCTGAAACAGCCAACAGAAAATGGTATTTGATTGATGCAAAGAATCAGAACCTAGGCCGTTTGTCGGCAGAGATTGTAAGGATTTTAAGAGGTAAAAGAAAACCTTCTTATACGCCTAATGTGGATGTTGGTGATTTTGTAATTGTCATAAATGCAAAAGAGATCACTTTTAAGGGCAAAAATAAAGCTAAGCAAACCGTATATAGAAGATATACGGGTTATCCTGGAGGTCTACGCTCAGAGTCACTTGGAGATTTGTTGGAGCGTATACCTGAAAAAGTGATTTACAATACAGTCAAAGGTATGATGCCAAGAACAAAGTTAGGCAACGCTCAATTAACCAAGCTTAAAATTTATGAAGGAGTTGAGCATCCTCATAAAGCTCAAAACCCAGTATTCCTACAAGCAGTCCCTACAATATAATCAATCAGCATGTCAGCACAATATTCAGCAACCGGAAGAAGAAAAAGATCAGTAGCCAGAGTTATTCTCAGACCAGGCACAGGAGAATTTAAGGTTAATGGCAGAAGCCTCAATGACTACTTCTGTGACAGAGAACTATGGTTAGAAAGAATCAATGAGCCCTTTGAGAGACTCAGTAAAGATAAGAGTTTTAATGTATTTGTAAACGTAAAAGGTGGAGGGATCAAAGGCCAAGCCGAAGCTATTAGATTAGGAGTTGCGAGAGCGTTGGTTGAGCTTGATGCAGGCAATAAATCTACCCTTAAAGCTTTTGGTCTTTTAACAAGAGATCCTCGTGAGGTAGAAAGAAAACATTATTATTGCCATAAGGCAAGAAAGATGCCTCAGTACTCTAAGCGTTAATCGTTTTTTCTGTAGATATGAAAAATGTAAACTTGGGAGTAATCCAAGAAAGTAATAAGTTTCATTGGACAGCACCTTCAGTAAAACTTTTTTCTGGTAGGGCAAACTATTCACTGTCTCAAGAGATAGCTCAGCAACTTGGTACCGAATTGAGTGGTATTAACATATCCCCTTTTTCTGATGGTGAGCTTTATGTAAAAGTGCTAGAAAGTGTTAGGGGAGATGATGTATTTCTCATTCAACCAACTTCTCCTCCCACCAACGACTCTATTATGGAGCTGTTGATCATAATAGATGCATTGAAGAGAGCGAGTGCAGAAAGAATAACTGTGATAATGCCTTATTACGGCTATGCTCGCCAAGACAGAAAAGCTACTGGTAGAGAACCAATTACTTCTAAATTGGTTGCGGATTTGCTTAAAACAGCTGGTGTTCACAGAGTAGTTGCTCTAGATCTTCACGCCAGTCAGATAATGGGTTTCTTCAATACGCTTGTTGATCATTTATTTGCTAGTCCTGTTCTTGTGGATTATGTTCGTGCAATGGGCTTGCAGAATCCGGTTGTTGTTAGTCCTGATGTTGGAGGAGTTGCGAGGGCGAGAGCCTTTGCAAAAAAACTCGATCAAGCACCTTTAGCAATTATTGATAAAAGACGATCACACTCAACTAAAAATGCGGTCGAAGTAATTAATTTAATCGGTGATGTTACCAATAAGACTTGTATTTTAGTTGATGATATTGTGGATACTGCGGGGACAATGTCTAAAGCAAGTGATTTACTTTTGCAAAAAGGTGCAAATAAAGTATATGCTTGCGCTACTCACGCTGTACTTTCCGGCAAGGGCGTAGAAAATATAGCAAATTCAACTATTGAAAAATTGATTGTTACAAATTCAATACATCTTCCAGAGGAAAAGCGGATAAGTAAAATAGAACAGTTATCGGTAGCTCCACTTCTTGCAGAAGTTATCTGCAGGATTCATAATGGAGATACAGTGAGTTCTATGTTTGAGTGACGAATATTATGTTGATTTTTTTTCAATTATTTCAAATATTTACTGCAGTATTAACTGTTACCCTTGTTTTAATGCATTCAGCAAAGGGCGAAGGAATTGGTAGTATTGGAAGTTCCTCTCAGATGTTTAGCACATCTAGCGAATTAGAAAAGGGGCTAAATATAGTTACTTGGATAAGTGGACTATCTTTTTTGATATGCTCTGCTTGTTTAAGTTGGGGATTAATAAAGTAACATTTAGGTAAAACCGAGATCACAAAAAGTTTGGAAATAGACTTTGGTCTGGCGTTAAATAAATTTTGTCATAGGTTGTTTTCTAAAAAATGTAAATATACAAGGCAGTGTTACAATGAAAACTAAGAAAATTTTAAATTTAGAATAAAGATTGAATATTTTAACAAGCTGTAGGAAATTTACTTGTATCTATGACAACTATAAATCCCATTCAGCGGCCAATAATTCTTAACTCACAAAGTACTAACGGTAGTGGTGGTAATAGCTCTTATGTAGGTTCTTTAGAAGAATTATTCAGTAGCGGTACATATTATAGAACTTCAACTACTAATAATGGCAAATCTTCTTACAATCCTTATTATGTTGTGGTTGAAGATGATCCAGAGGGATCTTTAGATTGGTTAGGCAAACTTGCAACAGGTACATTGTCTCTCTTGGGGACTTTAATGGTGGCTGGATGGGCTTTATCACTTACAGGGTCTAAAAATGCCAACAGAGAAACTTTTCATGCAAGTCCTGAGTTATTAAGGGATGGTGAAAAAATTGTAGCAATGAATGCTAGGCAGCTTGCAGAAAATGGAACTGAGAAGCATTTACTTTTCCCTGGCACCGGAATGACTAAAGTTGGAGCGAGTAAAATTGCTTATAAGCTATCAGAAAATATCAAATCTCCAGTGCATCTTATAAATCTTGGCTCTGATAAAGAACTGGACAAGAAAGAAGAGTTTGGTTTACTTACTGGGTTTACCGATTATATAAGATCAGGGCTGCAAATCTTAGATCATAATCTGGGAGGTTATTCTCCTTTTGGTCCGGGTCATGCAGTAGCAGTAGATTATGCTAAGCAGGTTATCGAAAAAAATATTGCTGAAAGTGGAGGCAAGGACATTATTATTCATGCATACAGCATTGGCGGATATGTTGTGCGCGCGGCATTAGAGAAGATAGATCCTCAAACAAGATCGAAGATTAAGTTGATCAAATTTTATGGTGTTCCTATGAATCACCAAGATATGACTTCTATAGAAGGATTAAAAGATAAAGTTGTTTTTAAGATGGAAAAAAATGATCCGTTTGAACCTTTTACAAGAATGAGATCTGCATTTGAATTACCTTTTGTCGGAATTCAATCATTTTTAAATTTATTTGACAATGGTCATTCTAACCATACTTTTGTGCCAAATTATATTAAATAACAAGCCTGGTTCTTTTGATTTCACGATTAGCCTCTTGTGCAATACTAAAGACTGGGTTTGTATTTATCCTTTTGTACCAAACTTGATTGTAAAGTAAACTAAGAAGCTGTCTGAGAATTAATAAAGCCTAGAGAGCATAAGTTTAATCATAGAAAGAAAAATCCAGGATTCAGAGTAGATAGTTTTCATTTCGTAATCTTTAGAAAGCCTTCTAGAAGATTCAAACCAAGAAAAAGTCCTTTCGTCAATCCATCTGAAAGCTTGAATATCAAAGCCCTTTCCTAGCCTTTCAACTATTTCTGTTGTGCAGCCAAAACATATTTCAAAAAACTTCTGAAACCATTCACCCCTATAACCAGCATCAAACAGTATCTTATTCAATCTTGGCATTTTGTATGGTGCTTTAAATAAGCATTCAATACCACCTTCAATTTCTGACTGGTTTGCAGGAGAAACACTCAAGCCCCAAAGCAAGCCAAGAGTATCAACAAAAATATTTCGCTTTCTTCCTTTTACTAGTTTTCCTCCATTAAATCCTTTATCTTCCCTGGCCATAAGACTTGTTTTAATGCACTGAGAATCAACGATGCCTCAACTTAAGCTTTCCTCTTTTCCTGAATTTATTCTGACAAGTGTTCTCAAATAATTATGGATTGCTTGAATAATTCCTCTTATAGTAAACTAAAGATATAAATGCGTAATAGTTTCAAAGTTTATGACATACGGATATAGCAACGATTTACGAGATAAAGCGCTCTCATACTATGACAGAAGCGGAAAGAGCCAAGAAGAAGTAAGT
>JASJDU010000037.1 GCA_030065015.1 Candidatus Caenarcanales bacterium | reverse complement strand
AACCAATTTGAGCACCCTCTTCTCCTTAACTCTTTTTCATTTTTCTACTAACGGTTGCATTTAACTTTTGATGTTGCGTAGTGGGTCATTTTTCCATGTATTACTCCTTATAACATCCCAATCAATTTTATTTAAAGAATTTAAATCGTCATAAAATTTTGAAATTTCTTCTTTGGCATGCCCATTACTAAAAACAAATTCAAGATTTTCATCTCTTATTGACTTTAACGAACTAACTATATAAATAAGTTCACTTTGTATTTGTTTTTCAACATCGTAGCCAGTAATAATGTTGTATAACATTGGAGGACGAGGACAAAAATAAAAGGGCACATAATCACTAAGTGTTCCTTTTAAAACATTCGATCCATGAACTTTTACAGGTTTATCTTTTCTCGAACTAATTAAAACTTTATTCCCTATTTGAATGAAATTTGGGTCTTGTGTCTTAGAGTTTGAACACCATAAACCATTCTCTAAAATCCATTGTAGGTTTTTATAATGAGTTATTCTGTAGATTTTTTTGTTTTGATAGTCCACAAAACAGATTTTTACATATCATTATGATTTTGTCTTATGCTCTACTTTCAATCTTATCTAAGCGACTAAAAATTACTGTTTGCTGATCTTGAATAGTTTTTAATCTTTCTTTTATATCTTCTAATATATTGGAGTTACTCTTTTCTGTACTTTCTATTTCATCAAGTATTTCATTTGTTGGGAACTCTTCTTTTGACATTAAATTGTAAATAAAAAGGATTTAATTTTTTTATTCCCTTTTATTAATCTTCTCATCAAGTAAATGAAGCCTATCTATAAAAAGTTTATTTTCACTTTCTATATCTTCGATAATCCTATTAATTGCAAGCAATTGTTTTTGGTGCTCTTTAAGCTCATAATTTTTCTTCTTTAAATTTTCAGCAATTCTATACTGTGTCTTCTTAAGCTCGGTTATTTCTTTTTGTTGTTTCCAAAGATAGAAAGCTAAAACCCCAATTAATGAAAGAAGAAACAAACAGCAAATAATAAAGGCTTGATTATTTGTACTTAAAAGAGCTTTAAAAAACGCACCTAAGATATCTATTAATTCTGTCATTGGGTCTTACCTACTGAAGCAGTTAAATTTAGATTCTTTAACCCCAACTTCATCAATTTCCTTCATCAACCTATCCGTTTCGGTTAAAGCAACAATAACTTTTTGGTAATGCAAAATATTATTAAAATCCAATTGCCTACCTCTTTTGTCTTTAAGCCATTTTTGAGATGGTTGAATTACACTTGAAGAACATACAAATCTGTAAAAGAAATACGCATTAGACAGAAAGAAATAGGTTTTGAGTTATAAGATTATACAATTGCAGATGAAGAAGATAACTTATTCGAAAGTTCGAAAGTAGATAAAAAAGCAATTACTCAAATTCGTTGTTTTGAGCTTTATATGAAAATAGTGTCAAGCTTAACTGTGAGTATAATTTAGAGCTAAATAAGAAACCAAAGATGTTTATATAAATTGGTACCCCTAACGGGATTCGAACCCGTGTTGCCAAAATGAAAATCTGGTGTCCTAGGCCTCTAGACGATAGGGGCGTCAAGAAGTAAGACTATATCATAAATTTATAAAAAGTCATAGAATCTAAACATTATTTTTTTCCAGTTCTTACCGCAATCCAGTTTTCAACTATTTGTTCGTTTATTTCATTCTTTTGCAAACCAATTAGATATTTATTTACTTTCTTTTCACGTCCAACGGTAGAGACAGGTATAGAACCGTAATCGTGTCCCGGATAAACCTCCAGATCGTCACTCAATTCATTTGCAATAAACTTCATTGATTCAAGTTGGTCCAGGGTACTGCTCTCCGGAAAGTTAGTCCGCCCGCAGCCTTCTATAAAAAGAGTATCTCCTGTAAAAATTTTGTTTCTCCAAACAAAACAAAAATTGCTCGGTTGATGCCCCGGTGTGTGAAGAGCTTTTATCTTCTCGTTGCCAATTTCAATTTCTTGTTGATGATGAATGAAATTGTTCACTTCAATTCCAGTAAAATTCTTTATTCTTTTCAATTCGCTTTCATGAACATAAACCTCGGGTTGAAAACGAGAATAAATCTGCTGGAGAGAAATTATGTGATCGTGGTGAGCGTGAGTGAGAATAACTCTATTTATTTTTTCAAAACCGAGATCTTTTACTTCTTTCAAATAAGGTTCAAACTCATTCAGAAAAGCTGCACAATCGATTATTGCCAATTGTTTAGTTTCGTTGCAGCCAATTAAGTAAGTAAAGTTTTTGTCGTAGCCACCTTTAATAGAGGCAAAGTAAGGTTCCATCACAGGCCAATGAGCTAAAATCTAATCTTAGCAAGAAGAAGTCAATTCAATACTTTTATTAAGATATCTAACGTATTCATCAAAATCATTTGCAAACCATCTTGAATTGTTCAAGAATGCAAAAATCAATTTGTTACCAGCTCCTTCGCAATAAATTGATTGACGATCATCAGCAATTAATTTAATAAGTTTTTGAGGAAGAGAGTTTATATCTGTTTGACTTTCATAAAACAAGTTGAAATTTTGTATTCTTTCGTCTTTATTCCAGCCTTTTGGCAGTATATAATCCCATGCATGAGAAGCTGTACCAGTAGAAGGCTGCAAGATAAAACTTGGGAAATTGAAATTCTGTTTTTCAATAATGAAGAAAGTAAAATGAATACCTCCATTATATTTAGCCTGTTTCCCAATGCCGAGTAGATTTGCCGCGGAAGCTATTGTTGAAACTATAACTTTAAGACTCCTGTATTCTCCCATCACAAAGTCATTCATGGGAATATTTTCATCCATATATTGAAATCTTGGCAAATTATTAATTTGAAGCGATAAAGGTTCAAAATTTTCTTTACTTATATAGCTAAACCCAAATTCTTGACAAAGCAACTTATTTAACTCGTTACTTTTTTCTTCAACTTTGCTGTTATATGTAAATATGAAAATGAAGAAAGCAACTAAGATTATGACTACAAATAATATGGGTAGAGACATGGTGTTCGGAATATAACTACTCATTTATTCCTCAAATAGACTTTAAACAATCAATTTGTAGATGAAGTGTGTTTCTATGAGTAATTTCAATTGTTTGCTAGTTAGTTAGAAATAATAAAACCTCAAAAAATCCGTGATTGATGGATTGAATTTTTTGAAAAGATTAGAAACTTTTCTCTTGAAGACTACTTAAAAAAGAAGTTATTTCTTGATGACTGGTTTATCAAAATAAGAATAATCAGAGACAGTTTTAGAAGCTTAAGATAAAAATAATAAATCAAGATAATTTGGTGATTTTTTCTTCAAAAACCAAATTAAAAACCTTGAGCTAAAAAATAAAAAAGCCTTTCATTGCTTTAATGAAAGACTTTAATCAAAATCAAATAAGATACAAATTGAAACTTAAGTTGATATTGGAACATCCACCTGAACAAAAGTATTTGGATCTATCTCTAAAGAAGGAACATCGGTAGTTAATGTATCTGTAGGATCAATAACTTCAATATCCTCAAGGTTAATACCATTAATATCATCTAAATTCACAACAGGTAAATCCACGGTGTTTATTCCATTTAAAAGACTATCGGAATCAATAACTAAAGAATCATTATCTATATCTCTACCTAAATCACTCAAATCATCTCTGTTACCAGTGAACGAAAATGATCTTGAAGACGCTGAGGAACTAACACCTGGTATAACACTCTCATTAGTCTCTATCTCAGTTATACTAACCTCAGGTTCTGGATCTTCTTGATTAGTTGATGGTCCACTTGTTACTCTTGCAAAGACACCTGAGCTAGATACTGATTCTGAGTCACCATTGTTGACAGAATCTGACAGCCTACCACTCACTGATGCAAAACCCGGCCTAGAAATAGCTTCAACATTTACATTGTCTGAGTTGCCCCAAGTAATTAACTCTACTCCATCTCCTGAAATTAAGCCTGGTTGGGTAGTTAAATTCGTTGTAATTGGTACTATTTCTAAATCTTCACTCATTGTTGTCAGACCTCTGCTATCTGTAGTTGGGAGATTAATCTCTGGTAAAACAAAGCTAGTTGTATTTAAAACTGGTTCTTCAACAGTTGGTGGTAAAGGTTCTACTTCAACTACCTCCTGAGTAACAACTTCTGTGGTGTTATCATCGGTTGTTTCTTCATTAGTGTTCCTAAAAAATCTAGACCTGATGTCACTTACAAACCTTCTTCCACCAGTAACTAAATCACCCGTATCAATTCCATCAATCTCATCTTCGACTGTATTAACTATATCTCTACCATTAATAGTAATTTTTCTTGATACATCTCTCTGAAAATCAGAAGAAAACGTTCGCTTAAAACTAAACTTACTAAATATTCCCATGACTACTCCTTAATTATTCTTGTTCAAAAATTTTGCAAGTTAAATACATATTCAACATTTATTATATACAACTAATGTTGAAGCTGGTCTGTTAACAGTGCGTAAATTAAAGGTTTTTAAGTTAATTATTCTTAAGCTGAGTATTTACTCACAAAAATTTAACAATATAAAATCTTGTCTATTGAGGAATAAAGAACAAGGTAAGTGATCTGAGCAAACTATTGTTAGAAGATTGTACAAAAATGCAATTATTAGATTCAGCAGAATTAATACAAAAAGTATTAGAAAAGATTCCAGGGGATATAAAAACTAAATTATTTCCAGCTAATTACTTTCAAACGATAAAAAGAGCTAAAGACTTACTGAATAAAAAGTTTTACGTAATACTTCCGAGCTCATCAGCACCTACAGAATATAAATCTGGCAATGGTATTGGATCTTTAAACAAATATGCTTTAGAGATCTTCTACATTTTAGGTTTTGATGGAATAATAACGCTTCCAGAAGGGCCTCTCTTAAAATGCAACTACAACAATCAAGTTGAGTACGACACATCTCCTTTTAATCCTTTAGGCGGACTAGGAGAGCATCTTGCTCAAATAGAAAGATTACTATCCAATGATTGGAAGAATCTTCTTTCGGAAGAGGATTTAGTGAAAGCTTTTGGAAGAGAAACTCAATCAAGAAAAGTTAATTATTCTCATATCGAGACAATCTCAGGAATTTTAGATTTGGCATTTGAAAGGTTTTCACACTTAGATCCTAGCGATAAGTTGGTAGAAGAATATCGAGAGTTTGTCAATTCTCAAGAATTCATTGAGAACGATGCAATTTATAATTTGTTATCAACAAAATACAATACTCATAGCTTTGAAGAATGGCATAACTTTGCTGAGGAAAAAGTGAAAAAGGAGGCTGAATTCGATCAAAAGATTTTCAGCGAATTACAAAGTGGTGATTTTGAAAAAGCTCAAAAGCGCTTGAATGAGATACAAACAAATTATGTCGAGGATTTAGAAAGGTATAAGTTTGGTCAATTTTTTCTTTTTACTGAGAGAAAAATTTTGAATGATTATGCCAAAAAAATTGGAATAGAAATAATTGGTAACTTAAAAGTTGCCCCTCCTCTTCAACGTTTATGGGATCACCCAGATTGTTTTCTCAAAGATTATAGGATGGGAGCAGCTCCTGAAAGATGGAGGAATCAAGAAACTGGAGAAATCGAGGAAGTTGAACAAAGATGGGGAGCACCAGTATTCATTCCACTGAATCTATCCGCAAATGAACTTCAAAGAAAATTAGTACGTGAGTTCTTTGAACTTAATGACGGAGGAATACTGGACCATGCTGTGAAAGGCTCATTGAATGAATATGTTTACGAACCTTTAACCGAAGAAACTGGTAAAGGCTCTAGGCTATGTTGTTCTCCCTTTGATGAGAGACTTAAAGAATACAGTCTCGTTAATTCTGAGCAAGTAGATACCAGTAAAAATAGCTACGATCCCGAGTACATAAAGGAAAATGAAATAAGCGATTCCTTGGTTGAAAGTTTTGCTGAGCCGTTTAAAGAAATTTACAATTCAGTCTTAATTGAGAAAAATATTAAACCCTCAAATTTTATTCTTGAAACACTGGGTATTCTCACAAAAACCTCCCAAAAAGTTTTTGAATTAGTAGAAAAAGAATTTGGGTTTGTTGTGATGACACCATTTGCGTTTTCTGATTATTCGTTCAACCATCCGTATAATTTTCAGAATGCTAAAGGCCTCGGATTAACTAATACCCACGATACAGAAACAATAAATTACAGGGCTGACAGAATGACAGAGGAAGAAATGAGTTCTCAGGCAAAAGGAATAATTAAACAAGCTTTTCAGAATGATTCATCGTTTAAATTCAGTCTTTTAGAAGAATTAGAAACAAAACCTAAAGAAGTTTATAAAAAGTTAAAACAAGCTGAACCATGGTTTGCTCCGAACACAATTGCAAGCGCAATTCCCTTTGTTGAATTAACAGGGGATGATCCAATCAATTTCCCTGGAGAAATTGGAATCTGGTCAAAAGAAAGTCCAAATACTAAAGTTTGGATTTCTAAAATGATCGATCCTTGGAATGAAATCTATAATGCCTTAATGAATCAAAGTGGATATCAAATTGCTTACAGTCTTGCATTGGGAATTTTATCCAGATTCCCCGAAGAAAAAGATTTAATAGATGAATTATTTTCAATTTCAAACGCTATTCCCGGCTATCCACCCAGTGGTCCAGGCTGCTTGTAAATTGTATCCTCCAGTAAAACCATCAATATCCATAACTTCTCCAGTCCAATATAAACCTTTCACTATTTTAGATTCCATCGTTTGAGAGTTTATTTCATTCAAACATACTCCTCCGGCTGTAACTATTTCTTCTCCAGATGGTCTGATTCCGCTTATTTGGATCTCTAAGGAGGTGAGGAGTTCAATTATGTGGCTGAATTCTTTATTATTAATTTCGCTAACTGTCTTTTTAGCAGCTTTTGATGAAGAGTTCTGGAATACTTTGTCTGCAATCATTAATTCAAGCCTTTGAGGTATTAATCCTTTCAAAAGATTATCGGCTTTCCGCTTTGGATTGCTTGACCAGTGCTTACGGATCACACTTTGTAACTCTATGTTAGTGTATTGAGGGAAAAAATTAATCAGCAATTTATATTCAAAATCTTCATAATTAGTTCCAGCGGCAAGACTGGTTATTTTAAAAACACCCGGTCCACTTATTCCCCAATGGGTAAAAAGCAATGAGCCTGCTTCTTTAACAATTGTTTTGGATGATTGACAGAGTTTTAATTCAACACGAGGAATTGTCAAACCTTTCAAGTCTTTAACCCATTGCTCTCTTATAAGTAAACCCGTTAAAGAGGGCTTAGGTCGAATTATTTTGTGACCCAAATTCTTTGCCCAAGCATACGCATCTCCTGATGAGCCAGTTTGAGAGTAGCTCATTCCCCCGCATGCGATTATGACTTTTTCAGCTTGCAAAGAATTACCATTATTCAGCCTCACTAGAAAGAAGTCGTCACTTTTTTCTAAACTTGTCACTCTTGTATTCAAAAAAATTTTTACATCATATTTTTTTGCTTCTAGCTCTAGTAAGTTCAAGACCGAACTTGACTCATTATTGAAGGGAAAAACCCTTCCATCTGACTCAGTTTTTAGTTTTAAATTCCTTTTTTCAAACCAGTTTATTAAATCTTGATGGCCGAATTTATTGAAGGGGCCAATTAAGAATTTACTTCCTCTAGGATAATTAGCTAAAAATTCTCTAATAGAAGAATGCCTATTGTTTGTTACATTACACCTTCCTCCTCCGGAAATTAAGACCTTTCGCCCCAGCTTAGGTCCTCTTTCCAATAACACAACTTTATGACCTTTTTCAGCAGCATTAACAGCGGCCATTAAACCCGCTGCACCTCCTCCAATTATTATTATGCGGCTCATTTGAAGTTGAAAATAACTTATTGAGTTAATGAGTTATATGAAGCAAAAAAATAATAAGATAAAACATAAGGGATTATATGGCTATCGAAACGATCCAACAAACCACCGTGCCCCTCGATGAGCCCTCCTGCATCTTTAACCCCCACAGATCTTTTAATCAAAGATTCGACTAGATCCCCCATTTGAGCAAAAATATTTATTAATAAAATAACTAGGGAAATAATTTGCAAATTAATAGTGATTTTAAAAATTGGTGCAAGATAAATCGTCACGAGGATTCCAACAAGAGTACCAGCAATGATTCCAGCTACAGAACCCTTTACAGTTTTATTAGGACTAATTGATTCAGCCAATTTGGTTTTACCGAATGCTTTTCCAAAATAATAGCTGGCAATATCATTGGTTATTACAGAGATTATTGGCAAAAAGGCGTAGAATAAACCTTTGTCAGCTAAATTGAAATGAAAAAATTG
The DNA here is from genome assembly GCA_030065015.1 of Candidatus Caenarcanales bacterium. Taxonomy (GTDB): domain Bacteria; phylum Cyanobacteriota; class Vampirovibrionia; order Caenarcaniphilales; family Caenarcanaceae; genus JASJDU01. Next base: position 12,830 of record JASJDU010000037.1, on the reverse strand, counting down.
GAATGGTTCTTCCATAAAACGTAAAAGTACTATATGGGAGGAGAACCAACCTATGTAAACAATTGAAAAAATACTAATTGATAAATCTGCCAAAGTTGCTTTCGTTTGAGGAAATAAATAGGCTCTCACTAGAAATAGTCCAATAATCAAGATTAGAGAGAAGGTAAACCAAAAAACCAAAAGCTGGTAAGAATAAGAAGCACATATTGGATAACCAATAACCAAAACAAGTAAAGCTTTATTTAAAGGCTTTGCCCCAGAAGCTTTTGCCATTTGAATAAATTCTTTTATTGCAAGAGTGAGAGAAATACCGCATATAGTAACAAAAGTGAGCCCACCTAAAGCTAAAGAACTAAAACCTAAGAAAGCTAATAAGATCCCGCCTCTAATTCTTTTAACATGGTTGCTCTCTTGCATTTAAAATGATCCTTTAATTTACCTAGCTTACTGAGCCTCTGAGATAATCATCCTTAACAATAATTGACTTTTGATTTGAATCAATAGGCAATTATTGTATTAGCTCTTTCAGTATTCTGTTTCTTCCATTCAAGCAATAGTTTGTTCTTTAAACGGTGGTTAATTCAACTTTTTTCTTATTGAATGCTTCATCAACTAAATTGATATATTTTGAGGTGATTTTTTCTAATTCATCTTGATGGTTGCTCAATTCATCATCTGATATAGATCCTTTTAACTTTTTCAATTGATCGTTTGAATCTCTTCTTATGTTTCGAGTTGGCACCTTGCCCTTATCTTCAGTAATTTTACTAACTTGCTTAACTAATTCTTTTCTTCTATCTTCAGACAAAGGTGGAACAACTATTCGGATAATACTTCCGTCATTCGTGGGATTTAATCCCAATTCTGAATTTTGAATGGCTTGTTCAATCGCTTTTAAGTTCGTTTTATCAAAAGGTTGAATCACAAAGCTTCTTCCATCTGGAGCAGTAACACCTGCTACTTCTTGAAGAGACATATTTGTACCGTAGCATTCCACTCTCACTCTTTTAAAAATGTCGGGATTAGCTTTCCCGGTTCTTATTGTTTTCAACTCCTCTTGAAATGAAGCTAATATCTTAGACATTTTGTCTTCACTAGCTTTAAGAATTTCCTGACCGCTCATAAAATATAATTTCTCACAATAATAAGACTGCATTGATCTTATTATTGTGGCTCAAGATCTGCAATAGTATATTTTGCTAACTGAATGAATTGTGTCAAGGAGAGGTTCTCGGGCCTTAAGTCAGGAGAGATTGAAAGAGCCTCAAAATCACTTCTTTTTAATACCCCAGAGAGACAATTGCTCAACTTCTTTCTCCTTGTCATAAAAGATTGTTTAACAATTCTCTTTAATTGATTCAACTCACTTTGATTAAGTTTATTCAAAGAACCGTTGATTTGAGGCTTTATTCTTATAACACCTGCGTTTACTTTAGGCTTAGGATAAAAACAGTTCGCTGGAACATCAAACAAAAACTCGACCTCACTTTTAGCTTGAACAGTGATGCTTAAAGGTCCATAGTCTTTGCTATTTGGTTTGGCCGCAATTCTTTTAGCTACCTCTAGCTGGAACATCAAAACCATCTCATCAATTTCGGAAACTCTCCAACTCAACTCATTAAGTTCTCCTACAATATTCATCAGGATCTTTGTGCCTACATTGAAAGGCAAGTTGCCAGCAACGGAAAAAGGCTTCTTCATAGAATTAAAGTCAAAATGCAAAGCGTCAAGTATTTGAATATTTAAATTGTCATGAGGTAGAATCAGCTTCTTGGCAATGGGGTCTAAGTCTATCGCTGTAACTAGGTAATCTCTATCGAGCAGTTGTTCGGTTAAGAAACCAAGACCTGGTCCTATTTCAACAATATGTTTTGTCTTTGAGTTGAATGAGTCTACTATTTGACTTATAAAGCCCTCTGAAACTAAGAAGTTTTGTCCCAATGACTTTTTTGCTTTAACTGTTTTTGCTCTTTGTAAAAGGTTCATCAATGAGAATATTTAGAATTTAGACATAGGAGACATTTAAAGAATTGTAATATGAAGATTACAAAGCTCTCTTAAATTGGATTTCCAACACAAATAAATAAGTAAAGGATCAAGTTAATTTATCTTTTAAATTCATCTACAAATAATCTTTAGGTTAAAATCACAGTTGTTGAATGATATTAGCTTGCAATGTTTTCTGAGAAATTTGGTCGTTTGATAACCGCTATGGTTACTCCATTTAATCATGATCTCTCAATTGATTTTGATTCTTTAGAAAAGTTGATTAACCACTTAATTGAAACCGGAACTGAATCGATTTTAGTAAGTGGTACCACAGGAGAAAACCCAACCTTAACCCATGATGAAGAATGGATTTTGTTAAGAAAGACCAAAGAAATTATTAATGGGAGAATACCAATAATATTTGGAGCTGGATCCAATTCAACAAAAACTGCGACAGAGTCTTCTCTTAAAGCTCAAGAAGAAGGAGCCGATGGTATTATGTCGGTCTGTCCATATTACAACAAACCAAATCAAGAGGGTATAATTGCTCACTTCTCAGCAGTTGCAGAGGCGGTTGATTTACCAATACTTATCTACAATAATCCTGGTAGAACAGGCTCATATATTGAGGCTAATGCGGTATCCTTTCTGAACAAAAAGTTCTCAAATATATCTGCTGTTAAAGAGTCCAGTGGATCTTTAGACTTTTTTGTTAATTCTAAGATAGAAAATCCTAATGTTGAGGTTTATTGCGGAGATGACTATTTGACTTTACCCTCTTTATCTGTTGGGTCTGTTGGTGTAGTAAGTGTTGCTAGTCATTTTGTTGGGAAAGATATAAGAGAGCTAATTGAAACGTTTTTAACAGGTAAAAACTCAGAAGCTGCTAAAATACATACTAAATTGTTTCCTTTATATAAGGCATTATTTAAGTCTCCAAGTCCCGGTCCTACAAAATATATTCTTTCTAAACTTGGAGTTATTAAATCTTATGTTAGATTGCCGATAACACAACCGGCAGAAAGTGTCCGAAATTCTCTGGATGAGTTTGTTAATGAAATAGCTTTACTCCAGGGCTAGTAGGCTTAATATAACATCAACATTAGTAAATAAAAAAGTGATTTTATGAGCAAAATAACAAGTAAAACCATCATTAGAAGACCAGATACAAAAAAAGATAGCAAAAAAATTTCCAAGGAAATTGGCTCTATTGTTGAAGATTTAATTCCGTTAGAGGAAAATGCAAAAGTACAAGTTATCCCAATTGGTGGACTCTGTGAGATTGGGAAAAATACCTGGATTGTTAAGTGCAACGATCAAATTGTCTTAATTGATGGCGGATTAGCTTTTCCCTCAGAAGAAATGCACGGGGTAGATCTCGTTTTACCTGAATTGACTTATTTGATTGAAAATAAAGAGAAAATTGTTGGCATGATCCTAACGCATGGTCACGAAGATCATATTGGTGGGATATCTAATATGCTCAAGAATCTCGATATACCAATTATTTATGGTCCTCCACTTGCTATTGGTTTGCTTGAAGGAAAACTCAAAGATCAAGGTTTATCACAAAAAACGGTTCTCAAAAGAACAAAAGCTCGGGAAAGTGTAAAACTCGGCCCCTTTGCTTTCACCTGGATTCGAAACAACCATTCAATTCCAGACTCTTTTTGTTTAATCATTCAAACTCCCGCTGGAAGAATAGTCCACTCAGGAGATTTCAAATTCGATCATACTCCAGTTGATGGTGAACTTTTTGACATTGCACCTTTAGCAGAAGTTGGAAGAAAAGGAGTAGAGTTACTCATATCCGACTCAACAAACGCTGAAAAATCTGGGTTTACGCCGTCCGAAAAAGCTGTGTTCCCCAAAATTGAAGAAGTTTTTGTTCGTTCTTCCAAAAGAATCATAATTACAACTTTCGCCTCTCAAGTTCATAGAATTAAGCAAATCTTAGAGATTGCACAAAAATACGGTAGAAAAGTTGCGGTTTTGGGACGTTCAATGTTGAACATTGCATTAGTTTCTAGGCAGCTTGGCTATATGCAATTCCCAGAAGGATTATTGATTCGAGCTGATGAAGTATCGAATTATCCATTGAATAAGGTCTGCATTTTAACGACTGGAAGTCAAGGAGAACCACTTTCAGCGTTAACTAGAATCGCAAATGGAACTCATAGACAGCTTTCAATTATTCCTGGAGATACGGTTATTGTCAGTGCAACACCAATTCCTGGAAACGAAAGATCGGTAGCGGCAACCATTAATGCACTATTTGCTAGAGGAGCGGAAGTTGTATACGGACGTGAATCGGGAGTACATGTATCAGGTCATTGTAGCCAAGAAGAACAAAAGTTATTACTTAACCTCATTCGACCCAAGCATTTTATGCCAGCTCACGGTGAATATAGAATGCTTGTTCGTCATGGAAAATTAGGGGAAGAGGTCTGTGGTCTTCCACCCGAAAAAGTTTTCATTATGGAAAACGGAGACGTTCTCGAAATCTCTCAGAATCATGCCGAAATTACGGGAGAAGTACCGGCTGGTATTGTTATGGTCGATAGTAGCCGTGAGGGAAAAGTCAATAAAGAATTAATTCAAGACAGAGATACTTTGTCCAAATGCGGAATAGTGAATGTCATTTTGACAACTAGCAACAATACTATTTTGGCTGGTCCTGATGTTATATTCAGAGGCTTAGTATTCTCAGAAATTGAAGAAAGTAAGAATTTAGCGCAAGAAATAAGAGATAAGGTTACGGAATACTACCAAAATGAAGCAAATAAAGACCTTGAACAATTGAAAAAGAATATTGAAAAGATAGTCAAAGAAACAACGAAGAAAATCAAGCAAGAACCGGTTACTCAAGTAATGATTCTTGAAACCAGCTTAAATTAAGACAATTCATAATTCAACGAACAGCCCTTTGGAGAAAGCTCATTTGAACGGCCAATTATTTCAAATGAGTTTTCTTTTTTTATTCCGATGTCACCGGTGAGAATAAACGAGCAAGAATCAATGTTGCAAAGATCATAAATTGCAATTAAACCTCTCTCGTCATTAGCAACCTCCTGGGACAAATTATTAGGATCCAAAATCCTAATCCTTGACCAAGAAGGAATCATTTTTACCCTTGAATTTAAGTCAAAATGAAAGCTAGATCTCGATACGTTGTTCAATAAACTATTTGCAGGATTAACGTTGTCGTAAAATTGCGTACCAATTTCGCTCATTCCATATTGGCCAATAATATTGTTTGGATCAATACCCAGTTTTTTGCTAAGGATTTTATACAATTCACCTTTAGGTATTTCTCTAGATTTTCCTTTATAACCACCCGTTTCCATTAATATTGAGTTACTGGGTAAATGGAACTCACCATTAAAACCATCAAGAAAGTGGACAAAGCTAAACGCAGTGCCAACAAGCAAAACCTTTTTTTGTTGGATCTCAGCTTGCTTTAAACTATCAACCAGTCTTTCTATTTGAAGTCTATCGTTTTTATAGAAGAAACAATGTTTATCTACGTTCAATCTTTTTCTAATCGTTTCAAACATATGAATCAAAGAAGAATCTGGTTTATCTTCTTGGTTTTCGGTGAGAACTAAATAGGCTAAATTACAATCATCTTCAACATAATTTTCTTTAAGATTAAACGCCTTTCCGAAGCTCTTCCACAAAGACAATTCATAAAGTTCTAGTTCTCTATTTGAAAGATAATGCTTACTTTGCTCTCCAGTAGATGTGCCACTGGAAAAGAAAGTTTTAATAATTTGAGGTTCCTTAAAGCAAAAATGCTTATGAATTTTGAAGGAATTCGTTGTTATAAGAGGTATTTCAGTCCAATGCTTTACACTATTAACTCCCCTGCTTGAGCTAATTTTTTTATAGGATTGGTTGTTTTCTAATTGATGCTTAAAAAGTTGGATTGCAAGATCGTTGAATTCAGAATCGCTTAATTCTTCGGCTAATTGAATAGCTTGAAAAATTTTGTGAAATAAACTTTCCATTCAATTGTCAAATAAACGATTTGTAAAGTTGATATATTTGATATTTAAATCCGGTTAGCCAACAATAGCACTCGTACTTTTTTCAAAAACAAGTCCATCAATACCGAGATCGACATTAATTTGATCTCCGGCATTAATTTCTTTGGACAAAATTTTCATTGCTAAAGGATTTTCAACTTCTTTTTGAATAATTCTTTTCAAAGGTCTGGCACCATAGATAGGATCAAAACCAGACATAGCGAGATGCTCTTTTGCACTTTCAGAGAAATTAGATTTAATCTGCTTTTCACTCAGTCTATGCTGGAGTAGATCGAGTTGAATCTCTACTATTTTTCGGATCTCATCTCCTCTCAAAGAGTGGAAAATTACTATTTCGTCAATTCTATTTAAGAACTCAGGTTTGAAATATTCCCTTAATACATCCCTTATTTGTGAATCCAAACTCTCCTCTGAAGAATCTTCCTTATTTCCCCCGCTAATTGCAGATCTTATCTGCCTTTCAAGAATCAATTGGCTGGCAAGATTACTCGTCATTATTATGACTGTATTTTTAAAATCAACTTTTTTTCCCTGAGAATCGGTTAAATGCCCGTCGTCCAAAACCTGCAGTAGAGAATTAAATATTTCGGTATCAGCTTTTTCTATTTCATCAAAAAGTATGACTGAGTATGGGTTTCTCCTCACTTGCTCAGTCAATTGACCACCTTGATCGTACCCAATATATCCTGGAGGAGCACCGATTAATCTGGATAATGAATGTTTTTCTTGAAACTCACTCATATCAAAGCGAATTAGAGCATCCTCGCTATCGAATAGAAAAGTTGCTAGAGCCTTTGCCAGTTCAGTTTTACCAACTCCAGTGGGACCTAAAAACATAAATGACCCGATGGGTCTTTTTGGATCCTTAAGCCCAGCCCTAGCTCTTCTGATTGCATCGGCAATCGTTCTCACTGCCTTACTTTGTCCAATGACTTTTCTTTGTAGCTCTTCCTCAAGGTTAACCAGCTTTCTCATTTCGGTATCCAAAAGCTTTGTAACCGGAATACGAGTCCAACTAGCTACTACTGATGCAATATCATCTTCATCAATCTCTTCTTTAAGTAATCTATTTTCTTGAAGGGATGCATTGTTACTTTCCAGTTGCTTCAACAACTTATCTAACTCATGCAATTTTCCATATTTTAATTCTGCGGCTCTTTGCAAATCAGCTTCTCTTTCAGACTGCTCAACCATAGATCGAACCGATTTGATTTCTTCTTTTATTTGTCTTAATTTTCCAATATACTCTTTTTCTGATTTCCATTTCTCACGTAGAACCTCAGCCTCTTTATTTAAATCTTCTATTTCGTGTTCAACTTGTCCCAATCTCTGTTTAGCCTGTTCATCGCTCTCTTGTTCCTTCTCTAATGCAGCTTTTTCAATACCAAGTTGAATGAGTTTTCTTTCAATTTCATCCAAATTTGCCGGCATTGAATCGATTTCTAGCCTCCTCCAGGAAGCAGCTTCATCTATTAAATCAATCGCTTTATCCGGAAGCCTTCTGTCTGGGATATATCTTGCAGATAGTTTTGCTGCAACTATAAGAGCTGAGTCTTTAATTTTAACTCCGTGATGAACCTCGAACCTCTCTTTAAGACCTCTCATAATCGATATAGTCTCATCAATATTTGGCTCGTCAACAAATATGGTTTGGAATCTTCTTTCAAGAGCGGCATCTTTCTCAATGAACTTACGATATTCATCTAGAGTGGTTGCACCAACACAATGAAGCTCGCCTCGGGCTAAAGCCGGTTTTAACAAATTACTGGCGTCCATTCCTCCTCCACTCTCTCCTCCAGTGGCTCCTGCACCGACCACAGTATGTAGCTCGTCTATGAAGAGTATGGTTTCACCTTCGGCTTTTTGAACTTCTTGAATTACAGCTTTTAGTCTCTCTTCGAATTCTCCTCTAAATTTAGCCCCAGCAATTAGAGCACCCATATCCAAAGAGAGAACTTTAGTGTTCTTTAATCCTTCAGGTACATCACCCCTCACAATCCTTTCTGCCAAACCTTCAACAATTGCCGTTTTCCCAACACCAGGAGCACCTATGAGTACCGGATTATTTTTGGTTCTTCTACTGAGGATTTGCATTACTCGTCTGATTTCTTCATCTCTTCCAATAACCGGATCTAACTTTCCATTTTTTGCAGAATCAGTTAGATCTTGGCAGTATTTCCCTAAAACGTTTTGAGTTGCCTCTGGATTACTGTTGGTAATTCTCTGATTACCTCTTATTTTGGCGAGACTTTTAAATAGGTTGTCTTCAGTGAGTCCTTTTTTACTGAGTAGCTCAGAAGCAAAACATTTAAAACTAGGATCAATCAAAGCTAACAGTATGTGTTCCAAACTTGTATATTCATCATGTATCAGCTCACGTTTTTGATCGGCCAATTCAAGCAAGTCTTTAGTTTTTTGTGAGATAAAAAGCTGATCTGAAGGAAGAGGACCAATTGGATTATGAATTTTAGGTTGATTCTTCAAATAATCTTCTAGTTCTCTCTTGATCTGATTAGTATCAATGTTGGCTTCAACAAAAATCTTGCCAATTATCGAATCCTCCAAGTCTATTGAAGAAAATAATAAATGTTCAGGCTCAAGTGCGTGATGAGAATGTGACTTTAACAAAGCCTGGCATTTTGCAATTGCCTCTTGGGTCTTTTCTGTAAAGCGATTAAAATCCATTGTTATTTATAATAAATTTGATAACTTTAGTTAAATTTTAAAACAGTATTGAATAATCGATAGCTTTTGAGGGAGAAATATCAATTATCTATTCATTAAAACTTACAAAATATGTTCTTCTAGCCAATTATCAATATCATTCGCAAGTTCAATAGAATCCTCTATATTTTTCCAGCCAGGTTCATGGCCTGAATCCATTTTTTCAATAATTCTGCAATTATGATTTATCTTGCTTATGTTTTTTATCCATTTTCTAGGTTGCTTCATTTCCATTATTCCATCAGAATCATGCTTTGATCCCAACCAAGTTAGTAATGGTACATTCTCTGGCCATAAATGAGTATTCTCAAGACCGTGAGCATATTCTTGTAACTTCCAAATGAATTGTGCATTTATCGAATCATTTCTATAGGCATTGAGTTCAGGTCTCGCTTTCATTACATTGGAAAATAACTCAAAATTGCTTCCCAACAAGAACGCTTTAAAGAACTTGAAGAAACTAAGCAAAGAAAATTTACCTTTATCACCTTTAAAGCCTGGGCTTGCATAAATACAGGCTTCTATATTCTCAGGCTTTACTCTCAACAAATCAATGCAACCAAGGCTATGTCCATAACTTATAAACTTTTGGTGAGGGTTAATCGATGAAATCCTTTTATAAGCTTTTTGAGTGAGAGAAATTCTGTGAAATGGATCATTAGGATTTAAATCATATTTCTCAAGATCTAAAGTGTTTATTGAATAAACTTTATAACCCAATTGAGCAAGTTGAAAACCAATGAATGGTTCAATCAAATGTAGTTCTCTTGTGCAGAGGCCAGGGCTAATTATTATTATTGCTTTTGTATATGGCTTTTGAGAATCAATACAATAAATCTCTGGAACAGAATCTTGAAGACAGTAAACTTTAGAGTCTTCTTTTTGTAGTAAAACCTGCGCTGACATTGAACTTAAACCTACAAATTAGCTGTCACATATTCTTCACACAGAAGAACCATTTACCTTTTCTTCCCAACCGCCTATCGCTTCAACAAAATACTCAATTGATTTATCAAGCTCATTTGAATCAAATAGTTTTTCTTCTAAAGTTTCAGAGTTGAGAGGATCTTGAATGATAACTTTGTATTTGGTCGGCTCTTTAAAGCTTTTTTCTATTCTTACAATTGGTCTATCGCAATTCTTAAAACTTTTTTCAGTATCATTTACCACTGCAATTCCTAAGGGACTTTCAAGTTTATCTAATACGTCCCTGTAATGATGCGGCCAATGTTGTCTAAATTTATTTTCCCAATCAGAAAGCATAGTGTTACTTATATTTGATCCTTTAAGTTTAACTTAGGTGAAAAACCGATTTTTCTCAAGGAATTATACGCATCCTCTCCCAGTTTTGTTGTACGTTGCGATTCTACAACTTGTACCAAGTGCTTTGCTGCTTCTCTATAGTTACCTTGTTTTATAGAAATTAACCCAGCCAGATAGTTGGCTTTATCTCTTAATTTTGCAAATTCAATAGTTTGTTTTTTTTCCTCTTCAGCAGTTAACTTAGCTGAGGCTTCACCTTTTAAAGCTTCATAAAGTTGAGCATGTAACTCAGTTGATTCGCTTAAAATCGGTCTCAACCTACTTATGATTGCATGCGCGGCATTAACATCACCTGCGTTATATGCTTCCTCTGCTTGGTTGATTTGCAGCTGGGATGACTTAGCATTCAATATAACTTGAGAACAAAAGGCTGAATTAACCGAAACAACTAATAAAGCTAATATCAAAAAAACAAGAGAAGCTCTATAAAAATTAAAACTAGACTTGAACATAAAACAACCTCAGGTGGAGTAAATAACCTTCAATAAATAAAACAGCTAATAATTTTACTTTACTCTGTTCTTTGTGACCAGAATGAGTGTATTAGCTTGTTATCCTTATTTTCGACAGAATTGATATTTACTGAATTTGGAACTAGAAGAAAAACACCTTCTCCCACTCGTCTTTGTGAACCATCTAATGCATAGATTCCACCGCAAATAAAATCAATAAGTCTTTGAGATTGCTCCGAATCTAATTTACACAAGTTTAATACTATTGACGAACCTCGCCTAAGGTATTGTATTACTTCCGGTGCTTGATTGAAAGAAGTTGGTTCAAGCACAATGACCTCATTTGTTGCAGAGTAACCTGCTTGTTCTATTGCTTTCAAAGCGTTTGCGGATGCGGATGTAGATTGAGTTGTAGCTTCTTTTATTTTAGTTTTGACTGGTGGGGGAGATAGAGTAGTTTCAGGAGATAAAGATGTTGAGCGGTTACTAGAATTTCCTAGTCCACCTTCAATTCTAAATAAATCGTCAAATCCTTCATCATACGCTTCGTCTTCTGCACCCAACCAAAAACTTTTAATTTTTTCAACAATGCTCATGAATTAATAAGTCTTATTCTTTTGATCTATTGATTTAAAAATAAATTTAACAAATGTAATGAATAATTGCTATCCATTGAGCCAAAACTAATACTAAGCAAAAAAATTCTCTACCTTTACTAATTTCAAGATAGAGAAAAGCCTTAAAAGCGAGAGAAAATTATTACCAAGTCGTAACGAGTTTTTGTAAGTTTTGCCTAGCCTGTTCAATTGATTTGTCTCTAGCTTCCTCTCCTAAGTTGATGCTTTGAGCATGAACAAATGTAATATCTTCAATTCCAATGAAACCAAAAATTGTACGTAAATATGGCTCTTGAAAATCATAAGGAGCTAGGGGTGTTCCTTCTTCAAAATTAGCTCCGCGAGAAGTCACAATCAACATTTTCTTTCCTTTAACGAGTCCTTCAAACTTCATATTGAAAGTACGATTAACTCTTACAATTTGGTCAATATACGCTTTAAAGGTAGAAGGCACATTAAAGTTATACATTGGAACAGAAAAAACGAATGCATCCGCTTGCAAGAATTCATCTACAAGTTCATCTGAAAGTTTTATAGCATCATTTAGTTCCGCGGTACGTTCTTCTGGAGATGTAAAAGCTGCCGCTACCCATTCTTCAGTTACGTGTGGAACAGGGTTATGACCTAAATCTTTATATATAACTTTGTCTCCTGGATGAGCCGCTGTCCAACTTTCAATAAATTCACCAGTAAGTTTACGAGAATGAGATCTTGATGCACGAGGACTAGAGTCTATATGAAGTATATTTGCCATAAGTTATTAGTCTCCAAATTAATAATTAAATTTTTTCACTTTGATATTATCCAGAAAAAGACAATTCTCGGAAACAGTAATCTCGACGATTGTTGGATTTTTAAGAAAAACCTTATTGCACAATTATTTTATTGCTAGCCTTGCATAATGAAGTGATCTAGCTCAGTTAATGCAAATAAAACCAACAAAGTTTATTTCAAATATTTTAATTGTTCCTGAATTAAACAAAAGATTACAAATGGGAATAAACGTCGGAGCATCATTCAACGAATTTAGTAATTGTCCAGAGTCTCTTGTTGAAAGAATCGGAATTTTTAAACACGGCTTCCAAACTTTTATTTACAAACTAGATGAGCCAATTAAAACACTATTAGAGCAAGTTGTAATAGGTTTTCTTGATAGTAGAGAAGAAGCAGATATTGCTCTGATAAAAAGATTAAACGAAATTGGGAGAGACATTGAAAAGCCTGTAAAAGAGTTAATGCGACATGGTAAAAGCTCCATAGCTGATATAAAAACAGTAATTGATGAAAATATTGAGAATGAAGAACTAAATAGTGCTCTTCTATGTTTCTATGAAAGAATCCAAAACCACATTGAAAGTCTTATAGAGCCAATAAGTTCAATAGTTAACTTCAATCAAAGTAAGAATACAAATCATTGACTATAAGATAAAGAACAAGTTTTCGTAAAAAACTAAATCAAAAAATCAATAAGCTGTTTTCAACTTTTTAATAGCTTCCAAAAACATTATTTTTTTACTACGTTGCCAGCAAATGCGTATTGTGTCATTATTTTAATCGTTTCATAATTATCGCAACATCAAAAGTTAAATGCAACCGTTAGTAGAAAAATGAAAAAGAGTTAAGGAGAAGAGGGTGCTCAAATTGGTTTATTTGAAGTGTTAAAAAACAAAGGCCAA
>JASJDU010000042.1 GCA_030065015.1 Candidatus Caenarcanales bacterium | reverse complement strand
CTCATTTTGGCCTTTGTTTTTTAACACTTCAAATAAACCAATTTGAGCACCCTCTTCTCCTTAACTCTTTTTCATTTTTCTACTAACGGTTGCATTTAACTTTTGATGTTGCGATTGACGGCATAATAAAAAAACGCAATCCTTTTCAAGTGAAATCGAATGATTTTTTTGAGAATACAGAAATTCTGAAAAGTCTTTTTGCAAAATTGATTAATTGCAATGATTCGCAAAGAATAGCAATAATTCCATCGGTATCTTACGGAATGTCAACAATTGCTAGGAATATCAATTTACAGAAAAACCAAAATGTTGTTATTGCTGGTGAGCAGTTCCCCAGTAACGTTTATCCTTGGCAAAGACTTGTTGACGAAAAACAGGGTTTTCTAAAAATCATTTCCCCGAAAGAAGAATTACCGAATTTAACCGAAATTTGGAATCAAGAAATTCTAGAGGTAATTGATGAAAATACTCGTTTGGTTGCTTTGTCTCACGTTCATTGGATGTATGGAAGCAAATTTAATTTAGAAGAAATTAGTAAAAAATGTAAGAAAGTAAATGCTTTCTTGGTCCTCGATCTAACTCAATCTTTAGGGGCTTTACCATTCGATCTCAATCAATATCCGGCTGATGCGATTGTTTGTGCCGGTTATAAATGGTTGCTTGGCCCTTACTCGATTGGAATGGCTTATTATAGTTCCTCTTTCGATGAAGCTAAACCACTTGAAGATAACTGGATTAACAGAATGAATAGTAGAGATTTTGGTAATTTAACAAATTTCACGGATCAATATAAACCCTCAGCAAACCGTTTTTGTGTTGGAGAGAGTAGCAATTTTATACTTCTCCCAATGATGATTGAAGCTCTGAAGCTAATTCTCAAATTAGATCCAAGTAATATACAGAAATATTGCGGTGAATTAATTAATAACTTAACTGCTGAAACCGAAAGTCTTGAAAGATTAAACCTTACGATAGAAAGCTCTAAATACAGATCTAATCATCTTCTATCTTTGAAATTTTCAGAAGATGCAGATATTGAGAAAGTACAAAAAACTCTTATATCAAACAAAGTAATTACTTCCGTTAGAGGAAAACGGATCCGTATATCTCCCAATGTTTATAACGATATTTCTGATATTGAAGCTCTGAAAAGAGTTCTTTTCACTCAGCTCAAAGAAATTTCTTGTTAATTAACGGATTCAGCTCCAGCAACAATTTCTGATATTTCTTGTGTAATTGCAGCTTGCCTAGCTTTATTGAAGGTTAACTTAAGATCGGTAATTAAAGCTTTGGCATTATCAGTAGCTGATGTCATTGCATTAACACGGTTTGAAAGCTCACTCGCTCTGCCACTTAACATTGCTTGATGTAATTGATTTTTACAATATAAAGGAACTAATGCATTCAAAATTGTTTCTGGGTGAGGTTCAAAGAGAATTTCGCGGTTAGATTCTTCCAGTTCAGAATGTCCCGTTTGACTTTCCAATTTAAAAGGAATAAGTGCAATTTGAGATGGACTAGACTTAATCATTGAAATGAAATTACTATAAAATATTTCTACTTTCCCAAAGTCACCGTTAGAATATCCATCTTCGAGTGAACTGTATATTTCATCTACCAAGCTTTTGGGTGGAAAAACCGGTATTTGAGAAAACTTTTTGATTACTTCACAGTCTTTATAAAATCTATTGGCAAAGGAAATAACTTTGTTTCCTAATAAAACTAATTTAATTTTTTTGCCTTCGCTTTTCAACTGCTTAATTCTCAAAGAAAGTGATTTAAATAGTTGAGCGTTATATGGTCCACATAGTCCTCTATCAGAAGAAACAACAACCAAACAAACGGAAGAATTATCCAAAGGAGGCTTAACCAGTTTGGGAAGTTTATCTTGATCTAATTCCGTTAAGTCTATCCTCGAAACTGTTTTAATTAAAAGATTTGCCAGTTGATTAGTAAAAGGTTTTGTTGCATTGAAAGCATTTTGTACCTGCTTGAGCTTGATTATTGCAATCAGCTTCATTGACTTGGTTACTTTTTGAGTGTTTTCTATTGCACGGATTCTGGTTTTTATATCTTTTTTACTAGGCATTTTTACTGGACGTGTAAAGTCAGACTATTATTACAAATGATGTTAATTCAAACGAATTGATCATATCAATTAATATTTATCCTTAGCGTTAAAAAGAAAAGTTAAAAACATAAAGAGATTATCAAGAAATGAAGCTTGTTCAAGCAGTAGCTTTAATGGCAAAGGTTTCAAGAAGAGAAGCTAGTGAACTTATAAAAAAAGGACTAGTAACCCTGAACGGTCAATTAGCTGAAAACTATAGTCAAGAAATTAATCCAAACTCAGACAAAGTAAAAATCCGTAATCAAAAGCCAAATAAAAAGCTCCTTACTGTTAAAAAGTATTTTGCTTTTTATAAACCCAGAGGGGTAATTAGCACTTTAGCCAAACAGTCTAATACGATCAGAGAGGTTGTTGAGAAAATAAATATTCCCAACCTTAAACCAATAGGTAGATTGGATGCAGAATCTGAAGGGCTAATGATATTGACTAATGATGGCGAGTTAATCAATAAACTTTCTCATCCTTCGAGTCATATTGAAAAAGTATATTCGGTAACCATTAGTGGCTTGAAAAAAGACCAGCAATTGGAACACTTGAGCAAGTTTCTGAAAATAAACAGTAACGAAAGATTTAAAAATAAAATAGTTTTAGAAGTGACTTTACATGAAGGACAAAATAGGCAAATAAGAAGAGCTTGTGCACAAGCAGGTTTATATGTAGAACGGATTTTAAGAATTGCGATTGGAAATGTAAAATTAAATAATATTCATCCACGCTTAAAAGTTGGTGAATGGAAGGAGTTAACTTCCAAGCCCTTTTTTGAGGATTTTAATGCAAGACAAAGAAACCCCAGAGTCACTTAGATTAATGCTTATTGATCTAGGTCAATATTTGCAAAAAGCGAGAACTAGACAAGAGCTTACGATAGAAGAAGTATCTGAAAATTTAATGATGCATAAAAAGTATATAAATGCTTTAGAGCAAGGTCAGTATGAGAAAATACCTGGACCTTCTGCATTGTTTTCTTTATTGAGAGCGTATACAGGTGCGTTAGGACTGGATTCTGATTCAATAATAAATGAATGCAAAAAAAATAAGTTTTTGATGAATGAATATTTAGCTTCTGGAGTTGTTGATATTTCAAGTAATCAAAGTAAAAAAAATGAAGTAAATATCAGTTACTCAAACAATGCAAAATATGATTCTGAGAATCATTCGAATGAACTAAAAAAATTAAAAAATAGTAATTTCTTAAAATTAAATAAAAGAGCAACAATTCTTTTCAGCTTTCTAGCATTATTTTTACTCATTTTTTTGGGGAGAAATTTGGTCAATTTACCACTAAATATTCCTATAAATATCTCCAATAGCTTAAGTTCTTTATTACCGAACTTTACTTGCTCCCAATTCACTCTCAAGGTCAATGAAAAAACTAATCTTAAAATTCAATCTTTAGTAACGGGAGCTAATCTTCTCAATAGGGATGTTTTTAAGGGGGAAGAAATGATCTTCAGCGATAGTAAGGGAGTTAAAATTTATACTTCGGATCCTACAGCTGTTGAACTGTTTTATAAAAACAAGTCAGTTGATTGGTTCAAAATATATCAAGATCAAGACTTATATATTTATAAATGTAATTGATTATGCAATCGGAATTGACTGATAAGACTGGTGAAAGAACTAAAGAAACACAAAGAACGAAAGAATGGCAAGGAGCAAGTTTTTTAGTTTCATGCACTTTTACCTTGTTTCTCCTCTCATCCTGTTTTATTGGAACATGGGGTTTAATTAGCCCAACACCGGGTGAAATTAAGCTTTTTCCACAAGCCTTTGTTGTTTATTTCTTCTCAAAACTTCTCACATTACCGTGGCTTTTGTCTTCTTTTGGCATCTTTATTGTTTTGGGGTGCTATTTCTCTTGGATTGATCCCTTAGAGATGTACCTTGGTTATTACGTGGGTCTATTTTTTGCATTAATAATAATCTCTAAACTCAGCTTTCCTTTTTGGATTTTAGCTCCAATTGCAATTCATCTATTCGGAATATGCTACTTAGGTTTATTTGAAAGCCTAGTTAACCAAAATACTTTTACTAGTAACTTTGAGTTGTTCGCATATTTTAAAAAAGTTTTGGCTTTATCTAGAGAATCTTTCGTTTTTGAAATTTTTCTTGTTTATCCGTTAGTTTTTTTGTCGGTGCAAGTAAATAAAGTTTTAAATATATTTAGGTTTTTAGAGTAAATAACTTTTGAAAGAGCTTCTATCTAGAACTTCATCCGAAAAAGCTTTAGTTAAAACCTCTATTGATTTTTCTTTTGGTAAACCTCTGCTCGTGAGATAGAAAATCTGTTCTTCTTCGAGTTGACCAGTTGTTGCACCGTGTGAGCATTTTACATCATCCGCTTCGATCTGCAATTGAGGGCGCGTATCAACTTTTGCCGTTGGTGATAGCAAAAGATTTTTGTTCAATTGTTCAGCGTTGGTACCGATTGCATTTTTAGCGACGTTTATAGTTCCGCTAAACTCAGCTTTTGCATTTTCATCTAGTACACCTTTAAAAAACTGACTGCTAGTGCAATTTGCTACGTTGTGGTTTAAAACAATTTGATTATGAGAAGCATGATTAGAAGATAACTTATATAAACCATTAAGTTTGCAATTTGCACCTCGTCCATTTAAGTTAACCGAAATCTTGTGACGAGATAAGTGAGATCCGTAAGCAAAACAGCTTAAATCTAATTCAGAGGATTCATGGAGACGGGCATCGGTGAAAGCAAATTGAGTCGAATTACCATTTTCCTTTTGTAAGTAAGTTATTTCTAGTTTTGAATTTTCTTCCAATGTAAGCTCATTAACGATATTACTGAAATATTCAATATTGTTAGTTCCAATAGTTTTTATGAAAAGTTTAGCCTTTGAGTGTTTCCCGGAAACTATCAAAATTCTTGGGTGATTAATCGTTAGGTTATTTGTAGAAATTAATAAGAGCTCAATTGGTGCTTTTAGCTCAACTCCCTCCGGTATAAAAATGAATAGTCCTTCTGAATTGAAGCTTGTATTTAAGTGAACAAAAGGATCCTCTGTTTCTACTTTGTTAAAGTTTTTATTAAGCAACTCTCCACCATCTTTTTCTATATTTTGATGAGGTCTTGATGAATCTTCTTTGTATACGGAAAGAGGATTATCTCTCAAGTTTGAAGAGTGAATAGAATCAATAAATATCTTATTTTGTAGTGCGGAGAAGTTTGAGTGACTTTCTGATACAAAACCATTAATTAAAACAATGTTACTTTGTTTACATTCTTCAATAATATTTTGTTCAATGCTGTCGCTTAGATTTTGAACGTTGTCTTCAGGATTGAAATTTGAGTAAGGGTAATAATTTGATTTTAAAAGTTGTTCTAAATTTAAATATTTCCACTCTTCCTGTTTATTGTTGGGTAATCCCAGTTCTATAAATTTCTTAAAAGACTCTTTCGCAATCTCCTTTAATTTAATATTCAAAACATTACTATTGTTAATGTTTTTCTCAAAGACTTCTCTTATGTTTTCGAGACATAATCTTTCAGCCACAATCATCAGACCTTTACTCCGCTATCAGGTTGTATTTCTTTAATGGACTCATATCCACCTCTTTCCAATTGTTCAGCGAGTTCTTCTCCACCTGATTTTACAATTTTACCCTTATACATAATATGTACGTGTGTGGGTTTAACGTATCTAAGAAGTCTTTGGTAATGAGTAATCAACAATAATCCATTGTTTGGGTTCATTACTTTATTAATACCTTCGGATACTATTTTCAAGGCATCAATATCTAGCCCAGAATCAATTTCATCAAGAATGGAAAGCCTAGGTTCAAGAATTGCCATCTGAAGAATTTCATTACGTTTTTTTTCTCCACCAGAAAATCCATCATTCACCGAACGTTCGAGAAAAAACTCATCCATGTTGAGCATTTGTATCTTTTGATTCAAAAGTATATCGAATTCTTCCTTCTCCATTTCGGTTTTGCTTTCATATACTCTTTTTGAGTTCAACGCTAATCTAAGAAATTCAGCATTATTAACTCCAGGAACTTCAACTGGGTATTGAAAACCTAAGAATATGCCTTTATTAGCTCTTTCACTAGGTTCAAGTTCATTTATTTGTTCTCCACTTAACAAGATTTCTCCGGAATAATCCTGATAATCTGGGTGTCCCGCTATTATTTTTGAAAGAGTACTTTTGCCAGAACCGTTCGGCCCCATAATTGCGTGGATCTCTCCAATATTAATATTTAAATTTATTCCATTGAGAATTTGCTCTTCATTAATTGAAGCTTTTAAATTACGTATCTCTAGAAGTTGCACAATCTTTTTAATAAATATGGGAAAACCGAATTAATACCATTTTAGTATTAATTCGGTTTTTCGTCTTTATTTTTCTGTATTTTAATTTTCTTAACAATCTTCAGCTTGAATTTTGTATGTAATAAAGCAAGACTAAGTTCGAGATACTAATTCTTCTAGCAAAGATACAATAAGCATTGATGGTAAACAAAATTACAAAATTATCGAGCCAGATTGTTAACCAAATAGCTGCTGGAGAAGTTGTAGAAAGACCTGCATCAGCAATAAAAGAATTGGTTGAAAACTCTATTGACGCTGATGCAACTCAAATTCAAGTTCAAGTTATTTCCAATGATGGACGCTCATTTAGAGTTATTGATAATGGAAGTGGTATTAATGAAGAAGACTTAGAGCTAGCCTTCAGCCCTCACGCTACCAGTAAAATTAAGGATCTTCGAGACTTGGATGCCTTGGAAACTATGGGGTTTCGGGGAGAGGCTCTTGCGAGCATTTCAGCAGTATCACGAGTGACCTGTACTAGTAAAACTTCCTCTTCGGAAAATGCAGTTAAAGCTCAATTCAACGATCAAAGTGAATTAATAAAATCTCCAGCGGCATTTAGTAAAGGAACATGCTTTGAAGTTAGAGATTTATTTTGGAATGTACCCGCAAGGCTCAAATTTTTAAAAAGACCCGAAACAGAAATGCAGGCAATTCATGATGTTATTCGGGAATTAGCAATTGCAAATCCAGAAATCGGCTTTGAACTTGAAGCTAAAGGAAAAAAGATCCTTAAAAGTACAGGTAGTGGTGACTGGCAGTTATCAGTGAAGGAGGCTTTTCAAGAATCAATTAACTTCCAATATCTGGAAATAACTAGAGAAGAAGAGCCAATTATGCAACTGAGAGGCTTAATTGCACCTCTGTCTCAAGCTCGCTCAGATAAACGTGCGATTATAAGTTTTGTAAATAACAGAGTAGTAAAGTGTGAAATTATTCAAAAAGCTATAAGAGCTGTTTACAAAGGTTTTCTACCTTCTGGCAAGTATCCACGTATTATCTTGAGTTTAACGTTACCCTCAAATGAGGTTGATGTAAACGTTCATCCTACGAAAAAAGAAGTCCGATATATTAAACCTCAAATTGTTTACCAGTTAATTCAAAATTCATTAGAAAAACATTTAATACTTCAGTCAAACTCTAAAATCAATGATTCAGCCAATGATTTGACAAGTGAAAACGAAAATGAAAATAGTTCGAGCCAATTATATGTCGATACTGTAGCTCCACAAAATGACATCATAAGTTCTCAAGACAAAGAATCTCTTGAAAAATTCGAGAAACAAGATGAAAAAAAAGAAAAATTTCAACTAGCTGAAAAAGCAGAAGAACTAGGAATCAAGCAATTCACTCTAGATAAATTAGACGAAACAGAATTATCGAAAAACTTAATAAATGCTCAAGAGTCAACTAATTATCAAGAAAGAAATCAGCTTAAAGGATCAAAAGAAATCAACCAAGCTCAAACTCCTTTACCATCAGAAGTAAAGAATCAAGATATAGGGCAACTCAAGCACATTCTTAAAATTGGCGAAATGGAGCTAAGAAAGAGTGAGTTGAAAGAATCCAATCAATCACATAAATCAGATCGTGGTAATTCAAGTGATTTCACTCTCAACAGTGGACAATTCCAAATCAGTGGGCAATTGAATGGTCCAAAGTGGATAAGGGAAAAATTTCTAGAGACATTTTCTCAATTTTTATTGGCAGTTGACCTGGAGTGGGACTCACATCAAGAAAATTTTGAGCAACAAAATGTTATTCGCGCACCCAATTCAACTATAAATAAAAGACCGAAAATCCATCTTTCAAAGCTGGAAGAGATATGGAAGCGTGATGGCTGGAGATGTGTATATTGTGGCAAGTATTTGTTACATCCAACATTAGCTAAAAATGCTTTGAGGGATGATCCGGAAAGTTGGATTCAAAGATTGAGTAAAGGTAACCGCTTAATCAAAACTCATTTGCTTCGTGAGCATCAAGCTTCTTATGATCATTTGTTGCCCCATTCTCACAATCCATCTTTGAGTTCTAACTTAGATAATCTTCATGCTTGTTGTCGAGCTTGTAATCAAGAGAAAAGTAATTCAAATAACCCACTCAAATGGAAGCCACAAAACTTTGAACCCTGGCAAGAATATGAAGTGAAAATAGGTAATCTCTCTTTCAAAGGTGGAGACAAAGGAAGCGGCTATTCTATGTTAGTGAATTCGATTAGTTAATGAACTTGATAGTGAGATTGAGCAGAAAAGCTCATTGATTGTTTTTTGTAATTATAATTATTAGTCTTGTTATTTAGGCTGATGAATTACGTAAGTTACAACTCCCCAGACTTGAAAACTGCATTCTGGAGATATCGAAATTGGAGGATAATCGGGGTTCTCTGCAACTAAGTGAAGTTTTCCGTTTATTCTGTTAAGTCTTTTTACTGTAAGCTCACCATCTAAATCTGCGATAACTATTTTCCCTTCTCTGACAACCACTTTTCTGTCAACAACAAGAATATCTCCATCGTAAATTCCTGCGTTGATCATTGAATCACCACCAACTCTAACGAAGTAAGTATCTTGAGGGTTTTGAACAATATGTCGATTGAGATCTATTTTTCTATCCACAAAATCATCAGTAGGTGTTGGAAAGCCAGCAGCAATTTTGGATTCGAATAAAGGAATTTCCAAATCTGAATTTTGCTCAAATCCTATTATTTCATTGACGATTAGTGGCATTCGAAGTGAAGCTTTATGAATTCTAGGATCTATTTTATTCCGATATTATCATTTTTACTATTTCGATTAGAAAATTTAAAATTTCAAAAACCTTATTGGATGATTCAAATTTCAATTTTCATGATCTGGAAAAGAAACTTTTAATTTTGTTTATTCCTTGGTCAACCCAACTCCAAAAAGAATTGCTACTTGTCACTATAGGATTAGAATCTCTTTCTTTTTTTTCTTGGATCTTATTCTGAAATGATTTAATCCGAGAAGTTAATGAGCCATCTTCTTTAATCGTATGACTTATTCCATCAGCATTAGTGATAATTAATTCATATTTCTGTTTCAAAGATTCGTTGTCTTTTTTGTTAGAAATACTTTGGTATTGAACTTTCAACTTGAGAGAAGGAGAGCTCTCTTGAAGTACTAAAAGTTTTTCTTTTTGATCTTTTGAAATTAATTGACCTTCTTTATACCAAGAATCTATTTCAGCTTCTGAGATTTTCAAAATAGAAGTGGTTTTCTTGACTATTTTTCCCATGAACACTGTATCTGTGAGTTCAAAGTTATTATCAAAATGACGTCTTATTTCCGTAAAAGTGCTTAATGGATCTTCAATCGGTTTAACTATTTCCAAGCTCAATCTTCTTTTGTTTTTATTTGTACTCATGGTAAACCCAGGATCTCCTTGAGGGTTGATTGTGGGAGAGGCTTCTCCAATTGTGTAAATGTAAACAATTAAATCAGCTTTAGCTTTATTAGAAGCAGTGAACTTCAATGAGTACTTCTCAGAGTGTTCACTTGGCAAATACTTGAATAAGTCTCTAATTTCAGTTAGATTAACGGATTCAGTCCCCATTTCTTTTTTTAATAACCTGTAGAGTTTGATTCTGTCTTCATAGGAAGGGATTAAAGCTATTAATCTATTAATCTGACTTCTATGGCTAGCTTTTAAATACAGGCCTTCAAATTTAATCCCAGCTTTTAAGAGAACTTCTTTATCTTTATTTTCGATTGAATCAATTGGTTGTTGAACGAGCTCTCCACTTTTCGTTTGTTTTACAACAATATCGTCTGTTGTCTTTGCGGTACTTTGGCCACCTACAAAGAAGATTTCACCGTTAGGTGCTTCGATTTTTGTAAAGTCATCCGGTAATTTCAGATTCTTTTCAGTAATTTGACTGCTTTTACCTTGGGCGCGTAGCTTATCTAGAGCAGTCTTAAATTCATCTTTGGGAGTATTGCCTTTATTTTGGTTAGTTTCATTCCAGTGAGCCTGGTTTTTATAAAATACCCTTTGACTTGGAGGTTCTTTTTTTCCTTGAGATGCCTTTGTTTCCTCCTTTTGTTTTTCAGTATTCTGTTTTTGTTCTACGTTAAATCTTGGTAAATATCCGCTATCACTAGCAAGTAACATCTCTTCACTCATATCCAATACAACCTTTAATCTGCAAACTGTAGCTACATTGTAGAACCAAAGTACCAGAGACTTTAAACTGACAGAAGTATTCAACTAGGATTTAGTAGAACCTTAAGCTATTCATAAATTATTTTGATATTAGTGCTAAATATAGAGTGCTTTTAATTCTTTTTTTATGAAGTAATTTGTTTTATCTCAAGTAACTTATAGAGAGCAACTGACAAAGTTCAGCAGAGTAAATTTCAAATTTTGAAAGTATTTATTTTTTATTAATGCGTGTAGTTAAAATTTCTTTTACTTCTTCTAAATGGGGCCTTATACCGTTAATCAAAGCTCTTCTTGTGCGTTTATAAGACTCACTTATTCCTTTGAGGTTTCTTTTGTTCATTTCTTGGCTAAATATATTTATTTGCTTTAAAGCTTCTGAATGCTCTCCTTCTTGAACTAGCTTAGCAGCTAACTTTAAGCGAGATACAGTTTCATATTTTGCAACAGCTCTTTTTCTCTCTGGAATGGGAGGGATCTGATTGTTAGCAGAATCTATATTGTTTGTGCCGTATAGGTTAAATTCATTTATTGCTTCTAAAATCCATTGAATGTACTCAATGCTTTGCTTGTTTTCCGGAGCATTTTGCGTATCAATAGCTAAGGTTTTAATTCTTAAATTAGGTTGAACTGATGAGCTTTTTTCTGAAGCAGTGGTTGAGTTGTGAGCTGAACTTTTCTTTAGCCGTTGAGCCTGTGAAACAGATGACTGTAAGCCTTGAGGTAGCTTGTCGCTAGTTAATGCAAACTCTTTCTCCCATAAGTCTATGATTGATTGAGTAACTGCAGTAGAATTGTTTACTTTTTCTTTTACCCTTAAAGTATGCGCTTTATTGGCGACTTCTCTGACTATACTATAGCGACCTTTGCTCTTTATAAGTTGCTCGGCTGCTGAAATAACAGGTGTACCCGTGTAAACTTTTGGTAGGCCGTGGCGAATGGTATTCATTGAACTTTTGATGGAATATTTACGTATTGGTTGATGGTAGCTTAGTTTTTGTTATATGAAAAGTTGTACATCTAAGAATCTTTATTAAGTCCAAGAAACGAGTTTTATTAACTGGGTCTATTGAGCTGTTCTTAACTAAGACTTCTTGACTGATCTTGATAAGGCTAGGAGGAACATTTCTCTAATATCATTCACAAGTGTTCTTGATTTGAAATACCTTGTTTATAAAATTCTTTAAGCGTTGACAACCACAAAAAGTCATCATTGCTGTTCCATAACGAGTCAATATTCTTCAGAAAATAAAATGTTAAGACGATATTTGCTATATTAATATAAATAAATGTTTTGCCATTGATTGTTGTAGTGAGAACTTATTTATATTTAATCAGTCTTTGTATTGCACAATTGATTCTTTGGTTTCCAGCTGTTAGTCAAGAAAATTTTGCTCCAAAAGTACTATTTATATTTCCTACAGAGCCATTAGCTATCTCCAGGTTGGATAGAAGACAATTGGAGATTGAAAACCGCCAATTTATAGAGAAACAAGGTTATTTTTTAGAAGAGATTTCTAAGGATTACAATGACCCAGAGAAATTTGCAAAAATGCCCAAGAACCTTCAGCGAATGTATGCTTCAGTAGTTAATAACTTTGAGAAGATGGATTTTGCTAATAAAATGGGTTTTGATCTCAGTTCTTCGATCCTTTATGAGCTTCAACAAGTATTTCCTGACCCATTATTTGTTTTTACGAAAAGCAACCGAAGAGGAAAATCGGTGTTTTCACAAGGCCTTCCAAAGCAAACGCCATTAGAGTTGCTAGTTACATTGACTATTTAGATTCATTTGAAGATCCTGAAATAAAAGACTTTGATTTTATTGTTAATTTCGTTTCAATTTATTTCCCTGGCAATGATAATTATGGAGGGTTCATAGAATTCGATTCCATCTATCTGGAGCTTTATGATATTAAAGCTAAGAAATTATTAGTCAATCAACCTTTTGAAAATCGAGGGAAGACAAAGGTAAGACTTGCGAATTGTAAGCACCCGAGATCTTTGGAATGCGTTGTCCGCACGAGAATTGAACAAGCTGTTCCGTATATAGTGCAAGAAATAAAAAATAACAGTTATTTTTTCAAACGTAAGCAAGCATTAGATCGAGAAAGAGCTGATGTGCTTCTCAAGAACTTTTATTCATACCCTTTAGATAGACCCTTTCTCGATCGAGTTTTAAGTGAAGCAAAAGTTTCTGGTATCGATCAAAGCGCTGCCTTTCAATTGGTTTCCAATGAAGACAAAACAAAGTTAATTGTTTTTTTCTCAAAAGAAGTTTCGAAAAGCACCATGAAAACCAAAGATGAACAAGGTACAAGGGATATACTTGAGGTGGTGAGACTTACGGATAAGGTACGGAAAAGAGGCAATTCTCTACCGTATTTCCTTAATTACTCATTCGTGTGTGCTAAAGGAAATAAAACCTGGAAGTGCAAAAGAGGTGTCCAACATATTTTTAAATCTAAAAGTCTTGAAATCGCTAAAAAGGCATATTTTACAAACTCTCTAGGAGAATCCAGCTTCTTCAAAGAAAATACAAGTGACATTGACCCTAGTTTTTGGAGTAGAGTAGGAAATTTTGCTAGTAAAAATAATTGAATAATTAGTTCTAAGTATGTTGAATTAAAGCAACTCTAGATTTTGCAAATTCAAGAGCTAAAAGCAACCTTTTGATAAAAGAGAGATTATAAATCAAGATTTGAGTGATTAAAATGTACTTCATTAGGAGTTAAGAAATTTAGAGATTGTCGAGTTATGTCCTTCCAGAAGATACCAAAACATTAACTCTCAATGAGCTATTTTAATTCTCATTAACTTGTAGATTAGCTTTTTTATTTTTCACGTTACGTTGCCAACTGTCATAAGCTTCATAACCCAATATTTTTTTGAGACAGGATTCAAACAATTCCGAAAATTTCGCTTGTTTATTCCATTTAGCGAGTTTAATCACGCTATCTAATTTGTCCAATCCAGCAAAATCCTGTTCATCTTCCAACAATTTCTTTCTTTCCTCAATGGATAAACTTAGAAATTTATCTCTTGAAGATAAGGCTAATTCATCCTTTAGCTCAACAGATTTAATTCTTTCAATTACATCATTCTTATCGGTTAATAAAAGAAGTGAAACCAAAGTTCTTTCAGTATCTTTGGCGACAGACTTCAATATGGGTTTTTTGCTCTTTTTAAACTTACCTTTAAAAAGGGTGAATGGTTTAGATTGGATCGGGGTATTTTTTCTCTGCTTCTTATTTATAAGCTGCATGATTGTACTTTTGCTGAAAGAAAGTAATCTCGCTGATTGCTCAACTAAAATTTCTCTTTCAATAGGATCGTTAATATCAAAAATCAGATCCACAATTTCATTTAATGCATCAGATCTCTCAGAATTATTGTCTAGATCAGTTTTTTTTACTATCGATTCAAGAAGCTGAGAATAACCGCTAGGTGAAGACTCTATTAAATTTTCCAGTTCTTCACTACCATAATTTATGAGATATTCATCGATGTCTTTAACTTTTTCAAGAGTTAAAGATTTTAAGTCCATTTTTTGACTAAAAGCGCCCTCTTGAAAAACATGCAAAGATGACTTGAGTGCACGTTGACCCGCATCATCATTGTCAAACCCTAAAATAATTTTTTTATTGAGAGTTGATTGATAAAGTAAGCTCGCTTGCTCTTTTGTTAGAGCTGTTCCCAAACTACCAACCGCATAATTGATTCCATTTTGATGAGCCTGAATGACGTCAAAGTAGCCTTCCAATAATAAAACTTTCTTTTTTTGTCTTGTATTATCTTTAGCTTTATGTAGACCATATAAGTGTCTGCTTTTATGATATACCGGGGTTTCTGGAGAATTTAGATATTTAGGTTGTACATTTGTATCCAAAGTTCTAGCGCCAAAAGCAATAACTCCACCATCATAGTTATAGATGGGTACCATTAAACGGCCTCTAAAACGGTCTATTGGCAAATCAGTTTGTCTATCCGAAATGAATAAACCACTATTAATCAAAAAATCTGGATTCTTAACTTCTGCTTGAGAGAATTCAGTTTGAATCTTTGAAAGTAAAAATGTCTTCGAGTTTGAGCTATAACCTAGCTTAAATTCTTTGATGGTCTCACAATTCAAACGTCGCTCTTCCTTCAAGTATTTCAAAGCTTCTTGTCCTTCTACAGACTCAGTGAGAAGCTTATGATAAATATCTGTAGTAAACTCATTCATTTTCAAAATCAGTTCATTCTCTGAAGAAAGCTCAGGTTTGTTATCTCGCTTGACTATCTCAATACCAATTTCTTCCGCTAACTCGTGGACTGCATCTGAAAACGATATCTTTTTATAATCAACTAAGAACTTAAACAGGTCACCACTAGCGCCACAGGCAAAACATTTGAAAATACCTTTAGTTGGACTTATATGCAACGATGGAGATTTATCATTATGAAATGGGCAAACAGAAACAAAGCCGCTTCCCGCTTTTTTTACATTAATATGCTTCGATATTACGGATAGAATATCTACTCTGTTTTTAATTTCTCTTAACGCTTCTTGAAACGAGGCTTTCATAAAATCGTTTATTTATTGATTTTTATACTCATATTTTATTTTGAGAAATCTAATATATACTCAACAATTTATTTATAATATCAAAACTAAATTTTTGATTATTACGCACTAGGCAGAATACTTTCATTTCATGAAACCACAGGAATCTCATTCCAATCGGTTGTATATTTATTAGACTTATAGTCAGATTTCATTATCCATCCTTTCTTCAAACCCTCAGATGCTACCTTCATAATATTGTGACCATATCTATTATTCAATCTATCAAAGACTTTCATAACGTTTGTTTGCTTTTCAGTATCGTATGAGTCAAAAAGATTGATTTGCATTTCTGGTTTTGGCACAAGGAAACTGAGCATAACTCCAGCTTTTTTATATTGAAAACCCGGCTTGTAAATAGTTCTCAGGCCTTTTAAAGCATAGTGTATTAGAGTTGGTGAATAATCTGTTTGAGAGGGCAATTTAACAGAAATGGAATTATAGTATTGCTTACTATTGGGTTGAAAACGGTTGGTAGTTATATAGATATAAATATACTGGGTAACTGATTCTTGCTTTCGCATTTTTTCAGCGGCCCTTGCAGTATAAGTTGCAATTGCTTCTTCCAAATCCTTTTGTTCTATAACAGGGTAGCCAAAAGAACGACTAGAAACAATATTCTTTCTGGGTTGTGGAACTTGCTCCAGGTCATAACAAGGTATCCCTCTCAGTTCATTGACTATTTTCAGACCAACTACAGTGAATTGCTCTTTTATCCAACGATCATTACTTTTCGCTAAACCTAGAGCAGTAGTTATTCTTCGTCTAATGAGCTTTTCTGCAATTCTTCTTCCTACGCCCCAAACCTCTTGAACAGGTAAATCTCTCAGTACCAATTCGGCCTGCTTATTATCAAATAAACAATAAGTTCCGTTTGTTCCTTTTTCCTTTTTTGCAATATGGTTAGCCACTTTAGCTAGAGTTTTAGTTTTCCCCACACCAATAGAGGTCGGAATACCAGTCCATTGAAGAATGGTTTCTCTAACTTGCTTTATTTTTTCTTTGATTTCTTGATGATCACCCATAACTTGAAAGAATGCTTCATCGATAGAATAAACCTCAATCTCTGGAACGAGATGAGCAATTGTATCCATCACTCGTTTGGACATATCTGCATAAAGTGTGTAATTAGAAGAAAAGACTTTTGTATTACTCGCCTTGATATCCCTTTCACATTTAAATAAAGGCATACCAGCTGGAATTCCAATTTCCTTCACCTCTTGAGAGCGAGATACAATACAACCATCGTTATTGGAAAGAATTACAACTGGAACATTCTTCAAAGAAGGGTTAAAAACTCTTTCACATGAAACATAAAAGCTATTGCAATCTACGATAGCAAAATACTTAATTTGTTTTGTGGATTGCATAACTCACCACTCCCCATATTTGCAAGTTAGCTTCTTGATACACCGGTATTGATTCATAATCCGGATTCTCTGAAATTAAGTGAAGTTTTTTA
Source organism: Candidatus Caenarcanales bacterium (assembly GCA_030065015.1). Lineage (GTDB taxonomy): Bacteria > Cyanobacteriota > Vampirovibrionia > Caenarcaniphilales > Caenarcanaceae > JASJDU01. The sequence continues at coordinate 3,946 of JASJDU010000042.1, read as the reverse complement.
TTTATTCTTCCTAGCCTTTTGACGGTAAGTTCTCCATCAAGCTCCGCAATAACTATATCCCCCTCTTTAGGCTCCAAGGAACGATCGACTATCAATATATCTCCATCATGAATGCCAGCATTAATCATCGATTCACCGGATACTTTTACAAAATACGTAGCAGTGGGGTTTTTTATTAAATATCTATTTAGATCGAGTTTTGTTTCAACATAATCATCTCCAGGCGAAGGAAAACCAGCCGTTATTCTGGAGGAATATAATTCAATCAAGCTCTGAGTGGATTGATCTAAGGTATAACATTTTGTAACGTTGAGATTCATATCTAAGACATTAACAGGTTTAAGAAGTGAAATGCATTCCTTTTCCAATTCAATCTATACATCAAAAGATGCAAGGCTCCTAATCTCCTGAATCATGCCATCATATGAATATTCTTGAGGACAATGAGTAGCAAAATTTGGAAATAATTCTTGTTTTTTTTGTTCAGTTGCTGGACCTAAACAGACAAATTGCACAGAATCACCATCCCAATGGTAAGTATTGTGGAAAGTACTTTTCTTTAAAACTTGTTGGAAATTCACTACTCCTTCGGGACTGCTCAAACAAATTATTTTCAAACCAGAGCTTGAATAAAGAAAGTTATTTAAAACACAATAATCTATCTGTTTAGGTATTACTGATTCGTAAACAATAAGCTTTTCTACAAAACCACCATTAGCTTGTATATCTTCTATTAGTGTTTGAGAATTATTTTTCTCCCCAGTAATTATTAAGAAATTATTTTCTGATATTACACCTAGAGAATTAAGTTCTTTAGCCAGATTTATAGAATTGTAAACATGAGCTTGGTAATGAGCTTTTAATTGCTTTTTCGCAATAACCTTAGTTACCGATGGACCTACAGTTACAAGCTTTAATGAATTTGGAAGTAAATCTGAAAATCTTTCAAGAAACACCTCAGCACCAAAAGAACTTGTGAGGATTAAATAATCAAATTTGTCTAAATAGCTTTTATCCAATTCTATTTCCTCAATCAATGGTTTAAGAATCAAAATAGGAAAATCAAATATTTTCAACCTAGCTCCCAACTTAGAACTCAAAAGAGCGCGAAACTTTTCAATTTTATGTTCCGGCAAGGCTAAAAGAACTGCAATGTCTTTGGAGCTTGACAAAATGATTGCTCTCCGAAGAACTAAACCTTTACGGTTCCTTCTTTATTGCTAATTTCGTTTCTTTTAAATTCATTTGCGGGGTGCTGAATGAAGGATCTTTCTGGGTAGTTATAACAAATCTGTTTAACAACTCCCATCATTTCGAGAGCAGCAGGAGTAATAAGGTTTCTACTACGACTTGCAAGACCAACTGCTCTATATAAACGTATGTCTTTAAGCGGTATCCGTTTAACAAGGCCTAAAGATAACTCATTTAACACTGCAGTGGGAGGGAGTATTGTAATTCCGTTTCCTGAATAAATTAAAATATTTTTGACTGAACTAATTCTATCCACTTCGATCGCAGGGATTGGGCAAAACCCTTTTTGCTCACAGGCATCGTTAATCAGCCTTCTTAAGCCGTTTGAATTGTTTGCCAATATCCATTGATATCTGTTTAAATCTACCAAGTCTACTGAAGTAACATTTTCTTGTGCCAAAGGATGTTTACTCGAAACAATAGCTTCTAAATCTTCATCAAAAAGATGTTCAACGTTTAAATTTGACTCTTCTACAATTGGTAATGTAACGATTGCCAAATCAAGTTCACCGTTGTTCAGTTTGCTAATACTCTCCGAGGTTACTGCTTCACTTACTTTTACTTTTATATCCGGAAATTGAGAACGAAATTCATGAATAACATCAGACATTAAAATTGTTGCAACCGTTGAAGACATTGAAATCGATACACTTCCTCTTTCAAGCCCTCTTAATTCTTCAATAACTTGAACCGCATCATCAATGGAGTCAAGAACTTTAAGAGCACTTTTTTTGAATAGATGACCGGCTTCGGTTAAAGTAACTTTTTTATTATCCCGGTTAAAAAGAGGAACACCTAAAACAAATTCAAGATATTTGATTTGTTGACTGATTGCCGGCTGAGCAACGTGAATTTCTTCAGCAGCTTTTGTAAAACTTAAATTTTCTGCTACCGCCAAAAAATACTCTAATTGCTTGAACTCAATTTTTCTCATAAGATAATAAATTTCCTATAAAAACATCTTAACGCAAAAGTATCAATATCTGAGTATATGCCTTGGCTCTGTTTATTGTTTATAGCGAAAAAAGTGCTGAATAAATAGCAACTAAGATTTTGCAGCCTTTAGAGTTTTTGTTTTTTCGTTGTTTTGTTCATTTTGCTTGTTTTCATCATCTTTTGATTTAGGCGGAAATTTTTGCATTATGAGAGTTTGAGCCAATTGAATTACATTGCTAACAATAAAATAAATAAAAACTCCAGCTGGAATTGGAAGGAAAGCCATCATTCCAAAAAACATCAGAGGCATTAGAGTCTGCATTTGTTTTTGAATTTCTTGTTGAGACGGGTCCAAACTGGGTGGCTGGGGATTGGAAGACATCATTAATTTGCTAGACAGCCAAAAAGAAATTCCCATTAAAATTACCAAAATCAAAACATCGATATTTACCGACTTACTACTTTGATTCCATAGGCCTATTTTTCCTAAATCATCTATAAAGAAGAATCGCTGATGACCACGGTCTTCCGTTAAATAGAATTGCAAGTTAAATCTTTCCGTTTCTTTTAAAGCTTTTATCCTTGCTTTTAAAGGATCTTCTGAGGATTGCGTCAATTCAACAATTCCATCACTCCAAGAGTTATCAACTTTCTTGTGAGGATCTACAGTACTTGGATTCTGCCCTTTGGGAAGCAATAACCAATGCGCATATTGACCAGGCAAGCTCCCTTCTCCTTGGACTTGTTTTACTTCTAAATCATAAGTTTCTCCAACTAGAAGTTTCTCCGGAATATTAGATTCTAATTTGATACGACTAACTTCTCCCTCTGGACCGATAAAGTTAGCTGTATTTGACTTCAATATTTTCAATTTTGACAATTCTTTAGTTGGAGCTTTTGCAGTCGCTTCCAACGGGATATTTAAAGTACTTGGCTGAAAGGGGGGACCACTAAAAGTCCAGTATAAAGCTATTAAAATTGGAAGTTGCAAAAGTGTTGGTAAACAGCCACCTAGTGGATTAAAACCACCTTGTTTACGGTAGAGATCCATCATTTGTTCCTGAAATTCTTTTTGAACTTCTTGGAGCTTTTCTGGATTTGACTCGTATTTTTTCTTTCTAAGGTTGAAGCTTTCTTGAATTTTCTCTAGATCTGGCTTAATTTTAGACATTTGAGCCTGCATCTTTTGAGACATTTGCATTTGCTTCATCGACAAAGGTAGCAAAGCAGCTTTGATAACTAAAGTAACCAAAATTATTGACCAACCATAGCTCCCTAGCATATTACGGAAATATTCCAATAGTGGAAGCATTACATAGTAGGTTAATAAGCCAAAATCCATTTAAGTTTATTGAATCTGATTAGGGTACAGGATCATCTCCACCTTTAGAAAAAGGATGGCAGGATAAAATCCTTTTTATTGATAATTTCCAACCTATTATAAAGCCATATTTCTTAATTGCTTCTAAAGAATATTGGGAACATGATGGATTGAATCTGCAAACAGGCGGTGTCCAACAAAACAAAAAACGGTATAGGTGAATAATAAAGAAAGAAAATCTCTTCGGTAAATTAATAATCCAAGTTAATAACATATGAATCTATTCTGAACTGCAAAATTAAATAGCAAGGTATTTGAACCATTGTACTCTTTGAGAGTTTATAGTAAACTAAAGATATAAATGCGTAATAGTTTCAAAGTTTATGACATACGGATATAGCAACGATTTACGAGATAAAGCGCTCTCATACTATGACA
>JASJDU010000041.1 GCA_030065015.1 Candidatus Caenarcanales bacterium | reverse complement strand
ACAACAAATTCGTGTGATGGTTACTTCTCCCATCTGAAAAAGCTTGTCAGGGTTCACCAGGGAATCACCTTCCAGAGAAAGATTCAGATTATTAATCATGTTTTAGCTTCATAATTTAGGTCTCTTTTTTTCCTTTAGGTCAAGTTTTTAATCTTTCAGCTTGCAGCCTATTTTTTCGATATCTTGCTATTAAGTCATTTAGATAAAATAAGTTTGACGAGACCCGGTTCCTGAAGCACGCTGATTAAGTGCGGCAAGGATAGCTGTTTCTTCTATACGTTTACTGCGTGTCTCAGTCATCTTTGCAAGTTTAATCCAGCGCAGAATATCACGCTTGGCCGAATCTGGAAAAGCTTCATAATTCGATAATGCCTGCGGTCTGGTTTCCAACGCTATTTGCAAATCATCGGGCACAATAAGCGCATCAACATCGTTCATAAAATCCCACATGCCATTTTCTTGGCCTCGTTTATAGCCCGCAAACCGCCTTCATGCATACAACCCTCTTTTGACAATCGAGCCACGCGATCCTTGTAGGTTTTGGACCAATGCTGCGCTTTGCACGGAGATAGAAGCTGCAGGGTGCGTTTTTCATTAAGCTTCAGGCCATGTCGAAAATCTCCAAAGAAGTTTAGAAATCAAATAAAAAAAGACCCCAGGAAAATAATTTGTCCTAAAAATATGCACCTGCTGATTCCTAGACCTCTTGTCCAAATAATAAATGAATCATCTTTTCATGCTGTGGCCAGCTCAGCAGACCTTAAAACAACCAATCTCTTCAAATTAAAACTTATACAATCAATTAATTCTGCAAAATAATTCTTCACTTTCCCTCGATATCTCGCCCTTTTTCGCATCTTTGAAAACATCCTCTCAAAAGGGGCTCTCCACTTTGTTATATATCTGTCAAAATCTCGGTTCTTATTCTTCATATTATTTCTTTTTACTGCCCTTAAAGTACACTTCCTCTCCATAAGCCTTTTTTCAAGCCTTGCTGAACAAAATCCCTTATCTGCATATATCACTCCTCCATCCGGAAGTACCTTTTCCATCATTCGAATATCATGAATATTTGCTCCTTCAATATGAGTTGTATTTATCAATCCACTCTGCATATCAATGCTTCGAGCAATCTTATATCCATACCAAAACTTGTTTCCCCCTTTGCAGCCTATTCTGGCTTCTTTATCAACCGCTACTTTGGCTAAAGTTTCATTATTTAATTTCTCATATTTCAGTTTTATTGCTTTATCTCTTTCTTCCCAAAGATTGGCTTTTGTTATTAGGTGCGTTGCATCCACCACGCTGAAAAACTCATTCATTAGGCCTTCTGCTTTCAGCTGCTTTTTAAGGCTTAAAAACATTTCCGTTAACTTCTCAATTCCTAGTTTCTCTCTAAACTTTCCAAAAGATGAATGATCAGGGGTCTTTTCCATTAAACTAAATTCACAGAACCATTTGGCTGCTGTATTTTCCCCAATAAATCTTTCTAATTCCCTGTCACTTAAATCCTCCAAGTGCTGCAAAAGAATACATTTGAACATTCTTTCTTCTCCATATCCTTTGCATCCATTTTTCTTTTCAATCTTCTTCAGAATCTTTTCAAATTTTGAGAAATCAAATACTTTTACAAATTTTCGGTAAATATGTTCACTGGGTACTAATCTTTCTAAGCTAACAAATTCTATTTGTTCTTTCACTCTCTTCTCGCCATCAGCTTTTTCTCTATTCTCTCACCTTCTCCCTTTTTCGACACGGCCTTTCAGGACATGAAGAGATACATGAAGAGATGACCAAAGACTTGGGAGTCAAATGTTATTTTGTAAATCCTTATCATTCCTGGGAGAGAGGGCTTAATGAACATACAAACAGACTTCTCAGGCAATATTTCCCTAAAAAAACTGATTTCACTAATTTAACAAAACAGGATGTTCAGCTTGCTATAAGCTCTATCAATAACAGGCCTCGAAAATCTCTAAATTTCCTAACTCCTAATGAGGTATATTTTAATCACTCAAATTGCCATTCTCAGATCTTCATTTCTAATCTCCCTCTCTATCAAATGGTTGCATTTCGCTCTTGAATTTGCGTTTGTCCAACTGTTGAAAAGTCCAGGGCTTCATATAAATAATTATACCTAGACTCAATAATATTCTCTAGAGAATATTATCCCCAGTTTTGATTAGTCTTTTGTACCTGATTAGGTTGCTGCGGCATTTGATTGTATTGATATTGCTGCTGATTATAAGTTTGGTTTTGAGGAGCTCCCATTGCATATACGGGTTGTTGTTGAGAAGTTTGAAGCTTATCTAATGCTCCGCCGATAGATGATTCAGGTTGCAAGATATAAGGTCTATTTTGCTCAAACTGAAGTCTTAAGAAGTTTTCTTTAATTTGTTCTCTATTCTTGATTACCTCTTCCCATCTGTCTGGATTAAGTATTTCTGAAGCAACTTTTATTGAATAAGATGTTAAAACCCTTTGTTTGATAGAGGAAACAATTAATCTGATTCTCGGATTGACTTGTTTATCTGATTGACTATTAACACCAAATTGGTTAAACAAAGCATTAAGACGACTCTCTACTGTTTTTGAGGAAATACATAAGAATTCAGCAATTGCTTTATTGGAACAACCAGCAGCACAGAGAATTAGTGTTAAAAATTGATTTCTGGAGAGTAGTTCCCTGCTTCTTGACTTATCTTCTACAGAATATCTAACCCAGTCTTTACAAACGCCACCAGCAAGAAGCTTTGCCCGTGGATTAATTAGGTGTGACTGAGGTCCTCTTGTGATTATGCTACTTCTTCTGAAAAGTTTGGCAATAATTGACTCAATATTTTTTAGTGAAAAGTTAAGCTCTTTTGCAATACAGTTATTACTATAACCTTCAAGCAATAGTTTAAGAGTTTTTAATCTATTTTCTTCTTCCCCGCTCCAGTAGGAAAGATCTATTTGTACTTCTTGATTTTGTAGCATCTCCCTTAGGGCTTCCTCCGACCCTATACTCCTTTGTGGGTGTTTCACAATTTTGATATTCCCAAGGGGATACAAGAGAAGGCCCTAATCTGTTAAAATTCAATCATTTGGCAGACGTAGCCTAGCGGTTAAGGCCCCAGATTGTGGTTCTGGTTATCGTGGGTTCGAATCCCATCGTCTGCCCCATTTCATCAATTTTGGACTTCCTATAAACTCTAAAGATATCCCCAATTTAGCTTAGTGATTTCGAAGGGATTGCAATAATAAATTATGTAGACTTGACTAATAGGAATATGTATGTAAGTATTATTAATAGATTAAAATATAATTAAATCAATTTTAAAACTATCTTTTTTTAATACTTCAAATATATAAAGTTAAGCTATAAATAATGACTGTAACTGCAACAAGACCAATAAACACAGCAGCATTAAATAATGCGGCAAACAATATTGTTGCTTTTGGTAGTTCAAATAACGCAGCATTAAATGCTTATCTTCAAACAGCAAACGGTGTAAATAACGGATTATCTTATGTTGGTGATCAAATCAACAATATATATAATCCAAATGAGAAAGAAGCTAAGCTCGTAAAATTTGTAAAGAAGTCGGCACAAACAATTGCAAGAAAAATAGTTCCTTCTCAAAGCGCAGAAGATGATTTTGTGAACACACATTTTGGATCTGAAGGTGCAATGGAGACAACTCTTTTTTACGAGTTGTTTAGTTATCTAAGTGATGCTTCAACTACGCCAGGACTTTTCTTTAGAGAAGATAAACTTGTAAAGATTTGGGAAAAACTCAAAGCTTGTAAGACTGATAAAGAGATAAAAGAAGTCTTAAGAATTGGAATAGGAAACAAAAAAGAAGAACGTCCAATAGATGACGTGAAATACGTTATCAACTATTTTAAAGACTTTGAGGAGAGACATCAAGCAGAATTAAAAAACAAAGGCAGCTCTTTCAACGAAGTTCTTAAAGCAATGGGACATAGATCTTCGGGTTTCAGGCAAATTAGAGATTTTGCTATTTTACCTTTCTTTGGATCATTACTTTTCAATGCTGGGCAAGGGCTTATGGGGATGGGAATTGGACCAGGTGCACAAGCTGCATTTCTTAGTGGTACAGCCTTAACATCAGCTTCTTCTTTCTTAATTGCTGAAAGTGTTGCAAATCACTTAGATTTTAAAAACATAAATAATCAGTATATTAGAGCTTTAGTTCCGTTTATTAAAGTGGGAACCATTCTTTCTCATACTGTTGCTCCAATCCTGAACATGTTTGGTATTGCATTTGATTTCAAAGGTTTAACAACTGGTGAATCTAATGCTTTTGGAAAAGTTAATGACTTTGTTTCAACGGCTTTTAGCCTTCTCAGTCCTCTATCAATGCTTGGCTTTGCATTGAATCATTTGAGCTCTTTGAATAAAGTTAAAGAATCTTATGGAACTCCAACTAAGGGAACAGGTTTTTTAGGTGAAAAGATATTTACACCTAAGAAAGGACATGAACACTTATTCAAATTCTCTTCAGGAGCAGATAAATTTGGTATTTGGGTAAACATGATCGGCTTTGCTTTCTGGGGGATAAGCCAAGTTGCATCTTTAATAATTGAAAACCATGAGAAATCGGTTAATAAAAAATTCGAGCCTATTATTGATGAGTTACATCGCAGATTAGAAATGGAGCAAGAACAACTAATAAAAGCGGTTAAGAGTGGACAAATTACTCAAGAAGAAGCTATTGCTTACTATGAGCAAACAGAAAAAGAGGCTCAACAATTTATCCAACAACAATTGTTACCAGCTTACGATGCTCAAATGAAAGGTTGGAAGACTGCTTCTTGGGCAACTAAAGTTGTAAGCTGGTTATCCTTCCTTGGTGTATCAATTCAAATGTACACTGGTAGTCTAAGGAATATTGGAAACTTAACCGCTCAATATAGAGATAGCGGTATGACACTCGGAAAAGCATTTAAACAATCAATTCAACGTTTAACACAAGATGATATGCTGAAAAAAATAAGGGTCTATGGAGGTATGGCAGTTGGTCCAATTGCATTAGTCTTTGGATCTTTGATAGAAGGTATCTCCACAATATTCTCTGAAGATTCACCATTTACCCAATCCGGCAAAAATGGAGTTGCTCAATTTGCTGAAAACATCAGGAAGAATCCGATGTATGAGCTATTTCAATCAATGGCAATGTTCGGTTAAAGGAAGTTGATTTGGTTAACCTTTGCTGTTTGATGAGAAGTGAGATTGAATAATTTATAAGCTTTTGGTGTTACTTTACGACCTTTACTGGTTCTCTCTAAAAGTCCCGATTGAATGAGGTAAGGTTCATAATGATCTTCAATTGTTTTGCTATCTTCCCCCAAGGTTACCGCTAAAGTTTCCAGTCCAGCTGGTCCACCTCCATAATTCTCTATCAATGCTTTCAACAAAGCTCTATCGGTATGATCCAAACCATTATGATCGATTTGAAATAAGTTTAAAGCTTCGATGGCAATATCTTCAGTTGCTACTGGGGAGTCTTTATGAGACATATAATCCCTCACCAGGCGACATAGTCTATTGGTTATTCTCGGTGTTCCTCTTGAACGACTTGCAATAACGGTTGCAGCTTCCGTCGACAATTTAAATTCAAGGATATTGGAAGATCTAATCGCAATTTGTGCTAGTTCATCGTTAGAATAAAAATCCATTCTATGAACATGTGTAAACCGATCTCGAAGAGGTGATGCAATATTACCGAGCTTAGTAGTAGCTCCAACTAAAACGAATTTTGGAATTGGGAGTCTGGTAACTCTTGCGGATACTCCTTTACCTGTTGACAGATCCAAGCAGAAATCCTCCATTGCGGTATAAAGCAGCTCTTCAGTCACTTTATTCAATCTATGTATCTCGTCAACAAATAAAACATCACCTTCTTGAAGAGACATTAAGATCCCAACAATATCTTTAGGTTTATCCAAGGAGGGAGCTGAGAAAATGTGAGCATTGGAACCAATTAACTTTGCAAGAAGAAAAGCGCACGAGGTTTTACCTAATCCAGGGGGTCCATAAAGAAGAATATGACCTACACTTGCTCTATCTCCCCTTTTAATTGCGGCTTCAATTCCTATTTTTAAGATCTGCTTTAGCCTTTCTTGACCAATGTATTCACTCAAATTTGCTGGTCTCAGGCTTTGTTCAAACTTATTTTCTTCACTTAATAACTGAGAGGACACTTTTGAACTTTTTGTCTTCTCTTTAAATTCTAAGTCACCTTGTTTAACCTCAGGTGATTGATCAATGGGTATTTTAGAAGGTTCTATTGGGACCATAAATTAATAACGCAATGAGGAGGACTTTCTATCTCATTTCATAACCCTATCAAGTTCTAACTTAGCTTGCTCAATACTTTCGCAAACTAAAGCCGTTCTCTTTGCAGGCAAACCTTTTGAATTCATTTGAGACATTATACTTTGGGCTCTATCAAGGACTTGTTTGGGTAAACCAGCCATTCTCGCAACTTCAATTCCATAGCTTCTGTTTGCTCCACCTGGTTTTACTTTGTGTAGAAAAACAAGCTCACCATTTCCTTCGTGCACAGAGACTTGGTAGTTGACAACCTGCTTAAAAATATCAGAGAGATTATTCAATTCATGATAATGAGTTGCAAATACTGTTCTTGCTCCACCTTTAGCAATATGCTCAGCTACTGACCACGCTATCGCAACTCCATCGTAAGTGCTGGTTCCTCTTCCAATTTCATCGAGCAAGATTAAACTTCTCTCGGTTAAATTATTAAGTAGATAAGCGGTTTCTGTCATCTCAACCATGAATGTTGATTGCCCCATATTCATATCATCGGATGCTCCAATCCTCGTGAAGATTCTGTCCGTAATGCCAATTTCTGCAAAGCTTGCTGGTACATAACATCCAATTTGTGCAAGAATGCAAATTAAAGCCGATTGCTTCATGAATGTAGATTTACCTGACATATTTGGACCTGTCAAAATTACAACTTGTTGCTCTCCTTTACCCTCTAGTTGCAAATCGTTACTCACAAAATAGCCAGTAGGCAACATTGTTTCAAGAACAGGATGTCTACCTTCAGTTATTTGTATTTTCAAAGAGTCATTAACTTTGGGTGCTAAGTAATTGTTTTTAATTCCCAATATGGCAAATGATAATAAGCAATCAATTTTCGCAAGTTGGGAACTTATGAGTTTAATCTCTTCCCAAAAAGAAGCTAAAGACTCTCGTAAAAAACTAAAAATTTCTTGTTCAATATTCTTAAGACTTGCTTCTGCAAGAAGATACTTAGATTCATGCTCTTTGAGCTCATTCGTGATATAGCGATCTACATTGGTTAAATTCTGCTTAATTTTATAATCCCCAGGTGCCAAGTTCTTATTCGCTTTGGATAGTTCAATATAAAACCCAGCAGCTTTATTGAAGGTAACTCTTAATGACTTACAGCCAGTTTTTTCTTTTTCAGACTTCTCATAATTTATAAGCCAACTATCATTTTCCTCAACGGTTTTTCTTATTTCATCAAGCTTTTGACTATAGCCCTGCTTAAATATTCTCCCTTCACCACTTGTTACGGGTAATTCATCAAATAATGCATAATCCAACTCTTTTGCTTTCAGCATTAAATTCTCAGAGAACTCTAATTCTAAAAGGTTGTCCAAATTATCATCTTCCAAGACAGAATTTAGACTTCCGTTATTAATTTCTTTGAGCAGAGCTTTTATTCCAGGTAAAACAAGTAATGAGTTTTTTATCCAACCTAATTCTCTGGGATTCAACCGATTTGTTTTGAGCTTCACGTTTAAACGTTCTAAATCAGTAACTTGGCTTAACAAATCAGTGAGGTTAGATAATAAACTTTGTGACTCTACTAATCTCCTTACCGCATTTTGCCGGTTATTGATTTCTTTTGCATCTAATGATGGTGCAGAAAGCCATTCTTTCATCTTTCTGATTCCCATCTTTGTGGTTACATTGTCTTCCATCAAACCGAGGAGTGAGCCTTTTTTGGAACGCTGCCTTAAAGTCTCAAAAAGTTCTAGGTTTTTAATTGTTTGCTCATCCATCTTGAGAAAGCTACTAGTTTCATAAACTTGAATTCGATCTAAACTCGTAATGGATTCTGGGCAAGTAAAATCAAGGTAATCGAGAAGTGCACCAATCGATTGAATCCCAGCTTGATAATCGGCACATCCAAAACCTTCTAAAGAATGTACGCCAAACTTCTCCTTAATTTTTTGTTTAGCAATTTCTAAGTCAAATAAATTAACCGCTCTTGAGGTGATTGAATAATCAGCTTGATTTAGATCTTCAGGTAAAATCAACTGTTCAAGGTAAATTCCATCAGGATCTTTGGTTCTACAGCTGGGTACCAATAGTTCGGAAGGTTTTATTCTTATTAGCTCTAGTAATAATTGGCTCTCAGATAATTCTGTGACTTTTAGTTCAGCAGTGGTTATATCCACAAAGGCTAGCCCCCAGCTTCCATTAGCCTTGTTACGGTTTTGCGGAAAAATTGCTGCAAGATAATTTGCTTGTTCTCCTCCAATGAATTCAGTCTCAATCAAAGTACCCGGTGTGAGAATTCTAACCAGTTCTCTTTGCATTGGGCCTTTCCCTCTTGGATCTCCAACTTGCTCACAAATAGCAACCTTAAATCCAGCTTTTAATAATTTCGCAGTATATGCCTCTGCTGTTTTAACCGGGATTCCAGCCATTGGCACTTTCCCATTTGGGTGAGCTTGATCGGCTCTAGCAGTTAAGGTAATCTCTAACTCCTTTGCTATCAATTCAGCATCCGCAAAAAAGCATTCATAAAAATCTCCGAGCCGAAAAAATAAAATTGCATCCCCGGTCTTTGCTCTTTGTTCTAGGTATTGTCTTAAAACAGGGGTGTAGTTACCTGGTGGTGGGAAATCAACCATTCGTTGAGAAATCTTAGGAATTTATTAATAATTTTAGCAACGTGAATAATTTTTCTATATTCCATCACCTTAAATATAAAAATTTTTAACTATCTAGATATAAGCTCATTTCTGATAATATCTAAAGATAGTTTAATTATCCCTTTGAATGGGTCATTAGCTCAATGGTAGAGCAGCTGACTCTTAATCAGTTGGTTGTAGGTTCGAATCCTACATGACCCACTTTATTTACTCTTTCTGGGATAGTCCCAAGATGAGTTTAATTTCTCTTTTGCAACCTACCATTCTAAACAGCCATCAAAACAAGACCATTGCTAGGATATAAATTTCCATTATTGTAGGTATTATGTGGGTGATTACCATGATAATGAACATTGTTATAAGGACCGTTCCCATTCAAGCCATTATTGGAAATCGTAACGGTCATTTCATCACCATCTCGCAGTCCAGCAACTCCAATTGTTATAGGTTGTCCATTTGAATTTCCATTATTTGAATTGGTAAAGAATCCGTTGTTTGGAATGAATGTACGGTTACTGTTGTTTATTAGACCATTATTACTATTGACTGGAATAACGCTGACATTATTTACCCCACCTCTACCGTCAATTAAAACCATTTGAGGGGTGTTTGTATTGAATGGAGATATTCCATTCCCATTGTAATAGTAGCCATTGCCGTTGTTGAAACCGTTGAAAGCATTATGAAAGCCGTTACCGTTATTGAAGCCGTTATTTACCCATGTAAAACCATTAGGTTCATAATATCCATTATCAAAATCATTTGGGACATAACCATGATGATAGTGACCTTGAGATCTACTTGTAAAATATGAAAGTAATCCAGCACCCAAGCCACCAAGCATGTGTTCAAAAAAATTACCACCATTTCTGTGTGACATAGTAACTAACCTCTAAAATCTGTTGTTCTGCTTATAAGCAACTTACTGAGCAAGAGTTAACCCGAAGTTATGATGGGGATACCAATGGGGTAATCCCATAGAAATCACAATCAGCATCCACTGAATTCGGGATTACCCTATTAGCTTCGTTTATCTTTCTTTACTCTTTTACTGATAAAAAAACTTTTCAATAATTCAGAACATTCCTCTTCCAGAATACCGCCTATAACTTTTAGCTTTTGGTGAGATAAGTTTATAAAGGAACCAAAAGCTCCAAGTTTTAGATCATAAGCTCCGAAGACAACTTTACTTATTTGGCTTTGAGCTATTGCACCTGCACACATGGGACAAGGTTCTAAAGTTACATATAAAGTACATTGGTTCAAACGCCAACTTTGCAACTTTCTCGAAGCCTGCTCCAACACTAAGATTTCAGCATGCCCAGTTAATAAGTTTTCTTTCTCTCTTACATTATAAGCTTCTGAAATCATTTGGTTATCTCGATCCACAATTAATGCTCCAACTGGCACATCAAGCGGCAAAGCTTCAGATGCTAGTTGAAGAGCTCTCTTCATCCAAACATAATCTTTCTCTAAAACCATTTTGTAAGATTGCGAAGCTTCAGCTTACCTTCCTTTTCTGTTTCAGCAATATTTGTAACCAAAGGGGTGCAATCAAGGTTGTTAATATCACAGCTACCAAAACACCAGAATACAAATCCGCCTTGAGTAAGCCAATTTGACTTCCAATTGCGGCAACAACTAAGCCAACTTCTCCACGAGGCATCATCCCAACACCAACAACAAGTCTGTCCATGCTCGTTTTAAACGGCACGAAAATCCAGCTCGAAACAAGTTTACTGACGCAGGCAATTAAAGTTAATAAAAGTGGCAAAGTTCCAAGAATTGTTGACGGATCTATTGCTAAACCGACTTTGACAAAAAATATTGGCGCTAAAACAGCTCTTATTGGAGCAATATAATCTTCAATGGATTTTGTCTCTCCAAAAAGTCCCTTTAACTTTACTCGATCGAGTGTTACACCTGCAGCAAAGGCACCTACAATTGGAGCTAGGCCTGCAAAATCTGCTAGAAAAGCTAGCAAGAAGCCGAAAGCAACTATCCAAACGGATAAACCTAAGGGATCTTGTCTACCCATTTTGCCAAGAAGGGGAATGACCTTTTTACTAATTTTACTTCCAACCCAAATCGATATTCCAAGGAAAGCAATTGCCTTCAATGTAATAAAAGAAATTGAGAGTAAAGATACCGAGTCACTACCTTGAGTAACTAAAGCTGAGATTACCGAAAGGAGAATCAATCCCAATATATCGTCAAGAACAGCGGCACCTAAAACCACTTGAGCATTTAAAGTATTCAGAACTCTTAAGTCCTGAAATACTCTTGCTGTAACACCAATCGAGGTAGCTGCTAAGACCAGCCCTATAAAGAGTATTAATTCAACTGACCAATTCAGTTGGAGTACGTAATCAAATCCCCAAGTGAATAAGAAAGGAGCAACAACTCCTCCTAGGGCGACCAACGTAGCTTCTTTTCCAACCGAAGTTATTTTGTTGAATTCTGTTTCCAATCCAACTTCAAACAGTAAAAGAATGATTCCCAACTCTCCTAGAGCGAACAAGACTTCTGAGTTGCGAATGAAGTCGAATTTTTGCGCAAGCCAACCACTATCCGGTAAGAATAGAATCGCAATCCCGAGAACAAGACCCGTAAGTAATTCTCCCAAAACACTGGGTAGTTTAAAGCGATCGAAAAAAATATTTGTTATTTTGGCAAAAGTCCAAATACAAACGATACTTATCAATAAATCGGGAATTGAAATATGTCCCGTTTCTGCTGCAGACAATGTTTTTTGAGTAGTTCAGTAAAAGGCTAGTTTAGCAGTAAATCTGGGAAAATCTTCCAAATGAAAAGCCCACTGTAAATTGAAGCTAATAGACTTAAAAAGCTTATGATTATCAATCCAATCGCTAGTAAATAATGGTTAACGGTCTCTGTGCATTTATAACTTAGCCACTTAATTTTAGGTAATAAATAACCTCCTAAAAATCCGCCGAAATGAGCCCAGTTATCGATATTGGGCATCAACAATCCAAAGATAAACCCAATAATTGCATATTGCCAAATTGTATTCCTCAATAAGTTACTTCCTGATTGTTGACCGCAGCTAATCAAAGCTCCCATTAGTCCAAAAACACACCCAGAGGCTCCAATCGAAAAACTAGCTCCTTTGAGAAAACCTGTAAAGTACACTCCGGCAAAAGCGGTCAAAAAAGCCCCAAAAGCTCCCGATAAAATATAAATTATTACCAGCTTGCTGAATCCATAGAATTTATATGCAACCGGTGCCAACTGTGAAACCCAGGCACAATTAAAACCTATATGAAAAATACTTGCATGCAGTAACGGTGCTGTAAAAATCGTCCACCAGTTACCGAACTGAAAAATTGGAATGGATCCACCTCCACCGAATAACAATAAGCTTTTGGAGCTGGGACCCAGGAATCCAAAGTTCAATCCAAAATTTACATGTTTCAGGTCAACAATTAATGATAATAAATATATTGCCCCGCAAATATACAAAATCCAATTTGCAAACTTATACCCATCAAGCGATTTCACTAAGTTGTAGTATCCTAAGAATCCTGGCTGAGGATGGCCACATTCGGGACATGTTGAAACTTCTGAATGAATAAGGGTTTTGCAATTGGGACAATTGATGGAAGTCATATCGCACCATTAGTACAATTATCTTATAAAGGTAACAAGTGAAGAAATGGATTTCTAGAGTAATTTTGAAATCATTCACCTTACATTTTTATGAAGATAATAATCCACTCAAATTTAATCTTCAAAGAAATCAAATTCATCTTCATCTTCAAAAGAACGGAGTGGCTTTTTGGGAGAGCTATGTTTTTGAGGAGGAATACCAAAGTCAGGAGTTGGCAAAACATTAGAGCTCGCTTTATTCTCTGAATCGCCATTTTTTTTCATATAATCGAAATCTGAAGAAGGGCTAGAAGATGGTTCTTTCTTTATGTTTTTTGACGGAAGAGTTTGTCTATTCGACAATTCAACTTTTTCTACATTCGTCCAAGCTTTTGTTCTCTCAGCAAGATTTGATTTTATATGAGTAAGTTCGGCTTGTAATTGATTTACAACATCTTCCAAGAATTCAAAATCTTGATCCTTGTCTGACCATATTCTTCCTTCAGCCTCTTTAAAGGTCTCATAAAATATTTGACTGAACTTAGTTTTAAACTCATTGAGAATATCGTTTTTTCTCAAACGAATTGTTC
Source organism: Candidatus Caenarcanales bacterium (assembly GCA_030065015.1). Taxonomy (GTDB): domain Bacteria; phylum Cyanobacteriota; class Vampirovibrionia; order Caenarcaniphilales; family Caenarcanaceae; genus JASJDU01. Next base: position 7,722 of record JASJDU010000041.1, on the reverse strand, counting down.
TTTTTGGATCGTATTTGAGTTTAAAGTTCATACTCTATTTATTAAAAATATATTCAAAGTAATGAGTGTATTTATATGTTTCTGCTTTAATTGTATATTAATTTTTCTTCCTATTCAAACTTTCATTCAAACTGATTTCTTGTTTAGTTTGCTGACTGTTTTTATGAGCTTGTTCTTTCATGTGAAAAACATTATTTTTACTTGTCATATCTATTTGATAAATCATTAAGATCTCTCTTGCTATGTAGACGGCTGGGTTCATCTGAGGTTGAAGAGGTAACTTAACTAATTGCCTTAAATTATTTTTCATTGATTGGAGCTCCTCAGGATTCTTCAGCCACCTTTCTGTAATACTCACCCAATTTTCTGCTTTACAGTCGTTTTGTAATAGTTCTGGGCAAACAAAACCGCCACCAATAATATTAGGAAGACCAATCCTATCGATTTGCCTTAAGTAGAGAAAAACTTTCCAGAACAAAGGGAACTCTTTATAGCCAATAATTAATGGTGTTTCGCAGCAAGCAGCCTCTAAAGTAACAGTCCCAGACTTTAACCATGCAACATCGATTGACCTCAGTACTGAGAGATTCTTTTCATAACTTTCAACTTTTATTAGTGAATCTTTTGAAATAGAATGCTTTTTAAAGTATTTGTTTAATTTTTCTTCTTTTATTGAGTTGGATCTCACCAAAACAAATTGTGTTTCTGGCTTTAATTCTTTTAAATTTTTGGCAGCTTCTAAAAAAACGGGCAACATATAATCAATTTCTCTTTCTCTAGAACCTGGATAAATACCAATCAAAGGCTGATCTGGATTGAAACCAATCGATTTCTTAAATTCTACTGAGTCAAAATCCGGATTCATTTGATCAATGGACCAAGCCGTTGGATTACCAACATATTTAGCGCAAGTACCATGCTCCTGATGTAAATTTTCTTCAAAAGGCAAAATTGGGAACAGCCTATCAACTAAAGATGGAAGCTTATATATCCTTTTATAATTCCAGGCCCAAACTTGTGGGGCCACGTAGCATATGATTTTGCAAGAAGGAACATGTTTTTTTATTGCTGCTGCCAAGCGCAAATTAAGTCCAGGATAATCAACCAGTAGTGCAATATCCGGTTTTCTTCTTCTTATAGACTCGATTAACCTTTTTTTTAGGTTCATAAAAAAAGGTAATTTTTTTATGACATCCGCTCCTCCCATGACACCAAGATTAGTTGAATCTTGAATTAATTCAACATTTTCTTTTTTTAAATTTTGGCCACCCATTCCCCAAATATTGGTCTTCACATCTGAAGAAATTTGTTGCTTCAAGGATTGTATTACTTCTGCGGCATGCTTATCACCGGACACTTCACCAGCAGAAACAAATAAGTTGATTGATCTCATCAAAGATTAATATCTGTTTAACTTTCTTCAGAATGGAAGTAGAACTCTCTTAAGTCACTAAGTTCAAAAGGTAGTAACAATTAATTTAAAGTTTAATAATCCATACTATTTCTCAATTTTATTGAAATTTATTTATAAAGGGGTTGTGTAAATCTTATAAATTGTTAAAATTGATAGGCCTAATATATATAGTCTAATGAAAAGACGAAGTTCAGTAAAAAAGATTTGCCCCAAGTGTAAGCTTGTTAAACGTCGTGGAGTTCTTTACGTTATTTGCGAAGAGCCAAGGCACAAGCAAAGACAAGGCTAAAGATTAATCACAAATTCAAGTAGTAATAATGACCAGAATAGCAGGAATTGACATCCCATCAAATAAAAGAATAGAAGTCGCACTGACCTACATATACGGACTAGGTCGTTCTACCTCCAAAAAGATTCTCAAGGACTTAGGAATTGATTTTGATACAAGGGCAAAAGATTTAACCCCAGAACAAATCAACAAAATTGTTAAGTATATTTCTGATAACAACCTGAAAATAGAAGGTGATTTGAGACGTGAAGTCAATTCGCATATTCACAGACTCATAAGTATTAGTTGTTATAGAGGTATAAGGCATAGAGAAGGTTTACCTGTAAGAGGTCAAATTAGCCGTAATAAAGGCGGGAAAAGAAGAGAAAGAAGAAGAAAAAGATTGTCTTAAATTAATTTGTATTTTGTAGATATTGTTTGGTAAAATTCTTTGTCTAATTTATTGCAAAATGCCAACAAGGTATTTGCTTAAACTTAATTTCTAATAGTTCAGTTTTAATTTAATGGCAACAGCATCCAAAAAGAAAAAAGCTAAGCATAAGATAACCCACGGTTTAGCTTTTATTAAATCAACATTCAATAACACAATAATCACTATCACCGATCCTTCGGGAGATACGGTTTCTTGGTGTAGTGCAGGTGCATCTGGGTTTAAAGGTTCTAGAAAGGGTACTCCTTTTGCTTCTCAATCGGCAGCAGCTAAAGCGGCAAAAGAAGCTTATACGATATATGGAATGCGTTCCGTAGCGGTTTATGTTAGCGGTCCTGGAGCAGGCAGAGAATCCGCTATAAGAGCGCTTCAAGCTGCAGGAATAGAAGTACAATCGATTAGAGATGTGACACCAGTTCCTCACAATGGTTGCCGGGCACCAAAGAAAAGAAGAGTATAAAAACACTTTTGGCCAACTATACACGTTAATTAGTAACTTTTAGGAGAAAAAAATGGAAACATCAATTAAGTGCACAGAGACTAAGAAACTAGAAGACGGAAGCATACTCGCATATTTTGAAGTGGAACCATTAGAGAGGGGTTTCGGTATTACTTTAGGCAATACTTTTAGAAGGATTTGTCTTTCTCATCTTGAAGGAACTGCCATAACCAGTGCACAAATTGAGGGTGTTACTCATGAGTTTTCTACAATGAAGGGAGTAGCAGAAGATATTGTTGAAATTATTCTCAACTTTAAATCGCTTGTTTTTCAAACTGATATTGAAGAAATATTTACCGTAAAAATTGATTTTCAAGGACCTGGGCAAGTGAAAGGTAAAGATCTCATCCTTCCAGCTGGTGTTGAAATTGTTAATCCAGAACAACATATTGCAACAGTTACAGAAGAGAGAAGCTTTGTTGCAGAACTAACAGCAACAAAAGGAAAAGGCTATGTTCTAGCAGAAGAACAAATACTACTCAATAAAGCAATTGATGTTATTCCAATTGATTCATCATTTATGCCAATAAAGAGGTTCTCTTATAAAGTTGAGCAAATTAGAATTGGTGAATCCAGCGAACCGTCTACAAATAAATATGAAAAGCTCATTATGGAGATGGTCTCCAATGGAAGTATTGATCCAGAAAAAGCTATTAGTTTAGCAGCCAAGCTCTTAGTAAGAAAACTCAATACATTCTTAGCGTTATCAGGAGAAGGTCTTCCTCAAGCTCCTCTCCAAGAAGAAGAACCAGAAGTAGTTGAAGATTATTCTAATGTAGGAATAGAAACTCTTAATCTTTCTGTTAGAGCTTATAACTGTTTAAAGAGAGCTAATAAAAATACACTTCAAGATATCCTAGATATGACAACTGATGAGTTGATGGGTATTAAGAATTTTGGTAAAAAGTCTGCGGAAGAAGTTATTCAAACTTTAAATGATAAAGGTTTCTTTTTAGCAGATGATCCAAGGAGGGCAAATCAAGGGAGTCCTTCTTCCGGGCAAAAAACTGCAGTAAGCCCAGCTGGTGGCTCTTTTAACCCGCCCCCCTTTGGTATGATTTTGAGATAGTTTGAGTTGCATTAATTAAAAAGTTAGAATTGGAGAATATCAATAATGAGACATGGATTGAAGAGAAATACTCTAGGAAGGGCGAAAGATCAACAAAAAGCTCTCTTAAGATCTTTATCTAGAGAATTAATTATTAATGGTCATATTCAAACAACCCTTACTAAAGCAAAAGTTTTAAGGCCATTCATTGAAAAAATTATAACTAAAGCTAAAAAATCTTTAGCAGCATCGGATCCAGCTCACAAACTCCATTATATTAGACTCATTAGAAAAGATTTAGCCTCTGATATTGTTTCCTCTCTTCTTGATCGAGCAAAACCATTGGCTGATAGACAAGGTGGTTATACTAGGATTATTAAGACTATTAAGCGTAGAGGTGATAGTACTCAGATGTCAATAATCCAAATCTTAGATAATTAAGTTAGAGTTAGTTATATCTAAAGCAAGAAACCCTTTTTAAGTTCGAAGTTCATGTCTTCTGGTTCACATTCGAGATATAGCAGGCAACCATCAAACAAGACAGGGCAGATTGTTGGGGCATCTTTGTCCAATAATTCTTCGAATGGAAAACAGAAGAAAAGCTTAAATAAAGATTCTTCACAAAAGATTTCTTCAATAGCACCTTCAGAAGAGTTTAAAGTTTTTTGGGGTAATAATGTTGATGCTTCTTGGTTTGAAGGTAAAAGGATTGTTTCACCCTTTATTATTTTTATTACATTTTTAGTTATTCTGAGTATATATTTATGCATAAATTTATTATTTGCTCCCGGAGAACTTAGAGAAGTATTCACTTCACCGTCATCGGATTATGATATGTCCGTTCTTGACAGTAAAATATCTAATCTACAAACTGTTGATGATGAAAAAATGTTATTTAACAGTATTGAAAATAAACCGTCAGAAGGAAGATCGAAGAAAAGTAAATTAACAAAAAATAATTTATCTAAATCTTCTTCTAGTCAAGCTAAAAAAACATCTCAAGATAATTAAATAAAATTACAGCTTAATCTTCACTCTCGCTTATAAGCTCCATAACTTTACCAACCAAATATAAAGAGCCAGAAACAACTAAAATGGTTTTTTGTTCTTCTTTTAGTAATTGGTTTTTCGCTGACTCAAAAGCTTCACGGATTTCGCTATTTGTAGATATTTTAATGTTTTGAATAATTTGACTGGAAGCAATAACCAGGTCCTTAGGTACAACACTGTTAACTTCTGTATCAGCGAAAGTAAAAATAACCGAATCTTCTTTTTGAACTGCTTGGTTTAAAAACTCTCGATAATCTTTATTTTTCAAAAATCCTAAAAGCCATATACGTTTTTCTTTTGGGAAATACTCATCTAGTGATTGTTTTAAACCATTTGCGGCTTCTTTATTGTGTGCACCATCAAGAATTATGTTCTTGTTTTTCAATTGTCTGATTTCAAATCTTCCAGGCCAATTTTGAGTTTTATAAATCGCTGTTTCGATATAACTATCTTCTTTAAAAGGTAATTGAGGATTCAATAAACCATGAATGTATTTAAAGGCATTTAATGCCAACTGTGCATTTCCCTCTTGATAAGAACCCTTTAAACCTAGCTTGGTTTTATCCAATATGAATTTTCTTAATTCAATTTGGGGAGAGTGTATTCTTTGAGCTTGAGAAACAATAACCTCTAGAGAAATCCCTTTTGCAGTAGTCATAAATGGAATATTAGGTTTCAAGATTCCTGCTTTTTCTTTAGAAATTTCTTGAAGAGTATCACCTAAAAAATCCTGATGATCATGGCCAATATTGGTAATTAGAGACAAAATCGGTTTTTTAATACAATTGGTAGCATCCAAACGTCCTCCTAAACCCGTTTCAAGTAAAAGTAAATCGACATTTTGCTCTGCAAAATATTGAAACGCTATTGCGGTTAGTTTTTCAAAGTGAGTAAGCGTTGCAAATTGTGAATATTTGCTCAATGCATTAAATAGACTATTGAATTTCTCTTTTGTGATTTGTTCTCCATTAATTTGGTAGCGTTCGGTTAGATTTATTAAATGAGGACTTGTATACTTTCCAACTTTAAAAGCTAGGTTTGTTAACAATGATTCTAAAAAAGCTATAGTTGAGCCTTTGCCATTTGTTCCCGCAACATGAACAATATTTTGTATTGTGTCTTGAGGATTGCCTAATACAGACAAAAATGATTTAATGTTTTTTAGTCCCAACTCAATCTGGGGATCTGGACCTTTATGATTGATTGGATTTGAATAAGTCAATTAGTTAAGACTTGTCGGAGAAATAGCCTTGAATAAATCAGAATTAATAGATGCAATAGCAGAGCTTTCAGATCTTACCAAGAAAGATTCTGAAAAAAGCTTAAACGCTACCTTGGATGCTATTTACAAATCCTTATCCAAAGGTGAAGAAGTTAGCATAGCAAACTTCGGTTCCTTTAAGGTGAAAAAACGTAAAGCTAGAAAAGGTAGAAACCCTAGAACTGGTGAAGAAATGGAAATTCCTGAAAAGAACGTTGTAAGTTTTTCTGCTGGTAAAAACCTAAGAGAAAACGTTTAAGAATTCCTCAGTACAAATTGCATTAACAAAATGGTAGTGGCAAAGGCTTACTGCCATTTTGTTATTTTATTGGGATATTTTGTCTAATCTTTTTATGTTATTCTTGGAAAACGCATTCATAACATTCGAGCTTAATAATAAAATTGATCGGTTTAGCTGGAGCTGGAAGATGGGGAGAAAACCTCATCAGAAATTTAATTCAAGTTGGAGTTTTACACACTGTTTGTGATACCAGTCAGATTTCCTTGGATAAAATTGCAAGTAAGTTTCCGACTGTAAAGCTTACATCTTCTTTCGATAGCTTAATTTTAAATAACGAGATCCAGGCGATTGTCATTTCAACTCCTAGTACTACTCACCACGAATTAGCGAAGAAATCTCTTGAAGCTGGAAAGCACGTTTATGTTGAAAAGCCTTTAGCGAAAACAGAAGAAGAGGCAAAAGAGTTAATCGACTTAGCAAATAAATCCAACTTGACTTTAATGGTGGGACATTTGTTGCTATACCATCCAGCTGTTAACAAATTAAGAGACCTAATCTCTCAAGGGGAATTGGGCGATATTCGCTTTATAAACAGCGATAGAAGAAACTTTGCCCTAACCAGGATGGACAGCAATGTTATCTGGGACTTAGCACCGCATGACATGTCTATGATCAGTTATATTCTGGATAACCACTCAATAGAGCTGGTTGATGCAAATGGCTTTTCCACCTCTGAAGACGGAGTAATTGATGTTGCACATCTGGATGTATGTTTTAAAGGAGGTATTTGTGCACATATTCATAACAGTTGGATAGACCCTCAAAAACAATGCCTTCTTACAGTGAACGGTAGTAAAAAATCCGCAGTTATTAATGATACCCGTGGGGAAAGAAAGCTTGAATTGTACAGCGTTTTGCCCGATGGACAGCTATTTATTGAACAACCTGTTTACTCTAATGAAGAACCTTTGAGGCGCGAAGTTGAGCACTTTATTGATTGTGTTAAAAAAGGAGGAACACCTCTGAGTGATGGCTTTGAGGGCTATAAAATTGTAAAAGTTTTAGAAGGCGCCGATAAAAAGATGCGTAAACAAGAATCTTCATTATCTACTCTTTTATAATCGAGCGAATTAAGAGTTAGGAATTTTCAGATTGATCCGTATTATTTGCTTTGTTTTCACATGTAAGCTTGACTGAAGATTCAAAAGGGATTAAAATAGTATTAACAAATATTTAACATTCGTTATAAAAATTTAAGATTTAGAGATTTATAAATATGAGAGTAATTGCTAATACTCCCAGGACTCTTAGGTTGCACAGTCCAGCAACACAAACAAGTCCTCAAGAGCAACAAAATAACACTAGTTCAAATATTATTTTGCCAGGTTATGTTTCTTCAAGTTCAGTAAACCTGGAGTTGATCCAGTATAACGGACAGAAAGAAAGAGAGATTACGATTATCGTAAATACTCAGGAAGGAAAGTCCGATG
>JASJDU010000002.1 GCA_030065015.1 Candidatus Caenarcanales bacterium | reverse complement strand
CAACCAAAATACTCTCCAGATTTGAATAAGTCTGAGCCTCAGTGGGCTAACCTCAAAAGGAGTATTCGTTCCGACAATTCAGATATTCCTTTTCATAAAAAACTTGATAAACACATCCTCAGAATGTGTGCTTATTAACTTAATTTACTATAAAATGATAAATTGATTAAGCCTTTGTACTTAATAGGCCTTGGTTTTCTATAAATATCATATTATGGAGAAAGCACCTTCCAATCAGGAGCTGAATCCGTTGTCTGATAAGTAATCAAACAACGTTTCTATTATCAAGACGCTAATTTAGTTAGTACCTGCAGCAGCAGCTTTTCTATAAGAATCAGAAGTTCCCGTGACTACAGTTGTATTATTCCCGGGAGGAGTTTGATCATTCGTTCCCATCACATAAGCAATTACAGAACCCAATATTGATAGAACAATTGCCCCAGCAGCAATCCATTGATTATTCTTCAAAGCTTTCTTCAAATCCTCAACTTCTGACTTAAAACCATCAACAGTTGTTTTCGCAGCAGAAGCCTCTTTTCTAGCGGCTTCTGCTTTAGTTTCGGCATTTTCTACTTTGGTCTTTTCGCTTCCCAATTGACTCCGCAAAGCTTGAATCTCTGAAGCATTGTGATTCTGTGAAGCAGCAAGCGCAATCTGATTCATAGCAAGCCCTGCAATACGCATATGAGGATCATTCTCAATGAGATTATCTACAACCCTTTGTAAAGCTGCTTCGTCCAAACTATCAGAATTAGGTAGATTCTTTTTCAAAGCTGCAAAAATAGAATCTTTAATCAAATTAACAATATCAATAGAGCCGAGATTTATGTCTTCTATACTAAGGTCTTGTCTAATATCATTTTCGACATTTTTGGCTAAACTAACCCAATCTCCAGGATTGTAGGACGAAAGCCCATGAAATTCTCCTAAAAGTGTGGTTGCAAACTTCCCAATATCACTTTCAGACCATAAGATTTCATTTTGTTTCTTTAGATCTTGTATTTCTGCATCATATTTAGATAATGTGCTCTTAATATCCGTAATTGCAGTTTGAATCCCTTGGATTGTTTGAGCGTCCTGAGCACTACCTATAAAGTTATTCAACTTATCAGCAGTTTCCTGAGTTAGCTTACCATTATTGGCTAGTTGAGTAATAGTATCTTTTAAAGTATCTAATCCTTGTCTATATTGCTCTGAGACTTGAGATTGAATGTATTTGTCAAATTCAGGGAATTTGCCCTCTTGAATTTGATTGGTAATCACCTTAGTTAATTCATCTAAACTAGTTATCTTCTTGCCTTCTGATGTTTCTAAAATGCTCTCAATGTTTTGCAAAATTTGTTGTTGCTCACTAGTAAGAGTCTGTCCAGGGTTTACAACTATTTCTCCTGAATCGGACCTTTGAACTATCTCGCTTATTTGTTTCTGAACAATTCCGTTCACCTCATCTTCAAAAATCTCCTGAAAATTGCTAATTTGGCTGAATTCTCTTTTAATTTCGTTGATAGAAGATTCCAAGTTATTTACTTGCTCCTCTAAAAGCTGAAATACTGGAGCATTTGCAAAGTCATCGTTTCCATTGTGAACATCGACATAAGCATTATATTTTATATATTCCTCTTCATTAATTAAATCTAATTCTCTAGCATCTTCAATCAGTTGTGCTTGCAATTGACCCCTCCGTTCAATGGATCCTGCTAATTTATCTTCAGAATCAATTCTTTTCATAGAAGCATTTTCTTTAGAACTCCCAGCATCTTTGAGTTGGATATCAATATATTGAACAGCATGACAATCATCAAAATTCTTCTCTGTGAGGAAATCATGCTTTAAAGTATCTAACTTAAGATCATTCACTAAGACATAATTCTGGTTACCTTCTCTTAAATAGTTCCGAATAGAATTCCAATCATTTTCGAATTCTTTATATTTTCCAGCAGTTCCACCTGCAGAAGAATCTCTCAATTGATTGTATAGATCTATAGAAGTATTCAATTGCACAGATAAAAAGTCAAATGATGCTTTCAATTTTTTGTCAATACCCTCTCCATTTGTCGATATATAATCCATAAGATTTTGTTGTACTTTTTTAAGACTTTCTAGACTATCTAGGGCCTCAACACCTCTACAAATTTTCTGGAATTCAGATTGAAACTTAGCGTCAGGTTTAGTATTCTCTACCAATAAACCATTAAGACTACTTTTACCTACTTTGAAAACTTCATTAAATTGCTTCAAAAGCTGTTTATACTCACTAACAATTGGATTGTCTACGAAAATCGCTATTTGATGAGCTTCTAATTTACCCAAATTGTCATTAATAAGATTAATAGTTATATCTTTAGTTTCAAAATTATATTTTTCTAGAAAAGCAAAAACTTCATCTTTAAAATTCTTTAGCTTTTCTTTCTGTTTTTCCAAGCTTTTTATCTGCTCATCGGCATTTTGTTCTTCCAAACCATATTTATTAATTGATTTGTTCAGTATGTCAATCTGATCTTCAATCTGTTTTAACAAAAGAGGTGTTGTATTTTGCAAATCCACATGAGCCTTGGCAATTTCAGATAAAGGTTCCTGTCCTTCTCTAGCAGCATAAAGGCCACCTCCTCCTACTTTTTCTCCTTCAGCATTGTATTTAAGAGGAACTGACTGATTCCCCCCTTCTGGCATTCTATATAAGACAGTCTGTTTCCGTAATTGGTACATCAATTCATTACTACTAAAATTGTTAGGGCCTGTTTCTTTCCCTAGATACTGAATTTCTTTTCCACTTCCACTCTCTCTTTCGTCTTTATAAGCATACAAATATCCATTAACTACAGCGTATCCAGTTACAGTACTGCTAAATTTACTAACTTTATTTACTTCCTGCTCATACTTATCACCTAATGCCTCAGAAAGTTTTGGATCCTTCAATGAAGTGAATCTGTCAACAGCAGGAACAAGGCAATACTGCCCATTAAAGTATTCAAGATATTCTTCTTTTCCAAAAACTTTGTCAATTTCAGATTGATTAGAAGCTATTTCATTTTGCATCTCTGAAATAGCTTCTTTTAGTGAAGCAATTTCATTATCATCTGCAGACTTTTCTAATTTATCTTCCAAAGAGCGTTTTTCTGCTTTTAATTGCTGCCTCTTAGAGTTAAGAGGAGCAATTTCCTTCTGTAATGTTGTAATCTTTGAACCAGAATCAATAAAGTATTTTGTAGAATCCCTATCATCAGGAACATCAGAAACATTCAATCCTTTTTTTTGTACTTGAATTGTTTTTGAATGGCTCTTTACAAATTGCTTAACACTGTTTCCTGCTACTTCACGAATTCCCATATATCTCCTTAACTTATAAAATTAATAATTAACAACTAACTCTTATAAAAACGAAATTTATTCTTTTCTTAATAAAAATAATAACTATACGCAGATAATCCGTCAAGTCGTTTTAAAGATTATTTTGCCAAAAATTGATTATTAAAGTTCTCAATCTATTCAATGGTTCTGACTTTGGTTGAAGCTAGGAGGCATAGTTGTTAATCCACTGATAGAAGACGTATTGTTAACTGAAGAAGGAGAAAACATTTTAACCAAATTAGAAATCATTACCCCCAACGCAATGAATAACCCAGAACCCAGGCTAGCAATAAAAAATGGTTGCGCTTTCATAATTTGTGCCAATTGAGCTTTTAAAGTATTTAGTTGATTCTGAAACCCAGTATTTATAGAACTTGCAACTGATTTAACTTTTGAGTTTTCAGAGTTATTTTTTACCAATTCACCACTCAAACGCCTAAGAGAAGTTAATTCTCTCTCTAATTTATCAACAACCTGTTCCAGATTTTGCAGCTTTTGTTGAAGTAGATGAACTTTTTTGTCTTCTTCAGGATTTAAAATATCTAGAATTTCATTATAGATATGAAGCTTAGAACGGAGGATTGAATTTTCTAAATTTAGTCTTATAAAGTCATTCTCCCGTGAAATTTTCAGCAATTTTTCATAAATAGCTACTTGCCGATTATATAAGTCTTTTTGAGATTCATACTCTGCAGTTTTTTTCACATATATACTATTAAGAATCTCGGACATATTATCTCCCTCTGTTGTCGTTAAGTTCTTGTTACTTGGGAGATTTTTATGTTTAGCAATTTCAGAAAGTACCTTCGCACTAACTTCTTGATTATCTTCCAGGATATTTCCATTAAACTGATTAAATGAAATAGCCATCTTTTTCCAGAAGACAATTTCATTTTTCGCAGTAACAAACTTTTCTTTTTCAAGATTGCATAACTTCATAGAGTCACTTAACTTTTTCAATGTCTCTTGTGACTTCAGAAGAAAGTAAAATTTATCATAAACACCGCTATCTAAAGAAGTAAGTAATGCACAAACTTCCGTATACTTCAACTTCAACTCTTGGGGATCTCTAGTACCTGCCTCTGAAGCTCGAGCAAGTTTCTTAAAGTCATCTACCCAAGTACTAATAATTTCTCGATAAGTAGTAATATCATTAGCAGTTGATTCATCAAAATCAAGTTTTATTCCAAGTTCTTCTGGCAAAATTTTTATTATATCTTCGAATTCTTTTCGAAACTTTTCCATTTGAGAATTGTACTGACTGCTCAATTCAAGGTTTAACTCCTCTAATTCTTCTTGAGAAGTATTATGAAAAAAAGTTTTTTCATAATCAGTTAACCTCGAGTAGAAAGGCTCTAAAGTTTTTTCCCAATATTCATTTAAGCATTGAATCCCCTCTATATCTTTTTTCAGCTGATAATCTTCCCAAAAAGAAATAAAAGATTCATAATCAGAATCATTATAATCCCCCCAATAAGCATTAATTTCTATTTGGTTATCAGAAATTTCAGCACTTAAATTATTTCTCAACTTTTCAATTGCAGAACATAATACATGTTTGTCTTGGTGGAATAAAGTTTTATTCCAAACTTCAGCAAATTCACTACTAAGAGCATTGATATAATTTTGATACGAAATTAGGATTTCTTCATTTTTCGTCAAAAAATCTGAAAGATAGATTATTTTTTCATTAATTAAACCTTGAATAGCAAAAAGTTCTTTGGAGCTTATCCTGCGTAAATCACAAAAGGATTCTCCCCAATTGTATTGCTCTACTACATTTGTGAAAAGATAATTTGAATCTAGAGAAATTACTCCACTGTTTGAGGTTTTACATTGTGAGAAGCCACTGTTTACTATCGCAAGTACGGTCCTTAAAGAACTTAATTGATCTTGATAAAATTTCTTTTCTTCACACTTATTATCATAAATAGTACTAAGTATTTCAATTTTGTCATTAAATAACCCTTGTCCCATTAAAATTGATTGAGAGTAATTAGCAACTTTACTATCAAAATCATGAGGATTCTCTTTAGAACCTATTGAGCAGACCAATCTACCTTTTGCCATGTTTATTAAACGTCTAATCTCTTTAATATCATCTTCAAAAAAATTAGGTTGATCAACTTCAAAAGACTTTTTTTCCCTGTTAATTTCTGAAGCGAATTGAGAAAGATTAAAATTTTCAAGTTTTTGAATTACTCCCAAGGATTCTTCTTTCAAATTCCTCACTAGTTTTATTAAGCCTTCATAAGGATCCACATCAAAAAAGGTTGCTGCTTCGATCTTTTCTATAACCTTAGGCGGTAAACGATCCCGCTGGAATGATGGAATTATCTTCTTCAGCGCTTTTTGTCTTAGAGTCGGTAATTCAACTTGTCTTGAAGTAGATAATTCAACTGATCTCAACACAATGCTCAAAAAACCATAATTAAGTAAAAATTAATATTATGGTTTAAAGCTTAACGCTAGTTAAAGATAATTTATTTTAGATGAATGATGATTAAGTAGTAACAAATAATTAATATTTGATTAGCGAATATGAAAAAAAACTGAAAGCTGCGTATACATGCGTAAAAGAGTGAAATATATAGTTGAACCTGAGAACTTAATATTATTAATAAAAAATAAGCCCTCGATCAATTAGTACTACTTTGCTGAACACATTACTGTGCTTATACATGTAGCCTATCAAACAGGTAATCTACCTGTGATCTTACCTGGTTAACCCAGTGAGAGATCTTATCTTGAGGTGGGCTTCACGCTTAGATGCTTTCAGCGTTTATCCGCTCCCCACATAGCTACCCTGCGTTTGCCCCTGGCGGAACAACAGGTACACTAGAGGTGAGTCCTTCCCGGTCCTCTCGTACTAAGGAAGAATCCTCTCAAATCTCTTACGGGCGTGCCGGATATGGACCGAACTGTCTCACGACGTTCTGAACCCAGCTCACGTACCGCTTTAATTGGCGAACAGCCAAACCCTTGGGACGTACTACCGCCCCAGGATGCGATGAGCCGACATCGAGGTGCCGAACCTTCCCGTCGATATGGACTCTCGGGGAAGACTAGCCTGTTATCCCTATGGTAACTTTTATCCGATGAGCGACGGCCTTTCCATGCGGAACCGTCGGATCACTAAAGCCTACTTTCGTACCTGCTCGAGATGTCTCTCTCACAGTCAAGCTCCCTTATGCTTTTGCACTCAATGGTTGATTTCCAAACAACCTGAGGGAACCTTTGCACGCCTCCGTTACTATTTGGGAGGCGACCGCCCCAGTCAAACTGCCCGACAGGAACTGTCTTTTGTCCAGATTCATGGAACAAAGTTAGAACGAAGTTTCAAGAAGAGTGGTATCTCACCGTTCCCTCCATCCAAGCCGAAACTTGAATCTCAAAGGGTCCCACCTATCCTGCGCATCTTAAAACCGCGCCCAATTCCAGCCTACAGTAAAGCTCAATAGGGTCTTTCTGTCCTGGCACGCCTAGTCCGCATCTTCACAGACATGTCAATTTCGCCGAGTCTCTCTCCGAGACAGTTTCCAGATCGTTACGCCATTCATGCGGGTCAGAACTTACCTGACAAGGAATTTCGCTACCTTAGGACCGTTATAGTTACGGCCGCCGTTCACTGGGGCTTGGGTCGCTAGCTTCGGGTTACCCCTAACCAACTTCCGTGACCTTCCAGCACTGGGCAGGCGTCAGCTCCTATACATCCTCTTTCGAGTTAGCAGGAACCTGTGTTTTTGGTAAACAGTCGCCTGGAACTATTCTCTGCGACCTACCATTGCTCATAAACGCAAGTTTCAATCACAATAATAGGCACTCCTTCTCCCAAAGTTACGGAGTCATTTTGCCGAGTTCCTTAGAGAGAGTTATCTCGCGCACCTTAGTATACTCAACTTACCCACCTGTGTCGGTTTACGGTACGGGTGATTAAAACCTAACATCGCCGATTTTCTTGGCAGCTTAGTATCATCATCGTCCTGGCCGTAGCCAGTTCCCATAACGCCTCAATTAAACATTCTTGCGGTTTTGCCTACAAGAACTATCTACACGCTTAGAAGGAAATCCAATAATCCTCGATAATTAACTTACTGCGTCCCGACTATGGTCAAACAGTTTTTCATCAGTACAGGAATATCAACCTGTTATCCATCGACTACGCCTTTCGGCCTCGCCTTAGGTCCCGACTTACCCCACGCGGACGAACCTGCCATGGGAACCCTTAGGTTTTCGGTGCGTTGGATTCTCACCAACGTTTTCGCTACTCATGCCGACATTCTCACTTCTGCTTCGTCCACAACTTCTTACGATATTGCTTCACACTACAACAGAACGCTCCCCTACCAATTACGATAGTAATTCCACAGCTTCGGTATGTAACATAGCCCCATAAATTTTCGGCGCAGAGTCGCTCGACCAGTGAGCTATTACGCACTCTTTAAAGGATGGCTGCTTCTAAGCAAACCTCTTGGCTGTCTTAGCAACTCCACCTCCTTTACCACTTAGTTACAATTTAGGGACCTTAGCTGGTGGTCTGGGCTGTTTCCCTCTTGGCAATGAAGCTTATCCCCCACTGCCTCACTAGCTAAGAAACACTACACTGGAATTCGGAGTTTAACTCGATTTGGTACAGATTTCTCCGCCCGCACCGAAATAGTGCTCTACCTCCAGTAAGCTTTGTCTTAACGCTGTACCTCAATACATTTCGGGGAGAACCAGCTAGCTCTGCGTTCGATTGGCATTTCACCCCTAACCACAACTCATCCGCTAAATTTTCAACTTTAGTCGGTTCGGTCCTCCACTTGATTTTACTCAAGCTTCAACCTGGCCATGGTTAGATCACGCAGGTTCGGGTCTATACCCAGCGACTCAACGCGCTATTCGCACTCGGTTTCCCTACGGCTCCAACTATTAACGTTTTAACCTTGCCACTGAATATAACTCGCCGGCTCATTCTTCAACAGGAACGCCATCACCCATGCAAGCATAGGGCTCTGACAGATTGTAAGCACACAGTTTCATGTTCTATTTCACTCCCCTCCCGGGGTTCTTTTCACCTTTCCATCACTGTACTTGTTCACTATCGGTTATCAACAGTATTTAGCCTTACGGGATGGTTCCCGCAGCTTCACACAGGATTTCACGTGCCCCGTGCTACTCAGGTACCGCTAGGCATAAAAAACTTACCGCTTACAGGACTGTCACCTTCTTTGGTTAACCTTTCAAGTTATTCAGCTAAATTTTTTATTACCATATCGCGGTCCTACAACCCCCTAGAAATTCTAGGGTTTGGGCTATTCCGCTTTCGATCGCCTCTACTAACGGAATCTCATTCGATTTCTTTTCCTCTGGTTACTAAGATGTTTCAATTCACCAGGTTCCCTTCATATACCTATGTATTCAGTATATGATGACTGAAAATGACTTCAGACGGGTTTCCCCATTCGGAAATCTGTGGATCGACACTTATTAGCAGCTCCCCACAGCTTATCGCAACTTTTTGCGTCCTTCATCGGCTGTTGATACCAAGGTATCCACTATGCGCTCTTAGTAGCTTAAATGTTTATTAACAAATATTGAAATTAACAAATTAGACTAGACTTTAGAAATCAAGAAAATGATTTCTAAATATTTCACAAAATTTATACGCAGCTTTCAGTTTTCAGATCTGAAAACAAAACAACTAATAGTTAAAACACCATTTATATTGAGTTTGTTATTTCAGCTCTGAAGATGATATTGAAAATCACAATAAAAGTCAACAGATATTTTTAAAAATTTTCAAAACTATCAAAATTAAAATAAAAGGGCATTAAATATTCTGAGTCTCGACATTCTATAAAAGTCACAGAGAAATCAACTCCTGAAAACATTATAAAAGTATTACAAAAGCAAGAAAAACAAAAAAACTGTAGTAAAAACTTTAGTCTATTAATTAGGTACAAATAACTGTTTTTAACATCATCGTCATGAATGAAATATTTGACTCAATAAAGCTTATGAATGCAAAGCTAGACTCCATAATATCTTTATTGGACGTTCTTGTAAGGAAATCCGACTTAGTAAACGATGAAGATGATGAAACTACAGAAGTAAATCAAAAAATTCAAATAAAACAATTAAATAGTCTTAGTGCGAAGCAGCGTGAGCAGCGTTAGACCCAGTATATCCCTTTTCTTTTTCTATCGATTTTATTGATTCGTAAAGATAATCAGACAAAGCTCTTAGCTCTTCTTCTGTTCCAATAAGCGGCGGCATTACTTTGTGATAAGGGTTTTCCTCAGGTGATTTCTGCATTACCAAAAGTAATTGATAGATTGACTCAGAATCTCTACCTGATAAACGTTTGCTTAAAGATCTATAGCCATCCATAGTATGACAACTCATACATTGACCAACAAACATTTGTTCTCCTAGGGAAGAATCCTTCGGTTTAAATCTCATCTCTTTAGTAAAACTTCTTTCTAAAGGCTGCTCCATCGTTGCCTTCAAAGGAACTCCATTTGAAAACATAAAATCTCTTATCACATAAGGTTTTCTGAGCATTTCTCTTGTGTACTCGAAAGAAGTAACAAAAATAGCAATACTTGCCAAAAGAATTGCAGATTTCCTAATTGTGAATTCTCTAGGATTTAAATAAGCGCTTACAAAAAAGGCTAAACCCGTTGTTACAGTTGCAACTAAACATAGTAAAGCAATTCTACTCACAACCATCATATTTCCTTGGGCTGCAGCTCCTACTCCACCTGAGATACCAGAAAGTAGGCTTTCCATTATAGGACCAGGCAGAACGCTAAAGTACCACAGTAAGGACAAGCCTAATAGTACATAAACTGGTACTAACCAAGAGCTAGTATAAGCAAGTAATTCTTTTCGAAACTTACTTTTTTCATCCATTTTACTAATTACGAATGTTGCATATATTCCAGCACAAGCAATACAGACCAAAGTTCTTACTATTAAAGAAGGCCAAAAACCTGGATTGAAGTATCCTTGAAAGAAACTCCCGCTTTCAGCCCATCCACCAGGAGTAAGCATGAAGGTCAAAATTCCGTTTATAGTAAAAAGGCTAAGCCAAGCAGTTACTGCATATATCCACCCAACAGCTTGATGCGTAGCGGGTTTCATTCTTTCCCATCCGTAGTAATAGAAAATCAAAGAAATTATCTCGACAAGAAATACTGCCCATTCCGCGGCCCAAACAAAGGTAAATAAGCGGATTAAAGATGCGGTTGCTTGAGGACTAATTAGACCAATTGCCCACCAAATACCAACTCCTGAAATTGCACCAAAAACATTGGTAAGAATTAGAAAGAACTTCGAAAATTTCTTTAGAAAATCGATTACATCATCTCTATTATTTTTTCTTGCCCATGCCTCTGTAACCGGGAGAAATATACCCCCACCAACTGCAAAATGAGAAATTAAAACGTGAAAAGTAGCAATTAATCCAATAACCCATCCGGGCCCAACTCCACCAACAATCCAGGCAGGATAATCCATAACAATACCTTTATTTTATATATATCTAAGTATTAGCATGTATAAATTATATGTGAAACCTACTAATTTACCTCACTGAAATTCGCCATTTTCTCGAATATCTATGGGAAATACCAACATTAGAATGGTTTATACAGATATCAAAAAATTAAAAACGGATTCAAAGCTAAATAAACACGTGAATGAGTTTTGCTTATTAAACTCTTTTTTCAATAAAAATCCTAGAAACTACTTATTTTCATTTCAGAGATTGCTGGATTCGTTGGAACCTGGAGAACCAAACTAATTACTGTTTGTCCAGCCTTAGGATACAGTGGGTCATCTCCATTAAAGACTTGCAATTCTCCAGGTTTTGTTATTAAAAATAAGGGGATTGCAGACTCTCCATTCAAAGTTTGAAAATCATTATAGGTAAACTCTTTGCTTAAAGTGGTTTTTTTAATAGTTGCTCCCTTCTCAAAATGCTCTTGAAGAAAATTATAATTAACACGACGATTGAACAAAGGTCTTCCTCTCAAATGCTGAGGAACAGTTTCTTTTAAATTACTGCCCTTATCTTGAGGAGATAATTGAAAGGTTTGAGAACGACCAAAAGTCTCTGACAGATTAATGCAAGATAGGGAGTTCATTTCATCGTTAGAAGTTAGAGCTAAAACTCTTCCTATATCAGAAACATCAACTTGGTCCAACAAGTGCTCTGAAAGAATATTGGCGTAAAAAGCGGGCAACTCCTCCATTTTAGCTTCAGTTATATTTTCTCGATTAGTATCAACGAGCAAAACTTTAAAGCCTTCATTTTTAATTGATTTAGCAATCATGCGAGACACCCCATGAGCACCAATTATCATGACACCTTGAGGGTTAGCTTTAGCCAAGCCAAAACTTCTAGCTAAAAAAGGTGCAAGCAAACCATAAACAACAACGGTTCCAACAATAATCAAGAAAGTATAAGAAACCATTAAATCAGCACCTACATAGCCAACCTCAGTTAACCTAAGTGCAAAAAGAGAAGAAACTGCAGCCGCAACTATCCCTCGAGGATACAAAGATGAAATAAATAATTTCTCTTTCCAGGTCAAAGTTGTGTTTAGAGTTGAAAGTAAAACTGTTATCGGCCTAATAACAAAAATCAATATGGAAAGGAAAAGAAAGCTATTTGTAATATCCAAGTTGACAAAATTGCTCAATTTGAGGCGAGACGCAAGCAACATGAATAATATGGAGATGAGAATTACACTAAGAGTCTCTTTAAAATCGGTAATTTGTTTAATCGAGACTATTCTTTGATTAGCCAAAACTATACCCATAACAGTAACGGTAAAAAGACCCGATTCTGGTTGAATAATATTAGAGAACGTAAAAGCTCCAATAACTATCATTAAAGAGACTGGATTTTGAAGAAAGTCTGGAATCCAGAAACGTTTGAGAAGAAGAACAAAAACACCTGCCGCTAAAAATCCCAAGAGACTTCCGGTAGCAGCCGTTTTAATAATAATTTCAAATATCGATAAAAAAGTCGATTGGTAAAATCCACCACCAATAATAATTTCAAATACCAATACAGCAAGAATTGCACCAATGGGATCTACCATTATGCCTTCCCATTTGAGAATTGAACCGACTCTACCAACTGGACGTATATGACGTAGAAGAGGCATTATAACGGTTGGTCCCGAAACCGACAAAACAGCACCCAACAGAGTTGCAATGGGAGGATCAACTTTTAAGAAATAATAGGCAGCAAAACTGCTCACAACCCAAGTAATCAAAAGCCCAATACTAATTAATGAAAAAATCACTCTGCCGACTTGCCTTAATTCTGCAAGTCTCAGACTCAATCCACCTTCAAAGAGTATTATTGCAACTGAGATCGACACTATAGGCAACAACTGATCACCAAGAAGTTTATCCGGCTCAATGAAACCGGTTAGAGGTCCAGCAACAAAACCAAAAAATAAAAGCAACAAAATTGAAGGTGTTCTCAACCTCCAAGCTATCCATTGAGCTGCTATACCAATAACAAAAACACAGCTCAAGCCAATTAAGTAATACTCTTCTGTCAAACCGATCGACTTCTATTTACATAAGATCCAACTTACCACGATTTAACTAATAGCTAGAAGCTTTTTGTATTTTTTCAAAAGTTTCTTCTGAGAAACTAGCCTCCAAAGGCTCCTTAGAAGCTATTGTTCCAGGCATTTTGCGACCAACAGCAACACTCGGAGCAATATAAAAGCCAACTTCCTGAAGTCCTTTCCTCACTTTATTAGAGGCGGTATATGTTATTAACAAACCACCAGGAGCCAAAAGCTCATAGAAAAATTTCAGGACTTTCTCCCTAGACCATAGATCAGGAGATGTTTTAGGACTAAAAGGATCGTAAAAAATAAGATCAAAACTCTGATGAATTTTAGGCAAAACTAAAAGCAAATCGTCAATGATCAAGTTCAGAGAAAAATCTTTAGCTTCGATTTGATTTCCTTCATTCAAAACATTTTTGAGTTGTACAAATTTACCTTTTAAAGGCTCTTGCCAAGGATAATAGCCAATCGCTTCTATTACTTTTCTATCTTTTTCAACCGCTACACATTCTAAGAACTTCTGCTTTACTGAATTCCCATTATCTTTTTTAGAAGTGTTTTCTACTTCTCTCAGCACATCCAAAGTCGCTATTAAGTTATAACCCAATCCAAATGGTAAATCTAAAAGATTTATTCGGCTTTTCTTTTGAATTATTGACCTTGCAACCTCTGCAAATTTATAACGTGCCTCCGTGTAGGAACCAATTAAACTATGATGATGTTCTCCTGTTTCAGGGTCATATATTGTTGGAGAACCATCTTTGGTTTTAACAAATTCAATCAAAAGAATAAAGCTCCAACATATACTGTAATACTGAGATTAGTTTACTAATTAAATTTATAAGATCCTAGCTTTGGAGTTTAATTAGAGATCCAAATTTTGCTCCTTCTGAACCAAGAGATCCATTACCGGTGGGTTCACTGGTTGATTAGTTCTTTGTTGCACAAATAACTTTGGTTCTTTTTTATCTTTTCCGAGATTGTTTTCACCATCATATTTTTCCAAAGAATTATCTTTTTCCGCGGAATCAGTTTTCTTTGTCAAAGCATTGAATAAATACGAGAAAGGATTTTTGAAAAGATTCCATGAGTCTGAAGAGGTTTCCTGCTTTTTCTTTTGCTCAATGTTCATGAAAAATCACTCCATTATTCATAAAATTTCAGTCCCAAATGTTAAATTCCCTAACATTCTCTTCACAAAAATATAAAGCGGGTAATCTCGGGATTATTTGTCTGAGGTTAATTTAAAACTAAGGCTATAAGCCATTTTCAAAAGAAGGAAAGACCTTGAGTCAAACTCGATGAGTCAAACTCAATTTCAAATTCAACGAGACTTAGTTTAGTGAAAGTAAAATACCTAAACAAATATTCATCTTGAGAATTTCTCAGTCTCTATCTTCTTAAGTAAATCAGAAATAGACATAGTACCCAAGTCTCCTTTTCTCCTCTCTCGAACCGAAACTTGTTCGGTTTCTAACTCTTTGTCACCAATAATAATCATATAGGGCACTTGTTCCAATTGAGCGTCTCTGATTTTTGCATTTACTTTTTCAGCACGTTCATCGACCTTAGCTCTAATCTTGAACTCTCTGAGCGTTTGAGAAATTTTATGGCAATATTCATTATGACGATCGGCAATCGGCAACATAGCAACTTGTGTTTGACATAACCAAAAAGGAAAAGCCCCTGAATAATGCTCTATTAATAAAGCTGTAAAACGCTCTAAACTACCGAAAATTGCTCTATGAAGCATAACCGGCTTTTCGGTTGTCCCTTCATGAGTTGTATATTTAAGATCGAAACGGTTTGGCAAGTTGAAATCAACTTGAATTGTTGCCCCTTGCCAAGAACGACCCAAAGCATCTTTAAGTTTAAAATCGATTTTAGGTCCGTAAAAAGCACCATCACCTTCATTCAATTCGTAGTTAAGTTGCTTTTCATCCAGAGCCTTTTTAAGAGAATCTTCTGCCATATCCCAGATAGAATCATCTCCAATACGCTCACTCGGCCGGGTGGAAAGTTCAGCAGAGTACTCCAAGTCAAACTTAGAATAAGTTTGATCGATCAAGTCGATTATCGAACAAACTTCATCAACTAGTTGAACTGGGGCACAAAAGACATGTGCATCATCTTGAGTAAAGCCTCTCACTCGAGCGAGACCATGCAAAGCACCGGATCTCTCAAAGCGATAAACAGTACCCATTTCGGCATACCGAATGGGTAATTCTCGATAACTATGACGACGCGAATTGAAAATCAAGACATGAAAAGGACAATTCATCGGCTTCAGAATATATTCCTGCTCATCAATGGGCTTCATCTGAAACATATTTTCTTCATAGAACTCAGTATGTCCAGAAGTATCCCAAAGTTCACGTCGAGCAATATGCGGAGTATAAATCAATTCATAGCCATTGAATTCATGAAGATCCTTCCAGAATTCTTCAATTCGAGCACGTAAAAAAGAAAGTTTTGGATGCCAAAAAATAAGTCCGGGACCTGCATCCTCGTGAGTTGAAAAGAGCTCGTGCTGACGAGATAATTTTCTGTGATCTCGCTTTTCTGCTTCTTCAATTTTATGAAGGTATTCATCTAAATCTTTCTTACTCCACCACGCAGTCCCATAAACTCGCTGAAGAGACTCTTTTGTTTCATCCGCTTGCCAGTATGCACTAGACACGGAAAGTAATTTAAATGCCTTAATAAATTTACTATTAGGAATGTGCGGCCCCCTACAAAGATCGCTCCAAATCATCGTATTCTCACCATCAAAAAGTCCATACTGTGTTGGACTCTCATTTTTATATTTTTCAAGAAGTTCAGCTTTAAATTTCTCTCCTTGTTTTAAAAAATCATTTATCTGAATATCGGGCGTTTCTACTTTAAGCCTTACAAAATCGACAGAAGAATCAATCAATTTCTGCATTTCCAATTCAATCTTGGTTAAATCATCAGCGGACAGGTTAATCCCAGGGATGTAGAAATCATAATAAAACCCATCTTGAATGGTCGGGCCAATTGCAATCTTCGCCTGTGGATACAAATTTTGAACGGCAGCTGCAAGAATATGGGCAGTGCTGTGTCGCAAGAACTCTAAGCTGTCAGAATCTTTTTTAGTTATTATTTTTACTTTGTCGCCATCTTTCAATTCAGTCTTTAAGTCTACGTACTCATCATTAACATTCAACCCAACTGAATCTTTGAATAATCTTTCCCCAATAGACTTTGCTAAATCTTGCCCAGTGGAACCTTCATTTAACTTTTTAATAGAATTATCGGGAAGTCGAACTGATATTTCGGACATGGCAATCTAATGTTTTTGTAGCGAATATTCTATCAGTAGTTATATATTGAAAATAACTTTTACACCCCATCCTTTTCCTTAAACTCATCAGAGGGCTTGTGGTTCATACCAGGTCAACTAGCATTTCTTCAATTTGGTACAAACTAAGCTTGTCGTGTGCAATTAATTTATTTGCAGCATCACAGACCCGGAGATCAGCTTCATACTTATTGCTCAATTGTTTAATCAATGGTGCAGTGTAAACTCCCTCTGAGACTTGCCCACCAAGCTCAGAATGGACTTCATCAAGAGTTTTCCCCTTAGCTAGACTATATCCAGCTCTATAGTTTCTACTCAAGGGGCTACTGCAGGTAATATACAAATCCCCTAGCCCTGCAACTGAAAAGACAGTTTCCCTTTTACCACCCATCAAGTCAACCAAATGAGACAATTCCGAAACCGCTCTAGTCAACATTGCTCCTTTTCCGCTTGTCCCAAGGCTTAGACCATCCCAAGCACCCGCGATTAAGGCAATAACATTTTTTGCAGCTCCTGCAATCTCAACCCCAACTATATCGTCGGTTATTTCAGTTTTAAAATTCGGAACATGAAAACAATCAGCGATGGTCTGAGCGGATTCCATATTTTTCGAAGCAATAACAGTTTTCATTGGCTTGGCTAGTGCAGCTTCTGCCGAAAGATTTGGCCCAGAAAGAGCGGCAATATCACAATCAATAGTCTCACTCCAAATCTCAGACATCCTTTTAACAGAACCTACTGACAACCCTTTAGTTACTGAAAGGAAAAGAGGGATTTTGGATTCTATAACCTTTATACTTTGAGACAAAGTTTTTACGGCTTCCGATGGAACAGCACAAATCAACAAATCAATATCTATTAAAGACTCTTGAAGTGAGCTAGTTAAATTAACAGCTTCTGGTAAATTCAACTCCACAGGTTTAGTAAATCTTCCAATTCTTTTTGTATGTTGAACGAAATCATCCGATCGAGACCACAAATTAATTGAATGACCACTTAGAGCAAGCAGATGAGAGAGAACTGTCCCCCAACTACCAGCACCCAAGATAGAGATTTTTTTAGACTCTCCCATTGTTAAATCAATTTAAGCCTATAGTCAATTATCTATTCAAACGTTTCACTGTGTTTCACGAAAAACAAACTCAAAAATCAATAGTCATAACCATTTTTCCTCAAATGGATTGATGGCTCATTTTGTGCTGAATTCAATAAATTACCACCGAGAACTTTTCCAAAAATTTGCACATGGTCACCGGTTGTATCGGCAGATGATTGAAATTCACACTCGAGATAAGACACCGCTTCACTCAAATATTGAATCTTATTTTCTGTTTCAGAAGTATCTATTCCTTCAAACTTAGCTTTTCCTACGCCTTTATAAAATGAGCCAATCATCTTTGCGTTTTCTTTACCCATTACGTTAACAACAAAGTATTTAGACTCTTTGATTAACTCTAACCCTTTTCGGTCTTTCTTTATAGCAACGCTAATCATTGGAGGATCAAAAGAACATTGTTGAATCCATGACATTAACATGCCGTCAGGCTCATTCAGTTCATTATTATGAAAGGTTACTATAAAAAGTCCACTCGGAATGCGCCCAAGGGATAAACCAATTTGCTCTTTAATATCGGACATTTTTTATTTGCTCATTGAGTAATTGAGAGAAATACAATTTTAAACTTTTATAGCTTTTTTAGTACGTCTCTATAACGTTTTTAGTTTTTCTTCAACTAATGCAGCTAAACAATCAATAAAGATATTGGAATTATTCAAGCCTGGGACTCTTAACAAATCTACATTCCTCTCCTCAGCTAACTCCTTAAATTCAATTCCAATCTCGTGAATAGTTTCCACATGATCGCTAACAAAGCTTATTGGCACAACCACAATCTTAGTACCGGGAGAGGCTTCCTCAATCAATTTATCGGTATAAGGTTCTAGCCACTGCCCCTTACCAAAACGGCTCTGAAAACAGATTGTATACTTTTGGCCTGGAAAAGCCTTCATAATACCGTCTACTGAAGCTGTAACTTCAGAGGAGTAAGGATCTCCTTTATCAACGTAACTTTGTGGTATTCCGTGAGCGCTAAAGAAAAGTTGGAAAGGCTCATTAATATGTTTGATTTTCGCCTTAATTCTTTGCTGCCAAGCCTGAATGAACAACGGATGAGTAGCAAAACTCTCAACAATATTCAATTTTGTATCAGGGAAAAATTCATTGACAAAGCATTCAATCTTCTCAATACTAGTTTTACTAGTGGTAGTCGAATATTGAGGGAATAGCGGAACTACAGCCACAGAATCCAAATTTGGATTAAACTCATTAATTCGCAATTTAAGATCCTCAGCATTGGGTTTTCCACAATTCATAAAAATGAAAGTTTTAAGGCCAATTTTTTGTTCAAGCAATTCTGCTTGTATCTGAGTAATCTCGACCAACGGTGACTTACCACCAATATCTTGATAAAGCTTTTTAGAAAAAGGTAATCTTTTTTTTACAATTATTTTGGCAAGTACTTTCTGAAACCATTTTAAAAACCATGGCAACTGAATAACATTGGGATCTCCCAATAAATCAAGCAAGAAAGTTTCCACTTCATCTAAATTTCTTGGGCCACCCAGGTTACACAAAATAACCGCTTTATCTTTTGTTTTATATTTCATCTCTCATTTGAAACTGCAAACAATCCACAATATTAAATATTTTAGAGAATAAATCTTTCGGCTTTCAGCTCCTCTAAAGCATTTGCTGCCACTATCATTTCATCAGTATTAGTTGTTTCTGTTCCCAGTTTACGAACAACAATACTAGCCGCTAAATTACCCAGTGCAGCACACATTGGCAAATCCAAACCAGCAGCAAGGGAAACTGAAACACAAGCAGAAACGGTATCTCCAGCACCGGTAACGTCAAAGACCTCGGCTTTATTGAAAGCTGGTACCAATTGTGTAGAAGAAGACTCAAACAAGGCCATACCATTAGCACCACGCGTAACCAAAAAGCTATCCACATTCGGCAACTTTTCTTTAAGATCTTTCCTGACCTGTATTAAATCATTTTGACTATCAAACCCAACCTCTTTTTCTAAAAACTTTTCTGTATCAGGCTGATTGGGAGTAATCAAAAAAGCCCCATTGAATCTGTCAAAAGCTGTAGAAGGATCCACCACCACTTTTATATTTAAATTAATTACCTCTCTGATTACTTCTTCAGACAAAACCCCGAGAGTATAGTCAGAAAGAAGAATAACATCCACATCCTCAGAAACAGCCCTTATCCTATCCAATAAAGAGAGCCCTTCCTCTTTGGACACAGTTTTTCTACTCAATTTATCTATTCGCAAAACCTGTTGAGTTGACGAGGTACCCGCATGACTCAGGTTACTCCCTTGATTTGTAGATAGAATCCTTGTTTTTAAAGTAGTTGGTTTATTACTTAAAGTTAAGAGTTCTGGTTCAATATTATTTTTCTTACAAATGTCCGTCATCACAGAAGCAGCATCGTCTTCACCAACCGTACCAATCAAACACACTTCGGCACCAAGATGAGCAGCATTAATAGCAGCATTTGCAGCTCCACCAAGTCGATAGTAATTATCTTTGTATTCAAGTATTAATACTGGAGCCTCTCTAGAGATTCTCTCTGGATAGCCAATCACATATTCATCCAAAATCACATCACCTAACACTGCTATTTTAGGTTTAGCTTTTTTTAGGCTAGTGATTGAATTTTTTAAATTTTCACTTAATAAATCTATAGTCTCAGACATATTCCAAAATCAGTTCACCAGCAAATCTCAGTTGAGAAACTGAATAACAACTTCTGCAGCTGGATCACTCACCATATTTAATTCTGTATTTGCTAACTGTCTTTTCTTATCATTTCCAGCCTTAATTTGCTTAACTTCTTCAAACATAATTTTGTTTTGTGCATGTAAAGAAGAATAAGTTTGCTTCATATCACTCAACTGAATAAGGCTTTTTGTAATATTACAACCATTCAGAAAAAACCCCCGCCAAGTCTGGAGAGCAACTCCAAAAACTAATAAAAAAACTCCAATGTGTTTAATTATTTCCAGACGGTGCTTCATATAAATTTTTAAAGTATCTTTTTTGAAAATATATAGAGATGAGGTAAAAAATAGGACGGCAATCATTCATCCGGGTTCCCCAACTTATCACAATATTTACTTATTACTTATTTATCTAACAAATGATTGAGCCCTAAATTTCAGTTAAATGATTTCTGCTAAAGATTTTTTGTGGATTTTTACTGGGTTAAACCTCGGCATTACTTCAGCGGCAGTTCTTAATCCTGAAATTCCATAATTCTTATGAAGGTTCACACCAGCATTCAAAAAACCTAAAACTGTTCCATTAACATTCGCTGCCATTGTAGTTTCATCTCCCAAAGTGAAAGTATGAGTAGATTTCTTTCCTTCGTATGTAAAACCAGTTATTTTAACGTTTGTTGAAACTGGTTTTTGAGGATTTCTGGTGTCCACAATTCCTCCAACAGTAACTTTATCTGCATCACAGATTCCAGCCATTTCCAACATGATATCGTCAGCGTGCTCCATATCAACAAGCTCCAATATTCCATTTCTATCCTCAAGTTCCTTATCAATTTGTTCCTCTGTCATTTGGGAAACTTTCTCCACATTAAAGTTCTTCAGGTGCGCTATATCTTCTCTTATAGTTGCTCTATATGCTTTCCAGTTGGAGATACCCACTCCAAAAGTTATTTTCACAGATTCAATTTCCACAAATGATTGAGCAGCAACAGCAGCGGCGGAGGTCAACATTCCTGGAGTTGCACCACAACCTGTGAGATACAGTATGTTTTTTTCCTGCAATTGACTATTAAATTCAGAAAGCATCTTTACAGCTTTTGTTCTTTTTAAAGCATCAACAATGACTCCATTGAATTCTGATTGATTAATTATTTCCTTTGTAATATTAGGAATAAACTCATTTGGCAGATTGGGTAATGCATAAAAAATTGCATCGATTTTAGTCGAATTTCTTTCCAGAAATTCGGAAATGGATTTACTTGATTGAACAGAATTCTCTATTGCAGCAATACTTTTAGCTCTTAGAGAATTTACTATCAACTGCTCATCATTCAAACCATTTTCATCAAAAACATATCCGGATTGGTCAACCATCGCAACTAAATTTGCAGCTTGCCTTTTCTTCAAAAGCTTAACCATTTCAATTCCCAAGCCACCGGCTCCAAATATTGCTAATTTGGGAAGTTCAGATTTTAAAGATACTGTTGCCATTTCTAGTAAGCCTTATTAAATTCATGTATATTCAACTATTTTAGGACATTTAAATCATTATCATTAAGCTCAAAACTCGTTCGTTGTTATAAATCCAATCATTAAATTAATTTATAGAACATCTCAATATCCATTATTCACTAGAGAAATAACCTATTACACGAATAAAGCTTTACAGAATTTGTAAGTTTTGGGATCTTCTTATTGCAAATAATTCTCAATTAGTGCAGAATTATTATCTTCTTTATTGCGAAATATTCTCAATTGACAACTAGTGTTTCAAGTTATAAATCCCACATTAGCTAGCATTGTTAATTTTCCTCAATCTACTCAGACTTCAAAAGTAAAGCAAGCCTCCTCTCTTCAGTTTACGAGTTCTGGAAACAAATTGGGAGTTAGAACTTTATACGTAAATCCAAAACGAGTTCAATCCGAAGCATTATCCACTTCTTTATTCAGTACTTTACAAGCCCTCGGGGAAATATTTTTAGGTTTCGCAGAAAATACCGGTATTTCAATGGTTTTCGTATTGAATAGTGCCGTTGAATTTTTAGGAGCTTCATTATTATCTATAGACAGTTTTTTCAGAAGGATCGGCCTAAACTTCAACCTTCACATAGATAAGTTAATGGCGCTAGTTCAAACCTCAATTGCGGGACTTATAGTTGCAGAATTAATAATGAAGTTCAAGGGCTCACAAAGAATACTGAAAAACATTGATTTTATAAATAAGCTTTCCTCAAAAAGCAAAACTGTCGCTCAAAAAATCGCCAAAGGTTTAGGACTTCCAGTCAATAAATTATTGAATATTGCCAAAGTTGGTTTTGGAGCAAGTTCATTATTGCTCGCTTTAAAGAAATCTACCCTTTCCCAAAACATGATCGATCCCCAACAAAGGAGTGGATTCTTAAGCTCTGCTTTGATAGATGTTTTGTGCAGTTTAGAGACTTTATTGCTCTTCATTCCAGAAGAAAATGCTTTTGCAGATATTATTGAAAAAATTTACTTAGCCTTCTCTTCATCTAAACTCCTTTCAGAAGCAATCCCCAAGATTTTTGGGAAAGGCAACTGAAACATTTCAAAGCAATCCCTACATTCTTTCCGGAGCAGTAATCAAAAGAGTTTCAAGACCGGTCTTCAGAATCCTTTGAAAAGCTCTAATTAAAGATAAACGAGCCAAAGTCAAAGTCTTATTCTCATAATCTAAAACCCTACAATGAGAGTAAAAGCTATGAAATAAGTTAGCCAAATCAATTAAATAATGGGCGACACCACTAGGGTTTAAATTATCGGCCGAACGCTGAATTTCATCATTAAAGAAACTCAGTTTCAAAATTAAGTTTTTAGTTGCTTGAATCTCTTGTTCCGAAAGTTTTTCATCAAAGCACTTATTAAAAATCTCTTCACTTTCCACTGCATTATCTATTTCGTCAATAGAGCAAATTGCCTCCTCTCCATCGACCTGTGAAGTAGTTGCATTGCGTAAGATACTACAAGCTCTAGCATGTGCATATTGCACGTAAAATACCGGATTTTGATCATCAGTTCTCAGAGCTAAATCCAAGTCAAAAGCCAAACGATTATTCACATGACTTAACAAAAGGAAGAAGCGAAAGGCGTCCGGACCAACTTTTTCTAGAACTTCTTCAATAGTTATTAATGTGCCCTGCCTTTTGGACATCTTCAGCTCCTGTCCATTTTCAACCAAGCTAACAAATTGAATGAAAAGAATTTGAAATTTATCTGGATTATTACCAAGTGCCTTAAGAGCAACTTGCATGCTCACTTCTTGTCCCTGATGATCGGCTCCCCACAGATTCAATGCTTCTTCATATCTTTCAAATTTGTTAAGGTGGTAGGCAATATCTCCAGCAAGATAGGTGGCTCTTCCATCGGATTTAACTAATACACGATCTCTTTCATCGCCTAAATCAGTTGACTTAAACCATAAAGCTTCATCCTTGGAGTAAGTTAAATTTGCTTCTTTAAGCTTATTCAAAGCACCGGTTAATTTACCATTGTTATGTAAATCATTTTTTTCACTAATCCATCGATCAAAATTCACTTTTAACGAAGATAGAACTTTCTTTTGTTTTTCTAGAATTTTATTCTTTACGAGCTCTGTGAGTTCATCAAAACTGAGTCCTTCCTTCAAATCTTTTGTGTATGGCTCAACCAATTCAGGAGGATACTGGTCACTTTGAGATGGTTCTTTTGAATATAAACTCCAAGCGGTTTGACCTAGTTTTTGTATTTGTTCTCCAGCATCATTGATATAGAATTCAGTTCCAACTTGCCTACCGGTTGCTTTTACAATTGATGCCAAAGCGCTCCCAACAACGGCTCCCCTACCATGACCCATATGTAAATCACCGGTAGGATTTGCTGAAACGTACTCAATTAAGATAGGTGCTTTATCTGTGTTTTTCTCAATTAGTTCATCTTTATTCAAAGACTTAACTAACTCGTTAAAACCTTTATTGGTAAGGGTAAAATTAACGAATCCTGGTGGAGCAACCTCGATCGAGTATATATCAGACAATTTTTCTTCTAAATTATTTTTAATTTGATTGGCTATTAGAATAGGTGCTTTCTTCAAAACCTTGGCAAATGCCAAGGAGCAAGTTGTTGAAAAATCTCCGTATGATGAACTTTTGGAGGCATCAACTTGTATTGCTTTTAAGTTTTCTTCAGTTAATTCAGGAAACTCTGACTTTAAAATTATTTGAATTTCTTCTTTGATTTTCTTTTGTAATAACATGAAAAAGCCTATCGCAATATCCGCATCAATCAGTCGTTAATACAATACTGATGGTGCATCTAATAAGGAAGTAATACTTACCCCATGAATTTCAACTCAAATTCGGGAACTATCAATATTAAATCATAAGCTCATTAAGGACTAAGTTAGTCTAAAACTAGCCAAAGTATCTATAGAAAAAAGGAAGTTAGCAAGTTAAAGTGTTTGTACGATGAAGAAATTAGTCATTAGTTACTGTTTTTTATTAATCTTTACTAACAATCCACTGCTTGCCAATAATAAAGTAGTTGATGTAATCAGTGAAGAAATTGGATATTCAATAAAAAAACATCTCCCTAATAACCAAAACTACAGAATTAATTTCCCTTCCTTTCTCGAAGATAGTAAAGAAACAGCAGAGCAAGTTGATGTTTTTTTTCCTTCAAGCGCTGGTGATACAAAAATAGTTGCACAAGTATGGTTAACTACAAATAGTGGCCTCAAACTGCTTGCAATACCAATTTATTTGCAATAACTTCATAGAAAAATTATTTTGCTAAATTATCCTCGATTGACTAAAGTAAGAGCGAATTTTTCATATATATTCTTCAAAAACTTCTTCACTGAAACTCTCTGAGTAATATTCTCTAGTTTCTGAAATTTGACCACTCGCAACAGGAAATGCTGTATCAGAAATATAAGAATAGGGTCTATGAACATCACCAAGCAATTCATTATCCACGTGTGCGGCCGCACCACCTATTGCACCATTCACAGCTCCTCTACCTACATCTTTTCCATCAATAGCATTTGTTAAAGCCCCTGTAACGGCTCCAGCTAAAATCCTTTCACCTAAATTATCTCCAACAGCAGAACCTATAACATTCCCTAAATCATAAGGTTTCAGGTCTCTATCAGATATAATCTCACCAACAACAGCTCCTACAATTCCACTGTTACCAAGGTATCCAAGGCCATAGCCATTGAGTATTGAGCCATATCCACCTCTAGGATAAGGGTAGCCTGGAATATAGACTTGCTGACCTCCCCAATAACCTCCATGGTGCGAAGAAATCTCTTGATGGTGATACTCTTCATGATGGTACTCTTCACCAGTAGACGATCCATTGTAATCATCTTCAGGGTATCCGTATTCATCACCGTAGCTTCCACCTTCTACTCCTTCATCTGAGCTATATGGACCAACGGGATCTTCTCCTGAGTATCCACCTGACTGAGCTACTCCATCTCTGGCTCGTGAAGATCCACTGCCTGGGCGGCCGCTGGGAGGGACTCCATAATTACCGTCGTAAAGATCCTGATAAGTCAATCCTCGCTCTTGTAATTGTTCTTGGAATCGTATCTCTTCTGCAGAACCCGGGCGAAAAGCCGTTCTTTGATTGTATTGTCCTGAGGCGATTCTATCCACTCCTCTATTAAATAATTGATCGTCTGCTGAAAGCTGCCCCGCTGAAGTATTAGTAGAAAATCGTCCAGTTGTATCAATCCTAAAACTGTCATTAATTTCATATCCCCCATCAGTTGGATTGAAAACGTTTCCTACTGTTCCAAATCTTTCAGGAACATCAGTTGTTGGAACAACTGTTTCTGCAGCACCCACAATTGCAGCTCTATCTATTTCAGATGCAGCCCTATTCATTTCATTAATTTGTTCTTGAGTTAAAGGCTTAAACCGTGTTGAATCATCAATAGTTAGCTGCGAAGGATCACTTCCAAACGGTTGTCCACTGGGAGTTGTTGTAGGAAAAACTCTATCCTGATTTCTTTGTTCAATAAAATTCAACTGATCATCTCTAATATCAGGTCCACCACTATAGACATGATTCAAGATATCTTCGTCTGATACAAATCTTGGAAATATAGTTTCAGCAGAACCAATTGAAGCAGCTCTTTCAAAGGCTTCAATTTGATCTTGAGTTAAAGGCTTAAACCGTGTTGAATCATCAATAGTTAGCTGCGAAGGATCACTTCCAAACGGTTGTCCATTGGGTGGTGAAGGTATTCGAATTGGTACAAGCCCAGTTCCATACTCATTACCACGTCCTCCATCCGGTTCAGAGAAGGAACGCTCAAACTCATTTCCTACAGTTGGATTCCGGGAAGGTTGAGCTTGCGAATGAGAAGATAAAGTAAATTCAACAAAGTTTATAGGAATATATTGAAAAATAAATTGGCTGGCAAGAAATAATGTGAATAAGCTCTTAAAACTATTTAAAGATTTCATATTTTGAAACCAAAGATATATGCACTAATTATTAAATGCCCTGGGATGGTTATTTATATATTTAAAGCCCACCAAATAGATTAAAAATGACTCAATATATTTTGTTAATTGTTAAGCCATCTTTTTTTTCGCTTTTTTAGTAAAAGAACCCATAGTTTCAGGATTTTTTACAGGGTTTTCCTGCTCTTCCTTTTTCTCGATATCTAAAGAAAAAGTTTTAGAAGGTAATAATTTGAGAGCTTTTGAGTCTGATAAAGAATCTAATAAGCCGCCTTCAAGAAGTTGCTCTTTTAACTCTTTGGATCTTTCTTCAATTTCAAAAGCGAAAGATTCTAAATTTTTTGCCGATAACTGAATTCTCAAATATTCTCTATTCAATTGTTTAACATTTTCTCTCAATTCAAGAGAATTCTCTAAAAATCCTCTTACTTTCATCAAAGAGAGTTCAATGGAATATTTTCTTTTCAGATCTTCAACATTGGTCCAATTGAATTTTGTAAGACCCAAAGAATTTAAGATTAAGAGTTCTAGCTCTTGCAAAGAAATCTCAATTTTGTTGTTTTTATCTAGAATACCCTGAAATTTTAGATTCATTGTTATTACAAATTTGGACTTGATTCCTAATACAATATGTTTTATTTGTATTCTTTTGATTAAGAGAATTGACAAATTCGGATATCCCTAAAAACAAAAATCAGTTATCTGTTAGCTGAGTAAATTCAATGCTTCCATCAATAGTTTCTTCTGAAATCCCCGGTCCAAATTCTAAACAGTTAGCGCAACGTCTTCAAAGAGTTGAATCCCCTGGTCTAACTTACCTCTCTGCTGATTTCCCTATCTTCTGGGAAAAATCTTCCGAAACAAACATTTGGGATGTTGATGGGAACTGTTTTTTAGATTTAAATTCGGCTTTTGGGGTTTCAGGAATTGGGCACTGTAATGACTCGGTAATCGAAGCTATTACCATTCAAGCCAAGGAATTAATACACGGAATGGGAGACGTTCACCCACCCAAAATAAAAGTTGAATTCATGGAAAAGCTTTTAGATTTATTTCCTCCTCAATTGGATCAAGCAATATTGTCTTGCAATGGATCTGATGCTTGTGAATCCGCCTTAAAAACAGCACAAGTTTACACCAAAAAGCCGGGAGTAATTGCCTTTGAATACGGTTATCATGGGCTGGGTTACGGAGCTTTGGATTTAACACACAAGCCTCATTTTAGAAGCAAATTCACCGAACGATTAACCGAATATACCTTTCACGTTCCCTATCCAAACTCATACAGAAATGGCTCAAGTGCTGGTGAACAATCATTGAATTTTATAAAAGAAGTCTTTCACAAAAATAAAGAACTGATTGGCTCTGTAATCATAGAACC
Organism: Candidatus Caenarcanales bacterium; assembly: GCA_030065015.1. Taxonomy (GTDB): domain Bacteria; phylum Cyanobacteriota; class Vampirovibrionia; order Caenarcaniphilales; family Caenarcanaceae; genus JASJDU01. The sequence continues at coordinate 122,607 of JASJDU010000002.1, read as the reverse complement.
GATTCAAGGAAGAGGAGGAGTAATAGTTCCCCCAACAGGATTTTTGAAAGACTTAAAAGAGTTTTGCGAAGAGAATAACTTACTTTTAATATTTGATGAAATTTACACCGGATTCTGCCGTACCGGAAAGATGTTTGCCTTTGAGGAAGAAGATGTTTTACCTGACATTATCTGTGTTGGAAAAACTATTGGCGGTGGATTACCTCTTTCTGCCTGTATAACTAGTTCAGAAATAATGAATTCTTGGGACAAATCGAACGGTGAAGCAATTCATACTAGTACTTTTTTAGGTAATCCGTTAGTTTGTGCAGCAGGATTAGCCGTAATTGAAGATTTGCAAAAAAATAATTGGCATCAAAAGAATAAAGAACTAGGAGAGTATTTAAAAAACAAACTAACGGAATTAAACTGCGAATTTATAGGAGAAGTTAGAGGAAAGGGTTTAATGCTCGGAATGGAATTAGTTAAAGACAAACATAATAAAGAGCCCTTTCCTCAACTGGCAGAACACTTAATGGTTGAATCCTTGAAGAAAGGCTTAATAGTTTTAACCTGCGGAAGTCAGGGCCATACGTTATCTTTTTCACCTCCATTTACGATTACAAAAGAAGAAATTGATTTTGCTGTTAACGAATTTAGTGAGATTCTGAAAACATTTATTCAGCAGAATCAGGAAGATAATCTATAAAAGATGGATCCATACTTTGGTTCAGGAATTGGCTTTTTTTGATCTAATGCAGTAGACAACCAGGCTTCTTTCGCCTTCAAAGCTTCTTCCAATGCTTTTATAGGTGTTTCTCCAAAGGCGGAGCAAAACTCCAGATCGGGTATATCAGCTATATATCCTTGATCTTCTTCGCTATAAAATATATTTATATGATAGTCTTTCTTCATTTTTCCTCTTCCATACTTAAATTGTAACGATTTATTAAATTCAACAGTTGTTTGACCTGATAAGGTTTGGCCTTTCCTTTGTAGTTTTGAAGATTTAATAGCTCTTTAATATCTTTGTGTTGGAAAATATGATGACTACCATTGATTCTACAAAGTTCAAAACCAAAAGCCTCTGCCAAATTAGATAAATCAGCAAAGCTTACATTCTTAGAACCTTGAAGAATTGAAAGTAATATTTTTTTCTTCTTTCCCATTGCCAATTAATTGTCTCTCGTTTTCAAGACAATTTCACCTCCCTTTACGATTGCAAAAGAAGAAATTGATTTTGCTGTTAACGAATTTAGTGAGATTCTGAGAATTTATAAGCTTGAAAGCAACACCACCTTTTCTTTAGCTCACTAAATTATTTCACTTTGCAATCTACTTGAAGTTTTTGTGGAAGATAAACAGCTTTAACTTGGCCAGGGAGAACAGTCCTTTCAGGCATTAAAGATCTTTTCTGAGGCACTGTAAAAATGTGGGTATTGGCAAAGTTATTTAATTGAGTAGCTCTAAAATAAATGGAGTTTGTTCTATGTACAGCATTAAAACCGCCCTCTGTAGAGACAAGTTCAAATCCTTGGACAGGAGATATTAGACCTAGACTCCTGCCAATTGTATAAAATGCTTTTTGAGTATTAGACCCGACTAACTTGTAAGAAGAAGCATTTACAGAACATCCTCCAATTAATTTTTCACTCGAAGAAACTACAATTTTATGAAACAGATCACTGCAAATTAATACTACTTGCAAACTTACATTATTCTTCCTTATTGGCTTAATCCAGGACTGAGTTTTGCCTCCTGTACAGTCTGACTTATCGGGAGCATTTACAAGGGGAAAAGTAATTGTTTTTGGTTTTATTTCTCTTTGAGATGTTCCTTTAGCTTGCTTCTCTTGGACATGAGTGACTGGTGAAGGAGAGTAAGATTGAGAAACAGGCTTAAATTCCTTAGCGAAGGCTTGATTATGAAATCCAGACAAAGTAAAGACAGCCGCAGACAAGGTTGCACAGGTATTTCGAAAGATAGGTCTCATAATTCAATTTGCTCAGCTAAGATACTATCAAATCTACAAATAAATTCAATTAATCAGACGAACTGGTTTGTGAAAATTCTTTAATTATTTTCAGGTGCAAAAGCTAAGTTTTCTTATCTAAAATTTGTTTTTAATCTTTTGCCAAGTTCTTGCAAAGTTGTACAATTTAGTCTTTAGGCTTCATTGAACATGTTAAGGAAAATCTTAGCGGTATCATTATTTTCTTAACATTATCGTGCTGTGGCATTTTCGGAACACCTATAGTCAAAGAAGAACTGTTTGACGAAGCAGGATCAACATACCAAAAAACGGTATTTTGAAAAACTCTTGTACCTTGCAGCCGCCATGATCTACTAGTTGAATTTACGTCAGCCGGGTTTTGGCTAAACTGAGCAAGTTTAAGGTTCCAGAAAGGTTTCTTAGCATATTTCACTTCGAGTGGGCACCTTGCGCCTTCGGGCTCTTTACCAGCATTCCCCCAATACATCTCTATAACGGGGAATCTGTTTTTGCAATCATAGGCTGCTCTAAAAGTTATACCCTCGTAATTATATTTCTTGATTGTTGGGTAAGAGGGGGAACCTTTTTTACATATATTCTCATAGACCGGTACATCCACATAACCTTTTTGGGGGAATCGCAAATCTTTTGCGATTCCTTTTGTTTGTTGCTTATTTAAAGTTTGATGGTTTGGCTTAAATCGTGGAGGAAAGTTAACACGATTGGCAAGAGCTGCACTTCCTGATTCTATTGCAAGAAAGCTCGCAAGCAAAGTAGCTTTAACAATTGGAATTTTCATAGGAAATTAGAATGAATACAGTAGAGCATAACTATCACAAATCTAGAAAATCAATCAATTAAAGATTGTTAATGGTTTTTAGAAGTGTTTTTATGATTTCAGCCTCCGCCCAAGCTCCTCTCCTAATAATCCATATTCATCTTTAGAACCAATAATCTCATCAATAATAAGCATATCTGAACTTTGATCGCCTAAAGCAGCAATTAGCTTTAGTTCTTTAGAATTAATTGACTCTGCATAAGCAGCAAAAGGGGTTTGACACCCTCCGTCAATGAATTCCAAGGCGGCTCTTTCAGCACCAACTAAAATTTTAGTTTCTTTGTGATTTATTTCTTCTAATGCTTCCAATAACTCTGGCTTATTATCAATACTGTTTTGACAAACTTGTACAGCAAGGGCTCCTTGTCCGGGTGAGGGGATACAGACTTCACAACTGAGAACTTCATCCACCAGTTCTTGCAAACCCAATCTCTTAAGCCCCGCAAAAGCTAAAACACCGGCAGACAGATTATTTACTCCATCTTTTATTTTCCTAATTCTCGTCTCCACATTCCCTCTCAAAGGAAAGAACTGAAAATCAGGTCTCAAATGCCTTAACTGAGAAATCCTTCTTAAACTGCTTGTTCCAATAACACTGTTCATTGGTAATTTTAAAATTGATTTTGTTGAAGATACTCGTTCGTTAAACACCACACAATCCCAAGGATCTTCTCTTTTAGTAATTGCTTTTATTGGAAGTTGAGGATTGATTTTGGTTGGTAAGTCTTTCAAAGAATGCACCGCAAGATCAATCTCTCCTTTAAGCAAAGCCTCTTCAAGCTCAGCAGTGAATAAACCTTTATCTCCAACTTTGTGAAGAGCTCTATCTAAAACTTGATCTCCTTTGGTGTCAATATGAACAATTTCACAATCCAAATTAACTAATTTACTTTTCACCCATTCACTCTGGGTCAGCGCCAAACGAGATTTTCTACTTCCAATTTTTATTTTCAAGATAATTGCCTTTTAAAATAATTTCTTAACTATTTTTAACGAGATGTGAAATTCAGCCGATTTAAGACGTTTAAGTTTCAGGATAATAATTTACTCCTATTTTAAAACCATATAAAACTCATTGATACTTTAAGCGTTAGGTAGCCAATTATGACTGGTCCTAATTACAACAACATAAACAATCCAGCAGCTGCAGCATATTGGACCCACCAACTATCCGCTGCTTCGGCTGCTGGTAATTCTAATCGTCAATTCGCAGAAAACGAACAAGGGGCAGTGGCCTCGGATTCAACATCAGGTGCTGACCAGGCCACAAAGTCTTCTCAAGGCAAAGAAACTGCATTTTTTAATAGGGCAGATAGCTCTTATGTAAATAAACCAAGTGATAGTTCATTCCGACTAGGCTTCGGAGGTCCAACAGAAAGAGATCCTGTTTTGCATACAGAATTTAGAATTGTTAGCAATCCTCCCCCTCCAAAAGAACTAGTAAACAAACTAAAAGAATTAAAAATTGCAAATTACAACCAAGCTTCTCAAAAAGCAATAAAAATAAAGAATCCTAAGAATCTACTTCCATTCAATTCACCACCTCCAAAAGCCAAAGAAGTGACAAATCATCTTGTAGAAGCGGAAGTTGCAAATGCTGAATGGGAATTAAAACAAAAGAAAAAAGATGAAGATTGGAGAAAAAAAGCTGAAAGAAACACTCTAGGTTTTTTAAGCAAAATGGAACAGTTTATTGCTCGAATCGAGAACATAACAACTTTCACACCTACAACTCAAGCAGTTTGAGATAAATTTCCACGGGAATCCCCTAAAATCATTAATTAATTAACGGCTTCTTTATTCCGTGGCAAAAGATATCTGTGGTGGATCCTTTTTACAATTCATATATTTCACCCCTGGATAACCTAGTGGGTTCTCCAGCAATTGGCTCTTCAAAAGAGCTGCAAACGAGCCAAATTTTAAAAGAAGGACCTAATTCTTTCCAGAATACTTTAAAAAAGTTTTTACAAGCTCAACCAAATACATCTCTTGACGAAAACTCAACTTCACAAAAACCTTCAGCAGGTTGTCACCCGGTTAAACCTTTCAACTGCAATTCCGATAAAGCGGTAAAAGAAAGTCGAGAGAATATTCAAAAGGCAATCAAATCTACAATTCAGAATATAACAAACGCGGATACTCCAGGTTATAGAAGAATATTGCCTTATCTAGACAGCAATGGAAATCCAATTATTGACGAAACACCGGGCAAGCTTGAAAAAACCGATTGGCATTTAGACCTTGCAATTGCCGGTGATGGAAAAGGTTTTAAGTTAGCAAATGGACAATATACTCGTGATGGAAGATTTAAGTTTGATAATAAAGGAAGGATGGTAACTGTAGACAAAGAAATTCCACTGGAAGTTTGTTACAAAGATGGGGCCCCCGTTGATTGGAGTATGAAAGAACTGAATATAGACTTCAACGGTAAAGTTACAGACAAACTCAATGGCAAGGAGCTCGGTTACTTAGAAGTTAACCTAAAACCCAAAGGCAAAGTAATGCAACACTATGTAGAACAATCAAACGTGAATCTTCCAATTGAGTTTATGGGTTTATCTCAAAAGAACAACTTACTAACATTAACCAACAACTTATTCACAACGGGTATTAGATTGAATAATGAAGCGGTACAAATACTACTAAGAAATCTATAAAGCTAGGGAAAACCCTTCAATTCCTTATATAACAGACTAAATATAAAGCAAGTAACGGATTTTCACTTTCTCCAAATGAGGATTAAATATCTTAGGTTTGGGAAATTTTTCTATGCAATTCGGCGCCTTAATAAACGATCTTCAAGTCAAATCAGGAAAAGCTTTTTCTGAACTTGAAGTTGTCACCAAAAATATCACCAACGCTACAACACCAGGATATAAAGCTGAAAGGCCAATTTCTTTTGATGACATAATAGACGATTCGAGAACTCAGAGGAATATGGAAGCTGGGAAATTAAGCATAACCAATAGACCAAACGATGTTTCATTGGAGGGAAAAGGTTTTTTTGTTCTTTTAGATAATAACGATGAAACTGTTTTAACAAGAAATCTCAACTTAGGAACCGATAAAGATGGTTATTTAAAATCGGGAGAAAATTTAGTTTTTCCAAAAGTAAAAGTACCTGAAGGATTCTCGGATTTGGAGATAGCCGTTGATGGTTCTGTTTTGGGAAAAAGACCGGATGGAAGCCAAATAAAAATAACGGATTTACAAGTTGTTAATTATCCTGCAGCAGACAAATTAGACTTTGATGGCTCTGTTTACAAACCAACCGACGAAGCGGGTAAATCACTACATGTCTGTTTGGGGCCAACTTCCCAAACCAGAGTAAGACAAGGGGCTTTAGAAGGTTCTAATGTAAATGGACCTAAGGAGTTTGCAATTTTCAGACAGATGAATCAAAAGATATCGACGTACGCGAGGATAACTCAACTGCTAAATACAAGTCAAAGAGAGTACGTAAGAACACTAACTGGCGCACTAGGATAAGGGGTTTAGAAAATGTCATCAGGAACAGCAAACAATCTCAACAATACAATTCCTCAATACAATCCAAACCAATTTGGTACCATTGGATTGGCTAACTCTGGTTATTTTAACGGTCTTGGGGCATATCCTCTGGGAGGATTTGGCGCAACAGGGGGAAATACTGATGGTAATTTTGACTCTCTGTTAAGCTCGCTAAATTCAAGTGGAACGTTTGGACCAGGTCTATTTAACAACTTCGGCCCTGCAGGAACAAACCCAAACGCAATTTCAATAGCAACAGAAGCATCCAGTTCAGCAACGAGCGCTTTACTGAACAAAATATCACCACTTGATTTGCCTCCAGAATCTTTATATTCAAGTTCTGTTTTCGGTGGGTTATCTTCTGGGATGTCTTTCCTTGATTCTCTAAGTACTATGTCTCAAGGAATAGCTGGTTTATTTGGTACTAGCAGTGACTTTGCTAGATATGCATACTCCGTTGGTCCTGTCCTCGGGGCAATAAGTGGGGTTGTGGGAATTACACAAGGCCTCAGAGCAGTCTTCAACACTCCAATTGCCCAACCAAGGTCTTCACAAGATGCAGTTAGAGATTATTTTGCACCCGAAGAACCATTAGAAGCTTAAGCAAAAACTAAATACTCTTGACTATCCATTCTCTAATTAAGCTTAATTCCTCATAAGGATCGATCGTATGTGCTTTGGGATATTTCTCAAACCTCACTTTCAATCCAAGCTGTCTTAAGAAATCAACTCCTTGGTTTACACGTTTAATTGGAATTAGATCATCATATTGACCATGAGTAATTAATATATTTTGCAATTTAGCTTTTGCACTCAAATCCTCTTCAATTGCTAGCGGATTAAACAAATACCCACTGATACCACAAATACCAGCAAAAACCTTGGGATATCTTAAGCAAAGCTCCAAACTCATGACACAACCTTGAGAAAACCCAAAAAGAAAAACATCATTTATACTCGTTCCCTGTTCTTGTATTTCTTCAAGAGTCTCCCACAAAAGATCTCTACTTCTTTTTACAGATTGTATTTCCAGATCTGATAATCTATTCTTAATTTTACCCTCTGGGATTTTGTACCACGAATAACCTTCATAATATTGATCAGGGGCATCAAGAAATAGATAATTGAGTTCAGGTAAATTTAAAGTCTTTGGCAACCATTTATATCCATTAGAACTATCACCCAAACCATGAAGAACAATCATCAATTTATCTGAATCTTTATTCTTTGAATAAACAAATTTATTGCTTAAAGAATTAATTTGCATAGCTAATTGCCTTCAATTGAGAAACAAATCGATTTAACAATAGCTTATTTAACTTGTTCTTAGTTTTAAAGATCTATAAATAGGCATAATAGTATATAGGAATAACATCATTTCTTATTCTCTTAAGCCTTAAAGTCTAGACAACAAAATTAAGCTTAATGAAAGGCGGCATTAGCGACATAATTCTGGCACTAGGGATCTTTGCCATCATGGCAATTATCGTTGTTCCCTTGCCACCATTTATTCTGGATATGTTTATATCCTTGAATATTGCTATTGCTGTGATTCTCTTGGGCACCTCTCTATTCTTAAATCGCCCAATTGATCTTGCTATATTACCAACCGCAATATTAACGGCTACCTTATTCCGATTGGGCTTAAACATAGCTTCAACAAGGTTAATCCTCTCAGAAGGGTATGCGGGAAAAGTCATTGAAACCTTCGGTCGAATTGTAGCAGCAGGTAATCCGGCGGTAGGGGTTATTTTATTCGTCGTGATAACGATCGTGCAATTCATGGTTATCACAAAAGGCGCAGAACGTATTGCAGAAGTATCAGCGAGATTCGCATTGGATGCAATGCCAGGTAAACAAATGGCAATCGATGGAGAACTTAATGCTGGATTAATTCCCCCGGAAGTCGCTCAAACAAGAAGAAGAGACTTAGAGAGAGAGAGTTCTCTTTACGGAGCAATGGACGGTGCAAGTAAATTTGTAAAAGGAGATGCGATCGCCGGAATTATCATGACCGTTGTGAACCTTCTTGGAGGACTAGGAATAGGAATACTGCAAAAGGGTTACGATCCAGGATACGCAGCCGGCAAATACGTCATTTTAACAATTGGAGACGCTCTCGGAGCACAAGTACCAGCACTCATAACCGCAGTTGCAACTGGAATTATCGTTACTCGATCCACCTCTTCTGGAGAAAGTCTAAGTACGGATGTGATTGCTCAATTTCTTCAAACTCCAATGGCTCTTATTATTGCAGGTGCATTGGTTGGAATGATTGGCTTTCTTCCTGGCATGCCCTGGTTCTTCTTTGTTCCTTTAGGTGGATTAATCTCTTTTATAGGATTAAATGCTCTCAAAGCAACTCAAGTTCAACAAACTGAGCAGGTTGAAACTCAAATACAAGAGCAAACCAAACCACCCACAACTCCAGAACAAATGTATAGTCTTTTGGGAGTTGATGCTCTTTCAGTTCATGTTGGGAGTAATTTAATTGAGCTTGCAGATCCAGCAAGCGGAGGGCGGTTAATCGAAGATATTGGCTCTCTTCGGCAACATATGACCTTAACATTTGGGTACATTTTGCCCCCGGTACGAATCTGTGACGCAAGGCTAATTGGTCCATACGAATACCGCATAATTGTGCGAGGAAATACGGTATCCAGCTCTGAGGTTTATCCTCAAAGATACTTGATTCTCAAATCTCACTGGGATAAATTATTTAACACTCCTCCACCGAATGCATTAAACGCCTGGGAACCCAATTTAAAAGAAGCTGCCTATTGGGTACAGCCGGATTATTTAGAAGAGTTAATCAAGGACCGTAAATGGAATAGACCATACTTAACACCAGTACAAGCTATCACTTATCACGTTTCCGAAACCGTGATTTTACATATTGAAGAATTGTTCACGAAGGTTGATGTAAGAAAAATAATTGACCAAGTTAGGCAAGTTGATCCTCCTCTAGTGGATAATGTCACCCCTAATATTCTTCAAATAACCGATTTACGCAAGATACTCATCAACTTGCTTAAAGAAAAAGTAAGCATTAGAGACATTCATTATATTCTCGAAAGACTGGAAGATTTCGGTCAAACAATCAGAGATGCAGATTTATTATCCGAGAAAGTCCGCATGTGTTTAGCACGCCAAATATGTGCTCAACACGCTGCTGATAAAACCATCCTTGCCATAGCTTTAAGTCCAGAGATTGAGCAGCAAATGGAGGAATCCTTGCAAAGGATAGAAGACAAGTTCGTTTTAACTCTAGATCCCGAACAAGCAAGAAGAGTCATAGGAAAAATTGTAGACTCAGTAACGGAAGTATACGGCCAATTAGAAAGAAGACCGGTTATTGTTTGTAATCCCGGCATCAGACTCCCGCTAGCAAGATTAATACAGAACTTTGATACACAAATTGTGGTTATGTCTTACGTTGAGTTGTCAACCGACTTCAAGGTTGAAATTCTTAATACAATCGATATTGGAGATATTGAAGGTAGTTCTTCAAATATGCTAACTTCGGGTGCAGGTTAATAGAATCTCAACCAAAATCTCTCAACATCTTCTTTATTTCAATACTCCCCGCCTCCTCTTGAGAAATCATTGAGCGAGAGAATTCTTCTAAATACACACTTGCTCCCTCCACTTCATCCAAAAGCTTTTTGTAGTAAACTAAGGCTTTTTCTTCGTGAGCTAAGCTCTCAGTAAGAATATGTTTAATTGAGTGGTTATGTGTCTCTTCAAGGGGGCTTATTTTTAAACTCGGATGTCCTTCCAAGCCGGTAAGTATCTCACCAACTTGTTGTGCATGAGTTAACGATTCAGTAGCTTGGCCACGCAAAAACTCAACGATAGGAATACGGTTTGGCCCCACAACCATCAAGGAATAGTGAGTGTAACGAACCACACCAGCAAGCTCATATTCAAGAATTGAATTTAGTATTTGTACAGTTTTTTGAGTATTTAAGGCTTTCATAAGTCTTTCTCAGGGATATATTTATTTAGCTTTTTAAGTTTACTATGCCAACAGAAATAAGCTTCTAATTAAAAACAATAATTTAATGAGCAGGTTCAGAAAAGAAATTCTTTATCTAGCACGCTCGAATTAATAAAGAGTTAAATCCCAACTTTTACATAGTTTGCACAACAATTTATTAACAATACGGGCCTAAAATAAAATTAACAATACAATCAACTTTCACGCGGGATATGCCTCCATCGGTTCAAGAGAGACTCAATCAAAATATAGGAATAGTTGGTAATCGACAAATATTTGGGAATCCAAGCCATGGTGAACCCATTAATGACCAAAATATTTTAAGTAAACTCAATTCAACCCCAGTCCCCCAAGGATGGAAATTATTAGAGAACAGTAAATGGTATAGTGCCAATAAATCAGGTTCTGGATGTCAAGTAACAAAAGATGGCGTAACAGTTGCTCATTGTGCAAAAAGAAGTTTTTTCATTTCTGGAGTTGAAAATAATGATTACAAAAGAGTACACAATGTTGATAGTCCTGTACAAATAAGAAAGATAGGAAATAAGCATTACTATAGGCTTTTAACCTCCAAAGTAGTTCCCAAGCATGGTGAAATCTGCCGTGCCACTAATGGAAGTGGTTTACGGACTCAACTTAGGCTAGAAGATTTACAAAGAGACACATTCTCTTCTGACACTGGAAATCAAATGCTCACTATAAACACCGCAAGTCCAGATTCAATGGTAAGAGTAGGAGACTATAACCGAAAAGTACACAATGGAACATCAGGAACCGAATTCAAGTGCCACTCTGGAGCGAGAGTTGTAGTGTCAACTTCTAATGTTAATAACAAAAAGTATGGAACCGTTTCCTACTAACTGTTAATTTTTATTTAATATGCCTCCTTCAATCGAACAAAAAACCTTAATAAATCTCCTAAGATACGGAAGTCGTTCAATATTTAAGAACCCACATCATGGTGATACAGTTATAAACCCAAAGCTGCTGAATATTCTTAACAACACTCCACCACCCAGAGGTTGGACACCTTTAGAAGGTGTTTGGTACGAAAGCAATAAATCCGGGAGGGGTTGCTCAACAAATGAAGATGGGTTGACAGTCGCACATTGTACAAATAAATACTTCTATGCGTCAGGCCTAGAAGAAGGTGATTATGGGAGAATAGCCAATGTTGATTCTCCAGTTCAGACAAAAGAAGTTGAAGGAAAAAAATATTATAGGCTACTAAGATCGATCTTTACGCCTAAAGAAAATGAGATCTGTTCAGCAACCAAAGACGATCAATTCATCGCTCAAATCAAAGAAAATCGCAATCAAAAAGATATATTTCTTTTAAGAGGTCAAGAGGAAACAATCAACTTTCAAAATCCAGACTCAATGGTAAAAAAGGTAGATTTCAGCAAAGATGCATTGTCGGGACATTCAGGCATGGAGTTCCAATGCAAAAACGGAGCTCATGTTGTGCTATCAACATCAAAACCTGGAAATAAGAAAGAAGGAACGGTTTCCTACTAATTATTTTTCAAGAAAAGCAATGGACTCTAAGTGATAGGTTTGAGGAAACATATCGATCAACTGTAAACTTTGAATTCTATATCCAAAATCAGAAAGTAAATCAATATCACGTTTTTGAGTAACCGGGTTACAACTAACATACACAATCGACTGAGGATTAAGTTCACCAATATCCTTAATTGATTTCTGGCTCATTCCAGCTCTCGGTGGATCAATGATCGCACAGGCTTTTTTCTTTTCTTGCTTTAAAGCTTTACCCCAACCACGCTTATACAAATTGAGAAAATTACTTTCATAGTTATCAAGAGAATTCAATTCAGCATTAAAACTAGCCATTTTACAGGCTTTTTCATCCGATTCTGCACCAATAACTTTCTGAATATGAGGCAATTGCTTTGCAATATAAATACCCAAAGTCCCTACTCCTCCAAACAAGTCATAAACAATATCTATATTGGCTTGTCTAACAAAATGCACAACCCTTTCCATCAAAAGAGGCAAAATAAAAGTATTAATTTGAAAAAAATTTTCCGCTTGATAAACGAGCTCAACATTATTTATACGCTGACTAATAGTATTAATTCCGGCAATCTGAACCAATTCACCTCTTGGCGCTGGCAAGGCTAGAACTCCTAGAACCTGGGGGAACTCTCTAACCAATTGAGTACTTATTTCTTTAAGCTTTAATTCCTCTGGGTTGGCAACCTTAAAGATTAAGAGCATTCCATCATTGGAGCTACTATAGCGAACTGTAATGGTTGACCAAAAACCAATTTTTTTCAGATCTTTGAAAGCTCCCAATCCACTATTATTGGCTAATTTTTTAATTTTCTGAAGAACATTCCACATTTTTTGAGGTAATAAAAAGCACTCCTGCAAATCCATCACTTCAAAGAACTTACCGGGCGGGTGAAGCCCCAATTGCAATTCCCCACTTTCTTCTTGACCAAAAGAAAATTCACACTTATTACGATAATTGAATCTATTTGGAGACGAAATAGTTGAACCTAGCTCTAACTCACCTTGATAAATCTCCCGAAGAATATCCTCTTTAATTTTCAACTGATTCTCATAACTTATATGTTGATACGAGCAACCACCACAAGCTAAGGAATGTTGGCACTTTGCTTTTATCCTCTGAGATTGATCCTCCTCAATTACGTCAAGCAATTCAGCCCAAAGAACTTTTTTCTTCTTCCCTTTAATTTGAACCTCAACCAGTTCATTTTCAATAACATTGGGAACAAAAACCGGTCTTACAATTTCTTGTCCTCCTTTACTAATTCTCAGGTGAGAGAGCCCATATCCTCCATAAACATTCTTTTCAACTCTTAAAGTTTTAATCTCCTGAAAAATTTGTTCTTTTGCATTCATTTTTTATTAATCTTCAAATGGAACCTTTGTGGAAATATCAAATTTCCAATCTTCATAAAAGTATTTTCTAAACTCGAATAATCTCATATTTTAACCGTTTTAAATCAATACACGTTTGCACTTGTTTTTCTCGATCGGTTAAATTTGCAAACTTCCCGGCTTTAATTTCTATAAAAATAATTTGTTTTAATAACCCTTCACTCAAGCCATCAAAAACTACCAAATCTATTGGAGAACCGAAAAAACGTACATCTCTGGGATTATAAGGAAATTTTTCAAAATAAGGCAATAAGTGTTCTGTGACCTGGCCTTTAATAACATCTTTACTTCTCGAAACAGCATCCTTTCTAATTTCAGCCTCTTTTTCTTTTTGCCAAGTTTGAGAAATAATCGCTGCTTCTTTAAGCATCTGCTCTTTCAATTCGTTCTTCAGCCTTGTCAACTCCAAATCACGCCATTTATCAAAAGAATCTTTGGCTTTACTTTCAATTTTCGATTTGAGTAAAAAATATTTTACGATAGCGAAGAATAAACAAAATATGAGTAAACTCAAAAGGCCTTGCTCTATAGACACTAGCTTAATATCCAGACAATAGAAAGTATGACTAATTGCAAAATGTTATCAATTATTATTAATCAAGATTTGCTTCATTTTATTGAGGCGGCCTTTTAAAGAATTATCTAATACATACTCATTGGTTTTAATAACCAATCCTGCTATTAAGTTTTGATCGATTGATTCTCTTATTTTCACAGATTGATTCAAGCTTTTCTCCAAAGAGGATTTTACTTTCTCAACTTGTTCAACAGGTAACTTCGTAGTTGCAATTAGTTCAATATCAACTAAGTTGGATTCCTGGTTAATAATCTTTTCAAAAGTTGGGCCCAGTTCAAGAATTAAAAAAAGCTTCTTTTTATCGGCAAGCAAACAAACTAATTTGCGAAGAACTTCATTTTCAGATAATCTTGGACAAAGCTTATAAACCAAGTCAATTTTAAAGGCAGCAGACACAAAAGGTTCTTTTAAAAGCCTTTTCACCTGCGAATCAGTTTGTCCAATCTCATAAATTTGTTTAAATATTCCGACAAACTCTTGGAAGTCAGAGGTTTGCTGCTTAAGGAGCTCGTAACAAGCCTTCGCATATGCTTGAATCATCGGATAATCTCTGGACATTTTTAGTTAACCTTCAAAAGATTCGGATTCTTTTCAATAGTATCAATTGTCTCTTCTAAAGCTGCTTTATTCAATTGCGTATAGTCTGATTGTTCTTTAAGAATTTTCTCAGCTATCTCCATTGACTTCAAGCTTATTTGTTGCTCAAACTGTTTTTTCATAGTTGCTTTCAAGTCAATAATTTCCTTCTCATATCTATTTTGAAGTTTTTTTACGGCTTCTTGTTTGTCATTTTCAAGCTCTTGCTTCAAAGATTGAATACGGCTTTGACTATCTTGTTTCATCTTTTCAGCATTTGATCTAAAAACAGAAAGTTCTTTTTCTGCAAAAGCCAGCTGTTCCTCTGCAAGCCTACAACGTTCAATGGATTGCCTAAGCTCGGATTCTATATCATTATTCTTTTGCTTAACAATTATTGGAAGCTTAGCCGTAAAAAACCAATAAATAAAACCCGCAAAAACTGCAAAGTTCAAAAAATTGGATTCAAGCAAAATTTGCCAAAAAGAAGGATTATGATGCTCACTCATTTCGCACTCACCCCACCCGAGAGATTAACTTCTGGAGCTAATTTGCCAACTATCACATTCGCAAGGTCAGCAGACTCTTGATTGATCGATTTTAAAAGCCCCTCTCTTTCAACTTCAATTTCCTCAAAAGCTTTTTGTTTCTTTATTTCAAGTTCTTGCTTGATTTTTAACTCTTCTTGCTCTTTCTCATCGTTAAAGCTTTTAAAAAGACTATCAATTAGCTCTCGTTCTGACTTTTTAATTGCTTCTATTTCAGAATTGACCTTCTCAATAATCGATTTGGTTTTCTCTTCGGCTTCTTTAGCTTTTTCTTTTTCGCCAATTAAGTCCGAGTCTCTTTCTTCCTTTATTTTGCGGATCGGCTTCCAAAGGGTCTGATCCAAGAAATAAACGAAGACCAAAAAACTAATTATAAAAATTACACAGGTAAAGTTAAGCTCAAGCATTATTCAATGAAATTAATCTGAGTTTATTAAAATTAAGCAACCTTAAAGGTTAAAAGAAGACTGATAATCCAAGCAAAAAGACCTAACCCTTCGCAAAGAGCAGCGAAAATCAATCCATTAATAAAAAGTTTATTTGCAATTTCTGGCTGACGAGCCATTCCTTCTAATGACTTAAAAGCTGCTAAACCTACTCCGAGTGCAGGACCAAGAACTCCTAAAGCCGCTAAACCAGCACCTAAAGCAACGGAAGAATCTGACATCTATAACTCCTTAATGAGACATTAAATAAAAGGTAACCACAGAATTTTAACGAATTTATTCAAAAAACTGGAAGCTTAAATTTCTGAATGTTATAATTTAGCCCTCTTACTAAAGTTAAGGGCGATTAGCTCAGGTGGCTAGAGCGCAGCTCTGATAAAGCTGAGGTCCCTGGTTCGAGTCCAGGATCGCCCACCATTTTGGATACTCTTCCGCAACTTCGCTGCTCCATCTCCTTTATTGAAGGAGAAAAACATTTGTATGAATCTTGGTTTAAATAATGTCTCACTTTAAAATCTTATATCTCCATCATGGTTTTCAATTAAAAAAAGCTTCTCAATATATTAGATCTAGCGGTCAAGCAACTAAAAAACCAAACATTGTTTAAACCAAACAAGAGCCTCAATTCTTAGATTATATAGAATATGCCAAATGTTCGAATTAGTACAATCCCAAGGTTTGAAATGTTTTTTCATTTCCTGAGTTCTTTGCTTTGAATTCTTTAAAATTTTGAATTGTAAATTCTTGTACTTCTTCAAAACTCGAAAGAATGTTCTTCTCTTAATTACAAATTGAAGCACCAAACGTAATTATAAATAATCTTAATTACATATGAGCAGCCAAAATATAATTAACGAAACTTTTAATTACACAAAAACAACTTCTTGAATTCTCAAATTGTCGAAGCTTATCTACCATTTTGAATAGTTAATCTCAAAGCATTTCATTAAAATTTGCCTATCCTTAATAAATGTATATTTTGATGAAGGTAAGAAATATTTATGACAAAAAGAAGCTTTTTGAAGTTCTTAGGAACTTTGCTCGGACTGTCAGTGGCAAAATCTTTATCAGCAAAAACCTTTAACACTCAAAATTCAGGGAGCATGCCGATGTTAAAACTAAGAAAAGCAGAAGAACGAGGTCCATCGGATTTTGGGTGGTTACAGAGTATGCATACATTTTCTTTTGGGCATTATTACGATCCAGAACATATGGGCTTCGGGACTTTAAGGGTCATTAATGAAGATAAAGTGAAGCCAGGCAAGGGATTTGGCACTCACCCTCACAAGGATATGGAAATTATCTCCTATGTTCTTGAAGGAGCATTGGAACACAAAGACTCAATGGGTAATGGTTCAATTATTAGACCGGGAGATGTCCAAAGAATGAGTGCTGGAACCGGAGTGACTCACAGTGAATTCAATCCTTCAGAAAAAGAAGATGTTCATTTTTTACAAATTTGGTTTTTGCCAAATCAAATTGGATTAAAGCCAGGGTATGAACAGAGGAACTTTTCGACTGAAGAGAAGAAAGGGAAGTTCAAATTAGTTGCTTCCGAGGAAGGTAGAAATGGCTCAATTTCCTTAAACCAAGATATGGATATGTCCGTGGCTATTTTAGATAATGGACAACAGCAAAGTTACAACTTAAAACAAGATAGAAAAGCCTGGATACACCTTGCAAAGGGGAAAGTTACTGTAAATAGCATTCAAATGAAAGCTGGAGATGGACTCGCTATTGAGAACATTGAGAAGCTCAATTTCCAAGATGCTAAAGAGGCGGAAATAATTGTATTTGATATGAAATCCTAGCGTTTAATAATATAAAGTTTAGCTATACAGCTAGCTTTTCTCGATGGCACTACTTATAATTGGCGATTAATAGAACGTGTTGAGAAAAACTATAAATGACTAAACTAGAAGTTAAGCAAACCAACATAGAGAATGAAAAAGTAAATTTAATAATCATTGGTGCTTACGAGGATGAATTCAGCAAAGGGAAAACTGTAAAGTTAAACGGTACCCTTGCAAACTTAGATAAAGCACTGAACAAAGAATTAACCGAATATGCCAAAGAAGAGAAATTCATCGCCAAGCTTGGCAGTAAACTAGTTATTCGAACTTTAGGTAAAACTAATGCAAGAAAGATTCTAATAATTGGTCTTGGAAAGCGCGCAGATTTAAAGGATATTGAGCAAATTAGAAAGGCTACCGCTAATGCGATTAGATCAGCGGATGCTTTAAAAGCAGATACCGTAGGTATATTAAGCTTCGGTTTGGATACAAAATTAGATGCAGCCAATGTTACGAGAGCGATAACAGAAGTTTGCTTGCTTGCTCCATATAAGTTTGATAAATATTTCGCGAAAAATGGTTCTGATAAAAATGAGTTCAAAGGAATCCAAAAAATAAGCCTCATTCTTCCAAAAGACAAAAAGATTGATGCAAAAAAACTCAATTTAATAAAAGAGCAAGTTAATAAAGGGATTGCTGGTGCAGAAGGAGTTCTCACGGCAAGAGAACTGATTGCTGAACCACCAAACGTTGTTAATCCATCCTATCTAGCACAAGTTGCACAAAAAACCGTTAAAGCTCAAAAATACAATGGTTTAACAGTCAAGATACTCGGGAAAGCTCAATGTGAAAAACTCAAGATGGGTGCTTTCTTGGCCGTTGGCTGTGGATCTTGCTGTGAGCCAAAGTTAATCCATTATCACTACAAACCAAAAGGTAAAGCAAAAAAACACATCGCAATAGTTGGGAAAGGAGTAACTTTTGATTCTGGAGGCTTATCACTCAAGCCATCCAAAGCAATGGAAAAAATGAAATATGATATGGCCGGCTCAGCATCCGTTATTGGTTTAATGAGCGTTATCTCTAAAATTCAACCCAATGTAGAAGTTACTGCCGTGGTTGCCGCTTGTGAAAATATGCCTGGAGGTTCTGCTTATAGACCCGGAGATGTAATCACTTCTATGAGTGGAAAAACTATTGAAATCAACAACACTGATGCCGAGGGCCGCGTTACTTTAGCAGATTCTGTGTTTTACGCTTGTAAACAAAAACCAGATCAAGTAATTGACATTGCAACTTTAACCGGTGCGGTTGTCGTAGCATTGGGTGAAGCTGCGGCTGGACTAATGACCAATAACCAACCATTTGGTGATCAGATTAAACAAGCCTTTTCAGATTCTGGCGAGAAGCTTTGGCAGTTACCTCTCTATGAAGACTATGAAGATGCAGTTCTAAAAGGAACAATAGCCGATATGTTAAATGCTGGATCTGGAGGACAAGCTGGTTCACAAAATGGAGCAATGTTCATTAAACAGTTTGTTGGTGATACTCCTTGGGTTCACTTGGACATAGCTGGAGTCTGCTGGCCTGAAAGAAAAGATACCAACTATACTCCAAAGAACAATCCTGCTGGTTTTGGGGTTTTAGGTTTTATAAGACATTTAGAAAAAATGAGTCAGTAAATTATTACACTATCTTCTCTTACTTTACGGCTCACTCTCCTTGGAAATAGTTTTAGAAGCTATTTCCAAGTATTCTCATTAACTCTATATAAATCTTGGTTGAAAGGATTGTTGTGAGTATGAAGCAGATTGTGGACTAGAAAAACTATCAGGATTAGCGTGACTAGCTTCAATTCTTTGGAAAATATCGGCTGCCATCTGATCAATTCCATGTCTCAATCCATAAAGTACCGCCTGAGTTCGGTCATTTACATTTAGCTTTGTGAATATGTTATTTACGTGAGTTTTTACCGTTGAATCACTTACAAAAAGTCTTTTGGCAATTGACTTATAATTCAAACCTTGTGTTAGGCAGGCAAGAACTTCTAGCTCCCGATTGGTAAGAGTTGTGAGCAAACCTCTGTCTTTTTGAGGTTGAGTTGATGTTTGATTTTGAATGAATGAACAGAGAATTTTAGCTACTTGAGGGTTTAAAAAGGTTTCATCTTTTTGAAATGCTCTTATTGCATAAGGCAATTCAAGGTGAATACGATCTTGCTTAATTATGCTATCCACTCTTGCGGCAGCTAAATCCTTTATGACTTCTGAATCAGCTTCATTGACAATTGCAATTAGACCCGTTTCCAAAGATTTTGACTTTAAAAAGTTTATTAGCTGTGACCAAGATTTTTCACCGGGTGTCTCTGTCTCAAATATTAATAAGTCTGGCCTTATGCAGAAGGTCTGTTCAATTAAAATTTCACGCGAAATTGCCCTAATTGAATGAATTCTAGCGCCAAGATTAACTGGAATTAACTGCTCTGTGGGCAAGCCACTAAAACGTTGGCCCCATAGTATAGATTTGATAATTTTTGCGTCTTGATACAAAGTAAGTACCCCCTAGTGTTTTCTCTGTCCAAAATCGGGAAACACCTAATTGGACATTTTTTTTATTCCACTAGAATTTTTGTTTCTAGCAAATCTTAAAAAAAATTAAACTTGCTATGACCAGTTAATCTGACAAAAAACTGCAATCTAAGAAACTTCTCGTTTTATTTTCACTGCTTTGTTTGCATGAAGAATTAATTTAATATTGAACAACAGGATGTACTTGATCAATTGTTAAATCAACAGGGGTAAATCTTCCAAAAACGCTCACCATAACAGTTACTTTGCCGTGGTCTAAATCAATAGATTCTGCTTTACCTGTAAATCCATCAAAAGCACCACCTTCCACTCTAACTTCATCTCCTTCTTGGAAATCAACTTTGAATTCAGTTACAGTAGACTCATCATCAGCTTTTCTTTTTGAAATTCGTCCAAACAACCTAGCAACTTCTACATTGGATAGAGGTTTATCGATTATGTCTAGAACACCAGGCGTATGACGTACTACTCTATAGGTAGTATCGTCAAGAATCATATTGACAAATATATATCTTTGATAGCGAGGTTGATTTTGCTCAACTCTCTTGCCACTTTTTATTTTGGTAACCGATTTCTTCGGGACATAGACTTCAAGGATTTCATCCTTAACTCCCATATTCTCGGCTCTTTTTAAGATTTGTTGACGAACCTTATCTTCGTGGCCCATTGTGTAAACCACATACCATCCGGCTCCATCTTTAGTTAAATTTTTCTTGGCAGATTTTATTTCTTGTTGTTCTATGTCGCTCATTTAATAATCGTTTCTTTTAATGCTCCAATACCAACTTTAAATCCAATATCAATGAAATACAATAAAATGGTAATCAACGCCGATAACACAATTACCACTATAAATTGAAACGAAGCCAAATTAAAAGGTGGCCAAGAAATTTGCTTACTTTCTCTTTGAACATCCTTTAAATAGTTTATTAACTTAACTATAGATGGCTTTGATTTATTGGACATGAAGAAGGTCAAAATAATAAAAATGACAGTGATCTAATATAACATATAGTTGTTTTTAATAAGTCTATATGCTATTCAAAACGCTATATAAAATTCACACAATTTCATAAAACTCACAGAACTTATACCTTTGGTTTCAAAAGATTATTTTCTTCTTTAGAGGAAAGATGTTGCGGAAAAAGGGCTTGGTTTTGAATGCAAAATATTGTTAATTGCTTCCAAGCTTAAACATCATTTAGACTAAATATTACCGGTACTTCTCCACAAGTGAGAAGTTTGGGGCAATGGATACATTCGTTCCAAACTTTATGCGGCAAATTATCTTTGCTAGTTTCTCTAAAGCCTTGTTTATAGAAAAATGCAGGTCTAAAAGTCAAAGCAAAAATTTCTCTCTGTCCAAGATTCTTTGCATCTTCTATGCATTTATCAATTAACTTTTTTCCAATTCCTTTTCCTTGGCATTCCTGCTTGACCGCAAGACTTTTTATCTCCGAAAGATTATTTGTCCATATATGTAGAGAAGAGCATCCTATAACTTCTTCTTTTTGAGAGCCTTTTGAGTTCACTTTTTTCGCAATCCAAAAACTTAGGAGTTGTTCTAAAATTTGGTTTCTGTTTCTTGGTAATAGTTCTTGACTTGTTTCTGCAAAGTAGTTAATGAGCCCCCAAACTTCATCAACATCACCAGCAACAGGCTTTATGATTTTGTAATCTTGCTGTTTCATGATTTAATTATCGAATGAACTGGGAAAAAGGACAAAAATACGAACATCTTGCAGAAAGATATCTGCATTCTAAAGGGTATTCAATTGTAGAACGCAACTGGCATGCGGGTAATCACGGTGAGCTCGATTTAGTATGTAAAAAAGATAAAAATTATATCTTCATTGAGGTGAAGGGGCGTTCTTCAAACCATGCCTATGAAGATGCCTTGAATTCAATAACTCCCTGGAAAGCGAAGAAATTAATGTTTTGTATGCGAACTTATCTAGATCACCTGGAGAAAAAAAGAATTTACAGCCCCAAAAATCGCTTTGATGTTGTTGTAGTCTGTGAAGACAAATTGTCCGGTGAAAGCATAGTAGATCATATTGAAAACGTAAACTTATGGGACTTATTGGAGAATTCTAAATTTTGAAACTCCTTTCCTTCTGAGTTAATTGAGTATGAGCAGCATTATTCTCATCAAGGTATTTATCCCTCGAAAACCGTGAATGTATTTTTTTTAGATTATCTTTTGTATAAAAGTAATCTTTTATTAGATAAAGCTTATAAAAACCATCAGTTTCACTTTCAATAGCCCTTCTCAAACTTCTTAAAGATTCTCCGAGATAAATTAGTTCTCTTTCTTTATGATAATGCAATTCATTTTTTGAGCCAATTGGACATTTCTGCATTCTATTTTTAATTTCTTTAACCTCCGAATGCCAATTTGCAATTCTTTTCATACATAAACTATGAGAAACAGAATTAGCTTCACAATCATTTGGCCAGCCGGCTAACTTAGATGCACTTTGAGTTTTCTTGTTTGCAATTAATGAAATTGCATATGCTTCTATTACCCAATCATCATTCAGCCCAAGGCTTTTAACCAGTTTCAAACCCTCTTCGGCATTAGCATAACTTCCCTGATACAGATTATCTATTGCTGTTAATGCTTGAACACGTATCTTATCAGGATATAAAAGTTTTAAAAACTCAATGTGTTTTTGTAAAAGTGAAAAGTTATTATGCTTTAAGTAAAATAGCGACAATTCTAAATTGGAAGCAAACTCTGTAGGTCTCAAAAAAAAAGCCTTTTGATATTGCAGTAAAGCTCCTTTTATTTTTCCCGCTTCATTCATCCTTCTTCCATCTTTGAGAATAGTTTTTATTTTTTTGCTTGTAAGGCTTTCAAGATAAGTATTTGTTCTTGTTATGCATTGAGAAAAAAGTGGAGCAACTCCTAATAAGATTAAAAACAGAATGAGAGTTGAAAATTTAGGATTTTTATCAAGAAAGCTTTTTACAAACCCTTCTATATTTTCGGCTTTTGTGTACGCAAAAAGGACCAATTTTTTCCCAAATTCCCTACTCACAAACTCCTTACTTATAAGTCTTTCAATATTTATATTTTTAAACTGACAATTCATTTCTAAGAACAACAGTTTCAAAGGAAACAAGACTTTGAATTGAAACCAAAGTTTGATTCTTATTAGTTTATAGACCCACAATCTATAATCCAGCGGGAAGAAGACTGTTTTTTTATAAAGTGATTTCATTATTTGCTAAAAAACACATTTATTTAAGTTACATTAAGAGAAGCAAGAGAATTCAGCTCCCCATATAGACTTATGAACTATAGAAAAGTTTCTTAGCCTCTTATCTAAAGAGGTTTCATTAAACACGCCTTCGATTAATTTAGTTTAAGCGTTTAAAACAAAAAGTTAATAAATTACTTACTTCTAAAGAACTTAAATCAATTACATTTAGTGTTGTAGTTTAAATTGAATTATTGGAGTTTTTTATGAAATTAAAGCTAATTTTCTCATTTGCAATACTATTAGCTTCTGTTTTTGGATTTTCCGCTCAAGAGGTTAATGCAAAAGTAATGTGCTGCCCACCAAAGGATAAATGCGCGCCTAAACCAGACAAGTGCTCTCCAAAAGCGCAATGTGTTCCAAAAGATAAGTGTAGCGCATGTCCAGATGGGCTAGTGGAAACCCACAAATGGTGGAAGCTTTAAGCTTTCCAAAGCTATAGAGCAAATAATATTAAATTCAAAATGTTTGAAATAGCCTTCTGTGAACAGAGGCTATTTTTTATAAAAATTAGTGGGTCATTCCTTATTTATTTCTTTACTTGTTAGTAAGCTCATGAATTCAATTATCCACTGGTGATTCAATTGCCAACTGACCCTGTTAGCAATTAATCTTGCGGAATGTTTTGATATTGTTTCTAAACTGACTAGACCATTATCTTTGAGAGTCCTGCCGGTTGCTACCAAGTCTACAATCACTTCCGAAAGTCCAGTCAAAGGAGCAATTTCAATTGAACCATTCAACTCAATTATTTCAACCGGTACTCCCTCTTGTCTAAAGAATCTTCTAGCCAAATGTGGGAATTTAGTGGCTACTCTACAATAATCCGGAATTTGAGAAAGTTTTTTAATATTTCCATCTTTTGGTACCGCAACAACCAACTCGCAATACCCAAAAGAAAATGGTAACAGAGTTAAAATTTTTGGTTCCTCTTCTCCTAGTACATCACTTCCAACAATGCCAACGTCTGCCGCACCATTTTCAACATAAACTGGTACATCGATTGGTTTCACCAATAAAATCTCTACATCTTTTTGGCTCGTTTCAAAAATGAGCTTTCTGTCCTGCATTTCAAAGCTTATATTAGCTTTAGTCAATAGCTTTCTGGAGTCATCTAGAAGGGCTCCTTTAGGAATTGCTATTCTATATTTATTTTTTTTCTGTAACATGAATTTAGTCTATCGTCACTACCGGATGCTTCTTTCTCAGGTTAATTGATTGATCTATTGCTTCAATAATTGAGCTAACCGATAAATTATGGGTGGGAACAACTATTTTACTTTCTGAATCCTGAGATTCGATTTCTTCTTCATCAGTTGAATATTTTAGAAGTGAATCAATCTGTAACGAAAATCCAATTGCAGTTTCTGGATGACCAAAACAGGATATAAGATTATCGTATCTTCCACCTTTACCAATTGCTTTCCCTGAATTTGGAATAACCACTTCAAAGTATAAACCAGTGTAATAGTGGGAATCTGGCCTCATTGTAAAGTCAATTATGAACTTATCTTTACCAAAGATCTTTTCTAGCTGGGTTATTGCTTCTAATTCTTGATATAGCTCTGAATCATCATCTAAATAATTCAATATATCTACAGGCTTACCGGTGAGTTCAAAACAAGCTTTCTTCAAATAATTTAAAGGACTCTCCTTTGTACTGCTTTCAAAACAGGCTTTCAACTCGCTAGGCTCATCAGACTGGCTGAGCGATTTTATGCATCTCTCCTCTGCATGTTTAACAGCCTTGGTATATTCAACGAAATTTCCTTTCTGCATTAAATTATCAAATTCTATGGATAAGTCCATATCCAGTTGTTCTTCAACCCGATGAAATATCTCACCAGCGTATTTCCATAAATCCGTATGACTAAGGACTATTTTGTAATTTTTAATATTTGATTTACCCAAAACTTCCAAAAGAATGCTCAAACACTCGAGATTTGCTTTATTTATATATTCTGGAGAGAACATTTTATCCGACTTGCTACTTCCAATCAGCTCAATACCAGCTTGATATATCTCTCTTCTCTCATCGGCTAGATGGAGGTCTTGTCTAAAAACTTTTGCAATATAACATAAGCGAAGAGGCCTTTCAACTGAGCTCAATCTTGATGCTGCCAGCCTTGCAATCGGAAGTGTCAAATCCGGTCTTAGAGCAGAAAGTTGGGCATCGCGATCTATGACCTTGAACGATTCCTTTAGGAATTGCGGTCTGCCTTTTTCCAGAGCTTCAAGACTTTCTAAAGTAGGAGGTAAAACAGGTTGATATCCCCAAGATTTGAAGACACTCATAAGAATATGCCTAAGCTTTTCCTGTTTGATCAGGTCGGTTGGTAGAAGGTCTCTTGAACCAGATGGAGAGAAAGATGTACTCATTGTATTTATTTGAGAAAACTAGCCATTAGTTAGAGAATTTACATTGTAGATTATCAAAGTGTTTGCGTAACTTTTTTATTTGCCTAAACCAAATTATTGTGAAATAGATTGGCTTTGGTAAAAAGTTTTCACTCCCAAACCAAAGATTTTAATAAAACCGGGTGCTGCTGAATGATCAAATTCATCCCCTTCATCATATGTTGCCAATTCAAGATTATAAAGTGCATTCTCTGATTTGCGTCCAACTACAACACAATTACCTTTAAAAAGCTTCAGTTTTATAGTTCCATTAACCCTTCTTTGTGTTTTTTCAATAAAACCATCCAAAGCTTCTCTTAAAGGAGAAAACCACAGTCCGTTGTATATCAATTCTGAATATTTTTGGTCAATTGTTTGTTTGAAGTGAACTGTATCTTTGGTATTAACCAAGTACTCAATCTCCTTGTGAGCTTTTAATAAAACAGTCGCTGCCGGTGCTTCATAAACTTCTCGACTTTTTATTCCCACTAAACGGTTTTCTATTTGATCTATTCTCCCTATACCATGAAGTCCAGAAATAGAGTTGAGTTCTTCAATCAATTCTATTGCATTATATTCTACGCCATCGAGCTTTATTGGTACTCCCTCTCGAAATTCAATTTCAATGTATTTCGCTTCATTAGGAGTAGTTTCAACTGGGTTGGTAAGCGCATAAGCATCTTCAGGTGGTTCAACCCAAGGGTCTTCCAAAACACCACATTCAACTGAACGTCCCCAAAGATTCAGATCGATACTGTAAGGAGATTTTTTTGTTGAACTTATCGGAATACCATGTTTATCTGCATAATCAATTGCTTTCCCTCGATCGCATAATTCTCCCCACTCTCTTGGAGGAGCGATAACCGTTAAATTTGGATTTAACGCCTGCCATGAAACTTCAAAACGCACCTGATCGTTACCTTTTGCCGTACAACCGTGTGCAATACAATCTGCGTTAGTCTTTAAAGCAATATCATTTAGTACTTTAGCTATGAGTGGTCGCCCTATAGCTGTTGCTAGAGGGTAATTGAATTCATAAGTTGCATTTGCTTTTAGGCTTGGCCAAACAAAGTTTTCTACGAATTCCTTTCGAGCATCAATTACAAATGCTTGTGAGGCTCCTACTTTTAGAGCTTTTTGCCTTACAGCTTCTAGATCTTCTTTTTGCCCAAGATCAACCGCTACGGCAATAACTTCTTCAGCTCTATTTTCCAGAAGCCACTGTATCGATATAGATGTGTCTAAACCACCGGAATAAGCTAAAACAACTTTCTTAAATTTACTCATATAACTTATGCTCATAAATCATGATTAGTATTGAATTCTATATTTTAGCTCTTATTTATCTCGCGGCTAGACCAATCAGCAAAACATTAATATCACCTTGTCTTACGCCATCAATTCTTGCAGCTTGGCCAACCGTTTGAGGCTTAATTTTGCTTAACTTCTCTCTTGCTTCACTAGAAATATGTTGAAGCTTCTGATAATCAAACCACTCTGGTATTTTTCTGTTTTCTAAAACAGAAAAATTATCAACTTGTGATTCTTGTTTTTTCACATAACCAGAATATTTAATCTCTGTGTCCAACTCAAATTCCAGTTCACTGAAATCATCCAAGTTTATTTCTGGGCTTATTTCTTGAATTAGCTGGAACGACATTTTTGGCCTGGCTAAAAGTTCATAGATACTTAGGACATTTTTATCTTTGATTGGCGCTTGATTGTATTTTTCAAGTACTTGATTTGCCTCATCTGAAGATTTAATTTTGATTTTTTTTAGCTTAGAAATACAATTATTAAACTTATCTAGCTTCTCTTGAAAATGATTCCAGCGATAATCATCTACTAATCCAATCTCCCGTCCAAAGGGTGTCATTCTTCGATCAGCATTATCTTGTCTTAAATACAGTCTATGTTCCGAGCGAGAAGTCATCATTCGATATGGCTCAGAGATTTCTTTAATGACCAAATCGTCAATTAGAGTTCCAATATAGCTTTCCGAACGAGAGAATACTACTGCTTCCAAACATAAGGCGTATTTTGCAGCATTGATTCCAGCTACCAAACCTTGGGCAGCAGCTTCTTCATAACCACTGGTTCCAAGCAATTGTCCAGCGGCAAAGAAACCAGGTAATGTTTTTGATTGAAGAGAATGTTGAAACTGTATTGGTCTCAAAAAGTCATATTCAACGGCATAAGCGGGACGAACAATTTCTGCCTTTTCTAATCCAGGAAGAGATTGAACAATTAGCCATTGAACATCAATCGGTAAACTAGTTGAACAGCCTTGAAGATAAATCTCATTTGTTTTTCTTCCTTCCGGTTCTAAGAAGAGTAAATGAGATTTTTTATCTACAAAACGAACTATCTTGTCTTCAATAGACGGACAATATCTCGGACCGACACCTTCAATCAAACCGGAGTACATTGGAGACTCTTGAAGATTATCTTTAATTACTTGAATTGTCTTTTCAGTCGTTCTTGTGGCATGGCAAGGAAGTTGCTTCAGGATAGGTCGGTTCGGTAAAAATGAAAAATGCTTAAGTTCATTATCTCCAGGATATTCTTCCAGCTTGGAGAAATCTACCGTTCTTGAGTCAATTCTCGCCGGAGTTCCTGTTTTCAGTCGTCCAAAATCAAATCCAAGTTCCTTTAAACTTCGAGTTAGTCCAATTGCTGAAGGCTCTGAGGCTCTTCCAGCTTCTTTTGATTTCTTTCCGGTGAATACTTTACCCTGCAAAAAAGTTCCACTAGTTATAACTACCGCCTTGGCTCCTATTTGTTCTCCGATGGATGTCTCAACTCCAATTACTTTATTATTTTCAACAAGTATTTTTGTAACCATAGACTGATACATGGTTAAGTTTGGAATCTGTTGAAGAGTATTTCTCATCCAGGCTGAGTATTCATATTTATCCGATTGTGCTCTTAAAGAATGAACCGCTGCTCCTCTAGACGAATTGAGAGTTTTCATCTGTATATAAGTTGCATCAGTTGCAAGTCCCATCAAGCCACCCAAAGCATCTATTTCCTTAACAAGATGAGATTTTGCAGGTCCACCCACCGCTGGATTGCAAGGCATCCAAGCAATTCCATCCAAGTTCATTCCTATCATCAAGGTTTTTGCTCCTAGATTCGCAGATGCCGCTGCAGCCTCACAGCCCGCATGTCCAGAACCAACGATAATTACATCATATGAACGCATTTTAATAAAAAACAATTCAAGTTTTTGAATATACAGGATTATAGCTTGCTATTTTTTAATTGAATTCATGCATATTCTTTTCTAAAAAGCTACATAAACTCTCCAGCCCACGATTTCTGTACATTTCAATTAATTCTTCAATAGATAGAGGTGGATTAATGAGACGATTTAAAATGCTTTTAACAGAACTAATAACCTTGAATTCTGTTAAACCAATTACGTTTTTTGTAAAAATGGCTGGGTTTTGAGCTTCAATATCGTATTTTTCTAGTTCTTTTTGAGGAAAATGTTTTGAATTGTCGGTGACTATAACTTGAGCACCACACTTAATTCCTGCTGCCAAGACATGCTTATCCCTTAAGTCCGGTAGTTCTAGAATATCAATATAGTGGTCATAATCTCTTACCAGACAGTCCTCTACTGCCTCATTCATCAATTCAATTGTTCTATTGATTTTGTTCTTTTTTATTGAAAAATCTTTTTTATCTTTTCTTCGTAATTCTTTTAATAATTTTGATGACCATTCTTGTTGAATTTGCAACGTCCATCTTGCTTTGAATAATTCTTCGGTTGCTAATTGTACAAGCAAATCTCTTAATACCGAATCATATAAAACGTTTGCGTCATAAATAACAGTAAAGTTACTTGAGAACATTATTTGTATAAACCAAGTTCTTGAGATGTTTTGGTAATTTCATCAAGAGCTTCCATACTTCTTTTGTAGCTTTCTTCTTTATAAATTACTAAATCCTTGAATAAAACTCTTCTATGTTTCCCTACTTTTCGATAATCGATTTTTCCTTCATTAAGTAAACCAATTAAATATGGTCTAGAAACGTTAAGGTAATCAGCAGCTTGTTGAGTTGTAAGTTCGCTATCCAATGGAATGAGAGTGACCGCTTTTCCCTCTGCCATATTTCTAATGAGAGATATCAATAATTTTCTCATTGTTGCTGGAATAGGAAAAGCTTTACCATTCAACTGCAGTTGAAAATTCTGCTGTGCTTCCTCTTGATCTGAACAGCTTGGATTGTCTACAAAATCTTTTAAATTAAGTTGCTCTTCTATCTTTTTAGCCTGAGCAGTCTCTTCTTCATTTGGGGGAATTGGCGTAGAAGTAACCATAAGAACCATCTTAGTTTAACATTTTAATTATACTCCACAATCGAAACAAATGCAACATTCGCAACAATCGAAACGATAAGATTCGGGTTTTTCTTTAGAAACTTAATCTTAATAAAAGAAGTGCTTAATCCCCGATTAACCTTTTAAGTAATCTAGCATTGTTTCAGAGTCGCTAGTCTCAAAGGGATCCTCTGGATAATTATCACTTTTGCCTGCTTCTTCAAAAATGGCCTGAATTACACCATCATCGACAAACATTGAATATCTCCATGAACGATACCCAAAGCCTAAATTTTCTTTGTTCACAAGCATTCCCATCAAGCGTGTGAACTCTCCGTTCCCATCAGGCAACATTTTCACTTTTTCTATTTGTAAATGCTTGCTCCATTGGAACATTGTGAATGCATCATTGACACTCAAACAGTAAACTTCGTCTACTCCAAGCTTTTTGAAATCATCATAATGTTTCTCATAACCGGGCAAATGAGTACTAGAGCACGTGGGAGTAAAGGCCCCAGGCAATGCGAATAATACTACTTTCTTGCCTTTAAAGATTTCTGATGATGTTACATCTTGCCACCGAAAAGGGTTGGGACCTTCAACACTTTCGTCTCTAACCCTGGTCTTAAAAGTTATTTCTGGAACTGTTTTTGTCATGCTATTTATTTGCTCAAGTACCAAAGATTAATTGTAAAACTTTCTCTTTTCCTTTTTGGATTATATAAGTTTTAAATAATTCTTTAATTCTAATGCGTTGCATATTGTCTAATCATATGGCCTCCATCAATATCGATAACTTTTCCGGTCATATAGCCATTGGTAATTGTAAAAATAATTGACTCAGCAATTTCTTTGGGCAGACCTACTCTCTTAATTGGTAGCGACTCTCCAGTTGCTTTGTACATTTTTTCTCTCAAGGAGTCTTCCATGTGAGAATATACTTCCGTTCTAACCATTCCAGGTGAAATGCAATTAACTCTGATATCCGGTCCCAATTCCAAGGCTAAACCATAGGTTAATCCTTCAATCGCAGAGTTAACAGCACCCAGGCCAGTAGTATTTTACCCGGTCTCCTACTAAGTACACCCGAAAAGAAAGTAATAGAACCATTTTTCTTAATTTTGGGGGTTGCATATAGTGCAATTGTGTAAGGCCCAAAAAATTTTGAGTTAAACATACCTTTTATCTGGTTTATATCAGTATTTAAAAAAGGTCCATGAACAGAAGTGGAAGCAGTTATAATCACATGATCAATCGAATCTTTTTGGAACTTCAGGAAATAGTCTTTCACCTTATCTTCATCGGTCATATCTAAGCTCTCAAAGCTTAAAGAATTATTATTAATTTCCTTTTTTAAGTTTTCTAAAGGTTCTAGCTTTCTCCCAATTGCTGTCACTTTTGCTTTAGATTCTAATAATAATTGAACCGTGGCTTTGCCAATTCCACTACTCCCCCCTATGACTAAAACCCTATTTCCTTCTAGATTTGTGCTCTTCAATCCCATCCTGTTTTCCTTTTTATGAATTATTTTATTAATAATTACTTTCAAGCATTTTCAATAAAGCCTGAGTGAACTCTTTATCCGAATATGGATTTTGCCCTGTTAATAACTCTCTATCTTGTACAAAATTACTTTGGAATTTTTTCTTAACAATTAAATTCCCACCAGCAAAATCCAGTCCAAGCTGAGGATAAAATTCAATCGGCCCCTTCAACTTATACTTCTCTGAGAAAATCTCTTCTAGAGTACTATAGACAGTCATTGAGTAACCTTTGTAAGGCCAGTTCCTAGAAAGACTTTGAGCTTTTTTGAAATCTCTATTTATAACTGCGTTTATAAAGGCTTGAGGATCATCCATCGTGGAAATAAGACTCACTGGTCCATGACAAACCATTGCAGTTGGCTTTTTATTATCGTGAAAATGTTTCAAGATCCTACCAAGCTTTTCATCTCTTACTAAATCTATCATCGGAGCATGTCCACCCGGGGTGAATATTGCTACATATTCATCCAACCCCTCTTTCAGAAGAAGATCAAAGCTTTTAACCTTTTCATTATTCCGATCTAAGAATCCAGTTTTTTCAACAAAGTTTCTATGTTCTAAATATTCTTTTTCATTCTCAAAGAACTTTTCATGGTCCGAGGCTTTTTCCATAACTGGTGCATTGCCCTTGGGAGTTGCATAGATTATCGAGAAACCTTTGTCGGACAAAGCTTTTGTTGGAACGGCCATCTCATTTAAAAAGAAACCGGTGTAATAGGTTTTATTATTTGCCAATTGAAGTTCTTCTTCGCTACTCAGAATAACAAGAACATTATTTGCGAAACAGGCTGAACTTCCAATTAAGACAACTACTATTATGAATAACTTTCTCATTATGAACTTACTTAGATCTCACTTTAACTCACTATAATCGAACCAAAGAATACCAACATTAGGTTTTTCACCTTTTAATGCCTTCAAAACTCCAAAGTTGGTAACTACAGAGGTTTCTTTTCCGTTAATTTCACCTACCTCAATACTCGCTGGATTATCTAACAATCCGCCTTCTTTCAGGACTTCAACGGCACCATTTTTCTCAATTCTTACAATCTTTGAGGCTTTATTTAAAACAGCCAAAATACTTCCATTCTTTTCGAGGAACAATCCATCAGCCCCTACAAGGTCTTTACAGCTTGGCCCAGACAAGATTCTTTCTTGGCCTGCAGAACCATCAGGTTTAATTGAGATCTCAACAATACTTCCTCGATCGGTATTTGCAGCAAAAAGCTTATTGTTTATTTCATCTATTACAAAACCATTAATTCCCAAGGGAAGAGGAAAACCTGATGGAGGGCAAGCTTTTTGATCTCCTGATAGAAGTTTTGAATTGCTCCACACTTCCATGGATTTATCCGGAAGCACTTTGTATATTTTTCCTCCAACTGAGTCGGAAAGAAAAATTTCTCCCTTTGTGGTGATTTTTATATCATTAGGAAATTTTAAATCTTTATGGGTACTGTATAGTTTTGCTTCTTCTTGCCCATTTTCAAGTACATAAACCCCAGGCTTTATTTCTTTATCAAATGAAACCACTGCACCATAAAGATTCTTGTCTTCATCAAAAGTGAGTCCAGCAATATAACCTTTGTCTTTCTTAAAAGATGGCCACTTACCATATTCTTCTTTACTACCATCTGGCATTAACTTATAAACTTTTCCGGTCGGGGCCATACCGGTATAAATTATTCCGTCCTTAATTACTAAACCCTCTGGCAATTCACCTTTTGCCAAATCAAAGTTAGTTAGAAAATCTTTCTCACTAACTTCTATAGTATTTAGTTTACTTGAACATGAAGTAAGAAGTATGCAAAAAGCAATTGTGGCAATTAAATTTTTCATGAAGATGTTGTTTAGCTCCTTAACAGCTAGGTATTTTACCAACTAGGAAATTATCCTAATTATAAAGATCCATTCCAAGCTCTTCAGAAAATTGCCAGAGAGTTTCTTCTTGCTTTCCTTGTTGTTCATCAAGAAATTGAATAACATCCTTAACAGTTGGTATTTCACTCAATCTTGTCAAGAACCCATTAAACCCACTCAAAGAAGGTTGATTCAGGAAGAATTCCTTCAACTTAGAAGTATGACCTTCATTAAACTGTAATTTTTCAGCAATTACTTCTAGAGAACTTATTAAACAATTTAAATCAATGCACAAAATTTCACGGCTAAGGCGAAACATGACCTTTGATGAAATCGGAACAAATGGTTCTACAATCGGCGTTGATAAAAATCGGGAGTATTCATAAGATAGCTCATCAACTTGAGGTCTCTTTCTTTGAAATGACTTATAGTTGGGATATGCTTTTGGTAGGCTTGACAATTTAGAGTCTACTTTATTCATAAGTTTAGGATTCAACTCGATCAAAAATTAAGAAAAAAATAAAGGCCCCAATTGTTCTATCTTATTTAATTTTTATTTGATTGAAAAGCCTTTCGATTTAACTTCTCTATTTATATCTCTATTAACTGCTTTTTCTTTCAATTCTTTTCTCTTATCATGTTGAAGCTTCCGTTTTGCGAGGCCAATTAAGACTTTCACCCAAGAACCTTTGAAATAGAGTTTTAAGGGAATAATGGTTAACTTCTCACGATCGACTCTAGCTTTCCACTTTTGCAATTCTTTTCTCGTAAGTAAAAGCTTTCGGATTCTGTCAGGTTCATGATTGTATCTGTTTCCGTATTCATACTTTGGGATAGTTGTTCCATATAAAAAAGCTTCACACTGTTTATTTATTTTTATGAAACCTTCACCCAATTGACCTCTCCCCAATCTTAAGGACTTCACTTCAGTACCCGTGAGTAAAAGGCCTGCTTGAAGTGTCTCTAAAACCTCAAACTCATGGTGCGCTTTTCTATTTAGTAACGTAGGGGTGTCTTTTTTTGTTGCAGCTTTTTTTTGCTTTTTTTCTATCTGCTTCTTTGCTCGACCCATGGTTCAAAATTTATAAGAATGTGTAATTTGTATTCGATTGAATTTATTAGAATTGATTTTTAAATAATCTTATTCAATTGAGATAAAGCAAGATGTTATCAATGTTTATCAGTAGTAATATTATAAATTCCCATTTTTTGATAATCTTTAATTGCTAGTTGCTATTTACATTTTAAGATAAAAGTTGCAGCTTTAGCTTTTCAGGGCAGTTGGCGCAGTTGGTAGCGCATCTCCGTGACATGGAGGAGGTCACTGGTTCGAATCCAGTACTGCCCATTTTTGTTTTTTAATTAAATCAATAGCTTCTGAAATAGTTAATATCTTTGGGTAAAGCTTTTTCATCTTATTCTTCTGAGGTCATTCTTAGTTTACTTAATTAAGCAATGGAAATTGAATATTTTCAGCCTCATACATTTAGGCATTTAGCGGTTAACTTGGTTACAAAAAAATGCAAGGATGGTTTTAAGATTAAAGCGGTTAGCCAGAACTTAGGACATGAGAATATTAGTACAACCATGATGACTTATGGAAGCTTGAACAACTCTCAGTTAGCTGAAACTATAAGAGGGATTGATTTTGAGAAAAGCGAGAATATGGATTTAGACCAGTTTGAGCAATTTAAGCAGTTTCAGAAATTCCAGAGGATGCAAAAAAGCAGGTTTTGACGTTGCAACAATAAAGTCTTACATTTTATTAATATTAGTATGTGCAGCCTAAGAGACAAAAGTACACAGAATATATTTCCAAGGGGTTAATTAAATTTGCTCCTGATGAAGAGTCATTTAATAATTTTTGCAGTCAATTAAAAGTTTTCATTGAAAAGGTAAATTCCTCAATTCAAGCAAACCAAACAGAAGAAAACTTAAAAAGCCATTTAGAACATTTTTTGAAAGATGCTTTTTATACAAACAAAGCAATAGAAACAAAATCATACAAGGGACAAATACAGGCTGATTTAGTTATTTATCAAGAAAACAAGAACGATTCACCAGTTGAGGTTCTAATTGAAGCAAAGAAACCAGACAATAAAACAGAAATGGTTTTCTTGTGATGATTTGAACAAAAAAGCTTTGCATGAAGCAATTTTTTATTTTTTGTTTGAGAAAGTTGAATGTAAGAACAATGAACTCAAGCATCTAATAATTACTAACTTTAAAGAGTTCTATATATTTGATGCCCAAGATGTTGCAAAAGCTTTTTTCTATGAAGGAAGTAGCTTAGTTAAAGAGTTTAAGAAATGGAGTAATAAGTTGCTAAATCGGAGCTTGAATGGCTTGAGTTTAAAGACAGTAATTCCGATCCAGTCAAAATCGGTGAATATATCTCAGCCCTTGCCAACAGTGCTCTATTAAATGATAGAACCTTTGGGTATTTGATTTTTGGGATTAATAACAGAACCTTTGAACCACTTGGAACTAGTTTTTCACCTAATACCCAGAAAGTTGGAAATCAACATTTAGAAGCTTGGTTAACTCAAAAGATTAGACCAAAGAACTTTGCCTTCTATCATCTTGAAATTGAACAAAAGAAAATTGTTATTGTTGAAATACCTGCTGCTACAGATAAGCCTGTTCAGTTCGATGGAAAAGAATTTATAAGGGTAGGTCAAACAACACATAATTTGAAAGATTATCCAGAGAAAGAAAGACAAATCTGGACAAAAAGAACGGATTTTGAAATGTCCATTGCCAAAGCAAGTTTAAGCACTGACGAAGTGTTGGAACTTTTGGACTATACAAAATATTTAGAATTAACTTCTCAATCTATTACTCAAGAGAAAGAATCTATTATTGAAAAACTCCAACAAGACAAACTTATTGTAAAGTCAAGAGGGAAATACAGCGTTACTCATCTTGGTGCAATTCTCTTTGCAAGAGACATTACAAAATTTGACAGACTTAAAAACAAGTCTCCAAGGGTAATAATCTATGAAGGGAAGAATAAGCTCAATGCAAGTAAGGACATTCAAGGTATAAAAGGTTATGCAGTAGCATTTGAAGATCTAATTCAATTTGTAAGAAATCAACTACCTTCAAAAGAAAAAACTGAAGTTAAGAGGGAAATTGAAGAAACATACTCTTTATTGATGCTTCGAGAGCTTATTGCTAATGCTCTTATTCATCAAGATTTTACAATCTCTGGAATGAGAGTCTTGATTGAAGTTTATGAAGATCGCATTGAGATCAGTAATCCTGGAAAACCTATAATAGAGACTCTAAGATTTATCGATCATAGTCCCCGTTCTAGGAATGAAGAATTAACAAGCTTTATGAGGAGAATTAATCTTTGTGAAGAAAGGGGTGTTGGAATTGACAGGGTTGTTTCTGAGTGCGAGAAGTACAATCTGCCAGCACCAGAGTTCTCAAATGAAGAATCTTCAACAAAAGTAATTATCTTTTCTCACAGGCCATTAGCCGCTTTATCAAAAGAGGATAGAATTAGAGCTTGCTTTCAACACTGTTGTTTAAAATGGATTGAAAATGATTTTATGAGCAATATGACATTGCGAGAAAGACTAAAAATACCTGACACTAACTATCCAATGGTCTCAAGAATCATTAAAGACACTATCGAAGCAGGTCTCATTAAAATCAAAGATCCAAGCAATAGATCAAACAGAGATAGAAGGTATGTACCAACCTGGGCTTAAATTAGTTTAATCTTATATGTAACTGGCATGTAACTGAAAGGCAATTTTTTACTTGAAAGTCCTGTTTTTGCTGGTTTTTTCCATGTAACTGGCATGTAACTGGAGCCTTAATTCAATTGAGATATTACAGTAAAACACTTATGCATACTGTATTAGCGATTTCCCTAAAACATAAGAAATTCTCTCAATAGAAGTTCGAAAATCGTCAATTACTGCCCAGCCTTCTGAACGATTATAAAATTTGTATAAAAGACTGATAAAGATTACTTTTTCATAGAGATATTGATCTTTTGTTAGCGCTTAAATTCTGTGCTTTCTACTTACTTTCTTCTGTTCTAGTTTTTACTTCTTTTCTCTAAACAAATTAAATGAATAGTGCACTTATTTATTAGCGAGGTAAATATCCCAGATAAATCAAACCCTTCTACTCGTATTGTTGGACTAATTGAGCTAGGGAACAAGCTTCTCCTCTTGAATCTATCTTCAATTTGATGCAAATGAAGTAATGTATGTTGAAAAAAACTATACTCGAACCCATGAACAAGTCAATTAGATAAAACTAATCATCCGTCAACCTGACACTTTAAATAGTACAATTCTTTTGCTCAAAAGCTTAGCCGATGCAGAGATGCAGATCACTTCTGGAAATTGTAATTAACTTTTAAGGTCTTGTGTTTTTTTAATGTGAGCGTAGTTTAATGCTGCAACAAAAACACTACCGCCAATAAGATTACCCATTAATGCCAACCCAATAAACTTAACCACTTGAATTGTTGTTATCGAAGCTCCAAGAAAAACAGCAGTCAACATTTCTACGGTACCAGCAATTGAATGGTGTAATTGACCGAAACCTATCAAAAAAGTAACTATATAGACACACATAAT
Source organism: Candidatus Caenarcanales bacterium (assembly GCA_030065015.1). Lineage (GTDB taxonomy): Bacteria > Cyanobacteriota > Vampirovibrionia > Caenarcaniphilales > Caenarcanaceae > JASJDU01. The sequence goes on along the minus strand of JASJDU010000002.1, from coordinate 84,824 downwards.
TTGACTAGAGGTTGGAGGGGTTGCTAGTACAAGCCATCCACCTAGCGCCATTAACCATCCAGCAAGAATTGCACTGACAACAAGAGAAGTGCTGGACTGATGAATTAGGTGATCCGCAATAGAGAAGTAACCGAGTTTTGCATCAATAATTTCATTAGATGCAGATAGTAGAGTTGAAGAGACAATACAACCTATTAAATTACCTAAAATCACTAAGCTCCACAACTTAAGCAAGCTGGTAAAAGAAGTCTGTTTATCTAAGTATGGATAAACAGCTGTTGCAGTATGCTCTGTGAATAGTTGACTTCCACTCATTATGCACAATATAAATCCGAGTGGATAAACAAGTGCAACCAAGAATCTTGAAAGCAAAGAAGAATCTATTGATCCATTGTATTGAGTAACAATTCCAACGGCCATCGCACTAAAACCAAGAATCAAGCCTGCTGCTATTGCAGAAAGAAAAAGAGATAACTTATGTCTGTCTATTTGAGATTTACCTTCTTTGATTGCAGTCTCAAGAATATCCCCTGGGTGTCTTACCGATTCATCCGTCCTTTTTATAATAACTGGTGTGTACTTTTTATCCTCAGTAAATCTCTCAATTGTTCTCTCTGTGACAATTTCGTCTTCTATTACGGTTTTTTGATTTTTATTTTTCATCTTATGTAAAGTTAGGCTTAACCGGGCTGGATAGAGCTTTATATAAATCAAGATCAAATTATATAGCAAGTCATAGTCTTAGTTCTGATGTTTAAGCTTGACATTTTGACAATTCAACTCAAATTGAGACTTTCAATATTGAATCGATAAATTCCTTGTTCAGGCATTATCTTACGAGGCTTCACAAAATAGCCAAATGCAAGTCCAAGGGAGCTCAAGTCCTTCTCCGCTATATTTTTTAGCTACAAAATTCTTTTATCCCAACTTTATAAATCTAAAATTCTTTGTAAAGTTGGTAAATCTTATTAGTTCTGAAGCTCCTAATAAAGGAGGAGGTCTTCGAATCAGTGAGAAATGGAAATCTAGCTGAAGGTTGAGGCTTTCTATTATTTTCGTTTCATTTATTATTGAGCCAATAGCAAATAAAAATAATAGGAAAAATAGTAGGCGTAATTTGCTGAAAATCGTATGGAAGACTTCACCACTTAGTTTATAAAAAAATGAGATGAGTAATAATATTATTTTCATCATAACTAATATTTAAAATATGTTTTACCTGGTTTGTCTTTAGTTTTAGTAATAGAAAACCTTCATTGAATTATATTGATCTGATTTCAACTTCTTTTAAAATCAGTTACGTAATTATTGATTTGTAGGGTTATTAATAGAAAATTTATCTAAATTTATTGATTTATTAAATTATTTGCAATTACAAGTTTGTTTTAGCTACCCCGCAGCTTACAAACCACGGGGAATAAAATCAAAAGCAATTAAATCATTTGTAAGTAGAAATTATTTATTGAATTTCTAAAATCATAATTTGAGTTTCCATGAAAATTGTTTGTTAAACCATTATTGCTGGTAAATAAATTATTTTGATTATTAGAATTTAAATATGAAAGAAAGTCAGAAGCGGACATTCTAATTGAATTGGATCCAAAATGATTGTGGTTATAGGAGTTATTTGACAATGGATATTGATGCCTAAAACCATTGTTATAAGAATTATTAAAGTTATTTCCAAATATGCTTTGTAATGCATTTTGCATCCCACTAAGATAAGCTTCTTGGGAATTTAAATTATTTATATTTTTAGGATAAAAACCATTATGTCTATTGTTGTAATTTGTTGAAGTTCCATTCAACATCCTTCTTAAAGCATTTTCCAATGAATTTCCATTCGAATAATGATGCCTACGACCTGAATTATAGTGATTATGTCTCGGGATAAAGCCAACTCTTCTATTATTTCTACTGGTTTCATCAATAATTCTAATATCGTTATCTTCAAGAGCTTTTACAAAAGCTTTCAAGTCTTCATCTTTAGTTAAATTAAAGGTTTTATCTGCAAAAGAGACGTTTTGAACATTTATCACTCTTATCTCTTGACCATCTCTAGTCCTTAAAGCAAAACCGTTTGACAGTTGAACGAATGAATAACCTTGATTTTTGAGAGCATTCAAAGCATCTTCTACTTTTAATTCGCTAAGGGCAAAAGTGTCATCACCTGAACCACCATTAATTCTTGTGTTAAGTTGACCGGGGGTTTTTCCATAATCAAAAGTGTCATCGCCTCCGCCCCCTAAATAGGTGCCTCTTGTTTCACCATTAAGTGCAAAAACATCATTTCTACCGGAGCCATATGTAACAGGCAGACTGTTGAAATTGGTGTTGGAGTAATTTGTTCCTAAATGATTGTTGTTACCTAAAACTAACGTGTACATTGTTTCACCCTCTGAAATTCTTTAAGATGATTTTTGAGGATTACTATTAAAGAAATATTATGTGTGGCCTCTCCAATAGGGCTATTACACATCTCCAAGGGGTATCCGAAGCAAACAATTAATTTAGTGCTTGTTTTTCAAAAAGTTTTCAGCTTTTAACTTATTGAATCTTCTGAATCTTAGGCTTTTCCTATAGAACTTGCAGATATAATCTAACTGTGAATAGCAATATGAAAAGACTAGATCATCAGATAATTTATGATTTAATACCGAAGGAATCTAGAGTCTTAGACTTAGGCTGTGCGGATGGCAGTCTCATGAAACATTTAAAACAGAAAGATATAAGTAGCCAAGGCATAGAGATAAACTACAAACTAACAAAAAAAGCCATTGAAGAAGGAATGAATATTGTTCAACAAGATCTCGACAAAGGCCTCAGAGATTACCAAGACAGCACTTTTGATTACGTTATTTTAAACAAAACCCTTCAAGCAACAAGAAATCCAGTTCTTGTTATTCAAGATGCAATCAGAATTGGAAGGAAAGTTCTAATAAGTTTTACAAACTTTGGCTACTGGGAAATTCGTTCACAGTTGTTTTTCAAAGGGAAAATGCCAAAGAGCAAAGACCTACCATACGAATGGTACAACACACCAAATATTCACTTAGTTACAATTTCTGATTTCGAGACCTTTTGTGCGAAAAATAATTTTCGTGTTAATCAAAAAATTTTTTACAACGAATTCTTGACACTGCCTAACATAATGCCAAATCTCTTCAGCCCCTATGCTCTATTTGTTCTAAGTCAATAAATAAAGCAGAATTTATTAGTTCAATTTAAGCCAATAAGTTTATTACGCTTCCGGTTCCATAGAATTTCTCATTTAAGATTTGTTCTGCTTGTATCTTATTTGCTTGCGGTTTATCAATTGTATTTGCGGAATTAGTTATTTGACCGTTTTCACTCGTCAAATATGTTTGATTGGATGGAGCATTATTTCCTTTTTGCTGCAGGTTTCCAGAAGATACTAAAGGATTCCCCTTATCTTTGGCAGAAGGATCATAATTAAAGTTTTTGAGAGAGTTAGAACCAAATATTTGAAACATTACAAAAGCTCCAAATATTTCATTCACAGGAAATTAATAAAGAATGTTCAACTTTATTCTCTGAGAAAAAAAATCCAACGAAGCAATGAGTATTAACTTTACTGTTTCACATAAAACTGCAAATATAAATTTTGTTCTTTGGGTTCTCAGTTTTACATTTTGCTTGCTTAACGTAAAATAGTTACTACAAATGAACTAAAGTTTCAGCATAATCAAATGAAATTAGAAGTAATAACACCCAATAAAGGAAAAGAAATCGATAAAGAAGTATGTCTTTTAGAAGCAGAAGGAATTAATGGAGCCTTCGGAATTCTCGAGGGGCATATTCCTTTTATTACCCTCCTCAAAGATGATGGTGTTATTAGGTTTCAAACCAATTCTTCTAATCCAATCCAAAGTATTAAAGTTAAGGAAGCCATACTAGAAACTTCAGCATCTGAGAGTAACAAAAAAGAATCGATTGTAAAAATCATCTCATCTCAAATAGAAGAAATATGAAGAAAACTGTCTACCAATCAGTTAACAGTCCTTACCTTTGTTTTATTAAAGAGAATTCCGAATACTTTCATCAGGCCAGTTTACTACTCTCCGAAGACAAACACTTAATTTCTTGGGCTCTTTTTTCTTTTTTGCAGGGAATTAATCCGTTTCAATGCTGGCAAAACAAATCAGGAACTGAAGATTTCCTTAGCAAGTGGAAATCCATAGTTTTCTACGGGGAGGAAAATGATGCTGATTTGAGTATTTCTCTAACAGCCTGGCTAGATTTGAAGGATCGGTTTGATATCAATTCTCAAAATACACTTATCAATTTCATAAAAGGTCTAGAAGCCTCCTCTGGAACAATCAGATTCCCAACCTTTAGAGAACTTGAATTCTTTTTAAAACTATTAGGGGGTTCCATAGCTCTTATATCCGCCAACGTAATTTACAATGATGAAATTCAAGCTGGAGACAGTGAATTTCTTGAACCTCTGTCATCTCTGGGCGCAGGAATCTTATGGTGGCAGTTGCTTAAGAAAACCAGTTTACTCGCTAATGAGGGTAAACTTTTCATTCCTTTAGATGATTTAGCTTTGTTCAACTGTACCGAAGAGGATCTACTCTTAAACACAAAGAGTGAATCAATTAAAAGCTTAACCAAATTCGAGCTACAAAAAGTTAATGAATCATTGATTTTCGTGAAGAAAAATTTGTCCATTTATCCAAAGGGGATTAAAGATTCCGTGAAATTTTTATGTAATAAATACGAAGATGAAATTCACTCCGCATTAAGATTAAACTGGCTATTATCCTCTCCAGATCCACCGGTCCATAAAACTAGTAAGTCATCCTGGTTTATAAATAATGTTCTAAATCTGAACTCTAATTTGTTGAAAAAATAGTTCTAATCTCTAGCTTTGAAATGGGGATTGGATCAAATTCATTTAAAGTAGATATTATTTATCTACTGGTAACTTTCTTCTCATGCAAACAACATTTCCTCGCAGAAAAACAAAAAAAATTAGAATTAGAGACGTCGAAGTTGGAGGAGATGCACCAATCTCAATACAATCAATGTGTACTACTGATACACACGATGTTGAAGCAACTTTGGGACAGATTCGTTCACTTGCAGTTGCAGGCTGTCAAATAGTTAGAGTTGCTGTTCCAGAGGCCAAAGCGGCAGAAGCATTACCAGAGATTATAAACAACTCATTGATCCCAGTAATTGCAGATATCCATTTCGACTGGAGACTTGCATTAAAAGCAATTGAAGCTGGCATCGATGGACTTCGCTTGAATCCAGGCAATATTGGCAAAAAAGAAAGAGTACAAGAAGTTGTTGCTGCAGCCAAAGAGAAACAAATACCAATAAGGATTGGAGTGAACGCCGGATCTTTAGAGAAAGATAAAGCGGATAAGTTCCCAAATGATATTCCTCGAGCAATGGTAGAAAGTGCTTTGTACCACATTCGAATCCTAGAGGACTTAGATTATGATCAAATAAAGCTATCACTAAAAGCTAGTGACGTACCAACAATGGTTACAGCTTACAGGTTAATGGCGGACAAATGTGATTATCCGTTTCACTTAGGAGTCACGGAAGCGGGACCACCTGGAACTGGATCCGTAAAATCCTCTATTGGTTTAGGTACTCTTTTGTCTGAAGGAATTGGAGATACTCTGAGGGTTTCTTTAACAGCCGATCCAGTAAAAGAAGTTGAACTGGCAAAGCAAATATTAAGGACTTTAGGTATTAGAAAAGATGGGCTCAATTTAATAAGTTGCCCAACCTGCGGAAGGATTGCAACAAAAAACTTTGAAGAATGGGTTCAAAAAGTTGAAAAAGAACTCGACAGCTTAAATCTACCACTAACCGTAGCGGTAATGGGTTGTGTTGTAAATGGGCCCGGGGAGAGTGAACATGCAGATATAGGAGTTTCCTTCGGTGGACTAGGTCCAGATGGAATCCCCGTTGGAATATTAGTAAAGAATGGAGAAATAATTAAAAAGCTTCCAGAAGATCAATTAATTCCTGCCTTAATAGAAGAAGCTAAGATAGTAGCCAAAGAAAAGAAATTAATAACGGCTTAAAAGCTTCAAGGAAATCAATTTATCAATAAAACAAAAAGGGGATTGATAATTCTATCAATCCCCTTACCCTAAATCTCTAACTGATAGTTATTTAGTAACCAGCTTCTGGTGAAGCAGCCCAGTCATAAAAATCGGAGGCAACTTCTTTTTCACCAACTTTTTCCCATGTATAGTAGTTGTAAGGCTTGTCTCTATAAGCACATGGCTCTAATTCAACTAAAACATGTGGTTTATTAGGTGCACAACCAAAACATTCTGGTTCACACTTTGGTGTTGGATTACACTTGTCTTCAAACAAGCGAGCATCTGACTCACCAGCAACAAAGGCTGATAAACAGATTGAGATTGCGAAGGCTAAACTTGCAAGTTTTTTCATTCTAATTGAGTCTCCTAAGAAGTGTTTTAGAATACTACGTTCCTAATTACTATACTAAGAAAGCAGTATTTTAGGGGAATTAATTTCCAATGTTATTTTATAATGCAATCGAGCTTTTAGTGGGCTTTATTGAATTATAAAAATCACAAAAATGTATTACACCCAAGTTCAAGAATCTCAATTTTACAGACCCTGAAAATCGGAATAGTAAATTTAACATGCCCTCTTCACAATTATGAAAACCGCACTCATAACAGGTGGCTCCGGTGATATCGGAGCAGAAATTGCCAAAACATTATCATCGGATGGTTTTCAAGTCTTTCTCAGCGGAAGAAACACAAATAAATTGCATGAAATAGCTCAATCCTTGGATTCAGCAAAATGTTCAGCTAATTATTTTGCAATTGATTTAATGAAAGATAAATCGGCTGAAGAGTTAGTTAAAGAAGCAAATTCCATCATTGGACCGATAGATATCCTAATTAATAACGCTGGGATTTACGAATGGGGCAGCGTAGACAGAAGAACGAAGAGCCTAGAAAATTTTCAAGATATAACAAAAAATATCAAACTTATAAGAGATAGCTTTAGGCTAAATGCCGAAATCCCACTCGAATTAACGAGTCTTTTAGTCCCTCACATGAAAAAAAAACAATGGGGAAGAATAATAAACATCGGCTCTATAAGTGGAATCGTTGGGGAACCAAACGCCTCAATCTACTCATCATCAAAAGCATCTTTAATTGGGTTAACTAAATCTCTGGGACTAGAATTAGCTGAATTTGGAATCACCGTTAACACAATTAACCCTGGATGGGTGAAAACGGATATGACGAATAAAGCTCTAGAAGAAGGCAAAATTATTGAAAGAGAAGAATTAGAGACAATCCCTCAAAAACGCTGGATCGAGCCTTATGAAATTGCAAAAATGGTCAGTTATTTATCATCAGAGCAAGCTAAAGGAATAACAGGACAATTGATAAATATCTGCGCTGGATTGAGTCTAGGGTAACTAGTTTTGTTTGCTAATATATACGGACAATGCTTAATCAAATTTTAATCTTCGTATCTTCATTTCAATTTAAGTGCTGGCGCAGCTTCTTTTAGAAATTTTCATATTTCCCTTACCCATCTTAAATTTCTATAACGTCTTAAATGAACGTCCCAGCAATATTAAACAGCGGTTCAACAATAGAGGCTTATAAAAAAGCAATCTCAAATCACGCAAAGAATAGTCTCCCCGAGAATTTACCGAAAGGTGTCAAAACAGGGATATCAAACTCTTTAAACTTATTGCCAGTTGGCTTATCCGAGACATTAGTAATCGGTAATTTCATTAATGGAATTAGCCAGTCAATACAAGAAGCCATGATGCAATTAATTCCAAGGGCTGGTGCCGGTATGATTATAAGGAATACACCGCTTATAGCTGTTGATGAAGCAATTTTAGAGTTATTCCAATACCTTTTCTCATTCATTTTAACCACAAGCATTGGGGTTTCTTTAGCAAAACCGTTATCACACTCTCTAGGGATTCCACACTATGAAATGCTCGGTAAACCAGTTCACGAGTTAGAAAAGCATCTCGGCAAATCGATCGAAGTCGGAACCATAAAACCTCAAAAGATCAAAATTACAAAAGACGTTTTAGGCAAAGTTTCTCTAGCAAAGTTAGCGCTTTTTTCAATGTTGGGTTTTTACTGCTTTTGCATGGAGTTTTTATCTTCCAGTCTCAAAGTTCTAGCGGTCGATAAAATCTTTGGAACCAGCAACTTTTACACAATTTCAGGATTGAATGAGAAAAGTGATGAAAATAAAGACGAAGGAGATCATGCAATAAAACAAGCAAAAATCAACTTAGGTAATTTATTAATAGCACTACCTTTAACACTTCTTTGCCTCTTTGGTCTTGGTAAACTTGCTGGCAAATCAAGCAAAATCAAGAACTCTCAATTTATAAATAAAGCCTCAAAGCTTTTTGACTTATCGGACAAGTTTGGACACCCAAAAACTCTAGTTGCTATTTCGGTTTTAACTGCGGGACTCTTTGCTTACCCAAGTGTTGCTCGTAACAAAGCCGAAGAATTAGAGGTTAAATTTCGGGTACTCTGCTATTCAACACCAATGGCGCTTTTCTTCAAACAAATAATTGGCAACTTTCTCGCCTGGATAACGGGTCTATCTATGGGACTTGGCAATATACTTGCCCCACCTCAAAATTACTTCAAAGAAATTAACGAAGGTTCTAGAAATATTTTCGATTTAGGTCTCGTTGGAATACAGAAAAACAAGGGAGAAGAATTCTCTGGACGCATAACCTCCCTAGAAGCTATGCAAAATCTTAAAAGAACAAATAAAGAGAAATACCAAAAGGCCCTGAAAAGAATACATTTTATGGACCATAGAGCTCCTTACTGGATGGCTCTACTTGCTGGTATTGGAGTAAGTTGGGTTAATTATTTAAGAACAGCACAAATCCATAAGCACGAACAATCTAAGAAATCACAAGGTATTTCGGTATCACAGCAGGATTCAAACAATATAGCTAATAAAACAATTCCCCCTAAGCTAGGAAATTTTGCTAGTTTAGGTATTTAGAGATTCAAGATTATTAATCTTTTAAAATAGCATCTATTGTTAGACCAAAATCATCTTTTAATTCTTCATAATGAATTTCTGAAGTGAGTGGATCTCCTACGATTATAATTGGTCTTATGCCTAGCCTAGGAAGCCTTACATAGTTTCCCTTCGTATTAGTTAGTAAAAAATAACAAGCCTCTTTAATCCGATTATGAATTTCTTGAAAGATCATATTGCGAAATTGCTCTTCAGATTGATCCCGAGATCTTCTAAAACTAGATTGTATTTGCTCAAAGAAAGGTGCCTGATTGTTGGAAGTTGGTGGAGATACCAAACCTAGTTCTTGAGCGAGAGAATCATACCTATAGACATCAAAATAACCTCTTTCATCAATCATAAACTGATTTGGTTCTTCTAGAGTGAGTATTCTCATTATGGTTCCAAGGCTATTAATAATTAAGTTCACTTCTGATAGAAGGCCCAAATCTTCAGAGAAAAATCCAATTTCAGATCCATGCAGTATTCTCATTCCGTCATCTTTGCAGATAGTACTCAAAGGAGGAAGAATAAGACTTAATTCCCTGCCACCTTGCCCAAAGATGATATTAAGCCTTATTTTAGAATTATTCGGATTATCAGCATTAGGAATTTGACAGATAGTGATTGTTCTCTCTTCAGACTTATGGCATCTTGTCGATGGTGGAAGTACAAGTTGCATCCCAAAAAAGAAATCCCCTTTCGCACCTAGGTTTTCGAGTTTTGTTGTGCCAATTCTAGAAACAACTTTTTTATAATCATTTGGTGCCGATTCTTTAATTTTATTCCTTAAAAGTTTTGCGTAAGGTTCAAAACCGGTTTTGAGCGAATTCCAGTAAGAAGGTAAAACAAGGGAATATGTCAAAGACAATTTAGCATCAACGATTTCATTGTTTGGAACTCGGAAATCTACTACTCCTTCATCGAAGGGTCCCATTCTAAGGTTGACGGTTCCATTTCGTCTATAACCATTTACAGTTGAAAAATGAATAGATTTACCGACCAAAGCACCTGGGACTCTATCACCAGAAGGCCACCTCAGTTCTCCTGACTGTAAAATCACTTCTCCCTTTTCAGGATTAATAATTATGCCTTTTTGATCATTTGTTAATCCTATATAAGGACCATCTTTCGTTTTCATTACTTTTACATTTTCATTTTTGCCTCTCAGTATATTTATTAAATCCAAAGCCCCATCATAAAATCTAAAAAGATGAAGTTGATTTGCTTCTCCTAAGACATAAAACAAACCCTTTTTACTATCAATAACATCAATCTCAGAACCACTTGGAACATTTGCAAGTTCTTGAAATGTCGACAAATGAATTAAAGAACACTTTGCATCTTTATACTTAATAGCAAATTGATTTAGATTATCTGATAAGACCCTGTATCTGGCAACATCACAATTATTATTTTTTTTCACTATATTGCCACTTGGAGCAATTAAATTTTCAATCACACTAAATTGATTATTTTCATTTAGTGCAGCTGTTTGAAACAATTCAAAAGAGTTTTTTTCTCCATTAAACTGATAAAAAGCAATTCTTTTATCTTTTGGGAAAGTGATTGAAAACCAATCATTGTCATTAAATTCATTTAGCTTTGCAGTCTTAGATTCTAATCTGCGGAAGCCATCTCTTCCTTTTTTTGAAACTATAAATAATATTCCTCCATCAATATCTTGAGTCCTTGGATTTTTTTGTTTAATCACTAAAAAGCTTGGTTCTTGATTCTCTCCATTATTGAGGGGTATAACATCGTGACATCTAGAAGTTTGGAGTCTAAATCGTTCTTCAACTCTCTTAATCCCGCCCGAATAACCAATAAAATAAGGATTGCTCTTAGAATCGACTTTTAGCAATCGAAACCCTGAACGTAACTTTTGAATTTCTCTAAACTCATGCCCTTTTCTTTCTCTTGAAGAGTTGAAAACGGTTCCGTGACTGGCCTTTACTAGAGTAGAACTCTTACTATATGAATTAATTGATAAACATTTTAAACTTGAAGCAAACTTCCATTGACTTATACTTGAGAGCATACTGAATAAATGAGAGTAAGCAAATTAAATTATTCAAAATGAGATTCTTAAAAATTTATCACTGTTTTCAGTATAACTGTTAACCCGAAACCAGCCAGTAAGTAATAAATAAAAAATACCTTTAACTTTTATGTGCCTTCAAAGTTTCTTCATAAACTTTCATCCATCTTGTTCCAGTGTCATGGCCTAAATCTTCTAGAACTCTAGATACCGCTGAAAGTGCAGTTAAAACATCTCTGTCGAAAACAAAACCGAGATGTCCTATTCTAAAGATTTTCCCTTTCAAATCCACCTGACCATCTGCAACAACAATTTCCCAATCATTTTTAAGCTTTTTACGCAAATCTGAAACACTTACGTTATTTGGAGGAATTATCGAGGTAATTGCAGCACTTGCATCTTCATCTGAAGCAAAAAGCTTCAATCCCATGGCTTCAATAGACTTTCTCGTACACTGCTTCAATCTTTCATGCCTTTGCCAAATATTTTCAACACCCTCATTTAACATTAAATTGAGAGTGTTGTGAAGAGCAGCAATAAAAGATACATTCGGAGTAAAAGCGGTTGTTTGATTTTCAAGAGCTTTGATTGATTTACTCCAGTCCCAATAAAATCTTGGAAATTTTGATTGTTTGTGCTTTTCAAGTGCCCTTGGACCAGCCCAAACGAAAGACAATCCAGGAGGAATCATAAACCCTTTTTGGCTACCAGAGACAATTACATCTACCCCCCATTCATCCATTTTCAAAGGCATAGCACCGAGACCAGTTATCGCATCAACAGCAATCAAAGCTCCATGCTTACGAACAATACTAGTAATTTCTTTTAGTGGATTTCCAACTCCGGTTGAAGTTTCAGAGAAGGTAACCAAAACTAACTTAATTTCTTTATTTAAATCATCATTTAATATTTTTTCAATCTCTTCAGGTTGCACTGCTTTTCCAGATTCCACCTCAATTCTCTTAACTTCAGCGCCAAAGCCGGATGCCATATCAGCCCAACGCTTACTAAAAACCCCATTTACAACTGATAAGACTTTTTCTCCAGGATTCAATAGATTAGCCAACACTGCTTCCATACCACCGGTTCCACTAGCGGCATAAATAAAGGGAGTGGCTTCTTCTGTCTGTGCAATTTTTTTTAAACCAGCATTACAAGCCATAAAAATCTCAGAGAATTCAGGACTTCTATGAGGAAGCGGATGTTTTGCTAAAGTCAAAAGTGCTGATTCTGGCACCGGGGTGGGTCCTGGAATCATCAAAAAGCGCTTTTGTTCAAACATAATTTTATAGATTTAGAAATGAGTATATAGAGAATTAATAGTGGAACTATTAGCAGAATTATAAAGCTTAATCGTTTGAGATTTCACAAGCAATAAGAATTCAATCTTCAAAGGAATCAGTATAAAGGTTTTGGCATTGGTAATGCGGGCTTAATCGTTTGAGGAGATTCATTGAACTTTTCAATTAATTTCCCTTCAACATTATTTCTTTGCTCAACAAAATAGATTGATGCTACATAAATATTCACCGGATCTCCGGGTCTTATTTTTATTCTCCCTCCTTTATCGAAGATTAATGTTCCAGCGGCAATTGCTCCGCCAACAGGTCCTCCAAGTACAAAACCGGTTGTTAACTTTCCGGCTCTCAATAATTTTTGTTTCCAATTGGCTTTACCATTTATCTGCTGCTTTTGAGTTTCTGCCCTTGTATTTTGGCTACCAGAGATATAAGACTCGGTTCCTAAAATAAAACCATTTGGATAGATAATTTTGTCGAAAACAACTCTTATTTTCCCTTTTTGTAGACCTCTTCCAGACTCCTCAACTTTGAGAACCTTTCCAACTACGACTGAATTACGAGGAATGAAAACTCTTTGGTTGTATAAATTTATCGGTTCAAGCAATTCCACCTCCACTTCGTCACCTTGCATTGAACTTTCGCTATGAAGTCCTCTTCCAATCATTTGACCCTGGACCTCAACTGGTAAGACAGTTTGTTCGGCAATAGAGCTTATGGAAGATAAATAACAGAGTATGAAAACAGTTTTTAGCATTAATAAAGTTTTCATAATATTTGTGATTTAGATTATGCTTATAACCTTTTGGGAAAGCTAATAACTAAGGGTTAAAGTATAGAAAGAATTATAAAGCGGTTTGGAACATTTCATTTGTTATTGATTTCTATACCGTCGGATACTTGAGGCTAATAAAAATGGACCTAGAAAAAGCAAAGGAAGAAATTAAAGAGTGGTTCTTGGATAATTTCTATAAACCAGAGGAACCTTATCGAGAAAATGAAAACGATGACTCAGACGAGCCTGAGTACGAATTTGGCAATGGTCCTTATTACTGTAAGAACGAACTATACGAACAATTCAAGAATGCGTACCCCGAAGATTTCATCTTTGAAGTAGCCGAAGAAATTGAAGAAGAAGAGGATTGTTTAGCCTGGGAATCCAAGAATTAGAGTCCTAGAAAACTTTTTTAATCTTTACAATTTTAAAGCATTCTGAGTATTTATTTGTGCCGTGAGTCATTGCTCCACGGTATAAATTCAAGGCTTCAACGGCTTTATCATAGTGGATATCATCAATTTGACTCTTATGCATTTGCAAAGCTTTAACCTTTAATTCAATAAAATCACTTATATCTTCACAGTAGTGTATATTTTGCATTGGAGGATTCACTTCGTACTCCAAGACGGTTGATACACTCCAAGGAGCATAACTTGTTTCTTGGAACCAAGGCCCGGAAGCTCTTCCAACAGCATCCAGCACAATAGCATTAGTGCTTTTATGATCTCTATGCCCCTCTTCCCGACTAGGGACATAAACTACATCTGGTTTGTATTCTCTAATAACACTTAATACTTTCACCAGATTATCTTGATTAACTTCTAAATATCCATCTGGATTTCTTAAGAAGACAACTTTATTAACACCAAGAAATTTAGCACCCGCTTTAGCTTCATTTTCACGAAGTTTTGCTAATTCTTTTTTGGAATATTCAATGTTTCCAGAATCTCCAGAGGTCATATATACAACGGTAACTTCATTACCTTGTTTAACGTGTTTAGCAATACTTCCCCCACAGCCAATAACTTCGTCGTCAGGATGAGGAGCAAAAACCATTACATTGAGTTTTTTCGCTCCTGATTCTAGGCTTCCATTAAACATAAATAAGACTACACCAAATAAGAAAGCTAATTTTTTCATGAAAATTCTGAATATTGACTTCAAATAAATATTAAACAGAGATAATCATAAAAACAAATGGATAACAACTGCCATTAATTCTTCTAAACTTAAAATCCCAACACCCTCTTAATCAAGTAAATCTTACTTTGAGAAATAATTGATTCACTTTTCAACAACTTGAATTTGGGACATTTTGCCTGGATCAGTTTAGTTTGTTATCAACATTGGCTCATCATTAATTTTGAGCTCAACCTTCCCATCCATAGCATCAATGGCTTGAAATAAATCAGTAAACTGAAAATCACTTTCAGAATATACATTCTGTGAGTCACCAATCGGTTTATAAGTGTTACAGCTTACGGCACGAAGATTTGTAGAATCGAGTAGTAGATCGACCCTCAAGCCAAACTCCTGTCTAGTATCCAATATATCGAATTCGGTTCCTGCCGGTATTTTTCTTATGCTGGTTTTAAAAGAAGATAAATTCAAACGGCACTCTGTTAAATATTCTCCTTCCTTATTACTTCCAATAAGAATTGATGATTCATTTGCTGGAATAATAAAATCCTCTATAAAATGAACTTTCGATCTAGTGGGAACTGTCATTAAATTTTGAGGCAATAACTTTTCTTCAACAAACTCATCCTCTTTTTTTTCTTTTGCTAAAAGAGTATCTTTTTTTGCCATATCACTAAACTCAACCGTCTCTTGCTCTTGAAACACTCCTTCCATCCTACGAGAATTATCTACAGGAGCATTTCTTTGTTGATTAGACTCATAGTTTTGATAGAACCCCTGGTTTTGCTGACCAATTGTGGTTTGGACTCCGAATACAACTAAAATTCCAAGAACTGAAATAGAAATTAAAGTAAGCTTTTTCATATGATTTTATAATTTGGCTTATCGATATCTAGATATTTATTGCCATTAATTCCCTGACTGAAACAGTAATTTCCAGGATAAGCAGCAAATTTTTCCGTTTTCCCTATAACGAAAGAGCATGCAATACAGTTAGGTAATATTCAGTTTGCCAAGACCAGCAATTATATCCTTCTCTATAAGACCATATTCGGTTAAAGGGCCAAAAACACCGTCTTCTGGGATTTTCTTATTTTGATCAAGTCCCTCATTAATTTTTGCCTGTAGGAGTTTAACAGCAACTTCTGTTTTAGACCCAAACTTACTATCAACTATAAGTTTATCAATTCCTACAATATATTCATCATCAATAAGTTCATTAATTATAGTTTGTAATAATCCCACTCTCGCACCATACTCACCTATACCGAGAATGAACCCAGAGACTTCATTCTTAGAATCAGGTTGAAAGTATTCAGGAACTGGATTATCTGGATTTGCATCATTATAGTAAGAAACAGCTTGTTGAAACTCTGGGGATTCCACTCCGTTAATTGGTATTTCCACTTCCTTAGATCTTAAAAAACCCTGTTGACTTGCGATTTTACGAAATTCAGTATTCTGCTTTGAATTCGGCAATATTTCTACAATTCCATTCTTTATAGCAGCTTGGGTAAAAATTTGCGACATATCATCCTGCTTCAGATTATCTGGATTTATAAAAAGTCTTGCTATTTGACCTTCCGCTGAGTTTTCATCCAGGCTAATACTATCACCATCATTATCTACATTTGCCAGTCTATCGAGGAAAGCATCCAGACCAGCTATTTTTGTATTTGTATCTTTTCTAGCATCCTCACTCTTTATTAAGTTCACAAAGCTATCAACGTCTGATTTCACTGCTGGATTCTGAGAAAGTTTCTCAGCAGCCATATTAGCAAGGCTATTAGGGTCGAATGAATTTGCTGCTAATGCATTTAGTCCTTGTTTAATTTTCAAGGACAAGTCTTTTTTTGGAATTGAACTCATAATGATACCCCGTTAATTTATATGGTATACCATTGGCATTAACGTCAAATTAAGCAGTTGTAATTCTTTGATCAACCATTAAGCTGGCTTCTTAATCGTAGAAAAATATATTTTCATAAATGGGACTATTGTTTTCATCAATCTACTTAAACGAGACGGTTGCTTCAAAAGTCTCCAAAGCCATTCAAGGCCAATCAGTTGCATAAATTTAGGTGCCCTATGAATTTTCCCAGACCATACGTCGATTGAGCCTCCAACTCCAACCCCAACCGATTTAAGACTTTTGTGAAACAATTTACTTAACAGAGCTTCTTGCCGAGGGAAAGGCATTGCAACAAGTAATAAGTCAGGCTGAAGTTCGGTGAGCTTATCAATAATAATAGCTTCTTCATCTTCTCGAAAAAAACCGCTGCGAGACATCACCAAATTTGGTTTTCCAATTCTTTCGGTAATATTATCAATTGCTTTAGTTAAAGCTTCATCAGTAGAACCTATAATTGCAATAGAGCTCTGTAATTCAATCGCTTTAACTAAAATTGCCCAGCTCAATTCAATCCCTGGCTGTCTTTTTACATCCTCCAATCCGAGCTTCTTGAGAAGTAATACTATGCCAATTCCATCCGGTGTAATTGCATCTGCAGAAATTATGGACTCCTTAAACTCTTTATTCTCAGCTGCATAAACCATCATTTCAGGGTTAAAAGTCACAACTCTAAACGGTTGTTTTTTTAACAACTTTTGCTCAATAACTTTCATCAAGTCTGTCTGCGCAGATGTTGTTATTGAATAACCGCCCTGGATTTCTATTTTTTCCAAGCCTTCTAAAAAGTCCATTGAAATATTTTATAGAGATACAAACAATATATATCCAGAGATTTTACTTCTTTAGAGATTCAATCAGAGATTTTATTAACGAATGATTAATTGCCTGAGTCAGTTCATGATTTTGTCTAGAAATCTGAGTGAGTTTCTCTGAATCTTCACTCTCAAGTTCTTGATATTTTTGTTGGAGGTTTTGAAAATTCAAAGAATCCATTTTCACAAAAGGGAAATTAACAGAAGTACACAGACTCTCCACCTTGGGATCGTAAGAAAGACCGATACATTTTGTTCCACTTTTTATTGATAACAACACCGCATGAAATCTCATAGAGAGAGACAATTTAGCTTTTTGAAACAATTGTTTTCCTTTAGAACTCCAAACGTCTATCGAATAAATCTCATGAACATAAGAATTATTCAAGCTTTGAGATAGCTTATTCAGGACTTGAAGATCCGTTTCCTGAAATGCAATTAAATCAAATTGACATCCCTCAAAACATTTTTGACTAAAAAACTCAATTAAAGGTTGAAGCTGCTTTTCGGAAATATATTCACTTCTCAAAGATATTAAAACTCTGTTCTCAGTAGAATCATCTTGCTTAAGGTCCAAATCTTCTTGGTTCAGCCACACTAGATCTGGTGTTATTTTAGCGGTTGAAGAAAAGCTTTTAACAAATTCGTATGCTTTTGCATCTCTAACCGAAACAAAATCTCCCATTCGGAAAGCTAATTGTGCCAAAAACCTGGAAATGTTATTTTCAAATGGGCCAATTCCTTGTCCCAGGAAAACTAGCTTTTTCCCTAAAGCTTTCGCCAAGAGAGAAACTGCAAAATAATAAAAACAACTTCTAAAACTACTTTTATCCTGAAAAACAGACCCTCCTCCAAAAATTAAAGCCTCAGAAGAAACTATTCCAAATAACAAATCCTTGAGACTAAACTTGCTTAAAGCTCTAAAAGATGGATATTTAGACTTAGTTAAATTCTTATTAGAAGAGAATATATTAATTTGCAAATCTTCTACATGCACAGAAAAGCTCTTCACTATCAAGTCAATTGTTGATTTCAGCAATAGCTCATCGCCCAAATTACCAGCACCATAGTAACCAATGATAGATAATGCTTTCACTGCACTGTTGAAGGATAGTCAACTTGCAAGTTAAACCGTTGAGAGTTCTTATTCTTTGATAGAGTAATTTTCTCATTAGAAGCATATATTCGGTTTGCTAGATTTTGATAAATCCAATAATTTCTAAAGACATAAATTACATAATTTCTCGTTTCATTAAAAGGAATTGTTTCAACAAACATATCTGGATCCATATTCCCTTTACGCCTCAACCATCTAGAGACAGAACCGGGGCCACCATTATAAGCAGCAACTGCCAGTTGGTTTTGTCCATTAAATCTATTTCTCAAACCGCTAAGATATTTTGTCCCCAACTCAATATTATAAGAAGGAATTTTCAGTCTATTAAAGTCAGGAACTGGATAATTTATTTGTCTCGCAACCTCTTTAGCAGTACTCGGTAGGAGCTGACACAATCCAATAGCGTTAGAACGAGAAACTATTTTATGTTGGAAGCGAGATTCTTGTCTCATTAACGACTGAACGAGGAGAGGATCAATTCTATGCCTATTAGCGGATTCTTGAGCATGTTCAAAATACACAAATGGAAAGCTCAGCAACCAATAATCATGATGAGATTCAAAATCAGCTTCTTTTTCTTCTAACTGATTAGAAGCTATTGAAGTGGATTTTATTATATTCTCTTCTATCCTCGCTAATACCCAAGAATGAAGTCCGGGGAATTCTTCTTGATAATTACTCGGAAGCAAGGTCAATGTTTCTTGCCACAAATTTAGAGATAAAAGCTCCTGAATCGTTGGATGAAGCTTTTTAAGCTCCGTTTCAGGAATTTGCCAAACCCAGTGATCGTTATTATCATAGTGTCTACGGAGATTGAGAGTCTTCCTATCTTTATCGTAATTCAAAGCCCACCCAGGATCTTGTCCACCACTGAGAGCTACTAATCGTCCTTTAGCCCTAAAAGCATAATAACTATCCTCATGAATTGAAAGTATTTTTTTATAAAGGGTTTTCGCTTTTTGTGGTCTATTCTCGGACTCAGCTTGCTTAGCTAACCAAAAGAATACTTTTGCCGATTCGGATAAATTTGCATAATTTTCCAAGTGTTTGTATCCGAAATTTTTAGCAGCTTGAAAATTTTTAGATTTAAAAATCTTCCAAAAAATCTCAGCAGAAGCAGCACCAGCATATTTTGACTGAGGTAATTGGTCTATTAATCTGTGGTATATAGCTTTTCTTTTATTGCTATTTGGCTTATAGAAAGCGGCCTGTCTCCATAGGATGTAAGCAGCTTTATCTACTTGAGAGTCGTATTTAGGAAGAAGCTCCTCTACGAAGCCTTCTCTTTCTCTAAAAGATGCGTTTCTAAAAAGCAAATTCAAGGCATCTTTAAAATCTTTTGAGTCGGTATATTTTTTCAGTCCATTAAGAAGCGTTCTCTGAGCTTTTGCTTTCTCTTTATTCTGCAATTGAAGATTTGCGATAGGAATCCAGGTAAGCTCGTTAGATTCTGCGTATATTAATTTATAAGCTTTTGAAGGTGGTTCATTCTGATCATCATTAAAATGACCTCTTTTATAATGATGGAGACCCATTAAGGATTTTTGAGTATTATTTAATTCATCGAGGTTTTCACTCCATTCAAAGACGATTTCATTCGAGAACCTTCCGTCGGGGCTTTTAGATAAATACTCGGTCCATAATTGATTTCTCTCCGTTGAATTAGAAGACAAATTACCTAAGTAATATAATGCTCCCGTTGCATACTGAGAAGTTGGGTATTTGAGTCTAAGCTTTTTAAATATCTTTTTAGCTTCGGTTAACTTCTTTTGTCTCAAGTAAGATCTAGCAATTAGATAATGAGCAGCTGGTCGAGAGAGTGAATAAGGGTGTTTTTTTATTATTTCATTACAAGAATTCACTACCGCTTTCTCGTAACCTAATTCTTCAGAGGTTTCAGCAATATGAAGAAGGGTTCTATCGGCTAAATATGGAACATACTTCCTTTTTATTGAAGTATACTGCTCAAAAGCTTCCTCCATGTTTCCAGCTTTCTGATTAACTTGAGCCAATATGTACAATCGTCTAGCATCATTAGCTGGTGATACAATCTTTTTCAATTCTTCAAGCTGCTCTTTAGCTAATTTCTTATCGGAAGGAAGGGTTTTTATAGCAGCCGCAAGCTTATTGTTGGGTTTAAAAGGTGAGTAATTGTCCAAATACTTGCTTTCAGAAGAAAGCATAAAAAGGTTAAACGGCTGAAAAAAGATAAAAAAGGCTGTAAGGCAGGCAGCAATAATGGCAGTATATGACGCAGCAAGCATTTTAGGTGTGTTCCGAAATTTGTGAAAGTCAATCAAGTTAATTGTTAAATCCATGTGGATCTTTGGCTTCAAGTATTTTCAAATCATGATTCAGTCGAGACAAATCATTAATTAAATCATGACTGTTTTTCATCTGAATTCTGATTGTACCTGAAGAATCCAAAGCTATGATTTTCAAGCTTTCATCCTTCCAATATTCTTTCAGTAGAAGACTCGCATAATAGTTAAGCTGACCATCCAAGTCAATCAAAATAAAATTCATTTTATTTTTGTGTAACTTCCAAAGCTTGAGAAATTCCAGCGTAGCTTGTCGGTTTTTTTGATCTTTAGATTGAAAGATTATTATCAAAGAAGGTAGCTTTGAGTTTATTGTTTGAGTCAGCGATTGATTAATTAATTTTTGAGGCAGTACTGGTGCAACCTTATTCTGCAGAACTTTTTGTTGATACTCCTCTATCTGAGAATCATTGAGACTAATTTCTGCAGTATTTGCTTGTTTTGTTTGGATATACTTATTTACTCCATTAAACTTAAATTTCAAGGAATTATCATCTAATTTTTGCGATTTCACGTTTACAGGATTGATACAAAGAAGTAGAAATTGAATAAATAAGAAAACTGTTTTGAATGAATGGATAATTGGAACCATGAGCTCACATTTTGAAATAAGCAATTTACAGAAAATAAATATAGGAATTATAGGCTTAGGATTGATTGGTGGATCCCTGGGGTTAAAACTCTCAGAACACAATCTTGAAATTTATGGATTTGAAGACAGCAAAACATGCTCTAAAGAAAGTTTAGAGATATATAAGAGAGCACCGTTCAGCATTTCACTAGACTCTTACAGCAACCTAATAAATTGTGATTTTGTTTTTCTTTGCGTTCCCTTAAGGAGTATTACCAATGTTCTTCAGAAAATTCAGCCCTATTTAAAACCAAATTCTATTGTCACAGATGTTGGTAGTGTAAAAAAATACGTGCTGAAAGAAGCCTCTAAGACTATAAGAAAAGACTGTTTCTTCATTGGTGGTCACCCAATGGCGGGAACTGAAAAAAGAGGATTTGAAAATGCTTTTCCTGAATTATTTGAGAATAAATCCTGGGTCTTACTTTCTGATAGTTCTAATAATTATGAAAAGCCTCTTTTTTCTCAAAGAGTTAACAATCTAAAGAAAATTATTGAATTAACTGGTGCCAATATTATTGAGGTTTCAGCAGAAAAACACGATCAAGCGGTTGCTTTTATTAGCCATTTACCTTTGCTAATTTCCATTGGCTTATTGAAAACTATAGAAGATACGAAAGATAAAGAACTTAAGCAATTAGCCTTAAAATTAGCTTCCAGTGGATATGAAAGTATGGTGAGATTGGCAAAAGGTAATGAAACTTTGAATGAGGATATTTTAAGATTCAATAACAATGAATTAAAAAGCGCATTTAAGCTATTCACAGATAAAAATCAAACACTTTTAGAAAATTTGGATTAAAATTATTAAGAAAACGTTTTGACTTTCTTAAGTTAAATTGTATATTATTAAAAATCAGTATATCTATTTTCCATCTTGTTTCAAGTAATTTAATTTCATATTTTATATAAATACTTGATGAAAATATATAGTCCAACCTCATCAATTTCATCAAATCGGCTTATTTATCCTCAAGCCATCTCGCCAGAATTGCCTTATCAGCAACAATTAGGCTCCCAAATAGAGCAGACTTCATATTCAATTCTTAGCAACAACTCAGCTAATTCGGTTTCAACAAATAATTTAAGCTATCAGTCATCATCAGGACTTTCCTCAGAAGAGAATAACCCTAATATTCTCAATATGTTTATGAATGCTTTAATACCGGTGGCTAACTGTTTATTTATAGTTTCTACCGTCTTGTGGATGTTCTCTCTATTTAGGAAACAACCTTCTCCTGAGCATGGAGGAACAATGGAAGTAGTACACAAATTAAACAAAGCCCTCGGTAGCAAACCAGAAACAGTAGTTTCAGACTTTAAGACCTTAGATTCCGATAAAGTAAGTATTTTAAGCACTCTCTTCAATCACAACCAAGAGCTTATTAACTTCGTAATTGATGCATCAAGTTCTGAAAAAAATATATTTTATGACACTTCGAGTGAAACAATTTTAAGAATAAAACCGAATGAAAAGGAAAATTTATCTATTATTCCTTTTGATAGACTAAAGCCCTCAATAAAGGATTTTTATTTACCCTTACAAGACCACCATTCAAACCTCCAAGTAAAAATTCAGTTGAAAGATGTCGTTGATTATCTTCAAAAAGAGTTAGAGGCATCAAAGATAAAAGACATAGAACATATTAAGCGTATAATCAGCTATAGAGATGGTTCCTATTCTGTAAATAAAGAAATTGCAACTGATACGGCAAGCAGTTTTATAAACACAATATTAGACTGCTATAAGGTTATTGTAAAAGAAGCAAGCAATTATATAAAGAATCAAACAGATGATTTTCATGTGAATACAGAAGCTAAAAAAATCACACAATACCTTGACAATTTATCAAGTTCTACAAATTCCAGAATAATGGAAGAATACCTAATAAGCAATCCTACTGGATTACCCCAGATACCAGGCTTAGACACAGACTCAAACTGGTCTGAAAATTATAAAGAAACCTTGGAATTCCTTTATCAGCAAGCAATTGTGAAAGGGTTCAGAGATGGGCTAAAACCATTATTGGATGAAAGGAAAGATCAAGACATAAAAGAACCAAATTATAATTCGAACGTAAGAGTAGAAAATAAGCTCATATTAAGAAACTCTTCTGACTTAAAAATAATCGAAAAAGACCTAAAGGAGGTAAGAACAATTGCTCAAAGATACAACTCTTTAGAAAAAGGTAGAGATATACTGACTAAGATAGATCACTTAATAAATCCTGCAAAAGAGAGAGATATTGAATTTTATAATGATCAGTTAAAAATTGTTTTTGGTTACTTATCTACGAAAGACGAAAAAACAAAAAATGAAATTCATGCTTTGTTCGAAGCAATGAAAAACAAAATTGATAATAGTTAAATATCTCAAAGCCTAGCTTAAACATCAATAAATATCCTCTAAAATAACTAAATACAAAGTAAAAGATTTTAGAGCTAATGAAAAAACTCATTTACCACTCACTGCCAGGAGTTAAATCGGCAGAATTTTTAGGACATCTTAGAGAGAAAGCGGAAGAGGTTTATGTAACTTCCTCAGACATTTCAAAAGATTTACAAATTGCTGGAAATCTTGCGGAAGAAGAGCAAGAATCTTTGGTTATTGCCTTCCCTGATTCTATTGCATTGGCTGATACAGACGAAGCTGTTAATAAAATCTTAACTTCGAGCTTTTTGCAAATTCAAAAGTTCGTACAAGTGAGAATGAAAAAGCGATTTGGCCAAATATTATGCTTAGTTAATAGTGGTGCTAATGGCTTGTTATATGAAGATGGGATAGATTCTGCATTTCTAGCAGCACAAGGAGGACTTTCTGGACTCCTAAAAACATCCTCCAAAGAATATTCAAAACGCGGTATCATATGCAATGTATTATATATTGACTGGTCTTCTGTGCCACTTCAGGAGGTTGCGTTTAGGGTAAACTCTCTCCTTACGGAAAATAACAATATTCGTGGTCAGGTATTTGCCTTAGATGGAGGAAAGTGGCTTTGATAAAGTAATTTCACCTAATACAAAGTTGGGCATTATTTAAATGTTAGGAATATGGGGACCCAAAAATCTAATGAGCCAGAAAAATATTTCGCCAATTGATGCTGATTTTGCAGGTATTTTTTTCAAACCAATAGCTCAATATTTAGAGAATCCAGATGTTGCAGAAGTTATGGTGAATGCACATGATGACATTTGGATTGAAGACAACAATGGTTTAAGAAAGGTTCCTGAAGTTTTCACTCAAGACGCATTAGTCTCCGCAGTAAATAGTTTAGCCCAATATGTAGGCCGCCCATTAATGGAAAATGTCTTTTCTGTTGATGCAAGAATGCCCGACGGATCGAGGGTTTGTATTGTTTTGCCACCAGTTTCTGGGAAAGACCCAATCTTTGCAATTAGAAGATTTAAAGAAGTTGTAAGTGACTTAGATTTTTTAGTGAGCAAGAATACCTTAACCCCAGAAATGGTTAGTTTTGTAGAAGCTTGCGTCAAAATAAAGAAGAATATTATGGTATCTGGAGGAACAAGCTCCGGGAAAACCACATTATTAAACCTCATTGCAGCAAAGATTCCTGACGAAGATAGAATCATCACAATTGAAGATTCCAGAGAATTACAACTTCACCAAGAACACGTTCTCAGCTTAGAGGGTAAACCTTCCGATAAACATGGAAGAGGTGAGTTTTCCATAAGACAGTGTTTGAAATCCACACTGCGTCTTAGACCAGACAGAATAATTGTTGGAGAAATACGTTCCGGAGAAGCTTTTGATTTGGTTCAAGCTATGAACACTGGTCATGGTGGATGTATGGGCACCGTACACGCAAATGCCCCAACCGATACATTGAGAAGAATTGAATCCCTTGCTTTAATGGCTGATGTTGATATGCCACTAATAGCACTCCGCTCAATGATAGCTAGTGCCTTAGATCTCATCATTTGTCCGGCAAGATTATCCGATGGAAGTAGAAGAATTGTTCAAATAGCAGAAATTGGACCATTAACAGAGAAAGGTGATTACACAACCACAGATATTTGCCGTTTCGTTAGTACAAAAAGAAACAAAGATACAGGCAAAGTTGAGGGTTATTTTGAATTTACGGGACATGTACCATCCTTTTTCGATATGTTCGAAGCGGAAGGCGTTGATGTACCTCGAGAATTTTTCAGGAAACGTGTCATGGGTCCCGTTCCAGAAGCAATTGCAGAAAAACTTCTTCAAAAAGGTTATGAAGTACCAGAACATTCGGTTGCTTTAGAAAAAACATCTACAATTCTTCAGCAAACACAAGAACAGCAACTGGAGAAAGAAGAAACAAAATCGTCATTAGAAACCGAAGAGGAAACCTCTAAAGAAGAAATACAAGAAACCTTGTCTACATCTATAGAGAAGGCTGAAGAACAGAGTGAAGCTAATTTAGTAATAGATGAAAGCGAGCTGGTTCAATCTCCAGGAATTGAAAAACAAGAAATTTCAGAGACTATCACACCAATTTCGATTACAGAGACAGAAGAATTAGTTCCCCAAGGCAGTCATCAAATAGGGGGAGAGAAATCTCTATCAAACAATTTGGAAACAGAGGATATTCAAAAAGACGAAGTAACCAATTCACACAAAGAGAATTTTGCGAATGAACAAGTTCAAGAATTATCACAGAGTGCCTCTTCTGAGCTTCAATCAGAGAATGAAAATTCTGAAGAAAAGTTAGTGTTTTCAGAAGATTCAGAAGAGCAAAGTAATATTCTTTCTAATAATGAAACTAACTTTGCAGAAGAAAGCAGCGCACACTCTGAACCTCAAATGGAAGAATCTACTTCTAAAAGACCCAGCATTTTAGAAAGATTGAGCAAGATTGGAGCTTCTCAACTAGAAATGAACTATAACGACTCTCCTCAAGAAAATGAAATAAACGAAATTCACCAAGAGTCATTAAACCAAGAAGATAACTTCTCCTCTCAAAATTCTCCACAGAATGAATTAACAGATAGTGGATTAGTAACAGAGACAGACTCTCAGGAGTTTTCACAACCACCATCAATTCACACTGAAGATTCAGATTCACCCTCCAAGACAGAACAGCAAATTCAACCGGAGAACAACAATTTTGACGAATATCAAGTTAATACTTCAATGAGCTTCGAAGAAGAAACAAATTCATCGGAACAAAACACGAATCCAGCTCTCTCACAAGAAAAACAGACAGTAAATCTTGATGATTTTCAACTCGATCAAGGCAACCAACAAACCCCAACTAAAAATGAGCTTATGGCTTCTCAAAGCAACATTCAAGAATTTGAAGGTTTAGAGGAAGTAACAGAGGATTTCTCTCCAGTTCAAGACAAAAATCAACCAACATTCGAAGAAATTAACACTGAATTAGAAAATACTGAAACTGAAGAAGCGCAAGATAAACCTCAAACAGAAACCAAGCAACACGCCGTAATTGCAGAAATTCTAAAAAGGATGAGAGCAAATAAAAATACTGATTCAACCAACGAATAATATTCAAGATTTATTTATTAAGCAAAAGAAAGAATTTTTTCTTGAATTGATTTAGCTAAACCTCCGAATATAGATTCTTTCCATGATTCAAAGAATCCAGCGATACCAGGGAAGAACCTATAGTGTATGAGACGCTTACCTTGACCACGGATAAACTTCAGAATTTTTTCATTTGTTTTTCCTAAAATATCTGTTCCACCATTACGGAAATTATTAGCAAGTTCACTAAGAGGATGATTTTTAAAACTTTCGAGACCATTAACATCTCCTTGAATAGCAGCTTTTAAGGTACTCAAAGCTCTAACTTGAATATGATCATTGAATAGTGTTATAGCTTGAGTTCCTAATGTTCCAAGAAAAGCTATTGATTGAACAGCAGGATGGGGTATAAATTTAGCTAACGAAAACAATGCAGTTCCCACACCAGCAGTAGCAACAACTCCAGTGAACCTAGTCCAATATTGATACGCTATATCCGAACTTTTTCTCACAACCTGCTTCCACTGCTCTTTGAGTCTTGCCTGTGTACCGTTAGGTCCATAATAGTCTTCAGGGAAAACTATCTCTCCATTCTCATTTTTTGTTGCACTTGTTGCATTTCTAACTGAAATTTCTAGCGTATTCCACGCAGCTTGTTTCTTTAAAGATACTACATCCCAAAAATCACGAACTATATTATTATCTCTCAATGCTGATGGGAACATTCCGGAGAATGCAGATTCAAGCCCAATGGCAGCACCAATTGTTGCGATAACAGGGAAGGACATATTATAAAAAAGTTAAATAGCTAAAATTTATATAGTTACTTTTATAGTTACAACTGTTTAACGTTCACTGGCAATGAATATTGCTCCGAACTTAAAAAAAAATAATATTTGTTTCAAGAAAGAACGGTGTCAAATTCTTTAATAGGCTTATAAAAAGTATCTCTTTGTACTGCCTTATAAGCAGCTTTACCAATTTGATAGATTAATTCTTCCGTATTGGATTTACTATGCATTGTTCCGGCAGCAGAAACAACATTTTCTTCCATCATGGTTCCACCAAAGTCATTTGCACCAAATTGAAGAGCAACTTGGCCAATACCAAAGCCCATAGTTACCCAAGAAGCTTGAATATTTTGAATATTATCAAGGAAAATCCGGCTAATCGCTTGAGTTCTTAAATAATCTAGTCCATCGCCAGTGCCTTCTCCTTCCTGAAGTCTTTCATCTTTACTAAGAGGAGTAGCTCCTTTTTGAAATGGCCAGGATATAAATGCCCTAAAACCTTTAGTCTTATCTTGAAGACTCCTAATTCTATCCATATGTTGAACACGCTCTTCAAAAGTCTCAACATGTCCGAACATCATAGTTGCTGAACCCTGGATGCCTTTGTTATGAGCAGCCTCCATAATTTCCAACCATCTATCTGAATCCGTTTTCAAAGGACTTAAGATATTCCGAACCCTATCAACTAATATTTCTGCTCCACCACCAGGGAAAGACTCCCAACCAGAATCAACTAGCCTGTTCAAAGTTTCATCCAAAGATAAGTTATCAACTTTTGTAATATGATCGATCTCCGAAGGAGAAAGAGCGTGCAAAACCACGTGAGGAAAGTCAGATTTAATTCTTTTAAAAAGAGCTTCGTAGTATTCAATACCTAAATCTGGGTGATGTCCGCCCTGTAGTAAAATCTGCGTCCCATTTTCATTGACTAACTCATGGATTTTATTCTTAATTTCCTCATACTTAAGAATATATATTTTGTCGTTTTCTTTACTTTCATCTGGCCAATGTGCAAAGGCACAGAACCTACAGCCAGCAGTACAAGCATTTGTATAATTAATATTTCTATCAACAACAAAAGTTACTACTCGTGGATCTGAATGTAATTTGTGTCTTATTTTATTAGCAGTTTCTCCAAGTTCCATTAAAGGAGCTTCTTTGAAAAGAACAACAGCTTCTTCAAGACTAATTCGTTCTCCATTTATTGATTTATTTAATACTTTTTGATAGTCCATAATTTTGTGAATCTTTAAATTTATAAATAAATTTTATAATCAATACAATAATTATGAATTTACAAAGTGCAATTAAGATGTAAACTCTTGAAGATATTATTGATGTCCACTTTTATATAGTCAAATTACTTATCGAAGTATAAACTTTCTTATAACCTTTTTTAAAATATTAAAGTCGCCTAAAAAATGAGTAACAACACAAAAGTTCTAGAGACAAATAAAGCAGAAAACAAGACAACTATCTATGATCTAATAATTATTGGAGGAGGGCCTGCCGGTCTTTCAGCGGCACTTTATGGTGCTAGAGGAAACATATCAACGCTGGTGTTAGATAAAGGACTGCCCGGAGGAGAACTCAACAATACAGAAGAAGTAGAAAACTACCCTGGAATCGATGAAAAAACTGGTCCAGAAATTGCTGAGATGATGGTAGAACATGCCAAAAGATTTGGTTCTCAATTTCAAAACTTAACTACAATTTACGAAGCTGATTTAACAGCACAACCGAAAGTCTTAAAAACAGATCAAGGAGAATTTCTTGGAAAATCTATTGTTCTAGCCACCGGCTCAGAGCACAGAAAACTAGGAGTACCAGGAGAGAAAGAATATGCCGGCAAAGGTGTAAGTTATTGTGCAGTTTGCGATGGTGCTTTTTTCAAGAATAAACATGTAGTAGTCGTGGGAGGAGGTAGTGCCGCAGTTGAAGAAGGGAATTTTCTCACAAGATACGCTAATAAAGTAACACTCATTCACCGTAGAAACACTCTCAGAGCAGAGAAGATTATTCAAGAAAGAGCGATGAATAATCCAAAAATAGAATTCATTTGGAACACAGTTGTTGAAGAGATAGGAGGAGATCCTCTAGGTGTTACAAAAGTTAAGCTAAAAAACGTTAAGAATGATGAAATGTCCGAACTATCTTGTGACGGAGTTTTCATATATGTTGGATTGGAACCAAACGTTGAACTCTTTAAAAATCAAATATCTCTTGACGAAGGCAACAGGATTATAACCAACGACAAACTAGAAACTAATATTAGTGGTGTGTATGCGGCAGGAGACGTTCGAGTGACACCTCTCAGGCAAGCTGTCACGGCTGCCGCAGACGGTTCCTTAGCTGCTACTCAAGCAATTACGTTCCTTGAGTCTTTAGAAGAATAAGTAATGTTGGCTTTGAAAGTTTTCTAGAATTGTAAAGAGTAAATTATCGATCATCTAGTCTAGGACTTTGATATCAGTTGGTTAAGGTACCATTTTGTGGTATTATTATTTTAAATATTTACGAAAACATTTACTTTTTAAAGATTGTCAAGCAAAAGCCCTGATTCACCTGACCCTGATAGTAGGTACTTCACAATCACAAGATACCTCTATTACAGCTGTCTTCAAGACTTCTCAGTCAAGAAAAGATTTTCACAAGTCAATTCAATTTATATAGGTATTAAATAACCATGATTGAATTGACAATTCAAATTACTCTAATAGTTATCTCAATATTACTTAACGGTCTTTATGTTGCGGCAGAATTCTCCTTAGCCCGCTGCAGGCACTCAAAAGTTGAAAGCTTAGCTAATTCTGGCGGCTTTATACATAAATTACTATTAAAAGCCATTAATCATCTCAATGACTACATTTCAGCGGCTCAAGTCGGAATAACTATTGCTAGCTTGATTTTGGGAGCCTTTGCAGAAATATTTTTTGCAAGAATTTTTGAACCATTACTCACGGCATTGAACACCCCTGAATTTTTATTACATCCAATTTCCTTTTTCTTTGCAATTGTTATAGCAACATACTTACATGTAGTTTTAGGAGAATTCATTCCAAAGACCCTTGCTCTTCAACACCCTGAACAAATTGCACTAGCAACTATTTTGCCCCTGGATTGGTCTTATCGTTTAACCAAACCATTAGTTTGGGTTTTAAACAATTCAGCAAACAGTTTTTTAAAATTACTAGGTATTTCACCTAGCAATAAAGTTATACTCGCTTACTCAGAGGATGAAATAAAGTTTCTGGTCAGAGAAAGTCAGAAGGAAGGCGTAATTGAACGTTCAGAGCAAGAAATGTTCAATAAAGTTTTTGAATTCAATGACACAGTTGTTAGAGAAGTTATGACCCCCAGAATTGAGATTGTAGGAGTTGACTGCAATTCTACAATTGCACAAGCAGTAGAGATTGTTACTGAACACAAAGTCTCAAAACTTCCAGTATTCGACCAAAATATAGACAACATAGTGGGAGTTGTTCATTCCACAGATTTACTGAGGGCTTTAGCTAACAAGAAAGACGATTTCATTGTTCACAGCATGGCTCGTCCGATAAAGAAAGTCCCAGAAAGCAAACCCATTGCAGATCTTCTCACTGAATTTAAGAGAGATAGAGTTCAAATTGCCATTGTTATGGATGAATTCGGCGGAACAGACGGATTAGTAACGCTTGAAGATATCATTGAAGAATTAGTAGGAGACATTCAAGATGAAGATGAATTTTTGGAAGAACCAATTATTGAAATTGAGGACGGTGGATATTTAATAGAAGGAAGAGTACCGATCAATGACGTAAATCAACAAATAGATTTCGACTTAACTGATGAACATTTCGATACGATTGGCGGATTTGTTTTTGGGTTAATCGGACGTGAGCCTAAAATTGGAGATGAAGTTATACACAACCAGTGGAGCTTTAAAGTAGAAAAAGCCGATGAAAGAAACATTAAGCAAGTTAGAGTATTTCCAATAACACAAAAAGATGAAAATAACGACAATTCTCAAGAAGGCAGCGAGTCCAATAAAGATAATCCGCCTCAGTAGTTTGTACTGAAGATTATGTATAGGATTCAATTGTCATAATCAAACTAAACTATAACTCTGGCATCTAAAGCAAAGGCTTGTTTACCGAGAATAGTTAATGGGTTTATATCGATCTCCTCAATTTCAGGGAAATCGGTTACAAGCTGAGAAAAATTAACCAAAATACTTTCAAGATAATCTATATCTGCCCCTTCCTGACCTCTATAACCTTTTAGCAGTTCATAAATTCTTGTCTTTTCTATGGCCTGCTTAGCAAAAAACTTATTTAAAGGTAGCAATGAAATCGATTTATCCTTTAACAACTCAACATTAACACCTCCAGAACCAAATACAATGGCAGGGCCCCAGATTGGATCCTTCTTCAAACCGATTATCAATTCAAAGCCACCGGATAAACTAACCATTTTCTGTACGGTTACTCCTTCAATTGAAGCTTTTTCATTGTAATTTTTGGCATTTTCAATAATCTGTTCAAATGCTTTTTTGACACCTTCTTCAGTTATCAAATTAAGCATCACGCCACCTGCATCCGTCTTATGCAATATATGAGGAGACTGAATCTTCAGAACTACTGGGAACCCAATATCTTTCGCGATATTTGCAGCCTCAGAAGGATTTTGAGCTAATTGTGTTTTAGTTGTTGGGATTCCATATTCCTCCAATAAAGCTTTCGTTTCAATCTCATTGAGAAAATTGCGCTCATTTTTACTTTTTATATCCTTTATTAAAGACTTACACTTCTGGACTATTTCACCAGAAGGACTCTGAATTTTAGAGATGTCCACCTTACTAGATTCCGCTAGGTTATTTCGGAGAGCCAGGTACTTATGCATTAAAGCGAACGCGTCAATTGCAGGTTCTGGTGTTGGATAACTGGGAATGCCATTTTTTAATAACAGCTTAACCCCCTCCGTTACATATTCTGCTCCCATCCAAGAAGTAAATATCGGCTTATTGTAACGTTTTGCAATTCTGGCTATAGCTCTAGCAGTTGCAACCGGCTCTGACATCGCTTGAGGGGTGAATATGACCATCAACCCATCAGAGTTTTCATCTTGCATGCAGATCTCAACAGCTTTCTCATAACGCTCAGCTCTAGAATCTCCAAGGACATCAACCGGATTATTATGACTCCAGAATGATGGCAAAGCTTCATTTAAAGAGTCCATTGTTTTATCAGAGAGCTTAGCTAAAACACCTCCACGTTCAACCAAAGCATCAGTGGAAATAACACCAGGACCACCAGCGTTGGTAACAATACAAAGTCTATTATCTTTAGGCAAGCCCTGCATTGATAGAGACTGAGCAACATTAATTAAGTCTTCCACTTTTGTAACACGGACTATTCCGGCCCTCTCAAGAGCGGCATCATAGACATCGTCCGATCCAGCCAAAGCTCCCGTGTGAGAAGCGGCTGCCAAACTACCCTCTTCAAAACGACCGGATTTAATTGCAAAAATTGGCTTTTTTGAAGTGAATTTCCGAGCTGCTTTTATAAATTCGTCAGGCTTTTTAATTGATTCAATATAAAGGATTATACTTTCAGTTTTTTCATCATTATCAAAGTACTCAATTAAATCGGCAAATTCTATATCCATCATTGAGCCAATGGAAACAAAATTACTGAAGCCAATATTATGCATAATTGCCCAGTCCAAGATTGAAGTACACAAAGCACCACTTTGAGAAATAAAACCAACCTTTCCAATTTGAGGGCTTTTACCAGCAAAGCTGGCATTAAAGTTAATCCATGGATTAATTACTCCAAGGCAATTTGGTCCAATAATCCTCATTTCGTATTTTCTACGAAGTTGTTCTATTTCATTTTGTAAATTCAATCCTTCTTCGCCAATTTCACCAAACCCCGACGTTATTATGATTACTGATTTAATCCCAAGGTTTCCACATTCTTCAATCAAACTAGGTACTGTCTTTGCCGGAGTCGCAATAACAGCTAAATCAACTGTTTCACCAATTGATGTTACTGAAGGATAACAACGAATTCCCATTACAGAGTGGCGTTTTGGATTTATGGGATAACAAACACCTTCGAAACCCATTGTTATAAGGTTGTGTAGAACAGCATAACCAACGGTTTCCTGCCTATCACTTGCACCAACAACTGCGACTGACGAAGGGTTAAAAATTTTATGAATCCTATTATCCATATTTGTTAAAAAAATTTATGGGAAATACTTCTGATCTAAGAATAACTAAAGTCCAATATATAAATAGACCCAAATTATTATGTTTCAAACATCCAACACTAAATAAGCTTATTAAAAACATCTCAACAAAAAGCGGTGAATTAAATAATCTTTTATTAATAATTTACAGATTAAAAAGATAAAAAACATATACTAGTACTTACGCATTTTTAATATTCATTCATAAATAAATCTTCAATAAATTTATTAAGGTTCTTAGGTTTTGCTAAAAGTTCTAAAATCAGCTATTCAATATCGGCTTGGTAATACAAATAATCCCAGTAAATTCAACTCTAGTTCCTCCACTATCCAAGGTTTCATACCAGATCATAAAAGAAACCAACTACAACTGCTTTACGATGCAGAACATTTATTAGACAAAATTTGGAACCAAACTGCAGAGATTGAGAGAAATGAGAGCCATAAAGAATATTCAAATGAAATAGAAAAAAATCTTGAAAATATAGAGATTTTCCAGAACAAGCTCAAAAATCAAATAACTCTTTTAAAAGGAGAGAGATCAAATATTTTGGCTAAAACATATTTCCTTTATGGGAAAAGTTTTTATCTAAAGGCAAAGATGATCGAATTTAGCAACTCAAAACCGGAGCAAATCAAAAGCATTTATAAAGAAGCAGAGAATTACTCTGATTTAGCTGCAAAAATGTTTCAAGAATTAAATAACATACGTGGTGAAATTCTTAGCGCAGAGCTTCTGGGTATTATAGGAGATCAGTTCTGTCCTGTTTGTAACAAAGGTAGTAAACAACACAATCCGAATTACGTAATTAATTTACTTAAATCGCTAGTAAAAAAAATAGATTTAAATCATACGAGCTATCACATAAGCTTTGAAATAACGGCGCATATTTTGAGTTTATTATTTGCACCAATTATTGGAGCACTTGAGTTCACATTAATAGGGATACTTAGAAAGAAAAACGTAAATTTTGAAAAAGAGAAAGAAGTACTCAAAAATAACTTACATAAAACATCAAACAAATTTCGGAAGAAAGCTAACGAAGTAAAAGAGCATTTATTTAATGGCTTTTCAGAGCTACTTCCTCTATCTTTAGGTTATATTTCTTCATTTGCAGTAATAGAAACATTAATTAAGCCAAACCTTGCAACCTTTATACTTCACCAATTGCCTTTAGCATATTTCCCAAAACCATTATCGACTTTTTGTATTTGGCTAATGAAAGTCTTTTATGACTCGAATGATTTGAAAGACTTATTTTTAATGAAAGCAAATATTCATCATGACTTAATGAAAGGCTACGATAACCTAGTTAAACATAATCACAATAAAGGCAATATCACATTAAGAAAAAATCTTAGGAATGCTGAAAAGCATGAAAAAATCTCAAAGTTTTTCTACCGTGAATATATTAAGATGCTCAATCCAATTGTTGATGCAAAAGAAGTTTCCAAAATTCAACAATACATGCAAAGGTAAACATTAATAATCTCATTCGAAATACTTGTTTTTACGAGTTTTTTAAGACAGAATATTAAAGTCTTTTATCAAAAAATATATAAAGTAATGAATAGTGCAACCACAACTGCTAAATCTGTTGGTAAAGTTATAAGAATTTTAGGTCCCGTTATTGATATTGAGTTTAGTGATGCGCTTCCTGAAGTCTACAGCGCAGTAATTATTGAAGACAAAAACCAAAATGGCGAAGAAGTTAAGTTAGTAACCGAAGTTCAACAACTTCTCGGCGATAACAGCGTTAGAACTGTTGCAATGAGTGGAACAGAGGGACTAAACCGTGGGATGAAAGCACATTCTACGGGTCAGCCAATAAGCGTTCCGGTCGGTTCAAAAACCTTGGGAAGAATTTTTAATGTTTTAGGTGAACCAGTTGATAAAGGTGAGCAGCTGTCAGACGATACAGAAAAATGGCCTATTCACCGCAAAGCACCTGAACTAACCGATCAAAATACTGAAGTTGAAATCTTTGAGACTGGGATAAAAGTTATAGATCTGCTCGAACCATACACCAAGGGTGGAAAAGTTGGACTATTCGGTGGTGCTGGTGTTGGTAAGACAGTTATCATCATGGAGCTTATAAATAATGTGGCAAAAGCTCATGCTGGTATTTCTGTTTTTGCAGGCGTAGGCGAGCGTACCCGTGAAGGAAATGACTTGTTCCATGAAATGAAGGATTCCGGGGTAATAGACAACGTGGCACTTGTTTATGGACAGATGAATGAGCCTCCGGGAGCCAGAATGAGAGTCGGCTTATCGGCACTAACAATGGCTGAATACTTCAGAGATCAAGAGAACCGAGATGTACTTTTATTTGTAGACAATATATTCAGATTTAGCCAAGCAGGTTCAGAGGTTTCAACTCTTTTAGGCCGTATGCCTAGCGCAGTAGGTTATCAGCCCACGTTAGCGAGTGAAATGGGTGAACTACAAGAAAGAATAACTTCTACGAAAAAAGGAGCAATAACATCAATTCAAGCTGTTTATGTTCCTGCTGATGACCTTACCGATCCAGCACCAGCAACAGTATTTGGACACTTGGATGCAACAACAGTATTAAGCCGTCAAATTGCAGAACTAGGCATTTACCCAGCCGTTGATCCTCTGGCATCCACCTCTACTGCTCTCAAAGCTAGTGTTGTTGGTGAAGAACACTATAATACTGCTAGGGCCGTTCAATCAGTGCTTCAAAGGTATAAAGAACTGCAAGACATAATTGCCGTATTGGGGATGGATGAGCTCTCCGAAGATGATAAGGCAATAGTAAACAGAGCGAGGAAGATTCAAAGATTTTTGAGTCAACCGTTTCATGTTGCAGAAGTATTTACTGGCTTCCCCGGCAAATATGTAAAATTAGCAGATACTGTTAGAAGTTTCAAAGAAATCGTTGAAGGTAAATGGGATCATCTTCCAGAACAAGCCTTTTACATGGTTGGCTCTATAGAAGAGGCAGCAGAAAAAGCTAAAAGTTTATAATAGAACCAAAAATTGTTACCAACTTGTTAAGTATCACTCGTTGACAAAAATAATTACTAAAAAATAAAATTAAAGTATTGTTTTAATTAGGTTATTAAATTTGTCTTCTTTTTATAGTAATTTAGCTGATGATTCCGAAGAGTATTTTTATCAAGAGGAACATCTTCAACAAACGCTTAATCTTGAAGGGTTCGAAGGATTATGGCAAGCAACAGAATCAACACTACCTTTATTTGATTCACATAAAACTGATTCTGAGAAAGTTATTGAAGAGCAAAGAGAACAAATCTTATTTTTGGCAGATGAACTAGGTTCTTTACGGAATGAGAACTTTGAACTTAGACAAGAAATGGCTAACTTAGTTAGGAAATCTGAAATGTTTGAAAAAGTTTGCCAAGACTATTCTCACTTAATAGAATTGAATAGATCTCTAACAAAGCAATTAAATTCTATAATGAGCCAAAGAGAGAAAGAACAAGCACAAATTCAAGCTTTAAGAAATCTTCTCAGCTAAAAATGAAGTTTTCTTGCAAGAAAACTTCATTCAAAATTTGTAGTAAAAGAATTTTTGGATGTATATTAGTATATCTGTAGTATTACAAGATATATTTGATTCTTTAATTGAAACAAAAAATCTTCTTTTCAACTAACTTCCAAAGAGGCTTCTTCAATCAGCTTAATTCTATTCAGATTAATTTTGTAAATATCACTTAATGCAACTTTCTCTGCAGAAGATAATCTTTCAGAAAGAGATTGAATTTCTTGTCTTACATCCAATAATTGCTGTTTATTTTCGGCGTTAGATAATCTTGAAACGAGTTGGTCATAAGCAATGTTTTTTATTGATACTTTAGATTCATCTGTAGATGTGTTTATCTCTCTATCATTTTGAGAATTCGAGAAATCTCCAAAACTAAGATTTTCAATAGAATTAACTTCGTATTTTTGACTATTAATCTCTTTTTTCTGATTATGGGATACAAGAGAAAGCTTTGATTTTGCCAATTGTATTTCTTTACCAATCGGCCAATCCAAGAAAGCTGATTTCACAACTTCTAGTTTGTCCTGTTCAAGCATATTCAATGCAAGATGAGCCCAAGAAGATAGATGGTGTCGAGATTGTTGCTTTGTTGCTAGCCTCTGAGAACTGCCAATTGAATTCAAAAGAATAATATTGACTTTATCGCTGAGAAACCTGAGTTCCGTTAAAAATTCATTTGGGTTGATCCCGTTTAAACCTTGGGACGAAGTAAAAAGATAAGTTGCAACTTGCCAATTGTTTAGTATTAGCGTTGTTTTAGAGAATAAACCTTCCTCGGATTTTATCTGAGTATAATCTGCAACCTCCTGAACCGACTGAATAATCTCTTCCCAACTAGAGGGCTGAAAAATAAAAGATTCGCAATCATTAAGAACTTGAATACTTTCTTCAGAAGAGCTTCTGTGAATATCTAAACAAAATACACTATCAGAATCAGCCAATTTGTTTGAACTAAAACAAAAAGAGAGCGCATCTTCATTAAGCTCTTCTGGACAAGATATGAGAATTCTCTTACAGGATTTTGATTTTAGCCAGTCTTGTGTTTTTTGAAAAAAGCTCACTTGTGAAATGTTCGTACCTTATAGATAAAAGAAGTATTTTTATTTATGATAACTACTGTTAATTTTTACACATATACCTTTGGACTCACCAATTTCAAGTTAGTTCCAAACAAAAAACCTTTTATGAAAAAAACTGCAAATTGGGCTTTATTAGCTTCCAAAGAATACGAATATGGGGAGCTTCTCATTCAACATCAAAAAGAAAAAGATCAAAATGCCTTAATTGTCGGTATTGGTAAAGAGAAATTGTCAGTTTCCCGCTTGAGAAAAGTTATACACAAAAGCATAAATTTTCTCAAAAGCCAGAATGTAAAAATTACGGAAACCAACTTTTCTACCGAAACTGAGATTGAAGAGCAAATCGTTCTTTTGGCATTACTCGAAGCAAATTACAGTTTTAATAAGTACAGAAAGTCATCCGTCAAAGAGATTGATTTCAGTCCGCTACTCAAGAATTCCAAGAACAAAGAACTGCAAATCCTATTAGAATCGATTCAATTAACTAAAGACCTTGTCAATGAGCCTCCAAACTTAATGACACCAGAAATCCTGGCCAAATTTTGCAAGAATCTTACTTCAGAGATCCCCAATCTAAAGGTGAAAATCCTAAACGAGTCTCAGATTCACAAGATTGGTATGGGCGCTTTCCTCTCAGTTGCACAGGCTTCCGATAATAGACCTTATTTAATCGAATTTAATTACAATCCTCAAAGAAAAAGTAAAAAAAGAATTGGATTAATTGGTAAAGGCTTAACTTATGACACGGGAGGTCTATCTTTGAAGCCAAACAATTATATGTACGGAATGAAAAGTGATATGGCCGGAGCTGCGACCGTAATAGGGATCATAAATGCGGCGGCAAAATTAAGACTTCAAGTACCGCTCACTGGATTAATCTTAGCTTGTGAGAATAGTTTCAGTGAACGCTCCTTTAAACCTGGAGATGTAATTAAAGCTTTAAGCGGGAAAACAATAGAGGTTGTTGACACTGATGCAGAAGGACGTTTGACTCTAGCAGATGCATTAACTTATTTAAGCAAAAGAGAAGAAATTGACACAATTATTGATTACGCAACCTTAACTGGTTCATGTGTGTACACTCTTGGAATCGTTGCAAGCGGTGGATTTACAAATGATGCTGAAACAATTGAGAAATTTAAAGAAGCAAGCGAATTAACGGGCGAAAATGTTTGGGAATTACCGATTTTTGAAGAGTATCGGAGCAACTTGGACAGTAGCATTGCCGATATCCTTCAATGTGATGGAAGACCTGACGCTTCAATGGCTGCAATTTTTCTAAAAGAGTTTTTAGTTAACGAGAAAAAGTGGCTACATCTTGATATTGCAGGAACAGCTTATTTGGACGAAGATGATGGATTTCACAAAGCGGGAGCAACTGGTCGAGGGGTTTGGAGCACCATTGAATTTTTAAAAGCTTTGTAATCAATAACAGTATAATAAGGTCATCTTTATTTAGATTTGATGATGACTTGGCTGAAGAATTTTTTTGGAAAAGTATTTGGTAATCAGAAGGAAACACAAGAACAAGATACCAAAGACATAATCCCGAAAGAAACCGAAGAAGAAAACAGCAACTTAGTTGATGAAGAATACTTATTGGAACTTGAAGAAAAGTTTTTAGGTTTAGATTGTGGGATTGAGTTTGCTGATTTTATTCTTCACAAAGTTAGAGAGCAAGATAATCTGACCATATCTCAATGCAAAAAATTAATTAACGAACTTTGCATCAAAATCTTAGAAGAAGCAAATCAAAAGAATGATTTCGATTTTCAGTGCAAAAAAGTCACCTTAATTGTTGGTGTAAACGGTGTCGGTAAAACCACTTCTATTGGGAAATTAGCTTATAAATATTTTCAACAAGGAAAAAAAGTCTTAATTGTCCCCTGTGACACATTTAGAGCGGCAGCAGCAGATCAACTAAAGATATGGGCAGCTAGAGCCAATGCAGGTTTCTATATTTCAGAAACCTCAAAAAAAGCAGATGCAATTCTGTTTGAAGCGTTAAAAAAAATGCAAAATGAGAAATACGATGCTCTTATTGTCGATACGGCAGGAAGACTTCAGAACAAAGCATCATTAATGGATGAGCTGTCTAAGCTCTCTAAAGTTATTGACAAACACCTTCTGGATAATATTGAAATAGAAAGATTATTAATACTGGATGCCAATACTGGACAGAATGGCTATCAGCAAGCTGTCACATTCAATGAAGTCTCTCAATTAACAGGAATAATACTAACCAAATTTGATGGCTCTGCAAAAGGGGGCATTGTCTTTGCCATTTCACATAATCTCAAGGTACCAATAAAGTTTATTGGTACCGGAGAAAAAATCAACAACTTAGAAAAATTTGAATTATCTAACTTTGTGAAAGAAATATTTTCTAAGAACTAAGGAAATATTTCTTTAAGAACTTGCCTCTGCCACTTGCTCTTCAGAATTAGATTCTTCTAAAGAACCTTGTTCCTGATTTTGCTGTTGAGCGGCCGCATTAGGATTCATTGAGCGATCAATATAACCCAATACATAAGCCATTATCTTGAAGTTTGTCTTATCATCTATATATTCAGCATACTTCTCGTAAAAGCTTTCTGGGAATCTCACTGAAAGCCTCATTGTGGGAGGAGAGAATATAAACTGCTCAACATCTGCATCTACCCTTTTATAACCCTCAGTTGCTTTTCCTGTTAAAAGTTTTTCTGGAACAGGAAGAAATAACCTTACTTCTAATGCCCATGTGAATGCTGGAAGAATAAGATCAATACCCTTAGCAGGGCTTCCATCATCTGTATTAGATTGAACCAATAAGCTCATTGGTCCTAAAAGTCTTGATTCAATTAACTTAAATTGAATTTGGTTTTGTTGCTTTTGCTCTTGAGTTTGATTGGTATCCATAAAAATTTCTCCTCGATATTTGAATACCCTCGGATAACGATCTTCTAACTTTATGTTTTTTGTCCACCCAAAATCTTAGGTGAGGACTGGAGTTGAGAGCTTTGGCTAAGTAAATACTTTCCCGCCCATAAACAAAAGCCAAAACCAATTATCAAAAGAACTCGCAGCAAAACACCCCCCAATAAGGTTGAAGGAATCGCAAAAAAATCATAAGCA
This sequence comes from Candidatus Caenarcanales bacterium, assembly GCA_030065015.1. Lineage (GTDB taxonomy): Bacteria > Cyanobacteriota > Vampirovibrionia > Caenarcaniphilales > Caenarcanaceae > JASJDU01. The sequence goes on along the minus strand of JASJDU010000002.1, from coordinate 43,478 downwards.
GCATGAAAAGAAATACTTCCTAGCAATGCAATTACTGGATTAATTCTTTCGGATATGAGGAATCCGAAGAGTATATTCATGATCATATGAGCTGGTATTGTTGTATAAACTCTGTCCCAAATTATTGTTATTTCATATTTCAAATTACTTGCATAAAAAGCAGTTTCTAATATTCCAAAGCCTAATCCAACAAAAGCAGCCAATGCAAAATAAGAATATTTGTTTGAAGAGAAATTGACTTGTTTTTTCAATAAGCATAGACACAACAAGTAAAGTCCATTCTTAAAACACTCTTCCAACAACCCCGCTTCGATTAAAGAGGTAAATAAAGTAAGAGTCAAAACTTCTTGAGTTGGCAGGTGCATGCCTTTTTGAAAGAACAAAAATTTAAAAGTAATTATTCCTAATCCAGAAATTAGCCCTCCACCCAATCCATAGAATAATATTCTGAAATTAACTCTTCGTGGATTACCAATTATTAAAGGAATATAAATTAGTGGCAATATGCTCCCAACTAAGAATGCTAAAAAAGCTATTAAATTCATTCTTGTTGTTGAAGAAAACGTTTACCTTCAATTAATACTGGAATTCCTCGGACAAGACAAAATATTGTTGCTAAATATACCGAGGCTAATGCTGGTAATAAAATTTGACTATGTGCTTGAGAAAGAATAACTAATCCAAAAGCTATCGCTTTAATAGCAGCATAGAGAACTCTGCTAGCGGGTGAAGCTACTAAGAATTTCCCAACTCCAGAATCCATCATAGTTTTTTCACCGAAAGCTGTATATCCTTGTGATTGTGCAAAAGATCTAATTCCATCCACCAAAACACCTCTCGTAACGAAAATAATCGCAACCCAGGGACTAACCCATTGTAAATAACTAAAAGTAACCCAGTAACAGATCTCCACCAATCTGTCCGCAGCAATATCCAACCAAGCTCCAAAAACAGAGCTTTGTTTTAAGCTTCTAGCTAAATACCCATCTAAGTAATCACCGGCTATTACAATTAACGTAAGAGCAAAGCACAAATAAATTAATAAATTACTATTTGAACTATTAAATAGAATAGTAAAAGTGACAAAAGCTAGAGTTACCCTAAAAATAGTGATTGTGTTGGGCCAATTAATTTTCATCTTCATATTTAGCTAGTTTGTTGACCAATCGGTTCTGAGTGACTGTGCTTTGTGCAAATAAACGTGTTTGATCTTCGCTTCTTGATAAGAATATACATGCAAAAGCGCTCTAATACACAAATCCAACCCGCCTTCAATAAAAGCTTCTTGAGCGCATATCATGCACACATCATTCCATTCCAATCTTTCTCTTGCAACTCTAGCTGGATTGAAACTCCTAATATCTTGTGTAACAGTGAAGTATACGGAGATAATATCTTCCTTGGTTAGGCTATTTTCTATAAGAGTGCTATTCAATAACTCATTAACTCTCTCTTGAATTTCAAAAGGAGAATCTTTATCTACATTAGTTGCAGCTCGAATTGCTTTTATAATTTTCAAAATTTTTACAAGAATTTTAAGTTCATAATCTTTGAATTGTACAAAATTGATTTGTTTAAGGTAACACTATTGATAACAAGTTTATGGAAGCTAATTAATGTTTTTCAGCTTAAATGATTTAGTACAAGATTGGTCCAATAGAGCTACGGCTGAAAGCTCGCAAATCAAAGCTATCGAAACAGCTTGGGAATTAGCTTCTCGGTCTAATGCAGCAAACATTGGAGAAATTAAATTAAAAGAAGGTGAGCTAGTAATTGAAGTGAATAACCACTCATTAATGTCCAATCTACAACTCGATGCATTGAATATAATTAATGAATTAAACCAAGAACTTTCTCAATTAATGCCGAGTTTAAAAATAAATAAATTAAGATTCAGGTTAAATAGCAAGTAAAAGTAAAGAATTGGTTAGAAGTACATTTACCTTTTTCACTAAAACTAGATTAAAAATTTCAAACCAAAACATTCACTTGCCTCATCATATATTGACCTTAATCATTTTCCAAAGAAGGAGAATAAACAAGAAGAAATAAAAGTGGGTCACACGGTGTTTTCAAATGGTTTAACTTCAGTTATACTCATTTTGTTTTTGGCATACTTTTATGCCAGATACCCCTATTGTCAATAAATTTTTTATGAATTGGATTAAATTTTTAGCTCTTTGCTTACCTTTAACCGTAGTTTTAGTAGGATGTACTCCAAATGAAACACCTACAGCTGAAGAAGGAACTGAAGTTACTGAAACCGTAACTGAAGGGACCGAAGAAGTAACTGAAGAAGGAGCCGAAGAAGGTTCAGAAGAAGTATCAGAAGAAACAGCTGAATAATTCTTTTATTTATCAGTTATTAAAGTAAGCTGCTCCACTTTTAAATATTCATCGTGGATGCAGCTTTTATTTTTGTTGAATAAGAAAATGAATAGCAATAAGAAATTAGAACCTGTAAAAAAAAACGGTTGCCTCTCTGGGGAGGTTTTTGTTCCACCAGATAAATCTATAGCACAAAGGGCGGCAATATTATCCTCTATTGCCGAAGGTGAAAGTCTTATAAAGAATTTTCCAAATTCAGGAGATCCTCAAACCACTTTAAGAGTTATTCAACAACTGGGGGTAAAAATAGAAGATAAATCTTGGACACAAGAAGGAAATTTAAATTTAGTAATTAAAGGTAACGGAACTCACGGTTTAACGGAACCCACTGATGTTTTAAATTGCGGTAATTCTGGGACATGTTTGCGTTTCATGCTAGGCGTCTTAGCAAGTAATCCGAACATAAAGTATACGGTTATGTCTGGAGATCAATCTCTACGTAAAAGACCAATGAAAAGAGTTGTTGCACCTCTTAAAGAACTAGGAGCAAATATTCTAGGACGAAATGACAACCGTCTGGCTCCATTAACTGTTGTTGGAAAAGAATTAAACGGTGGGTTCATTGAAAACAAGATAGCTAGCGCACAGTTAAAATCAGCGTTATTACTTGCCGGCTTAAACGCAAAAAATTCATTAACCATTGAAGAGCCTGCAATATCAAGAAATCATACCGAAATTATGCTTGCCTCCTACGGAGCAAATATACAAAGAATAAGTGATTTAAGTGTTCAAGTTCTCCCTTCAAGCCTTATGGGATGCGAAGTTGTGATACCAGGGGATATTTCATGCGCGGCTTTTATTATTACAGCGGCTTTATTAGTACCAAATAGCAGAGTAAAGATACGTAATGTTGGCCTAAATCCAACTAGAACTGGCTTCTTAGAAATTCTACAAAGAATGGGTGGAAAACTTATTATCAAACAAAAAAATGCTGACAGCACAAAAGAAATCATTGGGGATATAGAAGCTTCATTTTCCGAAATGAAGGGTATTGAAATTGCTGGATCGATAATTCCCAATATAATTGATGAACTGCCGATTCTATCTTTGGCGGCCGCACAGGCAACCGGCACAACCATCATAAAAGGGGCCTCTGAACTTAGAGTAAAAGAATCCGATCGACTGAAAGCAATGTTCGACTTATTGAGTAAATTAGGAGTTCGTGTAATAGAAGAAGAAGATGGCTTAATTATTGAAGGAAGGGGAGGGAAACCTTTTGAACCCAACGGTGATATCTTTTATGCAAATCATGATCATCGTATTGCAATGACCTCCAGAATTGGGAGCTTGATTTCCACAAAGGGAATTGAGCTGGATGGATCTGAATGGGCAGATGTTTCGTTTCCAGGGTTTTATGACACCATAGAGAATTTAATTCATTAAAGAACTGCTGAAAATCAAGAAAAAGCTCTAATGAATTGATTATTTAGTCCAAATTTCTTTACCTAATTTATATATTAATTTTTATTCTTTGTAATAAAATTGGATGGCGCGCTTTTAGGATTCAAAAATATGAAAGAAATCTTCAAGAAAAATATTCTCTTATCTTTGTTATTTAGTTTTGCTCTTTTCGGCTGTGGAAATAAAGAAGCTACAACAACTGATGGTGACAGTGAGACTGGTGGAGCTGTTTCTTTTGTCAGCAAATCTCTTCCAGATGCAGCAAAAAAATCGGCAGAGGAATACATAATAAAAGGAACTTCAACGGTTTTCTTCTTTTATGCAGACTGGTGTCCCGCTTGTAGAGCTTTCAAACCCACTCTAGAAGAAGTTGAGGCAAATTTCTCAAATGTTAAGGTCTTAAGAATGAATGTAGACGAACAAAAAGATTTGACTAAGTCATTTTCAGTTACTTCTATACCAACCTTATTTTTCTTCGACAAAAATGGAGAGTTTGTTGAATCAACAACAGGAGGACTTGCAAACGATGTTTTAACAAAGCAATTTGAAAAAATCACTCAAGACTCACAAAATGTTTCAATAGGGGAGGATACCAATAAAGAATCAGTCGAAGGAACTAAAGATAAAAAGTAAGTTTGTCCATTAGATCACTTCAGATAATAATTTGATTGTAATTACAAAGAGTGGCAGAATATGTCACTCGTTTTTTGTTTAATTAAAAAACGAAATTTTAGCTATCAGAATGACTTTATTAATTAATACCGAAAGCTGGTTGTCGAAACTCTTTATCCACTTAATGCAATTTATTTCGTTTATTCAATTCTTAGATTTTTTTGGATCCTTTGTTTTTGCACTATCCGGAGCAATTGTTGCCTCCAGAAAAGGAATGGATATATTGGGGATGCTTGTTTTAGCAGTTGTAACTGCAGTTGGAGGAGGGACTTTACGTTCCATTCTAATTGGAGACGCTCCTGTACCTTTTTTAAAAGATTATCTTTATTTAACTGTTTGTATTTTGGCAGTTTTAATAGTCTTTTATTTCAAACGCTTTCTTCTAAAAATAGGGAAACCGATGATTTTTTGCGATGCTATAGGTCTAGGTATTTTCGTAAGTATTGGTATATCAGTTGCGCTGGATAAAGGTTTATCTCCTTGGGCAAGCCTTCTTATGGGGGTAATAACAGGATCTTTTGGAGGAGTAATCAGAGATGTCTTGAGTAATGAGATTCCTTTGATTTTTCAGAAAGAAATATATGCCACAGCTTGTTTGATTGGAGGTGGTCTATTTCTAGTCTTAAGGCAATTGAATGCCCCTGAAGAGATTATTGTCTATATTTCAGCTTTTACAGTTTTTGGGGTAAGGTTGATTGCTGTAAAGCTTGGCTTGTCTCTACCAAGATCAAAATGAAAGCTATTAGAAGTAAGTTTATTACTGTTGTAAGCTTACTTAATAAACTTATTGAAAAGAAATTCATAAATGCCTGAATTACCTGAGGTTGAAACTGTTAGAAAAGGTCTTGAAAAAAAAGTAATAGGAAAAAAGATATTAAAAGTTAAAGTAAATAGATCAAAAACGCTCGAGAATATTAGCCCTGAAAATTTCCAGAAAAAACTATCCGGACAAAGATTCAAATCAATAAGAAGAAAAGCCAAATATTTATTCCTTGAAATGGAAAATGGTTTAGTACTAATTGTTCATCTAAAGATGTCTGGAACCTTTTTGGTACAAGAAATCACCAGCCCAGAGCCAGTTCATACACATATTATTTTCATGTTGGACAATGAAAAGATCCTTCGCTTTAAAGATTTAAGAGCATTCGGCCGAATAAGCCTTTACAACTCTTTCAAAGAAGCACAAAAAATTGGATCAATCCCTTTTTTGGCTCCAGAACCAATAGAGGATTCTTTTACGCTGAGTCATTTCCAAGAAAGTCTTAAAAAGTACAAGAGTCCAATCAAAACATTGTTACTAGACCAAACAAAAGCAGTCTCTGGAATGGGGAATATATACGCCGATGAAGCATTGTTTTTGGCAGGAATTAGGCCAACTCGCAAAGCTAATTCCTTAAAGAAAAATGAAGTTCAAGAGCTTTATGCCTCAATAAAAAGAGTAATCACTGATTCAATCAAAATCGGAGGAACAAGTATTAGGGACTATGTTCAAACAGACGGATCTTTAGGCAACTACGCTTTAAACTTGTTTGTTTACGGAAAAAAGAAATCAGAAGAATGTTTAGTCTGCAAGACTCCAATTGAATACATTCGACTCGGACAAAGAGGAACTCATTTTTGTCCAAGGTGTCAAAAATAACCAAAAATTTAGTATCATCCTTGCTTAGTCAATACTAAAGTTACTCTCTCAATGGTCTCATCACTTTGGGTTACAGAAAAGCATAAAAATACATCCTTATCATTTAAAGTAAAAAACATTCTCTTCAAAGAACGTTCGAAATATCAGTTGGTTGAAATCTTTGAGACTTATGATTGGGGTAAAGTTCTTATGCTGGATGGACTTATGATGGTCACAGAGAAAGATGAATTCTTCTATCATGAAACAATAGTGCACGTACCATTATCCATTCAACCTAAAGCAAAAAAGGTTCTCGTAATCGGCGGAGGAGATGGAGGAACGGTTAGAGAACTTGTCAAGTATCCTACGGTCGAGAAAATTGACTTAGTAGAAATCGATGAAATGGTAGTTGAAGCGTCTAAAAAGTTTTTACCTTCAATCAGCTCCAATCTTGATAATGAGAGGGTTTCAATAAAGTTTGAAGATGCCGCAGAGTTTATAAAGAAAGTAAAACCGGAAGAATATGATTTAATAATAGCTGATTCAAGTGATCCTGAGGGGTTCGCAGCCTGCTTAATTGAAACGGAATTTTACGAAGATATCAAAAAGGCTCTCTCAGAGGATGGGCTTTTTATTGCTCAAAGTGGATCTCCAATAACTCAAAAAGATGAACTTAGAACAACTTGGAAAAATTTAAATAGCGTTTTCAGCTACTGCAAAGTGGCATGGTCCCTGACCCCAACCTATCCAGGAAGTTGGTGGAGTTTTGTGATTGCCGGAAAAAAAGATATTAACAACCTTCAACATTCAATCCACACACCTCCAGGCTGTAGATTCTGGAAACCTGAACTTTTACCAGCTTTACTTTCTTTTCCCAGCTCAATAGAAAAAGTATTAAATTGAGTCAACCTTTAATTTAAGTTCAAAGAACGTCTCATTCCTCTTATTTTTCTCGCTCTTTTCTTTCCACTAGTTCTAGAAGATGTAAAAGAAAATTCTTCTTTATTTTTAACTCCAAGAAAGTAATTGTGAATTCCTAGAATGGGAATTAGTAAGAAAATCATAATTGCAATTAAAAGGCCAATTAATGAAAACATTTTCCTTCTCTCCTTTTTAGAATGAGTTTAAGTTAATTGGTCCAGGATAAGGACTGGTTAAGGTTTTACCCTCCTGGAAGAAAGTTCTTTAACAAATAACTCTCAACTAACATTTGACGAAAAACTATTGATAATTTTAGGGAAATTATTGAGTAATTTTGCCTTATTCTTATAATCAAGATCGATAAGAAAATTAATTAAGTAATGCGGACTATAAAGAATTTAAAAGAATATATTCCTGGTAAAAGTATTCCAGAAATTGCTTTAGAATATGGTTTGAAAGAAGATCTCATAATCAAGTTGGGAAGTAATGAAAACCCTCTTGGCTCACCAATCAAGGTTCTGGAGAAGCTTAAAGATTTTTGCAAGGATGATGAAGGCAAAATCTTAAAGATTTTAAGCACTTATCCTGACTCACTAGGCCAATCTCTAGTTAAGGCCCTCAAGTCTACATTTACTGAAATTGGGCAAGCGGAAGTTATTGTAGGAAATGGCATGGATAATATTCTAGAGTGTCTTTCTAGACTCCTAATCGAACCAGGCTCTAAAACTATTATTCACACACCAACTTTCGAGTATTACGAGATGGTTACTAGGTGGATGCATGCAGAACCAATCTTTGTAAGAACTAGCACAGAAAATAACTTTGAACTGGATTTAGATGAATATTTATCTAAATTATCTCCAGAAGTAAAAATTGCATTTTTGTGTAGCCCAAATAATCCAACGGGCAACACTTTGGACTGGAGTTCAATTGAGAAAATAATTCTGAAAGCAAAGGAAACAGGAACTTACGTTTTTCTTGATGAGGCTTACGCTGAATATTCGGGAAGCACACATATTGACAAAGTACAAAAGTACAATAACTTAATTATTGGAAGAACATTCTCTAAGGTTTACGCTTTAGCCGGCCTTAGGGTTGGCTGGGGAGTCATTCCTCAAACTTTATTAAAAAATTATAGAAAAATTCAAACTCCATTTAATTTAAATAGGCTATCTTTAATCTCAGCGATTGAAGCTCTTCAGCAACAAGACTTTATTAAAGAATCAATTGAGTTTAATGAAAGAGGAAAGATCTATCTCCATGACAATTTGAGTAAGTTGGGCTTTAAGGTTTTCGATACAAAAGCTAATTTTTTAGCTTTTTTAGCAGGAAAAAGATTTCAGAATAAGGCAGCAGAGCTGTGTCAATATCTTCTAACACAGGGAATAATATTAAGAAATGCAAGCTATTTTAGGGATGCATCAGAAGACCTAGTAAGGATAACGGTAGGAACAAGCGAACAAAATTCTAAAATCATTAAAACTTTATCTGACTTAAAGACCTAAAATGAAGAACGGTAGAATCACCAATTCGTAGAAAAATACAAAAGTAGCTTATTAGAATGAGGAATAAATATTTTTCATTTAGAGAAGAACTTTTCATCAAATAAATCACTAAAACTTACAAAGAAAACTCAACTTCATTGACATTGAAAAGTAATCAAATCAATTGAACTATTTGTTGACTCTTTACAGTAATTTGGCAATTCAGATTCTACTGCATTAAGTCAAAAGATTTTATTATGGCTATTGTGCTTATTATCTAAGATGATGTATCCTATGATTCGAATAGTTTTATTACATACACACTTGATAAAGCATGGAAAGAGAACAAGCACTAACTAAGGTACAGGAAGTTGTGTCTAAACAACTTGGTATAGACAAGGAAAAAATCACCGAAGGGTCAAGTTTTATGGGGGATCTAGGTGCTGATTCTCTTGACACTGTTGAACTCGTAATGGCTTTCGAAGAGGAATTCAATGTAGAAATTCCTGACGAAGAAGCAGAAAAGCTGGTTACCGTTGGTGATGCAGTTTCATACCTACTCGACAGGGCAAAATCTTCAACATAGTTAATCAACGAAAGTTGTATTTTATGTTTAAAGGGAAGCAACGTTTAGCAATTAAGCTTGCTAGCTTCCTTTTTTTCTTTTATTAATTAACCTTTCATCTTTTGCCACAGGGAAATACCATAAAAGCAAAATTACTAGTTTAAGAGAATTACAGCCTAAAGATGTTAAAAAAGAAGATATAAATAATTACACTGTTGAAGTAATACAATATTTAGACTCACTTGCAGAAAGGTTTCAAGACCTCAATTGCTCTGAAGAAGATAATTTTTGTTGGTGGTTCTTGTTTCATTTAGCCATCGGGGAGTCAGGTTCTTCTTCAATGAGGAAGTTTGCAAGCAGTGTACCAATAAAGAGTACAGGAAATAATATTTTTGCTGGTGAGTCTCATATATTTCAATATCCGGCATACTGGCTCATGAAGAAGGTTCCTATTAATACCACATTAAAGAATGGGGAAACATTAGAAAACTACATTTTTTCTAGAAATTGGTTAGAACTCTTTGAAGACAACTTAGACAAGGAAGCTTCATGGTACAGGGTTGGGCAAATATACTATCCAGAACTTCCGAATGTTTCAGTGCACCTATCAAAAAGCGAAATGTCCTGTCTCGGAAGTCATTACTTGATTGGTTCCTCACTACACCCACGCAAATATGCCAAGCAACACAAATCCTTGCTCAAGGAGTTTTACTTTAATTTACAAAACTTAGTTCACTCACAGAACCCTACAGAGGCACTTCACAATCCACTGAGTTCCGATCTAATTGTCCACTCTTATGAAACTTTCTGCTTAAGCAACCGAAAGGATTTAATTGATCGAAAGTTTTTCTTCTATAGCCTCAAGTATATTGAGAAATTTGCACAAGCCTTTGAGCAAAATTTCTCTGGTGAAAATTCAGCGCTCGACTTTATTCAAACCAAATCAGAAATTGCTTATACTACTGCTGAAGTTCTGGGACATCTGAGATATGGACTAAAGGTATGCTCTGCAATGGAGAACCATCCATTTAAACTGGAGAACAATTAAGATACAAATTCAATTCTAGGGAATTAATAAGATAAGAGAATTGGGATTATTGTATTAATGAGAATTCATACTTTTTTTTACTGGGTCAAAAACATCTTAGGTTTATTATTCTTTATTGCTGGTATTGGCATGTTTCTTTTCTTTGAACCCAGTAGAAGTAACAATAATATTCTTAAAGAGTACTCCAATATTATCTCTTTATCTTTGCTGCCATTGGGAGCGCTTATTATTGCCGGTTTCAGCAATCTTTTGAGAGTTTTTACGGGTTTATTAATCTGCACAATTAGTATTGCCTTGTTTAACTACTTTGTTCAAGAAAGAGATACCTGGTTAGGTCAATTAACGAGCACCTTTGCTTCACCCATTATGATGTTATGCGGAATACTAACAATGTTGCTCTTTGATAACAAAGCAAAAAAGAGGTAAAGATCAAGGTACTAGGTAATTCCTAGAGTTTTATTTAATTGAGATCTCAAGACTGTGAATATAACGTTTATTTGTTTATATTTATTTAAGAGAAAGTTAATTTTTATATTCATGAAAAATGAAGAATCGCCACAATTCAATTGATTTTCGGCGGAAACAAAAAGGTTCTATAGTATCTTGGTTTCTCTTTCTTGCGATAGTTGGTCTAACTCTTATCGTTGGATTAGTCTCTGCAGAATTATTGCTTAGGTGGGTTAGTCTATCGAGAGTCCAGAATGCAGCAAATGAAGCTGCTTTAGTATACGCTCGCGATATGATACGTCTTCGAGATCAAGCTTTATCTTTACAAAACACCGGAGCAATATCATTCCTCCAGGCAGGGGTTCCTTTTGAATGTAATTCTCAAGGTACTAATGGCTGTACAGAATTGATCGGTTCACTTGCCCAGATTCCGGGAGCAGCAAACCTTGAATATGTAAATGCATCACAAGTTCTTTTATACAATTTATGGGGAGAACGAATAGACGATCCTGCAAAAGTTGACGACGTAAGCCAAAACCAATGCCATAAGCCTCATAATGAGTCCAGGTTCAATAAAATACCTAGCTCAACACCTAACAACTGCGATGTAAACTATAAAATTACCAGTCCAATAATGTCTTTGAGGTGGGCATTTAGAGCGAATCCTTATGGCACGGGTATCTGTTGCCCAGCTCCTGGAAATAATGATAATAAAGATTTTTGTGTTGACGTTGAAGTTTCCGGAAGAATGGATCCAGTAGTTGCAGGAGGACTTCCGTTTTTATCTGGTCAAGGGGTTTTTTCAAATATGAACCCTGTTGAATTCATAACAGAAGGAGGGTTTGAGATTCACTCCAGAGCAGTGGTTCTTTCCATGGATGCAGCTCAAGGAACAGCTGACAGCGATGGAATAGCACCAAATCTCTCTGGAGAGACTATAAACCTGGAATCAATTCCCTCTGGAACATGTGCTGCTGCTCCTCAAGCTTTAGCGTTACCCATTCAGCAAACAAGCCCCTTATCTAACTCTAGCTCACAGATGCCAATCTCAAGCACAAATTCCTTGTTAGACGAAAGTATCGATGATCTTGAGCTACCCTTGGATGAAGTTGTTCCTTTAACGGATCCACCATATTCACCCCCAACAGAATTAACACCCGACTGCCCTGCTAATTACATATTAGGAACTGTTTTTAGCAGTTCGGGATCATCAGTTTCCTATGAATGTAAACCACCCTGTGCCGTTCCAACCCCAGAGACCTTCAATGTGGGTGATTTAAGTGCTTCATGCGTGAATACCATGTTAATGTATCTCAACACGCATGGTTATTCTCAATTCATGACTGAGTGTGCCGATTGGGGTCCTGAGGACGAAAGAAGTTTTGATGAGTGCGGATTTGATGATGGAGGTGTATCCAGAGGAAATTGTGTTGTTCATGACAGTCTCGGGATTGTTGGCGAAAATTATCATGGAGCTTGCTATTGCCCAATAGCTCTTTCTTTAGAAGGCAAAAAGATATATGTTACAAAAGATCGCATTGTTGAATTTTCAATGGATGGGCTCCATTCAAAAAAACATTACTGGCCACAATTCTCTTCCAACGAAGGATTTCTAGCCTATGACTTTAACAACAATTCCATTATAGACAATGGTTTAGAGCTTTTTGGACAATTCACAAATGGTGATGAATACAAAAACGGATATCAAGCTTTATCAATATTGGATTTAGACAAAAATGGTTATCTTGAAAATAAAGAATTAGATAAATTAGTCTTATGGTCAGACGCTAATTTCAATGGTTTAAGTGAAAGAGAAGAAATAAAAAAGGTTTCAGACCTATCTATAAGAAGGATTAACATCAGTCATGGAATAAAATATGAATCTCTTGAAGCTGGTAAAGGATTGATTTATCCGTACATAGAAGACGGGGTTACTAGAGAATTGGCGAACAAAGAGTTCCTAACCGCAGCGAGTTACGATATATGGCTCCCAACAGTTATAGAGAAAGCCAATGATGAAATATATACAAAGCGAAAAAAAGTTGATCCTTCAGACAATACATAAACCATGAAAGCATTTGTTTTTAGCCTTATTGTTGTATTAATTGCACTATTAAATGCTTGTTCTTTAGGTGTATCAGACAAATATAAATTCAGGCAAAAAGTGGAACCTAAATTGTCAGAAAGCCATAAAGAGATAATAAACAAAATAACCAAGGGGCAACAAATTAGAAAAAATTCTCCCTTTGGTTATTGGATGTTTATGGTGTTTGCAAAAGATGGTCACAAACTCAAAAGTTACACAAATCTCATTAGAACTGAGTTAGAACAAAATGGTAAACCTACAAACTCATATGTTGTTCAAGAGAAAGATTTAGATAAAGAGGACTTTCTTCATGCAGGTTTTTTCTATTTCGACAAAGGTGAAGGTATTAACGGTAGGTATTTTGGATTCGACCTCACAGGATACGGAACAGTTTTAATCCCACATTACAATACTCAAAAGCTTGGACCAAATTCATTTGAAATGGACTTTGCCTGGATTCCAGGGGAAAAAGACAACCGAGACTTTAAACTTCAAAGATTTCATCGAATTATTAACTATGACCCCAAACAAGACATTTTATTTGGAACAGTTGACATGTATATAAGAAAAACTTTTCCCAAAGATGGTCTTCCTGAAGAAGTAGAAATCCCACTTGGAACATATGTCTGGAAAGCCAGCAGACTGTCTAAAAAAGATTTCCTCAAAATAAACAATACTGGAGAACGTAATGAGAGCTTGCCTAACAATGAGCATGTAGTTGCCATCGATTATGAAAATCCAGTAATTAAAGAGTTGGTTAAACAAAGTCTAAAGGAGAGTTGAATTCAATGAAGTTTTTTTTCAAACAATACATTTGTTTAATATTTACACTTTTGATTTTGACGTTAATCAGCGCCTGTACTAATTCATCAAACGACACTATTAATACAGTCAATGGTCAAAATCTATCCAATGCTCATAAAAATTTAATGAGTCATGTACTTTTTGTTGAAACGAATTGCGAACTACCAAATCCAACCGAAGCAAGACTAAGCGGCAACCTCACTTGTAAATCAATAAAAAGAAAGCTTACTTCATACCCTAAGAAACAAAAAACCCCCTATGGATATTGGTTTTACTCATCTGAAAAGAAAGATCTCTTCTTGAAAGAAGGTTACAAGCTTTTCTCCCCAAGAATAGACTTTTTAACAGGGAAAGTAATGCCAAACCACCCTTTAAACATAATGGAATTGAATGATGAAAAGGTTATACTTACGGGCATTTTGGAAATAAATAAGAGTTTGAAAGGGAATCATTTCGCCCCCAATGAAAATAATTTAAAGAGAGAAGTGCTTAATTTAAGCCTTTCGAAAAAAAATTCAAAAAATCTTCAATGGGAAACCAAAACTAAATCGGGGACAAACAAGACTCAAGCTTTCTATGATCCTTCTACTGATATCCTATATGGAGAGACATCTTTTGTTGGTGGGAAATATCAATGGAGAGCTTCTAGACTAAGTAAGCGCATTTTCCAAAGCATTTCGGCTCCAACTTTGAAAGATCCCTATCTGTTAGGATATGTCATTAAACAAGTAAAGTAAGAACTTCATGAATCTCGACTGCATTGCTTTAGCTCTAGATTTTTCAGCTGAAGACAAAGTTATAGACCTTCTCAAGAGCCTAAATCCAAAACCAAGCATATTAAAAATTGGACTTGAATTGTGTTCAGTCTTTGGTATTGAGAGAGCTGTTGAACTATGTAAGGCTCATAGTCCAAATTCTAAAATTTTTCTCGATCTTAAACTTCACGACATTCCAAACACTGTAGGTAAGACAATCTTGGGCATTAAGAACAATTTTGGTACAGATGTCAACTATTTAACTGTTCACACCTTAGGCGGTGCTGAAATGATAAAAGCTTCTGTGGAAGCAGGAGTTGGAAAGATAACCATTATAGGAGTTTCTGTTTTGACATCTCACTCGGCTGAGAATTTTAGAAATGACTTTGGAATAGATCTCGGAACCCTATCAAAAAAATTATTGAAGGTTGGGGTGGATAACGGTTTAAAGTGGTTTGTATCTTCTCCTCAAGAAATTATCAGCATAAAGGCAAGTTACCCCTCGGTAAAACTTGTAACCCCTGGTATCCGAAAAGAAGGAGCTTCCTTGCAAGACCAAAAAAGAGTAGCAACCCCAAGACGAGCATTAGAGCTGGGCGCTGACATGCTTGTTCTAGGAAGATCTATCACACAAGCAGAGAATCCAAATAGTTCCTGGATTGAGTTAATTCAAGAGGTTGAAGATACAAAAAGATCTCTGGAGACTAAAAAAATCGCTGATTGCTGATTCATGATATGGAAACAATCAATCTTGTCTGGCTGAGAAGGGACTTAAGACTTCATGACAATCAACTGTTCACAACAGAAATTCTAGAGAATAAAGCCAGCGTTTTCTTCTTTATTTGGGATGAGGATTATCTTGACCACTCGGAAGCTAGTGTTAAAAGAGCACAATTTTTACTCGAATCTTTAAAGAATTTAAGAGAGGAACTCGACAAACAAAATTGTAAATTGAGAATCTTTTACGGAAAAAGCAAGGAAATTATCTTCAATCTCTTAAAGCTTTTAAACAAAGAAAACAAACTTGTGAGACTGATTTTTTCTAGAGAAGCAGAAGTGGCTTACTCAACTGAACTGGATGAATCTCTTCTAAAGAATGTAAATGAACTCAACTGTAAGGTCAAACTCTGTACCAATAATTTTCTATTAACAAGAGAATCTGAAATGGACAGTTGGCGAGAGCAGTATTATGCTTACCAAAAAGCAAAGAGACATAAACCGGCTGAAAAGCTGATTCAGCTTAATTCACATTTACAATTTCCCAAGGAAACATCTTTGGAGGAAATTGAGAAACTTTTACCCGGGCAGAAATTCAATCTTTTCAAAGGTGGTGAAGTTGAAGCTAATCGAGAGTTAAATAACTTTTTGCAGAAAAGAGCCTACGGTTATCATTGGAAGCTATCTCGTCCCTGGCTAGCGCAGATGGGTGCAACCTCACATCTATCTCCTCACGTATATTTTGGCACCATCTCAACTAGAGATATCTCTCAGAGAGTAAGACAAGCTATTAAGGACACAGATAATTCAAAGTATAAATTCTCATTAAAAGCTTTTCTAGACAGAATTAGATGGAGGGATAGTTTTACACAAAGACTTTATTTTCACCCTGAGATTATTTGGCAAAACCGTCATCGAGAATTTGATGCAGTTTATTGCAAAGATGAGTTACCTAGAGAAAAGCAAGCCTTACTGACTGCCTGGCAGGAAGGACAAACTGGGTTCCCCCTAATTGATGCAAGCATGAGACATTTACTCGAAAACGGATGGATGAATTTCAGGATGAGATCCATGTGTGCAACTTTTCTGACCATTAATTGCGGGATAAGCTGGCATCATGGGGCAGAGTATTTTATGAAACATTTGATAGATGCAGATTATGCTATTAATAACTGGCAGTGGCAAATGCAGGCGGGTATCACGAATCCTCTTTCAGAAACATTTAGAATTTACAATCCAATTACAAACCTCAAAGAAAGAGATGAAAGACTGGAATACACTCATTATTGGGTACCTGAATTGAAGAGTTTTTACTTGCAGGAACTCTTAGATCTCAAGTGGATCAATAAAGTAAATTATCCTTCCCCGATTTTGGATTGGTCTTTAACTAGAAAAGTTAATGGAAAAATCATTTCAGATCTCCGAAAGAAGACAAGAGAAAGAATCGTAAAAGAAAAAGGACTTGAGTTTCAAGAGGCTTTAATTGCAAAAAAAGTAGTTCAAAAATATTATGAAGGTAAGCAAGCTCAATATGAACAATTGGTTTTGGATTACAAAATGGAAAATGATGGAAATCTTTAGGTTTTAACTTGAACTTCTTTAGCCTCGAACGAGCTTCTTCTCCCGCAAATCATTGATTGTGAGAGATGCTTTGTCTTTGTTTAGAGTGATCTGTTTGAGGACTGCACAACTAAAAACTTCGTGATCCAGAGAATCAATTGACGCTTCAACTTCACACTGAATATAACCGATTGAGTCGAGTAAAATTGGACACCCACGCTGATCGAGTTTGAAGTTTAGTTTCTTGAATTTATCGATGTCTCGGCCAGATTTTCGCCCCAGTTTATTGATTAGACTGGTTTGATCTGATGCGAGTAAGTTTATATTTAAAATTTTACTTTTCTTCACTAACTCAATTGTGAAATCTTCCTTATCCAGTGCAACAACTAGCATTTTTCCTTGCATAGAAGATTGCATAACCCACGTAGCAATATTGGCATTGAGTATATCTTCAAAAGCAGTTGTTACTGAAAATACAGAATAATTAATTTGTTTTAGAAGTTTTTTCATTTCATTGCTTTATTGGAGTCAACTCCTTAGGTAATCAAAACATACGAGATGAAAGATTGCACGATACAAACTCGCCGCGTATTGACAGAATAAACCTTGAAGGCTATTATTGCTTTACAAATACTGGTTGTCTCTTTAATGATTAACTCTATAAGAATTCTTGGAAACTCCCTGGCTCAACGTAGACAGGATAAATCAAAACAAGTATTTAAGTTAAAAAAATCTAATTCCAATAATGTGAGAACTAAATTTGTGAAACTCAATGGGATTAAGGGAGTTACACAAATAGAACAGAATTGGTCTTACCAGGTTATTAATAATACTGGTACGCCACAAATATTAGGCAAATTTTTTTTAAACGATAAAACTTTTCCATTTGAAATACTTCCTAATAGAGGCAACTTTGATAACACTAAAGAAATTCACAAGTATGAACTTATTTTACATTCTCCAAATGGAGAAGAATCTTTTGAAGGTGATGTCAAAATAAACACAAGAAGAAGAGACAGAATTGGCCCAGATATTATTATGCCTAATACGTTAAACAGGCTTGTTATGCCATACCGTTTGGCGAGAGAAGTAACAGATCCTAGAAATGAAGGAATAGGATTCACTATTAGTTCGATTAGCGGAGATCAATTCGTTAATATAGAACTCAATAACCTTCATAAGTTATATATTGAAAATTTCTCTAAATTATTTTTTCAATCAAAGAGTGGTTTTTCTTGCAATCCATATGCTGGAGATTTTATAGACGACTACGTTCCTAAGGTTCGGTCTATTAAAATTATTACCGGTATTCTCCAAGATGGAGAAGGCAAAGAATATCAAATTGGTTTGTACAGGGCTCCTGATTTTAGGGAAAAAGAGGAAGAAGATATACATTCATATAGATTCATTCTTAGATCACAAAACAATGACACCTTACCATTGGATACACAGTTAGTAGCTTTTGAAAATGGAAATGAAATTAATACAAAAACGCCTTCTAATAAAAACAGAACAGCTATAGGAGTTAGGTGTCATTTCAAGAAAAATGAACCTAAAGGATTTTGTGTTGCAGTTAAATTCCCTTCCCAAGATTATGCAACAGCTATATCATTAAATGAAATGTACAAAAGAGATCTAAAGCGACATAAAATCGATCTTTAGACTTTTCAAAATTAATATTCATCAAGTAGGGGTATTTGTCAAAGAATAAAAAACAGAAAAGATTCTCAACTATAATGAGGATAAATATGAGTTGCCGCCTATTTTGATGCGAGTCTTTTAATATTGATTCTAGAATTTCAATAAAATTCCAAATAATATGACTTCATCAATAATCTGGTTTAGAAACAACTTAAGGCTTCATGATAATAAAGCTTTTTATGAAGCAATTAAAAACTCGGATGAAGTTTTGCCCATTTATTGTTTCTTACCGTATCAATTTCAGAAACTATCTTTGAGTGGACTCCCCAAGACAGGATGCTTTAGGACTCAATTTTTAGTCGAAAGTGTTGAAGGGCTAAAAGCTAATTTACAAAGTTTAGAGTTGGATCTGCTAATCAGATCAGAGAACATTACAGAGGTTTTAGAGAGACTAAAAGAACAGTTTCCACACATACAACAAATTTATACTCAAAAAGAGTTTGCCAGTGAGGAATTGCAAGTTGAAGATGAAGTCCGTGAATTTTGCGAAAGAAATAACTTAAACATTCACTTCTTTGATACAAACTCTCTTTACAACTCTGAATACTTACCTTTCCAAATTGCAGATTTACCCGATATTTTCACTGTTTTTCGAAACAGAGTGGAAAGAGAATCGAAGATAGAACCTCTGTCCATTGTTCCTAATAGCCTTGAATTCTTTTCGGCGAAAGATTCTATAAATTCTTTCAAGACGAAACTTCTTGAGCTTGATTACTCTCAAGCAATTCCGCAAATAGATGATTTGATTCCTTCGGAATTGATTCGAACTGAATCTAACAAGTCTGCTATAAAATTTGCTGGCGGTGAATCCAAGGCTTTAAAGCGATTGAATTACTATTTGTGGCAAAGTAAGAAAGTTAATAACTATAAAAAAACAAGAAATGGGATGTTGGGCTCAGATTACTCAACAAAGTTTTCTGCTTGGTTGGCCAACGGTTGTCTTTCCCCAAGGTTAGTTTATTGGGAAATTAAAAAATTTGAGCAACAGTTTGGCTCTAACGAATCAACTTACTGGGTTATCTTCGAGCTTTTATGGAGGGAGTTCTTTAGGCTTTCCACACAAAAATACAAAAATAAAATATTTCAGAAGACTGGTATAAACGGTAAAAAAATTAATGAAAATGAACACGATTTGGAGAAATTCGAACAATGGAGGCTCGGCAAAACAAAAGAAGATTTTGTCAATGCAAATATGAAGGAACTCCTAAACTCGGGATTCATGTCTAACAGAGGAAGACAGAATGTTGCCAGTTATTTGGTTCATGATTTGCAATTGGATTGGAGACTCGGCGCTGAATGGTTTGAATCACAATTGATTGATTACGATGTCTATAGTAATTGGGGCAACTGGTGTTATGTTGCAGGAGTTGGCCACGATCCTCGCAGTAGAAAGTTCAATATTCAAAGGCAGTCAAACATATACGATCCCGATCGAAGATATATTAATTTTTGGCTGGATACTGATGTTCAGCAAAAATGTTTATTCACTAATTTCTAAACTTTTTAAAAACTTACAACTCAGATCCTGAATTTTGCTCAGCTCATCAGATTTTTTGTTTTTGAGATTTTTCATTGCAATTCCCATACGATGATTTGATTTCAAATGAGCTTGTTTTGATTGAAGAAAATTCCAGTATAAATAATTGAATGGGCAGGCATTCTCGCTTGTAGTTTCTTTAACGTCATACTCACAACTCTTACAATAATTACTCATTCGGTCTATATATTTGCCCGAACTTATATAAGGTTTAGTAGCAAACAAGCCACCATCTCCGAACTGACTCATTCCCAAAGTATTTGGAAGTTCAACCCATTCAAGAGCATCAACATAAACAATTAAATACCATTCACAAACTTCCTGTGGATTAATATCCGCCAAAAGACAAAAATTACCGATTACCATTAAACGCTGAATATGGTGAGCATAAGCATCATTGATTGTTTGACCGATTGAGTTCTTCAGGCAATTTAAATTAGTCTCACCCGACCAGAAAAAAGAGGGCAATTTGTTCTTATTCTCAAAGAAGTTGAGTTCTTTGTACTTCGGCATTTGGGTAATATAAATGCCTCTAATGAACTCTCTCCAGCCGAGTATTTGCCTAATGAAGCCTTCAACTGAATTGATTGGGTAGAGAGAAGGATTCGAATGATAAGCTTTTTCTACGGCCTGAATTACTTCTTGTGGATGGAGAAGTCCAAAATTCATTAAATACGAAAGAAGAGAATGATACAAATAAGTATGATCATCATTCATCGCATCTTGATAATCACCAAAATTAGCTAAAGAGTTTTCAATGAAACTTTTTAGACAGCATAAAGCTTGTCTTCGATTCACAAAGTAGCAAAAATTTTCCGAATTCCCATAATGCTCGGGGAAATATTCTTCTACTAACTGAATTACTTCAGCAGTTATTTTATCTTGCGTTAATTTTGGTGGGTGCTTTATCTCCTGAGTTTTTATGTTTTTCAGTGGTTTTCTATTCTCTTTATCATAGTTCCATGCCCCTCCAATTGGTTCATCTCCATCCATTAGAACTTTATGTTTCTTGCGAAGATAACGATAATAAGATTCCATCAAAAACTTTTTTTTATTTGAATTAAGTTGACTTTCATAATCTTTTTTTGTTGAAATGAAGAGATTGTTTTCGACAATTTCGATTTCGACATTTTTTAATATGCTTTGAAGGTTATTCTGCAACTCTAAGCAGTCATAATCTGCGGCTTCCATTATCTTTATTGATTTTATTTTTTCTTCTTTTAAAACAGTCTTTAACGCTTCTATAAAGTCGCAATTTTTTCCGACATCATCATCGAACTTAATATACTTAATTTTATAGCCTTGCATTCTTAGGTCTTCGGCAAAGTGCCTCATAGCACTAAATTGAAATATTAGCTTCTTCTTATGATGTAAGTGTTGATGAGCAAACTTGTACGATTCAATAAATAGGATTAAATCGTTTCTGTTGAGATTTTGAAAAAGATTTGTTGTTTGATTGAGTTGATCTCCTAGAACCCATACAAGTTTCATAGATGTTGAGTTTGTCAAAATACAATTCTCAATTTTACCGTACAAGCTTTTACAATAAGGTTTCAGAATTCAACAAATGGATCATATTTTAAGTACCAGACGAAGCTGTATTAGTACTAACAAGATCCTGAACATCTGGACCGATATTAGAACCAACTTCAGTACCAGTCACGCTACCAATCGCTTCCCCTGTTTCTTGAGCCAAATCACCATTTGATGTCTCCTGAGACGCATCGGCAACAGCATTGGATGACAACGAATCAACAAAATCATCATACGCTTGATTAATCGAAGATTCTTGGACCTTTGCTTGTTCTCTTGCTGCATTAACCTCAGCTATATGTTCAGGAGAACCTAAACTGTTTGAGTACTTACTCACTAAGGTATCCAATTCCCTAACCAAATTTCTTTCAGATTGCTCAAGGGCATTATCCCTTTCAAGAGCAGCATTGCACACCTGATCCTCCAGAGAGCCACTTCCACTGCAAGTAAAAGTACCCGGTGAATCGAACTGATCCCATGAAGCATCCCCTATGGTTGTACCAGCAGAATTACCGCCTCCAACAGAACCAGTGGTCACAACATCTCCAAAGGTTTGTTGAACATTGTTAATCTCTCCTTGAATCGAGTTAATATCGTTTGTAACATCTCCAACGGCATCTGTAACTCCACTCGTCAAATCACCTGTTATGCCATTCACCCCGTTTTTAATATCTCCAACTGCATTTGTTACTCCATCGGTAAGATTACCTGCAACATTATTTACTCCATTTGTAATACCTCCAACCGCATTTGTTACTCCACCGGTAAGATTACCTGCTGCGCTATTTACCTCCTTTGCAACCCCTCCAACTGCACCTGTGACTCCTCCTGCAAGATCTCCGGCAACACCGGTTAAAGATCCACCACCACAAGCATCACTCCCTAGCAAATTGTCGAACATTCCCTTTGCACCAACTCCTTTAAGCATTAAGCAAAATAAACTCTGATCTGCCTTACCGGACGATAAAGCTTGACTCTGAACATTAGGGTTACCCTCTAAAGCCCTAAAGGTTTGTCCAAGGTTTACGGGATCTCTATAGTGTGGAGCGTACCCTCTTTTACCACTAAACTGAAGATATTTTGAGGTTGCACAAGAGGTCATTTTGCAGGGAAGTATCGTTACATTATCACTTTCGCTACAATCAAGGAATAGAATTTTGCTCAAGAAAACAGTTCTAGAAAATATTGATTGGCGAGACTTTGTAGCACACACAGTGCAACGGTCTAGTCTTCCGGCAAAATCCTCTCTACAATTTTCTCCAGGGGGGCACCTTCCCGGTTGAAACATTTCCATTCTTGCAACCAGATCTTCGTTTTCTGGCTGCCCTGTTTTCATCAAGGCCTCTTTTGCAGCATTATCATCACTAAGACAATATTTCCAATTACCACCTCCTCCTGAAGGACATAATCCCGTATCAGTATTTGAACCAACCATTAAGCTTTGTCCCTTGTTACCATCTCTATCGGTAATATCAATAAAATCAGTTTTATCGATTTCTTGTCCAAGGAAGTCTAATATCTTGAAATTAATATTTTGGCCATCTTCTGTATTCTCAAAATACGATTCCGGAGACGCAGCCTCATTCTGGAATACCGCATTTACTAGTGGCTGCATTACCCTAACATCAGTTCCAATCCCCAAAGAACTTTGATTAATATCACTGCCTATTCCTTGAGATGGGATAGGCATTAAGTTACAAGCTCTTTTGGCCGCAATTTTGGTCAGCTTATCTAGTTCTTGAGCTTGATTGCTATATATAAACAACTCTATTGATAAAGGAATAAGAAAGCCCAGAACTATAAACAAAAACATTATCAATCCAAGAAATTCATAGATGGCACCATCTTCCTCTTGAATTAAAGAATTAAAAATTTTACGTACAGATCTTTTTGCAACCCAATTCATTATGGATATTAATTTCCTCTATTCAGAGGAGAATTCTCGGGGCCATCCTTGTTGTAGGTTATTTGAGAGAGCTATATTAGAAAAGATTTACAAAAGCTCTAAATCACTCTAGATTCAAGCAATATCATTACAAATCCATTCAGTCCCAACATCCTTCAGCAGCAGGGTCATCAACTGATAAGAACTGACATCTCATATCATGAAATAAATTATTGGTCCCCTCCTTATCTTGCGCGTTAGCGGCCTTCTGTCTTTGATCGTCCATCCTAGTCTTCTCTTTAAGAAGAGTATTTTGTTCGTTTTGTTGCTCTCTATAATTGACCTCAATTGCATTAAACTGGTTACCCAAATTCTTCCTATCTTGATAGGCTGGATTATATCCTCTCTTCGTGCTAGCTCTAGTGAGTTTCTCCGTTGCACAAGTGGATATTGCGCAGGGAATCATTCTGCTATCTTGCGAATTTTGACATGAAAGAATATGTCGAAAGAATGTTCTTTGAAATATTGACTGCCTAGTCTTTGTTACACAAACTGTACAACGATCTATTCGACCAATAAAATCATTTCGGCAATTCTCTCCTTCCAAGCACCTACCGGCTTGAAACCTTTCCATACGCTGAATCAAGTCAGCGTTCTTTTCATTTATCCCAGTATTCCTCAACTGTTGTTTTACTAGATCATCATTACCTTCCAAGCAGTATTTCCACCCCCCCTGAGCATTTGCTCCCGAAGGGCAAAGAGAAGCTTCTGTATTTGTCCCAACTAACAATAACTCTCTTCTATTCCCATCTGGATCTTCCGCCTCAACCCAGTTACTTCTATCAGAAAGACGTATTTCTTCCCCTGCAAGATCGAAAACTTTCAAATCAATATTTTCCCCATCGACGGTATTTTGAAAATACTCCTCAGGATGAGAAGCTTCATTGCGAAAGACTTGATTAACTAAAGGCTGCATAATATTGATGCTAGTAGCCATACCTAAACTGCCTTGTTTTAAATCTCCTGCAACCCCAATTGTAGGATTAGCTAATAATGTACAAGCTCTTTTTGCTGCAATCTTTGTAAGACGATCTGCTTCTTGCGCTTGGCCGGTATAAGCAAGAAGCTCAACTATCATTGGTATAAGAACACAAAAAATAATTAATAAAAAGAATATTAATCCTAAGAATTCGTTAACAGCGCCCTTTTCGTCTTTTAAAAAGCGCTTTAAGAAAATACATCTATTCATAATTATGAAATTCCTTTTCCATTTCAAATTTTCACAATGTTTTCCCCTGCTTCTACTAATAAAGAAGGAGAGAACCCTAAATATTTAATTCAATCAATTGAATTTAGTCACAGTTGATTGGAGACAGCTTAAACCTTTATGTTGAAAACTCTCAAAAAGCCAGCTATTGAAAAAGAATTTAGCTCAGTTAATTAATTTGACGTAGAATTTTATATTTGTGTAATCTAGACTTAAAGTCAAACTATAAATTAATGCTCACCCTTGAAGAAATAAATAAAGAGATTCAGAAATATACTGGCTGGAAATTAATTGAAGGATTAGGAACAGAACCAAATATTATTCAAAAAGAATTTAGTTTCAATAAGTATCTTGAAGGCATAGGTTTTGTTCATAAAGTAGCTCAAAAAGCTGAAGAAGCTAACCATCATCCTGATATTCTCATTAAATACGCTAAAGTAATTGTTAGTATTTCCACTCATGATGCTGGAGGGGTTACAGAAAAAGACTTTCAGCTTGCACAAAAAATAGATCTACTAGTTAACTCTTAAATTCACATATGAACGATAAAAATAAACCCCAAATATACAAGTTAAATAAGGTGGTTCCACTTTACAATTTATTCTTCGGAATCATAGTTGTTATGGGAGGCTTAATGGGATACTTTAAAGCTGGAAGCTTACCCTCTCTTTCAGCTGGTTTGTTTTTTGGGAACTTACTAATGCTGACTATCTGGGGAACTGATTTCTTTGCCAGCTCAGAAAAAGATATTGAGAAGAAAGAATCTCCAAGAGTTTGGGGTTATTATCTATCGACGGTCCTCTCCGTTGCCTTACTAGGCTTTTTTATAACCAGAATTATCAACACAGGGAAGTTAATGCCAGCTGTAATTATAATTACTTTTGGTGTATTTGCTATCCTGGGAAACTTGTATATTCTTCACAAAAACTCTATCAATAAAAATGAGTAAATTGCGTTTTCTTACAGCAGGTGAATCTCACGGACCAGGTTTATCAATAATAGTAGAAGGAATGCCCTCCGGATTAGAGTTGTTAGAAGAAGACATTAACCATCATCTTCAAAGAAGGCAAGGTGGTTACGGTCGTGGCGCCAGAATGAAGATAGAGAAAGATCGGGTCTCTTTTACCGCTGGTGTTCGCCATGGTTTTACTATTGGTAGTCCGATTTCCTTACAAATTGCAAACAAAGACTATGAGAATTGGATAGTTGTAATGAACCCCTCTCCAGTCAATAAGCAAGAAGAACAAGTAAAGGAAAAACTAGCACAAAAATATATTACAAAGGTAAGACCAGGTCACGCTGATTTTGCCGGAGCAATAAAGTATAGGCATGAAGACGTTCGTAATGTTCTCGAAAGATCCAGCGCAAGAGAAACAACTTCACGCGTTGCAGCTGGTGCGGTTGGACACAAATTACTAGATTCCTTTGGTGTAACAGTAAGGAGTCACGTCATTCAGGTGGGTTCCACATCCTTACCTCAGGAATACTGCGGAAGACTCTCGGAAGAAGAATTTAAAGAAGTAGAGTCTTCCGATATGAGGTGTAAAAGTAAATTAACTACTGAGCTCATGAAACAAGAGATTGATAATTCTCGAAAACAGGGTGAAAGTTTAGGTGGAATAGTTGAATTAATTGTGTCTGGACTGCCAATAGGTATAGGTAGTCATGTTCACTGGGACAGACGGCTGGATGGTATTCTTGCCCAAGCATTAATGTCAATCCACACCGTAAAAGCAGTATCTTTTGGGATTGGCTTTGAAGCAGGAATATTGCCGGGTTCTCAAGTTCACGATGAGATTCAGGTAAAAGAAGAAAATATTTTAGAGAAAAGTAATTATAAGCATTTAACCAATCGAGCAGGTGGTATAGAAGGTGGGATGACTAATGGAGAAGAAATAGTTTGTAGAATTGCTTTAAAACCAATTCCCACTCTTGCTCGTTCCGAGAAAGACTCGCTGAAGTCAATTGATTTATACAAGAAAGCAAACGACGTAGCTTTTTATGAGCGTTCTGATGTTTGTGTGGTACCAGCAGGTGGTGTTGTTTGCGAGGCTATGGCCGCTTTTATTTTAGCCGATCAACTATTACAAAAATTTGGAGGAGACTCTATAGATGAAACACTCAATAATTATAAAAATTATATAGAGTACTGCAGGGGAAGATGATAAGTTGTTGGACTGAAACTTAGAAATTGTACTTAAATTTACTTACGTTTAAAACACCCTTTTCTGTTATGTACCCACTAATCAATTCACTGGGTGTTATGTCAAAAGCGGGGTTGTAAAAATCAATTCCAGATGGACAAATCTGTTTATTATTAAACTCACTTAATTCTTTACTTGAGCGCTGTTCAATCTCTATTTCTTCCCCGGATTGTAGATTTAGATCAAAACTTGTACTTGGTGCAACAACATAAAAAGGCACCTTTTCTCTTTGAGCAGCAAGTGCAATCATATAGGTTCCAACTTTATTTGCAGTATCACCATTAGAGACAATTCTGTCAGCACCAACATACACAGCATCTATCTTTGCTGTTTTCATTAGATAGGTCACAGCTGAATCTGGTAATACACTAACTTGAATCCCGCATTTTTGAAGTTCCCAAGCAGTTAGTCTCGCCCCTTGCAAATATGGCCTTGTCTCAGTCGCATATACGTGCACTTTCTTATTTTGTTGGACCAAGAATTTTATTACTCCCAAAGCCGTGCCGATTCCCGCTGTTGCCAAAGAGCCAGTATTGCAATGTGTGAGCAATGTAAATTCACTTTTGTTAGGTAAAACAGTTAAACCATGAGAAGCCATAATATTACACATTTCAATATCTTCTTTATAAATAGCTTCTGCTTCATTCTCCAGAGACCCAGCACCTTTCTCAATTAAACACTTCTCCATTCGGCGAATTGCTTTGCTCAGATTAACTGCAGTAGGTCTTGCTAACTCAATCTCGTGAAATATTCGAAGTAAATCTCTCTTATCATCAACTGCTTTAACAGCAAGACAACAAGCCCAAGCTCCAGCAAAACCAATTGCAGGTGCACCTCTGACCAACATATTTTGTATTGCCTGGATAACCTCGTTATAAGTACTACACTCTACATAAATTTCTTCAGCTGGCAATTTCCTCTGGTCGAGAACCTTCAATGAATTTCCGGTGTATTTTAAGGGATAAATTTTTGTCAGAGTTGAAGACATATTAAAAGAATTTCGAAGATAATCAATGGGTCATTTCATTAATTACTAATCCTACATTAAAAGCTTTTTTGAAGACCAAGTCATAGATATCATTTTTATTTAACACACTTAAAATGTTCGAAGATAGTCTTTTATATCGCTTCCCATAATATTTTTAAGCTTTCTCAAGGCCTTAAACTCTACCTTCCTCACTCTATCTCTACTTATGTCAAGAACTTTACTCACCTCTTCAATGGAATGATAAGTTTCGGTTCTATTAAAACCAAACCTCAACTCCAATATACTGCGCTCCTCTTCTTCAAGTTGATTCAAAAATTTCAACAGGTCTCTCTTGAGCAATTTATGCTGCAGTTCCGATTCGGGTGTCTTCTCATCCAGGTCGCTTATTACTTCACTTAAAGTTCCTTCATGCTCTTTATTAATTGGAGATTCCAAGGAGAGTGTCTCATTCTCAATCTCCTTCCAAAGCTTAACATCAGCCATAGAGAAATCCAAGCTAGAGGACAACTCCTGCTCCGAGGGAGGCCTTCCATATTCTCTGGTTAATTTATCAACTGTTTTTCTTAGCTTGTTTATCTGATCCAGAACATGTGCTGGAATCCTAATCGCCCTCTCCTTCTCATTTATGCTCCTAGTAATAGCCTGCTTAATCCACCAAGTTGCATAAGTTGAAAAACGGTATCCCAATTCATAATCAAATTTCTTTGCTGCTTTCATCAATCCAGTGTTTCCTTCCTGAATTAAATCTAAAAGAGGAATAGAATTAGATGCATACCTTTTTGCAATTGACACCACTAAACGAAGATTTGCTTGAATCAACTTATTGCAGGCTTTTTTTGATTTTTCAGAATTGTCAGAAGCAATATCTTTGGCCAATCTAATTTCTTCTTCAGCCGATAATAAAGAGATTTTTCCAATTGTTTTCAAATACAGTTGAACAGAATCATCTAAACCGGTTATTGATTCTTCTAAATTTAGTTCTTCTTCGGGAATTTCTTCAATCTCTAAATCGCTTCTCTCATTATTCTGAACTTGACGTTGCAACTTCTTCTGTGGTTTTTGACCCATTCCTAATTACCATAATCCAACTACTGAGGATGTTCCCCAAATTACTTCTGGGAGGATCGGGTCTTCAGCATTTTTTTGTTTTATGGATTAAAGGGTTTTCCCAAAAGGAATATCAATAATGTGCAATAATGCACAATTCAGGATTGCCTGAAAGTTATGAAAGATGGATGAAATTGATTTAACGAAAAGGTTTACCATATTAGGTCTGGGAATTAGTGGAAGCGCTACTTTAAAGTTTCTACTTGAACAAAAACCTAAAAAAATATTCATAAGCGATAAAAGACCTTTCGATTCCCTAGGTGACTCAGTAAAAGAAATCATTAACAACAATTCTCAACTCA
This sequence comes from Candidatus Caenarcanales bacterium, assembly GCA_030065015.1. Lineage (GTDB taxonomy): Bacteria > Cyanobacteriota > Vampirovibrionia > Caenarcaniphilales > Caenarcanaceae > JASJDU01. The sequence continues at coordinate 14,488 of JASJDU010000002.1, read as the reverse complement.
TTGAAGCAGAGTTCTCTCCTGAACACTCCTTGCGTTGTTTAGAAACTGACTATTTAATTGTTAGCCCCGGAATTAAGCATGATTTTCCTTTAATAAACGAAGCGAGAGATCGTTCAATAACGGTAACTACTGAACTAGAATTAGCAACACAAATCCTGAGCCAATCTCAAAAAGATTTTATTGGTGTTACGGGAACTAATGGTAAATCCACGGTTACAACTTTGATAAGTCATTTAACTGACTATCCTGCATGTGGGAACATCGGAACGCCTGTTATAGAAACTATAGAGAATAGCCCGTCAGAATGTTACATATGCGAGCTCAGCTCTTTTCAACTAGCACACTCAAATTCTATAAAGCCTAAAGTTGCAATTATTACAAACATTACCCCAGATCATATTTCTTGGCATGGTAGCTGGAAACATTACGTAAATTCCAAATTAAAGATAGCTGCAAACCAAGATCAAGATGATTGGTTAATTTTGCCTAAAACTGAGTTCTTTCAAAATCTACAGGCAAAAGCAAAAATCCTGTGGATAAACTCCAAACCTCAGAATGAAATGTTTGATCAAAATTCTATTTGGATAAACTTTGACTCAGAGATAATTGCAAGAATTAATGGAATTGATAATAAAGTTTGCAAGATTGAAGATATTAAATTGCCCGGAAAACACAATCTTGAAAATGCAATGTTTAGTATTGCCGCTGCAAAAATTTTCAATGTACCTTCAGACAAAACAAGGCAAAAATTAGCTATCTTCAAAGGCCTTGAGCATAGAATGGAATTTGTAACTAAGTTAAAAGGCAAGAGATTCTACAATGATTCAAAAGCTACAAATACAGAATCCACAATCTTAGCGCTTCAATCTTTCCCCGGCGAAATAATCTGGCTGGCTGGTGGCAAAGATAAGATGACAGATCTAACACAACTTTGTAAAGAAGCTAATAAAAGAGCAAATTCAGCAATCTTATTTGGAGAAGCCGCTAATAGGATTTCTGAGAATCTCAGAAAGAACAATTACAAAGGAGAAATCACCCTAACAAAAGATATGGAAGAGGCTGTGAATCTTTCTATAGAAAGAGAAGGAAGAGTAGTACTTTTATCTCCTGCATGTTCAAGCTTTGACCAGTTTAATAATTTTGAAGAAAGAGGAAAAGCTTTCAAAAATATAGTTAATTCATTCATTTGATAACGGTAAGAACATATAGAAAGCTAATTTCAAGAACTTAACCATTCAGCAATTTGTCTAGCGTGATAAGTAATCACGCCACTAGCCCCTGCCCTTCTGAAAGCTATCATGTTTTCAAACACAACTTCCTTCTCATTTAACCATTGGTTTTGACTGGCAGCTTTAATCATGGAATATTCTCCCGACACTGAATACGCAATTACCGGAAGCTTTGTAATTTGCTTAGCGCGATACACAATGTCAAGATAAGACAAACCTGGTTTTACCATCAACATATCGGCACCCTCTAAAGCATCAATTTCTATTTCTTTTTCTGCTTCAAGGGCATTAGCCGGATTTAATTGATAACTTTTTTTATCACCGAATACAAGGTTTGAACTCAATGCGTCTCTAAACGGTCCATAAAAAGAGGAAGCAAACTTTGCGGAATAAGACATTATGAGAGTATCGCTAAAGCCTCCAGAGTCTAGAGCCCCTCTAATTTTAGAAATTCTCCCATCCATCATATCTGATGGTGCGACGACATCCACACCAGCCTCTGCATGACAAACCGCCATTTTGCATAAAATCTCTACAGTTTTATCATTAACGACTTCGTGGAACTCATTAACTAATCCATCGTGCCCATGAGAAGTAAATGGATCTAATGCAATATCAGATATCAAAATTGCTTGAGGGAAGCTCTTCTTAATTGTCTTTATGGCCTGAGGTATTAAGCCGAATGGATTCAATGCTTCTTCAGCGGTTTGGTTTTTGAGAGCTTTGTTAATTACAGGAAATAAAGCAAAGTTATTAACTCCCAACTTAATTAATTCGCCCACTTCTTTCATCAACAGGTCTAGAGAATACCTAAACACTCCGGGCATTGAGTTGATTTCTTGTTTAATATTTTCACCATCCAAGATAAAAAGTGGAGCAATAAGATTATTTACCGAGAAGTGAGTTTCTTGAACCAGATCTCTTATTATTTGAGTTTTTCTTAACCTTCTTGGTCTATTAAATGGAAAACTTGCAAATTTCATATCTAACACGCTTTTGGCTTCTTAACTTTTAGTGAAATGAATAAAACAATAATGAATCAAAATATGAGAATTGTAGTCTATGTATTTAATGAGAACCCACTTTATAAGAAGAAACAGTATATTCGTATAATATTCTAAATGGGCATACTAGTTAAATTAAATAGTAAAGTAGTAAGTCTACAAAGTAATAGCTCATTCGTATTGTTTAGTTCTATGTTTATTAATTCGTCACATCAAAATCTTATTTTCAAACGGGTTATATTATTTCATCTTTTTGTCATCTGCAGCCTTCTTCCCATTAACCAGGCTCATTCTAAAATAACCAATGTTGAGCAAGAAACAATTTCCCCTGGTCTCATTCATCACCGTTTTATAAAGTATACATCTCACGGACCAGTAAAAATAAACATTTTAGAGATTGATACCAGTAAAGGTTTTACAGTAAAACCATCATTAGCTCAATCTAACAGCATTTGGGGAAAAGCAACTGTTTCAAACATTGTGTCTAACAAAGGCGCAATTGCTGGAATAAATGCAAATTATTTTAATAGTAGAGGCATGCCAATTGGTTCATTGGCAATTGACAAAGAATGGATAACGGGTCCTGTCTATAATAGAGCTTCGGTCAGTATAGATGAGGCTGGCAATTTAGGCTTTGCGAGACCATCCGTTGTTGGTAAATTATCCGTTTTAAAGAAAAGCAGCAAAGGCTCTGCTATTTCAGCTTATTACAGAAGTAAAAAGAAGAATATTCCGGCACAGCTCATCTTGAGTGTTGACAACATTAATCAACCCGACTCTTTAGCAGGGAAAGATGGAGTCAGTTTTTACAATCATTGGTGGCAAGATAAGCTTTCTTGTGGAGAAGGTAGAGCCTGTGTACTTGTTGATCGAAACGGAATCGTAAGAACAAAAATCTCCAATTATGAAAGTACAACATTAGTTCAGCCCACAAGAAACGATTACGTTTTAACCTCTTTAAACAGCAGTAATTTAGAAGGTGTTGAGATCGGTGATAAATTAGTATTAAATTGGTACAGCACACCGGACTGGTCGAGTATGTCGCATGTAGTAGGAGGTGGCCCCTATCTATTGCGAAAAGGCCAGATAATAATAGATGAAGTAAGAGAAGGCTTTACCAAAAGATCAGGAATAAATAAAACTGCACCAAGAACAGCGATTGGCATGACTAAGCCTGGACGCCTCATATGGCTTACAGCCGATGGTAGACAAAAAGATTCAGTGGGAATGAATCTCCAGGAACTTGCATCCTTAATGAAAGAGATAGGAGTGGTTGAGGCAATTAACATGGATGGTGGTGGATCCACAACAATGGTTTTAGAAGGATCGGTTGTTAACAGTCCATCAGAGAGAAGCGGTCTTAGATCAGTAAGTACTGCATTATTATTATTCGAACCAGGGCACAAAGCTTCACCGTGGGAAGGTTCCATCCATGGACTTGGGGGGCCTTGAATAATTGAATCGTGGAGATTCTCATTTTGAAGAAAAGACAATACCCACCTGTTATTACGTTCTAGGTTGGGAACAGCCTAATGGAAAAGTTGCAATTCTTTGCCGGAACAATATTGGACCCGCAATTTGTCAGACCTGGAAAGAAAGTTTAAAGCTTCGAACAAGTTTATTAAATGATCCGAGAACCTCTAGGAATATAAATTCTCAAAGAATAATTAGTGCTTTAAGAATATACCGTCTCCCCAAAGGAGAAGCTCTCTTCTGGAGACCAGGAGATTTATGGGTATATGTAGACAAAAGAGTTGTTGAACCCATTGAATAAAGTAACAACTGATTAAGGAGTTTCAAAACTAAATTTACTTTTTTCAAGTAAACCCAAAGCATTACTCATATCTAGGAATGAAGCCTCAGAATGTCTGAGGAATCGATCTGACAAGCGTTTGAAATTATCTATATCTTTCTCTTCTAGATGGTTTTTAAATTTACAAGGGGCCTTAAGAGAGACAAGCATAGCTATATACCCATCATAATTAAACATACTATGCCTGGGTAAAGAATGAAAAACCATTGGCGAAGGACCGTTCTCATAATAGAAATCAACTATTTTCTGTACCCCTGAAATGTCGGTTTGTTCTCTACAATATTTCCAGAATGGTGTATTTAAATACTTATTGAATTTATAATGCAGTGAGAGAAACCACCTGATATCATCCCAAAGCTCACCAATGATTTCACTTGTACTTAATTTAATTGATTCAGAAGGTTGAAGATTCGAATCGATAAGCGCTTCAACTAAACGCCTAGAAGTTTCACAGATCATATGTAATCCTGTTGCCTCAAGAGGTTCTACGAAACCGCTCGCATTTCCAATTGCCGCGACATTTTTTACCCAAAAACTTTGATATCTACCCGTTGTAAATTTTATTACTCTGTGATCATCTGCCATTTGAGGGTTCTTCTCTTTCATTTCTTCAAGAGCTTTCTCAACAGAAGAGAATTGAGAAGAGAATACATATCCACGGTTAACTCTATCCTTAAGCTCGACTCTCCAACACCAACCATTGTTCATAGTCTCAGATGTTGTATATGGAAGTATTGCTTCTCCTTCTTGTCTAAGCCAACTACCTGTAATTGCTGTATCACAAAACAAACTTGATCGAAAATCAATATATTTCTCTTTTAATGTCTCACCTAATAAGATTGAATTAAAACCAGAACAATCGATATATAGATCAGCCTTCAAAGAAGTTTCATCTTCTAAATCTAAACTAGAAATCTCACCTACCGAATTTTTATTTATTTTAGTAATTTTCTTATCATGGATTTCAACCCCTAAATCTAGTATTTTTGATTTTAAATAACTTACAAAAGCTCTATTTTCAAGATGAAAACCAAATATTGAATGATCTAAATGCAATTGTCCGCTTTTTAATCTGCCCAAAGGAGATTTATTACAATTCATGAGACAATCTGGAACAGAGCCGGGTCCCAAATCATTAAGATAATAATAGGCATTATTTTTTTTCAATAAATTGATTTTTGTATCGAAAGTATTGGCGAATGTATAATTGAAGCTTTTATTAGGTAATCCCCACTCAAATTTAATCCCTAGTTTCCAAGTTGGCTTTACTCTTCTATATAGCTCATCTTGATCAAGACCAAGATAATCTTTTAAGAAACCTGGCAATATTGCCGTAGTCCCTTCCCCAACACCAATTATAGGCAATTGTTCTGTCTGGACAACTTTAATGTCCAGTTCAGGTAGTTTTGTTTTTAGAACAAGTGCTGACAAGTATCCAGCACTCCCACCTCCAACAACTAAAATTTTCTGAATGACTTTTGTCATAGATAAGTTATTCCCACTTCTATATAAGCTAGAAAAGACGAAACCTTACGAACTAAGAACCGCCTGCCCTCCTGAACTAACTGATTCAACTTCATGAACAAAGAAATGCTGAGATAATCTTGAGTTTTCTTTTGAGTCTCCAAAAAGCTGTATAATCCCATGAAAAATACCGCCGTCAAATAGTAGAAGCCTATTGAATTGGCAAGAAATAAAATCTGTTTCTATCCACTTATCCAGGTCCAAACTCTGTTTATAGAACCAATGAGTTAATTGTTCGTAATTCATGTTGTATTTGTTCATTGCCCACAATACTTTTTCATCGTTTTGTGGGTGCAATCTTGTGAGACCAGTTTCTTTATGTCTAAAAAGCGATAAACCCCCTTTACAATGTTCGGCCAAACTTAAGTAAATAATTCCAGTCCAACGACAAGGGTCTGTGTGGATAAGATTATTTCTAGTATCCATCAAATGTTTATCCATAAGCCTAAACATTCCCTGAACACTCTCGGGGTCCCAGCCAATTTTTTTGCCGACAATCTTAGATACTGACTGCATTATAGGCATTAATGCTTTTAAATCACATGGTTCAGTTTCTAGTCCAGGATAACCCGTTCCATAACTAGGTGATTTAAATTCTTGAGCTAAGGCAAACTGCCTGACTTGCTCAGGATTTTTATAAAAATCATCTACAACAATGTATGTCTGCCTCATGAATATCTTGTTCCCAAAAGAACCTAGATTATTCTCTCAGACAGGGATAGTCATATTACCATCTTCGTCAATTGATTCAATCTCAAAGAAAAAGAATATTTGAGCAATTCTTCCTGTTGCCAATGTATTACCAAAAACTCTAGGAACTCCATGAAATTTACCACCATTAAATAGAATTAATCGGTTGAACTTCATTGAAACTCTCTCTATTTCATCCCACTTGGACAGATCTAAAGTATCTTTCAAGGTTTTAGCACTGAGCTCATGATAACTAAGATTGTACTTTACCATTGCTTGCTGAACCTCAGGATTCTTCTGAGGAAACATAACCTTCAACCCAGTTTCCTTATGCTGATAAAAGCTGGTACCTCCACGACACTCCTCTGGAAGATTCAAATAGACAACACCAGTCCAGCTACAAGGATCAATATGCACTAAATTTGTCTGAGTTTTTTCTTCTTGCTTTTGCAATACACGAAACACTCCTTGAGGTCTATCTGGTGGCCAACCCAGTTTTTTACCTATAATAGATGAAATCCTCTTTGCAATATGCTTAATCTTTTCTGGTTCAAGGGAATTAGTTTCAACACCAGGATATCCTGTCACATAAGACGGATTATTGAAATTCTGCGAGAAAGCATACTGTCTCACTTTATAAGGATCTTCATAGAAGTCATCTATAACAATTAATGATTTCTTCATAGCTAGTTGCCCTTATAGAAACTCACTTCTATCGTTCTGCAGAGAACCACAAGAATATTACTCGGCCTCCTCAAAAAAAAAGTGCTGCGAGAGCCTAGAATCTTCCTTTGTTTGTCCAAAAAGCTGTTGCACACCATGAAAGATTCCACCATCAAACAGAATGAGTCGATTGAATTTATATTCAACTGAACTTAGTCTTTGCCATTTGTTCACATCTAGACCTTCTTCCACCAACCACCCTTTTAATCCTTCATGATCCAGTTGTTTTCTCTTCATGGCCTCCTCCACTTCTCTATTCAAAGGATCAATCCTTAGCAGCCCAGTCTCATTATGCTTATAAATGGACAAACACCCCTTACAGTCTTCTGGCAAACTCAAGTAGACTAAACCCGTCCATCTACAGGGATCAGCATGAATTATATTCCTTCTGGTTTTCATAACCTCTTCACTTTGAAGTCTAAATCTGCCTTGTGGATCATCCTTGAAGGAAACAACCTTTTTGCCTATTAAAGAAGAAAAATATTTCATTACCTTTGTCAATTGTTCAGGTGGCAACCCACCTTCAGTCTCTATCCCCGGGTATCCAGTAATATAGTCAGGTTTACTATAATTTTGGGATAATGCATATTCACGAACAGTCCTTGGATTATTATAAAAATCATCAACAACTATAAGTGATCTATACATAGGGAAGATGGTTTAGATGATGGTAAAGAAGTCACTCACTTCTCCTAATACATTCCCATCTTCATCCTTGATTAAAACCTTTGTATTGTAAGCCCCAACATTGAGGAGAGCGGGATCATAGATATAACTACTACCACTTGATGTGGTGTCTTGTGAGTTTATAAGTTCAAAATTACCGTCATTATCACTGTCAATAAAGAATTCATAAGTCAAGTTGGCCCCTCCTGGATTCTCAAGACCAACTGTTAAATTGATTGAACTACTTCCAAAAGCAATTTCATTTGTTGGATTGGAGTCAACATCTCCATACGCTCCATCAGCATCGTCAGAGTCTAATCCTACAATATTGATTATGGTTATTGAGTCTTGAACTTCATAAGTAAAGCTACTACCTTGAACTATTACTTTTGCTTGATAACTACCACTGATCAATCCTGTCGTATCGAACACTACTGATTGACCAGTAATGGAATCACTAGTTGTTAAATTACCAATCGTCTCAAAGGTACCATCATTGTCACTATCCACTTGGAAAGTATAATCCAAGCTCTCTTGAGATTGATTATTAACACCAGCACTCAGGTTAATGGAAGAACTGCCTTCCAAAACTATATTGTTTGGATTAGAATCAGCATTTCCGAATTCAGTATCAGAATCAACCGCATCAAATCCAGCACCAATAGAGAAACCACTTGAGACAATTTCTTCAGAAAGATTCACATCTATGACCTTAACTTCAAGTGAATGATTTCCAACTCCAAGTGATGCTGCTGATGAATTAACAGAAGTTGTTAAACCATTCAAATCGACAAAGCCTGTATTCCAGGTTCCACCATCTATCCTATACTCGTATCCAGTGATATTCGTATTCAAATCAACATTTGCTCCATTATTAATGGTGAAATCTAAACTATCACCTGGATTAATAACATTGTTTGAATTATCTTTAACCGCATCAATTTGGACATTCAGCTTTTCCACCCCCACATTAGTTGCAATATTTGAGTTGTTGGTTAAAGGTGTAACCGTTAAATTATCAATCTCAAACGCTTGATCGTAGTTCGCGAGTCCAAGCCTTAGGTTCCCTTCACTACTATAGGAACTTGAATAAACTAAAGTGTAGGACTCTTCACTCAGTTCTTTATAATAATAATCTGCACCCGTCTCATTAACTTCTATTTTGAATTTCATCCAATCAGTAGTTATTGCATTAAAGTCACCACCTCTCTTACTTGAATCCTCATAAACTTGAAATCTATTTCCATTGCTATCAAATACTGGATACAGAGCATGCACTAAGTTCGTATAGCTAGCCCCTGTTCCACTATCGTGGAGACCGAACATTGCATATCTTCCGCCAGTTTGCTTATATTCCAACTCAAAAACAAAGGGCCTATCATAAGTTTGAGTACTAAAGAAACCACTGTTCCAAGAACTCGCTCCCCCGCTAAACTGAAGAGTTTCATTTACCGACACATAACTGGCTGCGCTACCAGCTAGAGTCCATTTATCTTGATCTAGAGTTGTTCCATCAAAAGTATCATAGACTCCGAACGTAGTATTCTTATCAAAGGTTGATTCAAAATCACTTTGAGAAGAAAGCTGATCGTTTCCGTAACTTAGAAGTATTTTATTTGAGCCAACCTCTAATTCAGGAATTTCAACCCAAATTCTTGTCTCAGATGTATTAATGGTAGAAGAGTCAATTAAATAGTCAAGCTCAACAACTCCATCGCTCGAGGTAAATCTCAGATCTTCACCATTCGCCTGTAGTTTACCTTCGCTAATAAGCGTAGCAGTATCTAAAGTTATAATAACTGTCTCATTAGACAAATCATTAGAGCTTGAGTTTACAATTTCAACTTCTGACACATAAGAGCCTTCTGGCGCCAAAGATGTGAGGGTAAAGGAATCTGAAAGAATTATGTCTCCAAGGAGTTCAGAAACTTTAACCTCTAAATTATGAGAACCAATTCCTAATTTGTTTGCAGATCCATTTATATGTTTCTCAAATAAATCCAGATCATTGAATTCTTTCCAAACCCCACCATCTATACGATATTGATAACTAGTTAGTTCTGAAACGGTTTCTGATGTTAATCCATTAAAACCAAAGTTAACTTCACCACCTTGAATCGTGTTATCCGAATCACCCTGAACTGCATCAATCGACAATATACTAAAGTCTTGCGATACAGTTGTTTCTGTTCCCAAGTTATCGGTTACAGAGATTTCAACTTTATAGTTGCCACCCAACAATGTGGTACTTGAGTTATTTAACAAGCTAATGAAGCTTGCTCTATCAATATCAAACTCTGTTTTAACAACTTGATTATCTGAATCCAAAATTCTATATTCATATTTATCAATCGTTCCATCGAGATCAGAATCAAACATTGAAATATTCAATTGACTTCCAATAGAAATTAAATTGTAAGAATCATTAGAGGTTAATGTATCTAAGCTAACCGAGTCAAATTCAATTTCAGGAGCAGAGTTAATTATGAATGAGTCAGTCACAGAACTTGTTAGACCATTAACATCTGTGACTTCAACTTTAGCTTTGTAGGTTCCGTACCCCAGGTTATAAACGGCTAAGTTTTCCGACACACTACTATTAATGTTCTTGCCGCTCAAATATTCTTCAAAAACTCCATTATTATCCAAATCCAATTGAAAGCTATAAGTTAAAAGCACATTCTCTGTATTGGTCACTTGGGTATTTAAGGTTATAGACTCACTTCCTTGAACAATAACGTTTGTTACTCTCTGTGAATCAGCGTCAAAACCATCCAAAGACCATGCTTTTGCTTCTACAGTAAATTGATCATTTAGAACAGTTGAATTCCCCGAATAATCACTCACCGTTACTTTTGTATTAAAATTTCCCGGAGCAAAATCGGAAGGATCAAATTCTATTACAGCTTTATCTTCTACAGTTGTAATTTCTGTAATTTTTTCAAAAGTTCCATCATTATTGGAATCAATTTCAAAAGAGTATCGGAGTGGTTCACCAAATTGATTATTGACACTGACAGATAAGTTCATTGATAAAGTACCTTGAGAAATTGTATTGTTTTCAACTCCGTCAACTGCATCAAAGCTATTCAATAACCATGGCTGCTCAATTATAGGATTACTTACATCCTCAACCCTTAATACGTCATAAATCACTTCGGAAATTCCGCTTTGATCGGAGACAATTGCTTTTATAGTATAAGAACCTACACCCAAATCTTCTGTTCTGTAAAAAGCGTAACTATTATTATTTTCTGTATAGCTAGAGGTGATATCTTCAAAAGTTCCATCATAATCACTATCGATTAAATACTGAATTGTTAAACCTGTTTTATATGGATTATCGAGTCCCAAGGTCATATTAATCAAATCAGTACCTCTTGCGATTATATTTGCAGGGTTAGTATCACTATCATCAAAGGTTTTATCAAAATCAACGACATCAATCCCTTCTATTGACCAAGGTACTATATTGGCCCTAGGCTCTATAGTTATTGAATCTTCTACAAATTGGTTATTACCAGCATCATCAAAGACTTCAACTTTTGTATCATAACTACCTGGGGTTAGATCTTGAGGATTATAGTTAAAGGAAATACTCTCGTTTGCTGATACAAAAGCCCCAATTTCTTCAAAGGTACCATCCTGGTCACTATCAATTGAGAATCTATAGTTCATAGGCAAACCAAGAGGATTGTCAATAGAAGCAGCCATTACAATAGCACTAGTACCTTCCTTAATCGAGTTATTCAAATTGCTATCAACCCCTCCAACAATTCCATCAGAGTCAACACTATCGAATCCTAAAAGAGGAGGCAGTTTAACTTGGAAAGAATCAGTCGCTTCCTGAGAAAGATTATCAGAGTCTGTAATAATAACTTTAGTATTGTAAGTTCCCGAGGAAAGGCTAGTTGAAGCATAGTTCAATGACAATCCTGCCGAAGAGGATGATGTTTGAACTTCACCAATGTTTTCAAATACACCGTCGTTATTCGTGTCAATTTGGAATTGATATGAAAGGATATTTTGGCTAACGTTATTGACACCAGCTGCTAAAGTTATGAATTCAGCTCCAGGAATTATTTTATTTACAGAGTTACTATCATCTCCACCAAAACTTCCATCATTATCAATTGCATCCAAACCAGATAATGTCCATGGGTTCACGGTTGCAGTTGAAACATTATCGGTGATTGTTATTGCCCCGCTTACAAATTGCTGTAAACCATTTGGATCAGAAATAACGACTTTTACATTGTAAGTTCCTAACGCATAATCTCTTGGATCGAATAAAACATTGATTCCATCAACTGAGTTACTGTGTGCTGTAAAAATCTCAGTAAAATTATCATCTCCCGCATTATCAATAAAGAATGTGTAATCCAATTCAAATTCACCAGGATTATCAATACCTACAGAGAAATGGATATGATCTCCCTCTGGTAAATTATTAATATCAGCAATATTTTCTAGACTAGGATCAGAACTATCTCCATAAGAGGAGTGATCATCAAAAGTATCAATTCCTAGGACATCCCAGGTTTTGGGTAAAACGGTAAAGCCTCTGGTTAGTTCTTGTGTGAAAGCATTTAAATTAGAATCATCTCGAACAATAATTCTTGTATCGTAACTTCCTGGGTTTAGGTTAGAAGTATCATAAGAAATAAAAACATCCTGAGATGAACTTATCTGTTGCCTAGAACCAATATCCTCAAAAGTTCCATCATCATTACTATCTATTTGGAATTGATAGGATAAAAGCGCTTGGTCAGGGTTATCAATTCTCGCTGTTAAGTTGATTGAAAGATTCTCCTGCGTAATAATGTTTTTAATGTTGGAATCATCTCCACCTAAAATACCATCTGAGTCATCTGAATCAAGACCAGTTATTTGCCAAGAAGGAATTACGTTTCGACTAACTTCAAATGTATCGTAAAGTTCAACCGAAAAGTCGTTAAGATCTGTTATTTTGACTTTGGTTTCATAAATTCCATAATCAAGATTCCTGGGATTATAAACAGCAGATACACCGCCAGAACTACTGCTGGTATTTTCATCACTAATTGGCTCAAAGGTACCATCATTGTCCGAATCAACATAGAACTGATAGGCAAGTTCCGTTTGACTGCTATTCTCAACACCCACTGCAAATCTAATAGAGGTTGTACCTTTTAGAATTTCATTATCTTCATTAGCATCTAACCCATCATAAGTACCGTCAGGATGTACAGCATCAAAGCCTAACGGTGACCAAGCAACGGGCTTAACAGTAAAGCTATCATATGCCTCTTGAACATTATTATTTAAATCTGAAATTATAACTTTTGTGCTGTACTCTCCAGGAAGTAGTATCTGCGTGGAAAAGTTTGTTGACTGCCCCACTTCTGATGTACTGGATATATTACTTGCTATATCTTCAAATACCCCATCATTATCGCTATCAATTTGGAAAGTATAAGTCAAGAGAGCATTATCTGGATTTAAAATATTTGCGGTCAACTTAATGAAGTTCGTCCCCTGAACAACTTCGTTATTCAAGTTGGAATCACTAGGATCCAAAGGACCAGTTTGATCAATTGAATCCAAATTATTTAAGGACCATTCAACCACCTCTGAAACAGTAAATTGATCAAATGCTTCTAAAGAAGTACCAATTGAATCCGAAACAATTACCTTTGTATTATACGTACCCGCTGATAAATTAAATGGACTATAAAAAATTGAAGATCCTTCTGACGAATTCGAACTTACTGTCCCTATATCTTCAAATATCCCATCGTTATCAGTATCAATTTGGAATTGATACGTCAGTGCTGTATTACTCGCATTATCCACTCCAGCACTTAAATAGATTTCAATTGTGTTTGGGGTAATTACATTCGCTGCATTAGAATCAGACCCTCCAAATACTTTGTCTCCGTCAATCGAATCTAATCCACTTAAACTCCAGTCAGAAGCTACTGTAAATTGATCGGTCGTTTCTAGGCTTGTTCCTTCGGAGTCTGAAACAATTACCTTTGTATTGTACGTACCCGCTGATAAATTAAATGGACTATAGAAAATTGAAGTTCCTTCTGATGAATCAGAGCTCGCTTGCCCTATATCTTCAAAGGTTCCATCGTTGTCACTGTCTATTTGGAATTGATACGTCAATGCGGTATTACTCGCATTATCCACTCCAGCACTTAAATAGATTTCAATTGTGTTTGGTGTAATTGTATTTGTTGCATTTGAATCAGCTCCTCCAAAAACCTTATCTCCATCAATCGAATCCAATCCACTTAAACTCCATGCTCCTACAGCTGAACTTCCGACGGTAAAAGAATCAAAAGCCTCTTGAGAAAATCCATTTTGGTCTGTCACTATAAGCTTTGTATTATAGCTTCCTGCCGCTAAAGAACTTGGATCATATGTTACGTGCCTATTCTCACCCCAGCGATAATCATAAAATGTTCCATATGTTGTTGACTCTGTTCTTGTGTCTATTGTCTCAAACGTTCCATCACTATCACTGTCTATCTGAAACGTATAATCTAACGTTAATGCTCCTGGGTTATTAACACCCCCTGTCATTAAAATACTTGTTGTTCCTTGATTAATTGTATTTGTCGGATTTCCATCCGTTATATCTCCATAAATTCCACCCGTATCTACAGAATCCAAACCTGTTATTGACCATGGAACTATTGTCAATGTGTCAATTGATTCTTGAGAAAATCCATTTTGGTCTGTCACTATAAGCTTTGTATTATAGCTTCCTGCCGCTAAAGAACTTGGATCATATGTTACGTGCCTATTCTCACCCCAGCGATAATCATAAAATGTTCCATATGTTGTTG
>JASJDU010000001.1 GCA_030065015.1 Candidatus Caenarcanales bacterium | reverse complement strand
GTTTGAAGCTCATTTTGGCCTTTGTTTTTTAACACTTCAAATAAACCAATTTGAGCACCCTCTTCTCCTTAACTCTTTTTCATTTTTCTACTAACGGTTGCATTTAACTTTTGATGTTGCGAGTTATCTTGAGAAAACCTCTAAAATTCAGTGATTACTCGTGAATTGAATCTTAAATTGTTCGTTTTATTTTAAAAATAGTTCTAGAGCAAGTCTAGGATTCAACAAATAGCAAATTCTCCTTTTCCCTCTCCCTCAGTTCAGTATAAAGTGCCCGGTGTTCTCCCCACTGGGCTTTTATTTTTGCAAAATTCTTAAGCAAGCTAGTCATTTACTACTTATTAATTTTTACTTTAAAATTATTTGAACCGTTCAATGGTTTGAAATCTAGGCACTTAGATCATTGAACTCTACCTATAGGCAAAGCAAATGGAAAATACTAAAGTTTTTGTTATTCATGGACCCAATTTAAATTTGTTAGGGAAAAGAGAGCCAGACGTTTATGGCACAGAGACTTTGGATGAAATTAATAAAAAAATTTTTGAACAATCGGGTAAGCTCCAAATTCAAGTTTCTGCTTTTCAATCCAATTCCGAAGTAACAATTATTGACTTAATTCATAAAGCCTTAGAAGACAATATTGATTTTATTATTATTAATCCCGGTGGTTACACTCATACCAGCGTTGCAATAAGAGATGCAATAAGTGCAACTCAAATAAAAACGATTGAAGTTCATTTATCCAATATTCATGCTCGAGAAAAATTTAGACATAGATCTTTGTTAGCAGGAGTTTGTCAAGGACAAATTTCTGGTTTTGGTAGCTATGGATACATAATGGCTCTTCAATTCATCGCAAACAAAAATAATTAATTTTATTCAATTTCGTTGCAAGCAAAAATATTTTTGTCGGCTGATTAACTGAAATTAAAAATAGTAAATTCCTTAACTAATTTTTAATCTTGCCTAAATGTCTCACCCAGTAATAACTTTAATGGTTTGAGAAAGTCTTACAAAGCAAATTTGTGTTACTGGTACTTCTTTCTTCAAGAATTAATTGGGCATAATGTTCCTGGCTAAATTTACTAATACATATTTCTACAGGAGTTTTTAATGCTGAACGTAATTGTAGCGTTCTGTATGTTGCTATCAGGTTTAGGGTTTAATTTAAATGCAACTCTAGAGGGTGCCGGTATTGATGCCCCCCTTGCCACAAAAGCAACTGAGGACGGTCCCTTAAGTGATTTGTTAATCGCGGTTAACGATTTATCATTTGATTCACAAGTTTCTGATGAAGAGTTTCGTCCGGAACAAAGAAAACAAACTTCTTCAACCGATTACATTGGAAACATTAACAATGTAGAATCTGATTTGTTAGCTGGTTATAGTTCTCCAGTTGGCTGTGGACCCAGAATCCGTCGTTGCAGACCAAAAGCTAGATGTTGCAAGCCAAGAGTCCGCCATTTTAGAAGATCCAAGTGCTGCCAAAAACCAAAACGTTGCTGTGAGGCAAAGGTTCGTAAATGCAGACCAAAATGCCACAAAAAGTGTCATAAAGTCAGAAGATGTGCTCCAAAGGTACGTAGCTGTAAACCAAAATGCCATCCAAAACCAAAACGCTGCTGTAAGCCAAGAGTTCGCAAATGTAACCCTAAAGTAAGAAGATGTGAACCAAGAAGGCCAATTGTCAAAAGACATGTTGCTCCAGTAGGTTGTGGCCCAAGAAGACCAATTGTTAAAAGGCACGTTGCCCCAGCAGGCTGCGGTCCAAGAGTTGTTCAGAGAGTTAGAAAAGCTCCAACTGTTAACATTTCTCCAGCCTACAGCTCAAGACAAATTTTGAAGAGAGAGTCAACGGTGAGAAGCCATTACCCAATTCAACAACAAACTGTTCCTGTCGAAACTTACAATGATGTTGTTGATAGTGGATATCCAATTCAACAAGCACCTCAAATTAAAGTTCCTCCAATTTATAGAGCACCTCAAGTGAAAGCACCTGTAAATAATGGCAGAGCTTCTGTAAGTAGTATTTGGTAACAGTACAATAACTAGACAATTCAAAAGGCTTAAGAACAGATGATTCTTGAGCCTTTTCTTTTATTCTTATTCGTTTAATTAAATAAGTTTCTTTTCCGTCCAAAGACTTATACAAACTCACTCATCTCGTAAAGTTTTGCATAATAACCTTGAGCTTCCAATAGATCTGGGTGCTTTCCCTGCTCAATAATTTGACCGTTTTGTAAAACAAGGATCCGGTCACATTCAGTGACTAAGTTCAACCGGTGAGCAATGAAAATGACTGTTCTACCGCTATGAATAATTTTTTTAATTGCGTTTGTTATCAACTGTTCAGTAAAGTTATCTAAACTTGCAGTAGCCTCATCCAAAATTAATATTTGGGGTTCTTGTATTAGTGACCTAGTAAGAGAAATCAATTGTCTTTGTCCGCTGGACAAGTCAATTCCTCTCTCTCTCAATTCAGTATTCAAACCATTTGAAAATTTGTCAATTATTAGGTTAAGTCCGGTTTCTTTTGTAATTTCTTCTAACTTCTCTTTGGGATAATCTTTTTTATCCAGAACCAAGTTATCCCAAATCGTTCCACTAAACAGAAAACTTCTTTGTGGGATCATCAGTACATTTTGTCTCAAGTCATAAGGATTTATGTCTTTTAAATTTTTGCCATTAATGTATATATCGCCCTTTGTGGGATCGTAGAACCTGCATAGAAGTTTAATTAAAGTACTTTTCCCTGAGCCTGTTTGTCCAACAATTCCAAGACTTTTTCCTTCTTCTAAATTGAAAGATATATTGGATAAAACATAATTAGAGGTTGGTTTGTATCGAAAATTCACGGATCTAAATTTAATACTTGTATCTTCTAGAACTAATTGATTGTTGTTTTCTTCGTGGTTACTTTGAATACTAGGTGTTTCTTGCAACAAAGCGGTTATTCTCTCTGCGGAAGTAAAACCGGCCTGAAAAATCGAAAACTTTTCACTCAAGTTTCTTATTGGGTTGAAAAGCAACTGAGAATAACTAACGAAAGCAACTAGCTTGCCGGCGGTAACATCATCAAATGATAGAAGTAGTGAGGTTGTTATTACAACAATTATGCCAATAATTCCCACTAATTCGATCAAAGCAGAGAACATCGAATCAGCCGCTATCAATTTATCAACCGAAACAATATAGTTTTTATTTATTTGGGCGAAATCTCTACTTAGCTTATCCATTCTATTGAAGATTTTTATAACTTCAAGCCCCAAGAGACTTTCTTGAAATAAGCTATTCAACAGCGATAATTCTTTTCTGGAGTTAGCATTGGCTTTTCGGTAATATCTTTCGAAAATTCTAGTTAACAAAAGTAGAATTGGGATTAACATGAGTTGGGCAACAGTCAATCTCCAATCAATAAAAAGCATAAAAGTGGCAATTCCAACTAGAGAGAATATGTCATTTGCCCCTCCAATAAAACCAGAAGAAAAAGTTTCGCTAAGAGCTTCAATATCACTGGTAAGCCTCGTTAATAATTTTCCGGTTTGATTTTTTTCAAAAAAGTCAATTGATAGAATTTGTAAATGTTTAAATAATTTTTCTCTTATACTTGCAACATATTTTTGCCCGATGGATTGAACATAAATATTTTGAATTGTTTTTAAAGAGAAGAGTAATATCAACGAAACTCCAAGTAGAATAGGATAAATCCAGGGATTAATTTGTGCTGACTTCAGAATGGTGTAATGATCAATGGCTTTTTTGAGCAAATATGGTTGAGCCGCCTGAAGAAAAGCAATTAAAGGAATAAAAAGAATTAGAACTGTAATTTGGGAGCGGAAAGGTTGAAGATAAGGATATATTTGCTTTATTAAATAGAGGTTGTTCGCTTGAATATGTTCTTTCATAATGATAATATTATGTCTTTTGATAGAAAGAATGTTGTAGGTTAATAGTGAAAAAGAAAAAGAGACGTATAGATTTATCTGAGCGAGATTTAAATCCCTTAAATACTGATTTATTGAGAAGATTTACATCGGGCGAAGGCAAAGCTGCCAAAATTTTGCCTCATTATGTTCATGGTTTACCTTCTAATCTTCAAAAAAAATTGGCAAAAACTATAAAAATAGCTCGTCAACTCAATTTAATGTGAAGGAGTAAAAACTCATGTCTAAATATCTAAAAAGTAAGTCCGGAAGAAAGTGCCAACTCAGCGGGAAAAAAGCTATTAAAGGATGGAGATACTCTTTCTTGAGATCTCACTTCAACCCGACTTCTAAAAGACGATTTGAAGTAAATCTACAAACAGTTAGTACATTTGATGAGAATGGTACTCCCACAAAAATTAAAGTAGCGGCTTCCACCATAAAAAGATGTCCAGAAATACGCCTTGGAATTGAAAATTTTGTTAAAAGAAAAAATAAAAAACGTCCAAAAGGTAAACAAAAAAGAGAATTACTTGAGTCTTTAGGCTTATTAAATAGCTAATCTAGAATAAACTTCTTTTCAAAAACACCTCTTTAGAATCCTTAAGCTAGAGAGGTGTTTATTACTTTGATTTCCGAAGTTGAAACTATTCAGGAAAAAACTGACGAAGATAATAAATACTTAATAAGACTTGAATAAACAAATATAAAGAAAATATAAATACTATAATGCTACTAAGGTTGAGGGGTTTCAAAAAAATGAAAGTTCTTCCAATATTTCAGTATGTTTTTGAGAAGAAGTCTGAGCTAAGAATCCACCCAGGGGATGATGAACCAAAAACTTTAAACAGTCCTCGTTCTCATGTAACTAACATTCGTCCTTTAGGAGATGAACAGGTAGAAGTAACTTTAGAGATGTCAGCAAATGAGTACAAAAATATGTTGCAAAGTCCATTACAGCGTTTAATAGAAGCTTAATCTCATAGCCAATGGTCAAAAATAAGCTATTAGTAATTGTTATTTTAGAAATTGAAATACATTAAGTCAAAATTATTTTTGCACAATCTTGTTAATCAGAATCTTTCAGTACTAACATAATAAGCATAATAATGGAGACCTACATATGTTTATTGGTGCTTTAACTCATCTTGCAAAAGGAAATTTAAATCAAATAATATCAAGCGAAAATTATATAAGATTGGGTGATGAAAAGATGCAGAAGAATTATAAGCTTTTTACTGTAGTTCCTGAGAAAGTATTTATTATTCAAAACGAACAAGATAAATCTTTAAAGGTAAGGTTTTCGGAATTAACTAATATAAGCATTTACAATAATCAACCAGTTCAATCAGAAAAACATATAGACTTCTCTTTAAAGCCTAGTGCAAAAAATTCTTTATCAAAAGCAATATTGACGGAACTTCAAACATTTATTTCTTTAGATGGTGCTCAAGTATTGGGAAGATATAATGTAATTAGTAATTGGGATAAATTCAAAACTTTTATTACCACGGGTAAGCGCTTTGATAAGTCTTTTGAA
Source organism: Candidatus Caenarcanales bacterium (assembly GCA_030065015.1). Taxonomy (GTDB): domain Bacteria; phylum Cyanobacteriota; class Vampirovibrionia; order Caenarcaniphilales; family Caenarcanaceae; genus JASJDU01. The sequence continues at coordinate 150,554 of JASJDU010000001.1, read as the reverse complement.
AAAATTCTGAATGATGTCCTAGAAAAATTTGAAACACCAGGTGTTAGATCATAGTTCCATTGGACCAGCTTCTAAGTATCCTAAAAGCGATGAGAGATTTTCTTATCTTCATCCGTTAAGTCAAAGAATTCAAAGACTTTACAATCAATCACAAGCATTAAATCTTGAACTTTTCTCTTTTAATTGAGTGAGCTCGCAAAGTAATTCGTTAGTATTTATTTTGGTTATGAATTTGACCTTGCGGTAGAGATAACACAAATCCACCTAGACCTTGAGTTTCTTTCGTACTTTTGCTAGACTCTGATGTCTAGGATCAGTAGCTCAGTGGTTAGAGCAGAGGACTCATAATCCTTTGGTCGTAGGTTCGAATCCTACCTGATCCATTCGATTAATAAGAACAAAAAGTTAGAAGAATGATTATTTAACTATTGATTGTATAGTTTCTCCAATTCTTGTTTAATTTCCGATACCCTTTTGGAGTTCCCCTTCTTTTCAAACTTTCTCAAAGCAATTTTATAATTCTGCTTTGCTTCGTTTATTTGATTATTAAGCTTATATGCTTTAGCTTGAATCAAATAAGCATCAGGAGAATCATTTAAAGACTTTAAAACCTCTTTACTATCATTAATTGCTTTATCAGGCTGATCTTGCTCAATGTAAGAATAACCTCTAATGATGTATGAATAAACTAACTCTGGATCGAGCTCTATTGCTTTATTACTATGTTCAATTGCGGAAGTGAAATCTTTGGTTTGAAGATCAATCAAGCTTTTTACAAAATAAGCAACTGCAGAACTTGGATCTTTTAATAAGGATTTTTGAACATCTTTTTGTGCTAAAGCTACTTTATCCATCATCACATAAGTAGCAGCACGAATTGCATAAGCTTTGCTAGATTGTGGGTGAATTTTTAACGCCTCATTAGCAGTTACTAACGCCTGCTCATAGTTTCTTTCTTTTAAATAGGCTTCTGCCTTGAATAAGTATTCATCTTCAGTTTTAACTTTCCCTTTAATTTCTTCAATAATTACCGTTGAGTTGGGTTTCTGAAGTTCTTCAGACTTTATTGGATTAAATAAGTACGGAGCATTATTTTGCATTTCCATATACTTCATTTGATGACTCATAATCGCGCCTGCCGTTGGGAAACCTTGGGCAAAAGAATGTCCTACTGACAGAAAAAAGAAACAAAAAGACAAACTTATAGTTTGGAGCTTGAAGCGTAAAATATTATTAATCATTGTTTTTCTTGAAATAAATCTCATAGCTTAAACTGATTTCATAATTCAGTATATCTTTTATCAATGAACCTAGTAATTGATAATTTATTGATTTGGTAAGTTAGGCATTGGAAGGCTTGAGTACAAATTACTATCAAGCCATTGAAAAGTACTAGAAGAAGTTTGATTTAATTCAGATTGGTTTTCACCTTTCATATTAAACTTAAAAACTCTCTCATTTGTATCGAACAATCTTTTAAACCAAGGGGCGTAACCCAAGATATTTGCAATGTTTACTTGCGAAAAAGCATTTGAGATATTTGAAGATGTTCCTGTTCTAACCGGAATTCTTGGGATACTTCCCGTAAAATTAAAATTCATAAAGTTAGATTCTTTATTATAGAAACCTGCCATATTAAGGTTTAATTCATTCTTTCCTAAGTACTTTGTATTTTTTATAGTTATGGAATTTTCATCCACTTCCCATTCACCACTCAATTGGTTATAGAAACCATCATTAGTTGGTGAAAGGATCTCGAGTATTGAATTTACGTTTAAAGCCAGCGGACCATTGAAGATTATGTTAGCTAGGTTAAGCTTCTTTTGAAGATTCACAACAGCAGAAGTATTACCATCCTTTAAATTAAAACTCCCGGAACCAAAGACTGGCTTTTCACCTTTGACTAAACTCCATAAGTGTCCATCGGCTTCAAATGTAAAATTGCCAGTCCCACTTAAACCACGAATATTGGATAACCCCCTTGCGATTGTTCCGACTTCAACGTTTTCGGTTTTCCCTTCAAATTTTCCGGTTGCTGTTAAAAGATCAATTTCACCTTTGAGATTTGTTTCTCCACCAGCGGTTTTAAAAGTCAATCCGGGCATTTGAAGGTGATTATTACTCAAAGAGAATGCAACATTCAAATCGTTAAATCCCAAATTGTTTACTGTTCCACTATCAACAACTAGTGTGGAATATCCTTTACCATCTTTCGCCTCAAAATAACTCTCTAACGATCTAAGTTCTATTGGCCCAAATTCAATACTCTGTAAATCATCAGTTCTTAAGGAGAACTTCAGGTCTTCCCAGAGACTTTCTTTATCAAAAATATTTACATTCTTATTAGTAAGCCAGCCAATCAAAGCTCCCCTTATTGAAGTACCTTGTATTGGGTCAAACAAATCATCCAAATCAATTATTGGATCGGTAAAAGCGGCAATTTGAAAATCGGTAGGAATACCTTTCGCCTTAGCAACCAAATTCAATCCTTTTATTGAGCATTCAAGATTCGGAATATCAAAATACGCAGTTTTGGGATTTATAGAGGCTTTTGCATAAAGAAAATCAGATTCATCAAACCTGATGGGATTAACCCATTTGGGGTTTATGGCTCCGAGCTTTTTAAAATTGGATTGAATTAAAACATTAATCATTTTATTCTCTTTAAGTTCAATTTCAGCATCAATGGGTAATGCAAAATCCTTAGAGAGGTTAATATTCATTCTTTTCTGTAAATCTTCGTCAATAAAATCATTGAAATTAATTAAGCCTTGAAGATTACCTTTAAATTTGGAAATTGAGTCTTTGAACTTTTCTAATGAGATGCTTTTTTGAAAATTATTTTTGAGAACGATTTGACCATCTATTTTCAATGAAGATTTGTCTTTCAATTGAAAGTTTAAATCGTTAATTTGCCAATTATTGAAAGCTTCTAACAATATTTGACCGTTTATTTTCTTTATTTGCGAACCATTGTAGTTAATCCCAGCATTATGAATGGAGGTTTTAGAACTTTTCAACTTAGAATTTACAAACTCAAATTCACCATTCAGATAGCCAGTTGGATTTTTTAAACTGCTCATCCAATAATTGGTTTCTTTGTTTTGGGGAAGATTTTGGTAGAGCTCTAATATGGTTTTAAGTTTGGCATTAGCTTTGAAATTTAAATCCTCAATTGAGAAACTTTTGCTCATAAGATTAGCGGAGAACAATTTATTCTTTGCTCTCAAATTTCTTTTTTGAGGTTCATCTGCTTTTTCAAAGACTTTTATTTCTCCATTCAGTTCTAATTTTTCTTCTCCGGATAAAGTTGCAAAAATGTTTTTGAAGAGTAACTTTTCTTTGGATTTATCTTTTAGTAGATTAAACTTACCCCTTTGAAAATTAATTGTTCGATTTTTATTTTCTTTATCCTTGAGGTCTAGATATAAGTTATTAGCCTCCGCACTCAACTCATCATGATGCAACTCACCTTCGGATATTCCCAGCTTGATAAAGAGCTTTTGAATGCCACCTTTCATAGAAACAAAAGGTTTGTTTAATTTAATCTCGTCGACGAGAAGAATTGGCGAGCTTATTTTTATAGAACCATTAATTTGTTCACTTAAAGTTCTCGCAGAAAAGTTTTTGGGTAAATCCAAATGCACATCACAATTAATTAAATTGTTTTTTCTATCACCCAAAAGAGTATCCAAACTACCTTTTAAAGAACCATTCTGAAGATTAAAACTTCCATTACCTTTTGTAAAATAAATATTACTTGGTAGTTGACCGAGAGAACTTGTTGGCCTAATTGCCAAGTCATTAATTGTGAAATTCCCCAATAAATCTTCTTTTTGCCTATATTGAAGTTTTCCGCTGAAAAGTCCTTTTTCTATTTGAACGTTTTTTTTCTTTAACAATTGCTCAAAGCCTTTCAGAAATTGAGCTTGTATATTGAGGCTTAGAGATTTAATTTCTTTTCCGTTGAACTTAATGTCTCCAGAAAACCTTCCTAGTTTGATTATTTTCATATCTTTGTTTTCGAGACTTAATAGAAGATCATCAAAGGACAAAAAGGATTTAGTTTTTTCTATTTTTGAAAGATTCAAATCAATAATTGCAGATAAACTGCCTGATAAATCTGTCAATTTATAATCATCAAAATAGTTACTTTGCGTTGGAATGAGAGGTAGATAAGGGCGCAGCTTCTTCAAATCAACAGGTCTGAGAATTAACTTAGCTGTTTTATGCAAATCAAAAATTCTAACTTTGTGTTGAGGGTCGGTATACAAATGAATTTCATCAGATTGCAAGTTGAAATCTTTTAAATTCAATATTCGAGAAAAGGACTTATCAAATTCGACTCTCCCGGAAAGACTTAAATCAGAGACTGGAATCCCTTGAATGAGATTTTGAGATAACTTTATGTTTTTAAAATCAATATCCACTGGAGCTTGTTTAAATAATTTGTTTCTCAATTGAATAGAACCTTTTAAAGTTGAGCTGTACTTTGGAGTTAGTATCTGAAATTTTTCAATTTGGATTTGTAAATCACTTGAATCACCGGTAAGACCATTTACGGTTATATTTTCATTATCAATAATTGAATGAATATTCCATATCTGCCCAACAACCCCATTTCTTTGTAAATTCACTCTATTAATTATTGGAATTGATCGTGAAATAGCTTGCAGGTCTCCATCAATTAAATCGATTTTTTTTATGATTAATGGAATTCTAGGAAAGTTCTTTCGATTGGACAATCTTGGGGAAATAGAGTTTAAGCCCCACTCTTTAGCGGTTACTTTTCTTTCCATCAAAGAAATTGAAAATGATTTTATAAAAGTAATTCCATCTTCTGTTTTACATTGTTCCGCACAAAGTTCTAGTTCATTACACCAATAGACCCTAGAACATTGCAATTTACTTCCTAGGAGTTTGGCTATTTTTATATTGAGTATTGGCCACCAAAAAGATGCTTTGGTTAATTGTTCTCGATAAATAAAAAAGGTTGATGTTAGACAAATTACAAAGATTAGACAAGCAATAAAAAGGATTTTGACTTTATTTAATGTATTTTGATTTTGAGGTTTTTCTTTATCCTTAAACGTCACAATAAGCTTTTAATCTAATTAGACAATATCCAAAATGGGTGCTTTGGGTATTAGGTTCAAAGCATAAGCCTCTTCTAAAAAATTTTCTACTGCTTTTCTTCCTCTTAAGCCTAAATCTAAAGTCAATTCGTTAACGTACATATCAATGAATTTATCGGCTTCTTCCTTGCTCAAATTTCTACCAAACTGAAGAGCATAATCCAATGCCTCTTCTCGATTATTGAGAGAATACTCAATGCTTTCTTTCATAATTCTGCTCAAATCATTTTTCACTTCAGTTGGTAATGATTTTTTAATAACATTGACACCAAGTGGTAGTGGCAATCCATCTGTCTTTTTGTACCACCATTCACCAAGGTTGATTAGTTTTTGAAAACCGAGTTTTTCGTAATTCAGCTGACCTTCGTGAATAACTAGACCAGCTTGATATTTATTTTCTTGAACGGCATTAGTTATTTGATCGAATGGAATAGCTACCACCTGGACTTTAGGTGAATACAGTTTAAGAGTTAGATAAGCACTTGTTAGTAGTCCGGGAATTGCAACTTCAAGGTCTCCACTCTCAACTTTTTGGAGTAACTCTTTTGGGTCCTCGTTGTTTTGGCAAATTAATGTTGGGCCATAATTATCTCCCATACTCGCTCCAGATGATAATAGAGAGTAATTGTCTAAAGCGTGAGGGTAGGCGTGAAAGGATATTGCTGATAAATCGTATTCTGGATTATTTACTGCCTTATCACTCAAAGTTTGTATATCGCACATTATTTGTTCAAATTCATACGGTGCAAAGTCTATCTTTTTATGCGCGATTGCATAAAACATAAACGCATCATCGGAATCCGGACTGTGTGCAACTTTTATCTTCATCAAAACAAAGCTTAATATTAATTGAAACGATGATTATATCAAGTAATATAAGCTTCTTAAAGTAATTTGAGAAAGAGCTATCAATAAACTCTGTTGCTTTTTCTTCGGTATTTAAAAGCTGAGAATTATTGACGGTTGCATCTAACTTTTGATGACGCTTGATTAATTTTGAAAACCTGTAAAATCTTAAGATAGTAATATTGACTTATTTAGGTTGCTTATTTTGATTCTGGAGTTAAAGGTTCAAAATTATTTATTCATAGATTCTTTAGAGATTAACTTTAAAAAAGGTCTAAATATAATTATTGGTGAAACTGGATCTGGGAAATCAATAATTCTTGAAGCCATTCAAGGACTTATTAGTTCGCGCTTAACAACAGATTTAATAAAAGTAGGAACAAAAAAAAGCTATTTAGAAGGAAGCTTTTATACTAATAAAAAAATAAAGCAGTGGCTCAAAGAACAAGAACTTGACGAGAATGATGAATCCGAAATTATATCTGTGAGTCGAGAGATATCTGAGAAAGGAAGCCGAGGAAGAATCAATGGGGTTTTAGTGCCAACAAAACTAATTGCAAACCTCGGAGAATTGCTGTTAGAAATTCACAGCCAAAGTTCAGAGCAGAAAATACTAAATCCTAAAAAACAAATTGAATTACTCGATGATTTTATAGGAAGTAAGCACAATGAGCTTTGTCAACAATATAAAAAAGACTTTTTAGAATGGCGTAAATTAGTACAAAAATACGAAGCGGAAAAGTCAAAAATAAACGATAAAGATAAAGAGTTAGATTATTTGAGCTTTCAAATTCAAGAATTGAATTCCTTGGAACTGAACGATCCGGAAGAAGAAAACATATTAAAAAAACAGATAAATAATTTATCTCAATTAGAAAGCAGTGCAAAAATATTAGAAGAGATTAATCAATCATTCTTTGAGTCAGAAAATAATGTTTCATTTTTCTTAAACTCTTCTGTAAGAAAGCTTTCTCAATCAGCAAAAACCGATGAGCGACTAATCCCTTATGCAGAACAACTCAATGAGATTAATGAGCAACTGAACGAGTTGATTCATGAAATGAATGATTTATCGAATAGTAGTGAAGAATACATTGATATTGATTCGATGAACTCACGTATAAGTCAACTCCAAAAAATAAAAAGGAAACACAATGTATCCACTTTAAAAGAACTAATTGATTTACAGGAAGAGATGAATCAAAGAATTGATTATTTGAAAAATCTTTCAGAAAATCTCGAATCTTTAGAGACAAATTGTCTTAAAAAACAAAAAGAATTGAGTGTATTCTCTGAGAAGCTCTCTCAAGCAAGAGAAGAAGCATCAAAAATACTCTCTAAAGAAGTGGGAAATCAATTGCCATCTTTAGGGCTAAATGGTGCAAAGTTTGAGGTGAGCTGCCAAAAAACAGAGAAATTGACATCTGATGGATCTAATAAGATTGAATTCTTCTTTCAGGCTAATGCTGGTGATATATTGAGGCCGTTGAGCAAAGTTGCATCCGGTGGAGAATTATCGCGTATAACATTAATTCTTAAATCAATACTGGGTTCAGACAATTCAATAATTTTTGATGAAATTGATTCGGGAACCAGTGGAAAAGTGAGTAGGTTAATTGGGGAAAGGTTGTTTAAATTGTCAACACAGTGTCAGGTGCTGTGTGTTACCCATCAACCATTAGTGGCTGCTTTTGGCGATTTTCATTATTTAGTGAATAAAATACAAAGCAATAACAAAACAGAGTTAAAGGTTGATGAACTCGGTAAGGATGATGAAAAAATTGAGGCTTTAATGGACCTAATGATTGGTGAAAGAGATAAGATATTAGCTAAACAATACGCACAAGAATTAATTGAAGAGTCAAAATTTAAGAAAAATGAAATTCAAAAGACTAGAGAGCCACAACATATTTCCTAAATTATTCATTGCCAGCTTTGCTTTCCTTTCCTTGGCCAGTAACCCTACATTATCCTTAGAGATAAATACTTTAAAAGACAAGAATACTAATAATTACATTTCTAATTATATTGCGGAAAAGAAAGTTTCAAAAAAGAAGGCCCAAAAGGCAAAAACAATCAAAAATATTGTTGAAGGATGCAAAAAGAATATAGAGTTAGCTGATTTAGTTGCCAATCCTGAGTTCTGGGTTGGTAAAGAAGTTTGTATTCAAGGAAATTTTAGCTCTTTCTCAGCTTTAGCTTTAGATTATCCACCAGCGTTGAGAGAGCGTAAGAACTATATTTCTTTGACTCTCCTTCGTCCTAAAACCTCAATCCCCTTGGGTGAGCTAAAAATAGCGATGAAAATTAAAGAAGCTCAGAATCATGAAGTCTTACCTAAAATATCAAAGGGAGACGTTGTGGAAATTAAAGGCAAAGCGTTTAGTGCTGCTTTAGGGGAGCCCTGGGTTGATGTAATCCAAATAAAGGTAATCAAGGATGCTAATTCTAAAGATGGTGATGAACTGAACTTCCTAGGTAATTGACCTTTTAACTGATTTTATTCTTAATCTTAATTATCCTAAAACCTAATGAGATCCTTTGGGTAAAACATCCATTCGATATCCAACTCTTTACTTTTGTTTATTAATGCTGCTGCAACACTGGATACTTTTGATAGTTCTTTGACTTTCCCATTCTTTTCAACTAGGATAGGCTTTTTTTTATCTCCATACTGAAATTCCTTGCATTCACGTATTAGGCAATAGTATTTGGATTTTTCTAAACCAAGTTTATAAACTACATTTTCAATATCTTTTTTTCTTATTGTATCCACCCTAACCGACTGAAAAAGATTTCTATCCAATAGACGGCTAGCTAGGTCTTGCAGAATATAATCCTTAGCTCTCTTTTTCCAGGATTTAAGATGCTGAATGATGCAAACATCATCCACTTCCCAAAAATCCTCATGACGCATTTTATACTTTGTTGGCAACAACCAGACTTTCAGTGAATCAGATAGTTCAATAGGTTCTTCGTTAATCAATAAATCTTTAGCTCTTTCTATAAGACTAGAAAATAAAGCGTCTGCGGATAAGGTTTTTTTATGGTGATACACTTGCAAATACATTGAATAGCGGGCAAACAAGTAATCTTCTACCGCATTAATCCCTTTTTCATTAACTACCAATTTAACTTCTCCTTTTACTTTTTCAAGTTCTAAAGATTGGATAATTCGGTCTAATTGAAAAACTCCATAAGTTGTTCCTGTTTGATGGCTGTCTCTAATTAAATAATCCGCTCGGTCACAATCTAGTTGTCCTGAAATTATTTGGCAGGTCCAAGAAGGTTTATTACTCTCAGATAATATTTTTGCGACTTTTTGAGGAAGATCCTTTTCATAATTACTGAGTAATTGATTGATTTGAGTTGATTGATCGAGAATGATTTTTACAGTCCATTTCTCATGTTGAAAATCGAAAGCTGGTTCACTGGAATGACTGAAAGGTCCATGACCTATATCGTGTAAAAGAGCTGCGATTAGAATAGGTAATCGATGATTTTCAATTAGTCTTCGGTGGTTTCTTTCAAGCTTATTTAATATCATTCTAGCTATGTGAAAAGCACCAATTGAATGGACAAAACGGGTACTTTCGGCACCGTAAAAAGTTAAATAAGAAAAACCCAGTTGACGAATGCGTCTTAATCTTTGAAATTCACTTGTTTCAATTAAGCTTAAAATTAACTTCTCATCATCTTTTGCAGTGTCTAACTCTATATTTTGATGAATTGGATCTAAAAAAGTATATTTTTTTTCTTTTTTCAATTCAGTCTCAGCTTTCTAATATTCACTTTATTATTTCAATTAATTAATCTTTTAACTCTATTATCCATTAATTTGGAAATACTAGCTTTGACACCTGAACTTGAAATTTATTCAAAATTGCTTTTAATTCTTTAATCTAAGAAGGTCTCATAACCAAAAAAATTGAAGAGGGGTTTATGCTGGCTGAATATAAGACTCAATTTTTTCAGTTGTTGATTAGAAAGTCGTGCAATTTGTTCTTGGTTCATATTACGCAATCTTTCGTTATAAGATTTTACTTTTAATTGTTGATCGAGCTTCAAGTCATATAACTCAGGAAAATAACTAATGATTTTTTGTTCGGTAGCAATTGGGTTGTCGCACATTTCCTCGTAGTTTATCTTCAAGCTGTCAGGGTACTTTTTATAATTCTCTTTTTGCAAATAAAAACAAGTGACTATGTGAGAAGCGGCTATTTCAAGAATATTCTCAACCTTAGATCTGTAACGAACAATCGATTCAGCGATAGCAAAGGGATTTCTCATTAAGAACACAAATCGTGAATTGTGAAAATTATTTTCTAACATCTCGACTCTCGTGAGATGAGGCGGTGACTTTTCTAGAAATAGAGAAAAGTTATTTGATTTACTTCGTATATTTGAATACCAACATTTCTTAATTTGTGACCAGTTATAATTTTGCGGATTTTGTAAAGTTCTCACATAATTGAATTTTTCAGCGCCCCAAATTAAGTTCAAACCTGCTGCTGGAATAGAAGGTCCAGCCCAACAAGGGAGATGTTGCCCTTCAATTGGTAGATGAGCAACTTGTGAGCAACAAGATATTGCTTTTGAAAGAAAGGTTGAGCCGCTGTTGTTCGGTGAAATGATAAAGAGATTAAGATTAATCTCTTTATAAACTTCTTCTATTTGCACAATCAACGCTCCCTTGGAATATCATGCACACTCAATGAAGAATTTTTATGAAGAACATCCATTATTAGATGAACTCTAGCTTCGTTACTTGCATTATAAACACCGTGCATTAGTAAGTTATTGATTTCATAAATCACTCCTTCTTGCAAGAACAGATCGTCACCTCCTAAAAAGAAATGAACACCTTTTTGAGTTTTGATGGGTACATGTATTCGGTGAGACTGACTAAACCTGGGTCCTCTATCTTGGTGCAATGGTATTCTCGTTTGGGGTTTCATTCTTGCAAACATTAGAGCCAAAATATTCAGCTCATCATATTTATAGAAATATTTCAATTTTTCATATAAATCTTGGAGCAGTGGATTCCATTCATCTGCTAATTTTTTATCAAACATTAATTCATCATGTTGCGGAAACTTAATTCCAATGGTTTGTGTTTGAGAATGGACTTTAAAAATGTTTTGACGATAGTTGTATTCATTCCAATCTTCTTCTGAATAGGAAAGAACTTTTTCTTTAATTGAACTTAAATCCAGTTTTCCTATTATTTATATTTGCAATCAAGCAACATTTATTATTGAAGTATTTATTAATGTTCAATATTTTTATTCTTCCCTTCTGAAGAAGTAAGACATTCTCTTTATAATTTTAGGAATAAAGATCTTTATACAAATCAATTCCAAAAGGTTGAGTGAATTTGAGAATTTTCTTTACTTGCCAATCCTCAAGGCTCTTTTTCCATTTATCAACTTCATTTGAGGTGTTCCTATAAGGTTTATAGGGGTTTCCCGAATGAGAAGAAATAGTTTCATTTAGAGTTTTGTCTGTTTTTTCAGTCCATGTAAGGTCCAGATTGTTGAAAAGCTCTTTAAATTCACCTTCAGGCCTTTGGCAAATGTCTTCATGTCGAATGACTATTCTATTATGAAGCTTCGCCTGCTCTAGCTCTAGTTTATAGACAATCCCCCAAAAAACAGAGATTTGCTCCCAAAAACCACGAGCCTCTTTAATCACATCCTCATAAGGACGGTAATATTTATCCATTAAATTCTGCTGTTTGAGAATATTTTGAATTGGTTTTTCTAGTAATATTTCTTGCCTATCGTTAGGCATTGAGTTGACCCAAACTTTAAACCAACTAGCCGCAAGGTTAAGTGGATTCCTTGTTATTGTAATTATTTTGGCATTATAATTCGCTTCAAACCATTCCAACATCATTGATGCGTGTACATCTTTAATTAGTATTGTTTCAAGAGGATCAATTGTTTGCCTTTTTTGTTTAGAAAAGCGGACTGGGTTTTGGGACTCAATATTTTCTCCGCTCAAGAGAGAATCACAAAACTTTTTATTATCTTCAGCTTCATCATCAGCTTTTATAAACTTTCGGTAAAAACTTCTAGAGCTTGGAACGAAACGTGGATTGAAGGGTTCATGAAAATAATGGGAAATTTCTGTAGCCGTATTTAATATGTATGTCAGCCAGGTTGAACCCGAACGAGGCATACCAGAAATGAAGATTATTGGATTTTGTATTCCTTTACTTATTTATTAGAAGTTGAAATGGATAGTTATTTGATTTATTCCACCGGTTTAAGGTGTTAATTACAAAAGTTATAAGGGGATAAACCCTATTTTAGTTTCTTCTTTTCGTCCATGACATTGTAAATAATTCTTGAATGTTACCGTCAGAAAGTTTTACAACTTCTTTATTATCCAAATCAACTTCCATTGGCTTAAAAAGAGTTTTGAGATGCAATGTGCCGTTTTCTTCAACAATAATCACACAACCTTCCGGAGTAATTAGGTAGTAGTCATCTTTGTCACCAAGGGGTTCTTGAAAATAAACCGCTTTTTTCATCATATTTTTTAGTTCAGTCGGAGAAATACCTCTTTCTATCATTCTTCCTAAAGCATGGTTTATTTTTATAGATAAAGTTTTTTCTCCTGGGGTGGCAATTACATCAAAATCACCTTCCCCAGAACCAGAGTAATCTTTTAATTTGCAATCCATCATCCATTTTGTAAATTTTGTTCCTTCATTAATAAGCTTGTTATTTTTTTCGTAATTGAACTGGTCTATCAATGGCTGAAATTGATGTTGAAAATTTTCTTTGATGGTTAGTTCTGCCCAATCCGGCTTCTTATCGATATAGTTAAATTTTAATATTTCCTGTATTGCCTGTATTTCCTGAGTGCCTAGCTTCCTTGGAACATAGTGTCGATACCAATTAATTGACGTTTTTTTTTCCTCAAATTGATTCTTATTTGAGTCAACTGCTTTATGGAAAAGTATTTGGGGTATTTTAAATGTAATTAGTGATGGGTTGTTTTGATAGATAATATACTTTGAATTTTTTCCAAAAATGTATGAAAATACTTTTTGTAAGTGCTCGCTGTTTTTGCAAAAACTAGTCTTCAAACCTCTTTCCCACTTATCAACTCCATATAATTGCATAAGCTCTTCTTCTTCAACTGTACCAAGAAGTATTTTGTAAGGCTCGTCTTTATCAGCTTGAGGCTTTTCATTGCCAAGTAAAGATTTCCCAAAATTAACAAGTGCATTCCTGAATATTTTTACTTGAATCGAAGATAAGGTCATAGTCTTTTCTTCTTGATTGTTATTAATAAGACTGATTGAATATCCGTGAGAACTTGGAATACCTTTGGGTCTCTCTTTTCCTTTAAAAGATTCGATCAATAATACTTTGCCATCGGCAAGAGGAATTGGTTTACCAGTTAATTGTTTTAATTCTGCTACCTCATTTACATCCAAGAAATTTGGAATTGATGAAACAATTTTGTCTTTTTCTTCTATGGGTGGAGTTGAAGCTTTATTGACTTCTTCTGTATTATTCTCCAAAACTTTAACTTTACTTGAGAGTTCCTGGTTTTCTGTTGATAATTTTTGATTCTCTTCCCTTAAATTGGTGACTTGAGACTGAAGCTCTGCCTTATCTTGTTCATGCTGTTCAGTCAAAGATCTATAAACTCCCTCAATAAGATCAATTTGTTGATGATGTAAGTTAACCAACTCTTGAATCTGTTGAAATTCCTCTAGAGCATATCTTGATAATCCTGTTGTGTCTTTTATATTACTTAAAGAAGTCAAGGATTGCTCTGTTGAGATTTCTACCGTTTGCTCAGGTTGCTCCGATGAATCTAATTGTATTTCTGTCTCTGGTGTTACAAATTTGCGCAATAATTGGACAGTGTAGTCTAAAAGTTCTTTAGCACTACTAATAACTTCTAAAGTATCCCTACCCGCAATCTCTGGACCAGTTTTGAGCTCTTCTAGAGAATCTTTTATTAAAGCAAGTGCACTAATGAATTTCCCAGGTTTACTCTGTTCATCTAGCTTTCCTTCTGAAAGAAGATGTTCAACTTTTCCTACTTTTTTAGCCAAACCAATATAACTGGTAGTGTGCAGTGGTTTATAACGTTGAATTGTGGCATTTATAATATCTGTCTTATTTATACTCAAGCCCATAACATTACGTATGTAAATATGTAAATCTGGGTTTAATAATATAAATACGCTTAGCTTTTATGCATTAAATGATAATTAAGCTTGCTAATCGGGCCTGGATTATAAATATCGTTTGTGAGAATTCTTTTATAAAGAACTAATAGAATATTCTCCGTAGATTACCAATTTAAGTCATTTACAAGATATTTCAAAATCAATAAATATCGAAAGTTTACCGAAATTTTCCTTGCTAGAAAAATGTATAAGGTTTGTAGAAACTGGAACCCAAGAAAGCCAGAGTAAGTTATTTAATCGCCATTAGATAAAGACTTTTGAAAGATTATTTGTGGAATGTTGAAAGTAATGCTCTTTTGCTTATCTTTTTTTGAATATGAAACAACAAAACTAGTTTCAGCAGCATTAACTTCAAAAAATTCAGAAAAAACTTTATTTAAATATTTGGCATTTCGTGAAATTTTCGTTCCATAATTATTAGTGCTAGAACCAACTGATTGAAAAATCTCTTTTAAAGAATCTTCTTCCAACACATAGTCCAAGTGAACTTCTTTGTTTTTGCTTTCTTGCATTTCTTTTGCTTTTAAAAGAAACAAACAATCTAATAAGTCAAAGTGTTTTGGAGATAAAGTTTTATAGGTAATCCGATCTCCAGCTGAGTCAAATAACTGAATTACGTGAGTGTGATCGGTTGGATTTGTTGAAGGTACTCTTACTCTTTTTCTTGAACTGATTAGTAGAAATTGGCCATTTGTAAGTGGAATATGAATATCTAGAATGCCATTTTTCTCGATTATTTCACTTGGATTTAAATATTCAGCTTGAGGATCAGGACTTGCGAGATTTTGCTTTGGCAGAAGTTTAAGATTTAATCTGGTATTCTCTTCTCTCAGGGATGCAATTTCTTGTAGCATAGATTCGGTTGTTAAGGACCCATAATAATTTTGGAAGAGATTAATTTGTAAATAGTGACTTCGAATAGACTCTAGGGCTTGCGAAAATTGTTTTTGTGTAACTTCATAAAGAGAGTTTAAATCTTGATTCTCGACATAAGAATCCGGTAATTTTATTGAGAAATATTCTTCTTTCTCTGATCCTAGTAGAACTTGAACTTTGTTTTCAATCTCATCAGATACAAATGAATACAATAAAGTACTTGCACAATTTAAGAGCTTTTGAATTGAAGATAAAGAATTAAAAGGAATAGGTATGTTGTTTAGGGCTTGTTTAATATTTTTTACAACTGGAATTGCTCTCAATGAAGAATCAACTTCTGTTGAAGCAACAAGAAGATTTGGAATATGCACAGAAGGCTTATCATCAACTTCATTTCTTAGTTCGTATATTCTTGCAACCACAGAAGGCAGGCTAGAATAAGAAGTATTCTGAACAACGGCTAGAAGTTTTCGAGACCTTATTGTCTTTTGTATTTTGTTTCCTATTCCCGCTATTGGAGAAATTTCCAGGTCCATATTGTGTAAATCAATTTGAAAGTTTCAAGCTAATTTACTAATTTCCTAGAGGTTTTATCTATTAAATCTTTTTTATTCTCAATTCTCCTAATTTCTCTTGAATTACTCTCCTATCGAATTTGGTCTTATCAACTGATAGCTAAAGAGACAGTATAGTTACTGTTGGCAAAATCATCTCTTGCAGTTCTAAAGTGGATAACCATGTCGCTATTACTGGTGTTTTCATATGCTAATGATTGTGTTTCGCCTGTGCTAAAGAATTCTTGTAGAAAGC
This sequence comes from Candidatus Caenarcanales bacterium, assembly GCA_030065015.1. Lineage (GTDB taxonomy): Bacteria > Cyanobacteriota > Vampirovibrionia > Caenarcaniphilales > Caenarcanaceae > JASJDU01. The sequence goes on along the minus strand of JASJDU010000001.1, from coordinate 134,666 downwards.
CAAGTGCTTTTGTATTCTCTTCATTAACAAACCACATTCCTACCCAATCTGAAGCATTTGTTGAAGTTAAAGTTACAGTTGCTGTACTGTTAGCAGGAACAACAATTCTATAGTCATCATAACGTTGAGAATTATCTGGAACAACAAAAGTGCTTCCAGGATATAAGTTGTCAGCAGTTGGGCCAGAGTCACCAGTAGAAAAAGACTCATTTATTGTCTGACCATCTGAGAGGGATGATCCTGGGAATACTTCAGTCGCACCTATCGTAAGGTTAGCACTATCATTGAAGGATACTCCTAAAGAGTCAGTAACAGTAAGCTCAAAAGTGTAATCTCCATCAACTAGGCCCGTTGTTAAAGAACCACCATTGAGTGCATTTTGATAATCGGTTAAAGAGTTATATGTAGTATTGAAAACCTCTGTGTTTGAGCTATCCTTAATTACAACATTGAAGCTTGAAAGATTTCCATCAACATCACTCGGGACTGCCCATAAATAGCCAATAGCAGAACCGGCCGTTCTCGTTCCTAAACTATCTGGCATAGATATAGTTGGTGCAGAATTTATATTAAAGCTAACCGTTTCTTGAATTGAAGCAACGTCATCAGTAGCTCTTACCGTGAGTGAGTGCTCTCCTTCAGAGAGTCCAGTTCCATCATAGGCTGCTATTGCATTGTTAAAGCTTGTTAGATCCGCAAAAGTTTGGTAGTCACCATTATCTATTTTGAAGGCATATTCAGTAATAGAATTATCTGAATCACTTATATTCACTGATAATGATAAGAAACCAGGATTCGCAACATCATTTAAAGAATCAGCTTCGTTAGTGACGTCATTAGTTACCGCATCTAAATTAGATATTACTGGAATAGCATTATTGATTGTAAAAGTATCAGTACCTGTAGCTACTTCGCCCAAATTATCAGTTAGTCTTACATTGAGTGTGTAAGTTGTCTCTGTGGTTAGAGTATTTGCAACTCGGTTTATCTCTTCTTCAAATAACTCAAGCTTTTCTCTTTGAGAAATTTCATCATAATGAGATATTTGATAGTTGTTACTATTGCCGTCTGTTGCTTTGAGGGTATATTCAACACCTTCATTCTCCGCTTGAGAATTATTGCCGGAAAATGCATAAATAATAATTTCTTGACTTGAACCGGAAGTATTCGTATAGCTTAACGATGCGCTACTTCTTTCAATTTCATTGTTACTCACACTGTTAGATGATAGGCTGGTATTCCCTATATATCCATTACTTGGAGAGTCTAGAGTGTGTGAGCTTCCATCATAAATGGCTAGTCGAGAGCCAGAATAGTATCCATCGAAACCAGTTTCAAGCTCTAGGTTTAGCGTTCCTCCATCTTCTACCGTTACCGTGAAAATATCCATAATGGCATACCAATAAGCATCAAAGTGATCCTCATCGGATTTAAATAAACCATTAACGGTACCATCGTAAGTATAGGTGTCGAAGTCCACTTCAACAAAATCACCATTTACTCCGTCAATTTTGTATTCATATTTTGTTAAGTTATTATCAATGTCTAGATTTTGTACTGGTTTAACACCGGCTTCATAATGAGATACAACTTGATCAAAAGTCAAAGTACTATCAAAAATTGCAACTTCATCGATTAACCCTCTGTAATTTTGGCCTGAAGAGCCGTGTCCAATGAAAGATTCTGTTCTAGTAACACTTGTTGCATTGTTTACGGTGTTACTACCATAGAGCTCGATTCCATTGTGGTAGGCCCTCACAAGACCGCTGTCATCTTGAGAAACAACTATATGCTGCCATTCATCATATGATATTGGATTTCTCCAACCTGGTTGATCGCCAAAAAATACGTTATTACCACCGACGCTAACAGTTAAGCCTCCTCCGTTAGAATATACCGATATTAAGTCAGCATTATTACTGGTGCCAAGTTCTATGAAGTTAATATTCTCTCCTGAACTCCATAAATAACTATCATTGGGATTAATCCAAAATTCAATGGTAAATCCTTGAGATAGATCAGTTGTTATATCCGGTAAATCAACATAGTTCGTTCCATCAAGCTTAAGAGAATTGCCATTCGGAGATAATTCTGAGAAAGAATCTTCGACAATTTCAGGTGAAGAAATGAAAGTTCCATTCAAGCTATTGCCCGATGAGTCTAACGCTAATGTGGAATCATCTAATTTGTAATAGGCAATTGGGCTGTCTGTATTTATTACATTTTCGTAATTCGGTATTGTGTAACCACCTTCACCAATTGTGACGTTTACGTTGCCAGAATAAGTAATATTTTTATCAGCTTGAACTAACCCTTCGGTTACATCATTTATTGCATCAAGTGAGAAATCCGGTTTGCTGTTAACAGTGAAACTCAGTAAATTTTCATTTTCATAGTCATTGTTAGCCTGTTTGACGGATTCCAGGGCATAACCCGGTGCGGTTAAAAGATAAGGTTCTTTAATTGAAGGATCAAACTCATTTTGGTTATATCCAGATGAAACTTGAATCAGAACTTTTATATCCTCAGAGCTGGTGTTCTCATAAGATGTTTCTAAAGAATCGCCAGTAGAAAGACTATAGTCACTAACTCCTTTCAATAAGCCATCTCCACCGGGACCTCCTGGATCATACTTGTTGAAATCTTGTATCAAAAGTTGTGCAGAACTTGAATTTGCTGGGGTTACGGATAAATTAATCGTCTCACCAGCCTTAATAACGGTTGTATAACGATCAACTTGATCTCCAAACCAATAACCATCGTAATGATCATTGGAAGTTATTTCTCCTACAACCTGAGTGAAAGTTGATTTCCCTGAATCATTGATTGCTCCAATCTTTATGGAATATGTATCCTCGTTCAAATTTGATGTGTCAAAGGAGTTCAATTTACTTTCTAATGAAGTTAAATCTGTAGCAGTATCAGAGCTAACAGTCGTTCCAGATGAATCAACTATTTGATATTCATAATTAACAATGACAGATACATCAGAGAAACTCAGTCCATCTAGAGATACACTCAAATTAGTTCCAGCTGAGATTATGTTGCCAAGATTTTGACTTCCAGCTACATCTTGAGTAACCACATCAACAACTCCAGTATCGTTTAATGATACTGTTGGAGGTTCTGCTAAACTTTCAGAAGTAACAGTGAATTTAGCAATTGGAATTGTTTCATCAGCTGGTTGAACAAGAAAACCTGGGATTCTTAACTTGTAATCTCCTAGAGCTTCTGCGTCGTATGAAGAAACTCTTATGAGGATTTCGTTTCCAGTGAAATCTTCAAAATCTGTATGATTGTATGAGCTACCTGAAGAACTTAGCCAGATAGTAAAGTCGTTAAGTCTCACTCCAGATTGTTTATCAAACAAATTAATTGAGAGTCCATCTGAATTGTTTAAACCATTTTCTACAGAAAGTTCTTCTGCGAGAATATATAAACGGTCGCTTTCAGCCGGAAATTCAATAGTGTAATCATCATAATAGTGTGTTCCATTTCTTCCGTAAACTCCTTCTAAATTACTTGAGGCAGATCCAGAGTATTCTAGAGAGGAATCATCACTGGCTATAGATCCAGTAACTACTTCGTCAAATCCTTGTAACACTAAAGAACCCAGAGAGTCCTTTAGAATAGCCTCAAGAGTATAATCACCTGGAGTAATATTGTTAGTATTTAAATCAAAACTATTCATTCCGTTTTGATAATCCGCTAATGAATTGTATTCAGGGCTAGTATATTTCACTGCACCTTCTGAATCTTTAATTATAAATTGATAGGTTGCTACAACATCCGAGGGTTGCCCAAGCTCATTTAAAATTCCTTCTGCTGTCTGACCAAAGGAAGAGACCGAATCACTGAAAGGTGACGTGTAAGCTGTTTTACCTTGAAGATCTATTACATAATCTCCAAATTGACTTGTATCAGTTGAATAAACTGCAATTGTAAACACCTCAGTATCGGTTCCACTGTTTTGTATAGAGCTACCAAAGCTTTCATAATATTGAGTAAAGCTACTTGTTTGGAGTTGATTACCAGTGGAGTCATAAACTGCCATTTCGAAGCTATCAAAGCTTTCATTGAAATCAGGTGAATAAGCTCTCAAATCAAGCGTATCACCAGCTTCTAATTCAACGTAATAAACGTCCGTAAAACGATTATTTGAGCTTTGGAAATCATCTGTACTTATAGAACCTCTTATCTCTCCATCTGTAAACTCAATTGGTTTGTAAACAGTTGCCCCTCCTGTGTTGAGGGTATAAGAACCTGTTCCACCAGGCTGTTCTGATTCGACCTTAATTAATAACTCAATTGGATCTTCTACACTCTCTCTTATTTCAATGTTTTGAGAGGTTCCCTGGTCGAGGGCTATTAGTGTATAGCCTGTAGTTGATGAACTACTACTACCCAGTGTAAGCTCGATATTAACAGGTGCAACTGTTGGGTTGGTAATAGAGTATAAATTGTTTTGTGAGTCAAACTGATAGTCACCGACCAATGTTCTATCTGCTTCGGTAGCAATTAAGTAGTAGTCTGATGAGTTAGTGCTGTTAGTCGCGGTTAGAGTGTAAGATGCCTCTTGATCTGTGCTATAAGTTGTTACTCTGATTTTTACATCCAAATCCGATGTTGCAGAATTCGTGTGACTAATGAATGCTGTATTACTACTATTCCAATCAGAATCTGAGCGAAGTATCGTATTATTCTGAGCGTCATATAACTCCAGATTTGGTCCAGCTCCAGTTTCTCTGAGAGATAAATTTATTGTATCTCCTGCGAGTATGGTTGTTGTATATTCGTCATAGTACCTAGATCCATCATACTGATCGTCATTTGTGAGTACTTGTTGAATTGTTCCATCACCCTCTAACACAATGGGGTTAGTATCGTGATCTAGATTCACAAAAGTTAGTAAAGGATCAAAATTACTATCTTGTCCGTTTACATTGAAATCAATTGTTTGCCCAGCCGCTAATTGAAAATTATATTTGTCAACTGAAACATCACTATTATTAAACATCTTGGCAACTGTTGGATCTGTGTTTTCAGCGAGAATCCCATCAACAGTTCCATCATATACTCCGTAAGTAAAGCTCAATTCTTCAAGAGAGTTCCCTGCATTATATTCTGATTCATCAAGAAAATTACTCAAGGCATTTATGTCAAACTCAAATCTCGAATTTGAATCACTCAAGTCGTAAATTTTAATATCAGCGTTTTGACCTAAAGAAGAATCCAAGCTTAAATTGATAGTTTCGTATGGATTTAAAGTAGCGTAATAGAAATCTGAGTAAACATCAGAATTTGAAGAATCGAAAACAAAATCCCCTGCTTGCAATGTTCCATCAAAAGAACTATCCGAAGAGATTATATTGGTTCCGTTGAAACTAGATGAAAGATCTGGGATATTGACGCTGAATGATCCTCCTAGCGTAGAAATGGTGTTACTGTCAGCGACGCTAAATTTCGAATCTTGAGTGATTATGTCAAACTCGCCAATATAGGCTTGCTCATTAGAGTTGATAACAAAAGTATCACTTGCAGTCCCAACTTGACCAAATGAATCGGTTAACCTCACTTCCAGTGTATGTTCTGCATTGTCAGTAAAAGCATTTCCAATTTCTTCAATAGCTGATTTGAGGAACTCTTCTTGAGATGAATTTGCCTCAGTGAAAGTAAACCCATCAGCAATAAAAGTATAGTTTCCTATATTCGATGAAGAATAATCCGATCTAATTTGAACTCTAACATTAATGTCTTTTCCTTCATTATTGGTAAAACTTCCAGACGAGCTAGAGCTGCCGTAATATTCACTTGCTGTGCCCAAGTCATTTATTGAAACATACGAGTCGAAATCAGCGTTTATTGTAAAATCAAAAGTCTCACCATCTTTTATGGTTGTGTAATAGTAATCGCTATATAAAGTTCCAGAAAAATAACCGCCAAATTGTACAAACAGACTATCATCAGTTGTAGTCAGTTCACCATTTATAGTTCCATCATACGTTGATCCAGCTAATTCAGTCCAGGTTGCAGCGCCATCAAACTTGTACTCATACTTCTCAATGTCATTATCAACATCAGTAGAACTAAACCCAAAATTTAATTGCTGAGAAATGTTATCATCATCGCCAATTATTGCATCAATAGTTGGACTGGGGGCAGAGTTAATTGAGAAAAATACGTCTGGTCTTACAATCTCACTATTACTAATTGTTAAAGTGTAGCTTTCTTCGGTAGTGCTACTAGGATCAATTCCTTCATCAAACCTTATTAATAAATCTCTACCACTTGTTAAATTGTTTGTATAAGATAAGCTTGCAGAAGTATCTCCCCAAGAAGACTCTGGGCGGGAAGCTAATTCTAGGTTTGTATCCAAGTCATAGACGGTAATTATTGGATCCATTGATATATTCGCGTTGCTTGAAATGTTAATGTCTATGGTTTCACCGGCATCAATTGTTGTAAAGTATTCGTCAACTACTCTAGCCTCACCTTGAAAACCTATGTTCACTCCATCTTGAAGATTAAAAGCATCTACCAAAGTACCATCAAAGCCGTCTCCACCTACTAAGCCTTCGGCTCCGTAATTATCTACGGCAACCACGTCGAGTTTGTATTTATCGGAAGTTAATGAAGATGTAGCAGAATTGACTCCAGAAATTAATGATGTTTCATCCGTGAATACTGAGCTTGTATCAATTGGGTTATTAGAACTATCACTTATTATGTATTTGTATCCAGCAATAGTTCCATCATCAGACACATCACTCAGAGAAACACTTAAATTTCCACCTACATCTATAACGTTCGCAGAAGGATTACTGCTTGCATTATCCGCAGTTACCGGATCGAATTTCAAAGTTGGTCTTTCGTTGACTATGAAGTCAACTGAATCGGTAGCAAAGCCTTTTGAGTCTGTAGCTCTTACAAATAATTTGCTTTCACCACTTCCTAAGCTTTCTCCATCAAAGTTATTAAAAGCTGCTTTAAAGCTTGTTTCATCCGTAAATGTTCTCCAGTCTTCTTTGAGAGAATGTGTGCTAGAGGTTACAGTGTATGCCACATCTGGATTTGTTTCTCTTATTCCCAGTCTTATTGTTACATCAGTATCTGAAGTTGAATTGCTTGTATATTGAAAATCACCAGTAGTTCCATAGTCCCAAGTATCCAGAAGTAAACTGTCGTCAGTTTGATCAATAATCTGAATATGCAGGCTGTCGCTGGATGTTAGATCAGTAATTAGATCAATATCAATATTTTCACCGGCTTTCAATGTCGTTTCAAATTCATCATAGGTAACTGTGTAGCCTCTCATATCAGTTGTAGGGTCATTTGAATCAAAACTACCTGATAACTTGCTGTTTTGAACAGCAAAAGCATACTCACTAATAGAATCACCCGGTGATGCGTTAATTGTTACAGTTGGAGAAAGGAAGCCGGGGACAGCAACATTATTGGTTTCGTTCGCGGCGACTCCACTGTTCGTTACATCTTGGGATACTGCATCTAATCCGCTGATTGTTAAACCATTAACTACTGTGAAGGAATCCGAATCACTTCCTTCAAGGCCGAAACTATCGATAACCTTTACATCAACAGTGTGAGTTCCAATTGTAAAAGCATTTCCAGCAGCGTTTATAGCATTAGTTAAACTTGACTGAGAAGTAAATCCAGTTTGCCAGGAGCCACCATCAATCCTATATTCATAACTTGCAACATTATCGTTGGCATCCAAGGATACTCCAGAATTAATAGCAAAGTTCATATTGCCTTCCGCAATTATATTGTCATTGTTTGCGTCAACAGTATCAATTGATGGAGTTGGCGCTGTGTTGATGAAAAATTGGTTTAAAGGAATACCTTTATCGGTTAATGGGGTTAACTGATAATTTGAGCCATCTGAATTATTAGTTACAGTCAAACTATAATCACCTAATTGATCATTGTATCGATGACTTGCTCTTGCAATTAGATCGATACTAGAAGTGGATGAATTTAAATAACTTATTCTTGCATCAGCAAAGAAATTCGACGTTTCACTACCAGTATCATTTCTAAGTTCGTCCCCAGTACTTTTGTCTATTAAGTAAAGATTTTCAGCCACATTATCACCAATCATTAATAAAGATACTGTCTCACCAGCACCCAAAGTGAAGGAATAATCATCGTAGTAACGATTACTATTTGAATCTAATGGATTAGAAACACCATCATTAATAAGCGTTCCGTGAACAGTACCATCTGCTGTTGATAGTTCAGAAGTTAAACCGTATTCATCAGTGACTCTAATTTGAATCTCTCCGGATTCTGTTTGACCTGGTACTGTAAGCTCTCCTGCAGAACCGTCAAAAGATGTCCATGTAGTACCATCATCTATACTGTATTCGTAACCACTAGCGCTTCCTATTGTATTGAAAAATGAGAAACCAGTTTTAAAATCTGTACTGGCAGCAACTAAGTTATCAACATTATCAACTGAGCCAGGAACAGCAGTCTCAATTGCATCAATAATGTTTATTGTGGGTCTATCATTAACTGTGAAACCATCAGTAGCAAGTATTCCACCGTCAATAACCTTTTCTCCAATTAGAGTGTAATTGTCACTTGTATTGGGATTAGTAGCAGAAATGGTGTAACTACCAGTTGAGTATTGAGGAGAGGTAGAGGTTGCCCTGACTATTACATCTAAATCGGAAGTGGAAGAGTTTGTGTAAGTTATTTTTGCATTATCTCCATCACCACTATTATCGTCTGATTGAATTAAAGTACTATCATTTTTATTAAGTAGCTGGAGATATTCATTGAAATCAGAACCAGTTAGGTTTATTTCAATAGATTCACCTGCTTTAACAGTAGTTGTGTAATCATCAAAAAAGCTATTTTCAAACAATGGATTTAAACCATCAGATAATGTTAGTTCTTCTGTTCCGCTTCCATCAAAATTCAAGACCAATTTAGTTAGCTCATTGTTTTCATCATAAGCTTTCACCTTTAATACATAGTCTCCAGCAGCAGAAAGATTATTTGTCTCAGCATTAATTGCAAGAATCAAATCATCTTTGTCGACATCTGTGTCGCTATCTTGATCAGTAACAACTTTCCAAGTATCAACCACATCTTCTGTTCTGAAGATTGAATATTGGTACTCAGTTACAGGAGAAGCACCTTCAGTAATATCTATTGCTGCCGCTAAGTTGTAATTGTTCTCTCCACCAGGATTGACAATATTATTACTTTCACCAGCACCAGTTGATACTGCGTCAAAGCTATTTATTTGTAGATTTTGTTGAGTTATTGTATAGCTGGAAGAAGCAATTCCTGACTCTAATCCTAAGGAGTCAATGGCTTTAACTTCAATAGTGTGAGTTCCTCCGGTAAAGTTGGTATTTGCATCTGTATTTATGGCAGAAGTTAAACTTGAAGTATTGGTAAGGTTTCCGTTCCAAGTACCACCATCAATTCTGTATTGGTATTCAACGATAGTTCCAGTTGAATCACTAAAAGCGCTTGTTATTCCAAAATTAACCTGACCTGCATCAAAAGTATTATCCGCATCACCAATGTGAGCATCTATAGACCCAGTTCCAGGAGCTTGGTTAACCGTAAAATTGGCTGAAACTGCTTCAGAAACGAGACCGAAACTATCAGTTGCTCTAACAAACATTTGTGTTCCAGATGTCACACCGGGTACAGTTGTACCATCGAAAGTATTCCAATTTGTGTTATCAAAGGAATATTCAAAAGTCGAAATATTTCCAAGGGTGTTATCTACATCTAACTTGATACCAAAATCTACATTTGGATTAATTATATTGCCATCATCAAGTGCTTGATCTTGAACATCGGAGGGTACAGGATCAAAGTTGATAATTGTTGGTAAATCATTAACCGTAAATGTGGTACTTGCGGTTGAAGAATCAACTGCATCGGTTGCCTTAACAAATAATGTATGATCACCATCGTTTGTTATTGAAGCACTCGAATTGTTAATAAGTTGAATTAGGTCAGAAGTATCAATTCCTCCCCCATTTACATCTGTTACAGTAGTCCAGGAACCGGTCTCTTTAGTACTGTCAATCTTGTATTCATATGATTCTATCGGTATACCACCAGAGTTAATCGTTACATCCGCATTGAGTCCAAGATCTGCTTTCCCTTCAGGATTAATCACATCTAAGGTTGAATCTTTCACTGCGTCCAATCCAGAGATTGTAATTGGGTTAGCAAGTGTAAAGTTGGAAGTTGCAACTTGAGACTCTAAACCAAGTGAGTCAACAGCCTTAACCTCTACAGTGTAACTACCAGTACTCAAAGTATTTCCAGCACTATTGATTGAAGATGTTAGAGTCGTTGTATCAGTAAAACCACCCTGCCAGTTAGTACCATCGAGTCTATATTGGTATTCAACTATGCTACCAGTACTATCTGTAAAATCTGAGGTTATAGCAAAGTCCATATTTCCAATATGGAAGGTATTATCAGCATCGCTTTCATTTGCATCTATTGTTCCGTTGGAAGGAGCTTCGTTGATTGTATAAGAATCCATCAAGGTGTTGGAGGTTAATCCATAATTATCTGTCAGTCTCACGAATAATTGAGAGCCGCTATTAACACCTGAAATACTTGCTCCATTAAACTCATTGAAATTACTACCGTCAAAGGAATATTCATATTTGTTCACAACTCCAAATTGGTTATTAGAGTTGAATGAAATATCTAAATCAGAATCAGGTTTAATTAAATTCTCGCTGTCTATTGATTCATTTGTTGCGTCTTGTGAAACTGCATCCAAATTAGAGACAACTGGAGAATCATTCACGAAAAAGGAAGTTGAGACAGAGTCTGAATCAATAGCATTTGTAGCTTGCACGGTTAAATCATATTCACCGGGTAAGCTCAGTAGAGATGTTCTGTCATTCACCATCTTCACTAAATCAAGCTCGTCTACTTTTGTGTCAGAGTTAACATCCGTTACTGTGGTGAAGCTTTCTACCTGACCTGATTTCACTAAGCTGAATTGCAAAGAAGTCAATCCAGTACCACCATCATCGATGGATAGTGAAGCGTTAAGACTTAACCCACCTTGCCCCGTTGGGTTTATTATATTAGCTACAGATGCATCGAGGAATTGATTTGCTGAACCGAAAGTGGGAGTAGCTTGGATATACCAATCAGAGGATGAATTGCCAAGACCATCGAACTCTATTGATTGTGCGGATGTAAGAGATGAAACATTAATAAAATCTCCAGCCGTCCAAATTCCTTTTGCGTCAGCAACTGACTCCCTACCTTGTCCACTAGCACCCCATTGAACAAAATCTTGAATAGCGGATGTACTACTAAAACTATTGGAACTGTACAGGCCTAGATCTCCAGCTGAATCATCAAGGCTAAATCCAGATAGAACAACCGTTTCTCCCGGATTGAGATTGAGACTACCGGAAACTATATTTAAAGAGCTCAATTGAGCATAGCTGAATTTAGAACAGAACCACCATCCAGATATATCAATGACTTCATTCCCTCTATTAATTAATTCAACCTGATCAGTCCCAAGAATTGACATTTCATTAATTACTACATTTGCCCCATCATCTGAGCCAGCAACGGCATCAAGATTGCTTAATTCCACGGGTCTACCTAAGGTGAAATTGTCTGATGCAACCTGGGATTCCAAGCCAAGAGAGTCAATCGCTTTAACTTCAAGAGTGTAATCACCAATATCTAAAGAATTTCCTTCGGAATTAATATCTGAAGTTAATGAGTTTGTATCTGTAAAACCTGTTTGCCAAGTTCCTCCATCTAAACGATACTGATACTCGACAATGTTTCCTGTCGTATCAGTAAAGTTTGAAACAATTCCAAAGTCGAACTCTCCAACCGCAAATACAGTATTCCCTGTCGAAACATTTGCATCTATATCCCCAACTGAAGGAGCTTCATTTAAGGTGAAACTTTCAGAAACAACTTCGGATACCAATCCAAACTCATCGGTAGCTCTGACAAATATCTGAGTACCGCTGTTGACTCCTGGTATCGAAGTTCCATTGAATTCAGTGAAATTAGTTCCGTCTAGAGAATATTCAAATTTTGCGATTGTACCGACATCGTTAGAGGTATCAAAGCTCACATTGAAAGAGACATTAGGATTGATCAGATTTCCGTCATCTAAGGTCTCATTAACTTGATCGGATGGAACCGGATCGAAATTGCTAATAACGGGTTGGTCATTAACCGTAAATGTTGTGCTAGCAGTCGAAGAATCTATCGCGTCGGTAGCTTTAACAAATAAGGTGTGCTCGCCTTCATTAGTTAAGGAAGAAGAAGCACTGTTAATCATGTCAATTAAGTCAGAAGTGTCAATTCCCCCACCATTCACATCGGTTACAGTAGTCCAAGAACCTGATTCTTTGGAACTATCTATTTTGAACTCATAGGAGTCTATTGGAATGCCGCCATCTGTTATTGTCACAGCGGCATCCAATGGAAGAGAATTAGAACCTTGAGGATTTACAATATCTTCAGCCGAGCCTTTGACAGCATCTAAGCCGGTTATGGAAATTGGGTTGCCCAAGGTGAAATTTGAAGATTTTACGCTTGATTCTAATCCGAGTGAGTCTATTGCTTTAACTTCTAAGGTATGCTCACCGATACTCAATCCATTTCCAGAAGAATTGATGGAAGATGTCAGGGTTGTTACATTAGTAAAACCAGTTTGCCAATTATTACCATTAAGTCTGTATTGATATTCGGTTATTTCTCCGGTTGAATCAGTAAAAGAAGAGGTGAAGCCAAAATCCATATTTCCAATATGGAAGGTATTATCAGCATCGGAAACATTTGCGTCTATGCCACCACCTTCAGGGGCTTTGTTAACAGTGTATGTTGATTCTATTGAATCAGAAGTTAGACCATATTCATCGGTAACTCTCACAAAAATACTAGTTCCGCTAGTTACTCCGGGGATTGTACTTCCATCAAAATCTGAATAGTTTGTTCCGTCGAGAGAATATTCAAATTTTGAAATTGTTCCGGTTGTATTGTCAACAACTATACTTGGATTAAAGTTAGTATTGGGATTTATCAGATTTCCTGAATCTTGTGTTTCATTCGGTGAATCCTCGGAGACAACATCGAAGGATGTAACTGAGGGCCTGTCATTAACGGTGAAATTGCTAGATGCAGTTGCAGTTTCTAGTGCGTCAGAAATCTTTACTTTGAGAATATAGTTCCCAGCTTCGGTTATGGAAGAAGCTGAATCATTAATCATTTTGATTAAATCCTGTTCATCAGTCGAATTATCATTGTTAACATCCGTTACATTGATGAATGAATCGGATTGTCCAAGCTTGGAAATACTGTATTCATAAGAATTAATTGGAATGCTTCCTTCGCTTACATCTATAGAAACATCTAGGCTCAAACTGTTTTGCCCGGCGGGATTAATAATATTTCCATCAGCGCCAGAACCAGTAGAAACTGCATCTAAACTATTTATGGAAACCGCATCTGCAATTGTAAAATTGGATGTTGCAACTGATGACTCTAGACCAAGACTATCTAAAGCTTTCACTTCTATTGTATGTTCTCCCAGCTCTGCAGAATTGCCGGTACTATTAACAGCAGAAGCTAATAATTCAACGGTTGAATAAGTTTCTGACCAATCGCCACCATCAAACTTAAATTGATACCCATTAATATTATTATTTGAGTCTGATGCTTCGATAGCAAAATTCATATTTCCTTTAACGATCACATTGTCGATATCTCCTTCTACAGAATCAATAGAAGCAATATTTGGACTTTCATTGATTGCAAAAACATGAGAAGCAGTATCGGATAGACCAAATTCATCGGTAATAGTTACTGATAGCGTGTTATCTCCCACAGACAAAGTACTTAAATCAAAATTGTCAATAAATGAAATTGCTTCAGCAGTTGTATTGAAGGTGTTTGTACTTCCACCAAGGGTCACTGATACACCGTTACTCGCAATTTCACCAGTTACATTATCAAAATCAATTGAAGAGCTTAAACTCTCATCGGGGTTTATGAGATCTGAGTTTGAATCTGCTCCTGAAGTGTCTTGGCCAATTGAATCAATTGTCAATTTGGGCTGGTCATTAACGGTGAAAGATTCAGTTGTAACTGGGCCTTCTCCAATGGAATCTTTGGCTTTAACCGCTAAAATATAATCTCCGGATTGAGTTAAAGTATCTCCTTGATTTTTTATTGCTTGAATTAAGTCATCAGAATCAAAAGTATTATCACCATTAATATCTTTGTCTACCGAAACCCAATTTGCAGAGTCGATACTCGTTCCTTGAGAAATATTATATTGATATTCAGTGACTGGGGAGTTGCCTTCTTCAATAGAAATGCTCGGTGATAAAGAATGTCCATTGCTTGCAGAAGGATTAATAATATTGCCCGATGCGCCAAGACCTGAATCGACCGGATCCAAAGAAGTGATAGTGGTTGCTTGATTAATTGTAAAATTACTCGAAGAGTTTCCGATTAATCCTAGAGAGTCAATTACCCTTACTTCAATTGTATGTTCCCCAATCTCTAAAGAAGATGCCGCGTTATTAATAGCATTCGTGAAGGCTGAAGCGGAAGTGTATTGTAGGCTCCAAAGTTCACCATCTATTCTATATTCATAAAACTGAGCATTCTGATCAAAGTCTAGTGAAGAACCGCTATTAATTAAGAAGTCAATGCTGTCAAATACTTGATTCAGCTCATTGTCTTTTACTGCATCAATAATGGGAGTGGGCTCAGCATTGATTGTGAAGTTGGAAGCCTCTGTTTTGCTTAAGCCGAGATTATCAGTAACTGTTACTTCTAAAGTGTGAACCTGGTTAGAAGCTAAGCCAGAAGTGTCAAAAGCCTTTAATGCATCTTGATACGCATTCAAACTAGTGTATTCGTTGACGGATCCTCCATTAACAGAGAAGGAAAATGAGCTAGCATTTTCGTCAACATCTGAGAAAAATAGGAGATGACTTAAAGCCTCACCGGCTTTAATAACATTGTTATCTGCGTCTTTTAGGCCATCTTCTGAATTTGTTACTGCATCAAAATTGGTTATTTCTGGAGCCGCATTGATTGAAAAAGTAAAATCTTTTTCATTGAAAAGACCCAGTTTATCGGTTATTTTTGCGGTGAGAGTTTGAGATCCAGCAGTGCTAAACTCTACATTGAAAGTTCCATCTGCTGACTGAAGATCGAAGGTTCCATCACTATTGATATCCAACTCATAAGTGTCAATCTCTGTCGAATTAGAACTAATATCTTCAATTATAAATTGAAAAGTTCCTGGGTTTACTAGGGAGGTTGGAGTCTCACTGAAAGATGTTTGAGGACCTTCCACAATATCAAAAGTATATGCTTTGGAATCGGTTAAACCGAGACTGTCAGAAACTTGAATTGTATAGGTGTAGTTTCCGGGTGTTCCATAGAATAAATCCCCAATCGCAGTATCAACAGTACCGTCACCATTTGAATCCAACTTCAATGATGAGCTAACTCTTCCATCAAAAGTTCCATCGAGAGCTAGATCTTGAGTTCGTTCTAGAAAGGTTGTTACTCCATCTTGGTTATGATCGAATCCTTGATACCACTCTGTATAATCAAATGTCCCATCGTTGTTAAAATCAAATTCGTATTTGGTTAAATTGTTTTGAGTGTCACTTGAACTCGATGCATCTATAACAAATTGATTTCCAGCCCCAATAATTCCCAATTCAGAGGTCTCTAAAACGGGAGGTGTGTTTACCTCAAAAGTATGAGAATCAGTAGCCGTCAACCCATACTTGTCTATTGCTGTGAGAGTTATATTGTAAGTACCAACTTCAGAAATTTGAGCAGTAGTAATTAATTTGTTTAGTGAGTCATTTTCGGATATTAAGCTCGCATCTCCATCAATAATTTGCAGAGAACTGTTAAACAATACAAAATCATCGTCTTGTCCATTCCCGTTTATATCAGTATTAAAATCAATTCTTAAACGATCAACCCCAATATCATCAGTGGCATTGCTCAAAAAGTAACTTATTTTTCCGCCCGGATTAATCAGCTCATCTCTTGTTATCTCTAGCCAACTGGGAGATTCATTAACTCTGAACTGTACACTATCACTAGCGAACAGGCCCTCTGAATCTAAAACTATTACATTTGCATCGTAAACACCTGCATCCAAGCTAGTTTGATAGTCTTCAATTATTCCAGTACTGTTAATGATTTCGTAAACTCCATCATTATCTAAATCAAATCTGTACTCGACTGCAGTCGGAGATGTTGCAGTCAAGTCAATTGTGTTATTTACAGAAGAAGAATTCGGATTTACAATATCCACTCCATCCACTTCATCAACTCCAGCTACATCGAGACTAACCACTGGAGGTGCAACAATCGTTACGGAGGTTGTTGATTCGCTTGTCAAACCTGAAAAATCAGTGGTTCTCACATTAATTGTATAAGTTCCTTCTGAAGTATAAGTATTGAAAGCAACTCCATCTGAGGAACCATCTTCACTTATTCCGAAATTGAGTTCATCATAATTTGAGAAGTCTCTTCCCTGTGTCCAGAATATAAAGCCAGGATCTGACTCCGTATAATCAAAAACACCATCATTGTTGAAATCAAATTCATATCGTCCAATAGAGCCAAGGTGTAAATATTTATCTATGCTAGAAGGATCTTGTGTTTCATTAATATCCGATGATTGACTTCTAAACTCGACTGATTGACCAACTGAAAAAATACTGGACTCTTGATTGGTAAAACTGTTGTAGGAAATCAAATCATTTTCAGGAGCTTGGTTTATGGTTATGTAATTCGATATAGAATCCGAAAGTCCCATTGAATCAACCACTGTAACTTTAATTTCTCTTACATCTGGAGAGCCATCATTTGCACTGTTGTCAAAATTGACTGAAGCCAATCCATCAAAGGTTCCATCCAGTGCATTAGATGATGTTTCAGTATAGCTAGAGTCTAAAGTACCATCTCCATTAGAATCCCACTCAAAAGAATATTCCGCAACAAAGGTTTCAGCATCCAATATTTTAAAAGCGCCATCCAAAACTATATCTTTTGTGCTTTGGTCATTATCAACGGTGAAAATCCCAATCGCTAAATCTCCATACCAAGCTTCCTCGGATGGTCTAGCATTAATATCCTCAACTACTGGAGAGTAATTCAAATTCCAAAGGTTATTCAGAGATGTTGAGGCTACACCACTATCAGATACCACTTGTACTGTTGATTCAACTACGGTTCCTCTTGCTATATCACCTTCTGCAAAAGTGTGTTGGTATATTCCATCAAAACTTCCGTCAAAAGTTACTGCTGAAACGTTTTCCAAAACATCATCTATTGTTCCAAGAACTCCATCATCTCCAGCGGCTATACTTCCAGAGTAGGCACTGAAAACATCATCAGCTGTTCCCAATATTCCATCAGTACCGACCTCTCTTCTTTCAATATATTCAAAGAAAGAATCTCCATTCCCGTCAAATCTATATTCAACGATGCTACCTTTCCCATCCGGTATTGTAGTTCCAGAAGCATCAAAATACATTGTGTCACCAGGATTATAAGATGCCACATTGCTTGCGCTCCCAATCATAACTGGAGAAATAAGATCTCCCGATTGATCCTTTTGATAGATTTGATAATCTACGGAGGGAGTTCCTTCATAGGCAGTAAAAGTGGTTTCATGTGTTCCGCTTAAACCAAAAAAGTCCGTTCCTTTAACGTGGATTCTATAAGTTCCCTGCTCAGGGAATTCGTATTTAACACTTCCACTCCAAACGCCATCGGGTGCATTGACAACTCCAGTTTGAGAAATTACTTGTGTACCATCTGGATCAAATAATGTTACTGTGACAGCATAGTCTCCTGGAGTTACATATTCTCCGGTTGAATCGCTCTTCACGTCAGAATTAAATTCTTGTAAAGCAGTATTCATTTCGTTCAGTGATGAATAAACTGCACTAGTGTGAATACCCCCAACGCTAAATTGATAACCATTTATTCGGTGAGCGTTGTATGTATTATCATAGGCCGTATCAGCTGCACTCGCGCTGCCGCCGCCATCCAATACTGCTTGTCTTGCTGCGCTAGCTAGTGAAATAGCATTATCTTGGTCAGCCGTATCAGCGTTACTAACATCTCCTGCTACCGAACTGTAAAGAGTATTAGTTCCAAATCTTTCGATGTACGTACTAACCAATTCGTTGGGAGTGCTATTTCCATTTACATCACCCACTTCATAGATATTAAACTCGTAAACATCTATCCCGCTAAACTCAAAAACATCTATTCCCGTATAAATTCTGACATCTTGATCATCAGAGGATGGTCCATCCACAGATGAAGAGTCAATCAATACCAAAGTTCCAGGGTTTTTAGGGTCAGCATAACTAACATTCATACCCAAGTTTGGATTAGCATTAATGGTTATTGAGTCATTATCAATATAAGTGTTGTTTAAACTATCAGTTATTTTAACTACAGTTGTTAGGTCCCTCGGAGTATTGTCATCGTAAAAATATTCTCCAGTAAATTTGCCATCAAAAGTGCCATCATCAGTACGATCTACAGACTCTGAAGCGTCAATTATTCCATCTCCATCATGATCGTAACCGCCTTTCCATTCAACATACTCAATAGAACTTATTCCATCAGTTTTTCCGTCGAGAGAGTCTTCGCTGGAACTGTATTCAAAGTCGAATTCATATCTTATGATTTCCCCAAACCCACTGGTTGCACCACTAGCATCCAATTTAGTTAAAGCCTCTCCAGGGTTAATAACCTCCGGATCGGCATTTAAATTTACATAAGAAGGAACCGCGACTGATACTGATGCCGTTGTTGTTGAGCGAACTCCGAGATTATCGAAAGCAGTCACTCGATAGTTGAAATCACCAGCAGTGTCATAGGTGTAATTCACAATGCCATCAGCAACTCCATCTGCAGCATAGTCAAATCTTTCATCGATTACATTTCCACTAGAATCGAGTCCGATGTATCCAATTACACCATCACCATTATGATCGTAACCGCCAATCCATTCGGTAATATCAGGTGTTCTGCTTAATTGCCATCCAAATCCTTGGTTGAGGAAAAAATCAAAAGTAAATTCCCATTTAACAACATCTCCATCGGAGTCTTGTGCATTGGATGTGAATGTGGTTGATTCGTCAGTAGATGTTTTATCAAAGGTAGTTAAAAAATCTGAGGAAGCTACAGGGCTCAATGTTGGTGCTTGATTGTCTTGAACTTCTATAGTTAGACTTTCAATGTTGCCTAAGCGACCTCCATCATCAACGCCAGTATAAGAGATATTATAAGTTCCAGCTTCGGTGAAAGTATGCTCTAAAATTGAGGAAGAAGATCTTATGTTGTAGGTTCCATCTCCATTTAAATCCAATAGATATTCCTCTAAAGTTCCATCTTCATCATAAGAACTACTAAAATCAAACTCAATTGGAACCCCTTCATAATATTCATTGTTAGGTATATTGGGATCAATTCCATTTGAGGTGACAGAATCTAGTTCTATAACTGGAGGAATCAAAGAAGATAAACTTAATTGAAATTTAGAAGTTGCAGTTGCAGGTAATCCAAATATATCCGTTACCACTGCTTTTGCAGATACATCAAGAAACTCTACATCTTCTTGTACCGCGTTAACATGTGGAACTTCATCAGGTTGGTCGTCTGGACCCAGTAAGTATTTGAACTTGGTTATTCCATCGAATGAAGTGTCTAAGCTGTCTTCAGAAGCAAGCTCTGGACTAATTACATAGTATTGAAGAGTCTCAGATTCCTGGCTACCATCGGCAAACTTTAAAGTAACAGTGTAATCATTCAGCCCATATTCAACTTTATTGGGGTCCGTGCTACTTAAACTTGCACTAAAATCAAAAGTATTCAAGAACTCTTCAGCTTCTTCTATTGTTGAAAAGCTTAAAGTAGGATTAATATCAACTATTACTTCCGTCGGCTGAGCACCTCCAGTAAGTTCAATATCGCTTCCAAGGCTAGTGTTTTTCGTAGGATCAATCAATGGAATCCCGCTGAGACTGAATAGATTAGAGTCTACTGTTCCATCACCATCAGTATCTAATCTCTGTTCAACAAAGTCAATAATACCGTCATTATCAAAGTCATATTCATATCTATCAATTGGGCCTAAAGCACTGCTCGAATCTTGAGCAGTTAAGGTAACCCAAGCGTCAGCATTTATTACCTCTATGGTTTCAGCTGGAGGAGTAATAGGATCTGGATCTGGTGCAGAGAACCCATTGGGTCCAAACTCACTACCAAAGGATTGTGGATTGATTTGGCCACTATTGTCGTTATTTACAAACCCTTCATCTCCAATTTCCGGGGGAACGTAATCATCTGAAGGATTATTATCGAAGTCTGGGTTTACATTTACATTAGGATCTACTGTCCCCCCATTGTCACTTGTATCATTGAAAGCTAACTGACTTCCAGAGCCACCATCAGAAGAGGTTGACAAATTAGCCGTAGGAGCTTCTACTACCTCAATATTATGAGTCACAGAGTCAGTTAAACCGAGACTGTCTGTAACTGTTAAAACAACTTTATGCACTCCGAGCTCAGTAAATACGTGAGCAACATCACCGTCACCAATTGGAGCTGTTTCTATTATGGTATTAACTAGATTGCCAGTAGGATCGAATACTTCAAATTTATATTGTTGAAGATTACCATCAGGATCAATAGAATCATTTCCAAAGATGTTTGTCGAAACTCCAATTGCCGCAAAATCACCAGCAGTAATTATTGCTTCAGGAGGAGAATTAATTGTGAAACTGGCAGCAGTAGAATCAGTATTTCCAAAAATATCGGTTATTTGCAACCCAACGGTTTGGGATCCGCCTGTTGAAAAGTTGTTTGTAACTATTCCATCAAAATTACCATCCGGAGCATTTGTACTAGTCTCTGTGTAATCAAAAGTTCCATCATTGTCAAAATCAAATTCATATTTATCAATTGGGGCTAAAGGCACACTAGAGGACTTGGAACCGTCTAGAGTAATTGCTCCTGGATTGAATCCTGAAGAAGCGGGTTCAGGTCCTGAGCCGTCAATATCAAATGCTGCATTGGCAGGAACATCTAATAGAGCAGTTAAGTTAGGATCTAAAACCTCAATTGTGTCAAAGAAAGTACCATCATTACCTAATGTATCTTTGACAATAACGGTTAAACTATGTGTTCCCGGATTTAAAGAGGGCCCTTCTTTGTTTATAGCAGCAGTTAAAGATGCAATATCATCATAGGTAGAGGTGGAACCACCATCAATTGAATATGAGTAACCGCCAGTGGAAGCTATTCCATCATTATCGGTAACATCTATTCCAAAAACTAAATCATCTCCGAGGATAATCGTATCGGTATCGGAGAAATTAATCGTAGGTACAGCAACAGCATCAATACCCCCAACAAATGGATCATTCTCCTGATTGATGTTTATTTGTACAGTTGCAAGATTTGAGTTCTCAGAACCGTCATTGGCTACGTATGTAAATGAATCGGTTCCAAAATAATCTTTATTGGGTGTATAGTCAAAGCTACCATCCGGATTCAAAGTTAAGGAACCATTTGAGGGACCAGAAACTAAAATGGAATTTATTGTATCACCGTCAATATCTGAATCATTGATAAGGACACCTTTGGAAGGGATATTTAATGTTATATCTTCTTGAGTGTTATAAAAATCATCCAAAGCTATTGGAGCATCGTTCACGGGTGTAACATTTATAGTTACAGTGGCTGTATTAGAATCCACTGTGCCATCATTTGCTTTATAAACAAAAGAATCCGTTCCATTAAAATCAGAATCTGGTGTGTAGTGAAAACTGCCATCCGGATTTAAACTCAAAGTACCATTAGATGGGCCTGACACTAAAACTGCGTTAAGTGGGTCTCCTTCTATATCCGAATCATTCGATAGTACTCCATCTGCAGCAATATTCAAAGTTCCATCTTCATCAATGGTAAATGAGTCATTGAGTGCCTCAGGAGGATCATTTACCGGATCAATGTTGATGGATACTGTTGCTGAGTCGAAACCTCCTTGTCCGTCAGAAATTGTATAAGTAAAAGAATCCGTTCCAAAGAAATCTTTATTTGGGGTGAAAGTAAAGTTTCCTCCTCCATTATCTGTAACAGTTCCATTAGAAGGTTGTGTGAATGATACAACACTCAATGTTCCCCCATCTGGATCAAAGTCTAATCCCCCACCAGAACCGTCTAAAACATTTAAGTTGAGATTGTTATCCTCTAACCCTGTAAAACTGTCATCCACTGCAACAGGAGGTGTTACACCCGCTTTATTAACAGAAACTGTAACAGTTCCTGTATCAGTTCCTCCATTATTATCGGTGAGTATGTAATTGAAAGTATCCACTCCGGAAAACCCAGTTTGAGGGGTATAAGAAAAACTTCCATCAGGATTGACAGTTATGCTGCCACCTTGCGAACTTGTGCTATCAGCACTCAAAACATTAAGTAAGTCAGCTGGATCTGCTAAATCTCTATCATTAATCAACACACCAGTTCCCGAAGGTACATTCAAAGCTGTGTTTTCCTCGGTTATATAGTTATCGTCAATAGCTTCTGGGGGATCGTTAACTGGCAGTACATTGATGTTAACTGTAGCGATATTTGAATTTGCAGAACCATCATTAGCTAAGTATGTAAATGAATCACTTCCATTGAAATTTGGATTCGGAGTGTATTGGAAGCTTCCGTCAGGATTTAAACTCAAAGTACCATTATTCGGACCTGAAACTAATATTGATTGCAGCGTATCTCCATCAATATCTGAATCGTTGTCTAAAACACCTTGAGCAGGAATATTCAAGGTTGCATCTTCAGATACATCATAAGAATCATTCAAAGCACTGGGTGCATCATTGACCGGCGTAACATTTATCTCTACGGTTGCACTTGCAGTACCTCCTTGTCCATCAGAGATTACATAAGTAAATGAATCATTTCCATTGAAATCTTTACTTGGTGTATAGGTGAATTTGATCCCATCAAAGTTTAGACTGCCATTGGAGGTGGAAGTGTTAGATACTATTTGTAATGTATCGTTATTAGGATCCGAATCATTAATTAGTAAGTCCGAAGCCTGGATCTCAAGAATAGTATCCTCTGGAGTAGAAACAATGTCATTTTGTGCGATTGGGAAGCTATTAACCGTAAAAGTATCCAGTGAAATGTTACTTGCACCGGTATCATCAAAAGCTTCCACTCTCATTTCATAACTTTCTCCTGGATTCAGCGAAAATAAATTGTGGTCGATATTTATTTCACCCGTTTTTGAATTTCCGGCGAAAACAAAATCTCCCGTTTCATCCTTTATCCAGAACTTGTAATCCTCTATAACTCCATCTTGATCGAAAGCGTTAGCGATTGCTGTCCAATTTTGATCGTTTGGAACGACATTATTTATAGAAGCTTGAGAACCATCGTTTTTGACTGCATCGAGCTTACCTTCAATCCAGGGTGTTGAAGATTGGTCTTGAATATGAACCGGATCGGACAAAGTACTGTCTTCCACTCCTGGAGCAAGTGGGTTCTCATCGCCGGGAACAAGAAAAACAGGGCCTACGTTGACGTGGAAATTATCAAATGAAGTTGCTGAACCGCCACTATTATCAAATGCTCGAACTGCCATTTGGTAATCTTCACCAGCATTGAGAGAAAAATCGCTAAAAGTAAGATCCAATTCCCCAGTTTGCGACAAACCTGCAAATTCAAAAGAGCTAAATACACCATCTTGGTTCTCATCAATCCAGAATAAATAATTCTCAATGTTTCCATCTGTATCAACCGCATTAGCAATTGCGGTCCAATCCTGACCAAACTGAATTATATTGTTAATTGATTCAGCTGTTCCATCATTCTTGACTGCATCTAGGCTTCCTTCAATAAACGGAGTTCCAGGTGAATCTTGAGTATTAGAGGGATCGCTCAATAAAGGATCTTCTAACCCAGCTATTCCAGGAGTTGTGTCACCAGGTGATAAGAATATGGGCGCTTGATTAACAATACTTATATCTTGAAATGCAGTATCTGAGGCTCCTTGATCATCAATGACTGTGACTGAGGTTTGAACTGAACCGGTTTCGTTATAAGTGAAAGATGTAATACCATCAAATCTTCCATCTGGTGCACTATTGATTGTTTCAGTATAAGTTTGACCGTTACCAAAATCAAAGGTATAACTTACTATTTCTCCATCTAAATCAAAGGAACCAGTAGCATCAAAAATAACAGGTCTTCCTTGGTTTACTATTCTGTCCACTGCTAACGCTGCTTCAGGTGGAAGGTTTGCGGAATCATCAGTATCCATCATCACGGATGTATCCGAATCATCCTCGGTTGAAGCCGATTGAAAGAACTCAGGAATATTGGGAGAAACCGTGTCTGGAGTTTCTGTGGCTTCTGGCAAATCTAAAGGTTCATTAGCCGATTCTCTAGGAGGGTTTTGTATTGGAGTGATATCACTAATGGCACTTTCTCGGTAGGGCATTGCCTCTATCAAGGGAACTCTACCGACCTCAACTTCATTAGAAGTTTGTTTTTGAGTGAATTCTGGAGATGGAATAGGTGTTTCGTATTCAAAGAAAGGAAAGCTAATTTCTTCGTCAACGGGAAATGTGAGTAATGGAACCGAATCAAAATCTACAGCATTCATATTTGCAATTGCTTCAGCTGCAAAAGGGATTACCGCCAAAAAAGATCCTGGCACAATTCTTTCCCTAACATCAAAGCCAATCTTTTTAATTCGTTTCTTGGGATCTTGAGGATATTCAGAAGGATTACCTCTATTTTTATTACGTCTACCCCTAGCCATGACACCTATACTCCAAAAGGCAATACTTATCTATTCTGCCCATGTTAGAGGCACGTTAATCGCTTTACTAGGGATGAAACACCCAGTATTAATCAGTATTCTCCCTTATTTCGAATTCATTTTCTAATGAATTGTATTTATATACAATCGAATAATATCTAAGAAATTCACGAGTAACTTATTCAGAATCAAAGATTTTACTAGGCCAAAGTTCTAAGACTTTAGCTTATACAATCGAGTCTATAATCCTATATTCGAGTGCCTCATCAGCAGACATGTAGTTATCTCTTCTTTGATCTTTTACTAATTTGTCGATTGGTTGGTCTGTGTGTCTATGCATGATGTCATTGATTAAATTTTCCAGTCTAATAAGTTCCTGTGTATAAATCTCAATATCCGTAGCTTGACCTTGTGTTCCACCACTACCTTGATGAATCATCACTCGGCAACTTTTCAAACCATAACGCTTGCCTTTTGCTCCTGCCAATAAAAGAACAGAGGCCATACTAGCTGCTTGTCCAATACAAACTGTACTTATTGGAGCATTAGCATACTGAATGGTGTCATATATTGCTAATCCATCTATAACTGAGCCACCGGGGGAATTTATATATACTGTTATATCTTTCTCCGGATCCTCAGAATCTAATAAAAGTATTTGAGAACAAACAACGTTAGCTAGATGAGTATCTATTTCCTCACCAATAAAAATTATTCTTTCACGCATTAGGCGAGAGACAATGTCTAACTTACGTTCACCTTTAGAAGTTGTCTCTATTACTTCCGGAAGATACCTGAGAATATTATTCATGAAATATGTGCCGGTTTAATAACTATTTAGATTCTACATTTCTCTTTTGTGAGATAACTTCGTCAATCAAGCCATATATTTTTGCATCATCAGGTTTCATTATGTTATCTCTATCTGTATCTTTTTCTATGGTTTCAACCGACTGTCCTGTATTCAAGGCTAAAATCTCATTGAGTTGATGCTTTATTCTTAAAATTTCTTTAGCCTGAATTTCAATGTCAGTTGCTTGCCCTTGAGCTCCACCTAGAGGTTGGTGAATTAAAACTCTTGCATGGGGCAAAGCAAGTCTTTTACCTTTAGCACCAGAAGATAAAAGAAAAGCTCCCATACTTGCAGCTTGACCGAGGCATATAGTGCTTACATCAGCCCTGACATGCTGCATTGTGTCATAAATTGCGAGGCCCGCGGTAACAGAACCACCCGGTGAATTTATGTACAGCATTATGTCTTTTTCAGGATCTTCTGAATCCAAAAGTAAAAGCTGCGCAACAATTAAATTTGCAACATTGTCATCAACTGGGGTTCCAAGGAATATTATGCGCTCACGCAATAATCTCGAAAAAATATCAAACCCTCTCTCTCCACGAGGACCTTGTTCAATAACATAGGGAACATAATTGTCCACCTGTGGGTTTGAAAAACTATGGATATCGTATGACATGATTTAGATGATTCCTTGAAACTTATTGCGAATTAGATTATATAAAAATAAATCCAATGTTGGGGTTAATTAGTAGCTAAAAAACCGGTTAGAGAATTTTGAACTTCTTCCAGTTTCTTGAGATTTTCTTCAGTCTCTTCCAATAAAGTGACCTTTGATTGTTTTATAACCCAATCGGTAATCTTCTCAAAAAGCAATTCTTCGGACATTTGATTAATTATCTGCTGTGGAATTTCTTCCTTAGGAGATCCTAAACCTGACATTTGTCGCATTTGCTTCCAATAGTTTAAATACGCATCTAGCTCTTTATTAGTCAGTTGAATATTTTCTTTTCTAGCAATTTCAGCTAAAACCAAATTGAATTTTAGCTTACCTTTTGCTGTCTCTTTTGTTTTCTCATCAGGCTCACTTGGCAAATCATCATTGGAATCAGAATTATCATCGTGAGACTCTTCTTTGCGTGCCGCTTTTTCTCTTTCCAATTGAGCTTTTGCTTCTCTTTCCACAAGCCATGCAGGAATTTCAACTTTCGAATTCGATAAAATTTTGTTTAAAACTACTGCTTGTTTTCTGCTTCTTTCAACATTTTCTTTGCTTTTTTCCATCTGAAACTCAAGTGATTTCTTTAAGGCTTCCATATCTTTCTGGCCAGCTTTTTCTGCAAGTTCTTCTCCTGGAGGAATCAAGCTTTGCTTTTCAATTTTTTTAATTGTTACCTCAAAAGTGGCTTCTTTGGAAGCGAAGTCATCGTCTGGATAATCAGAAGGAAAAGAACTTTGTACTTTTTTGCTCTCACCAACCTTTAAGCCAGAGAGTTGTTCCATTACATTAGGAGCAAAGTTTTCATTTTCAGCTTTGACTCTTACGTCAGTACCCTTGTGGTCTGGCATTTCACTTCCATCAATGAACTTTCCTTCAAAGTCCATTGTTATTATATTACCTTCCTCTACAATTGCTTCTTCATCAGCAACTTCCCATGGGGAGATCTGTTTCGATAAATCGGTGAGCAAAGAATCTATGGTTACATCTTTGAGTTCAGATTTGGGTATCTCAACCTCTAAATCTTTATACTGACTCAATTCAACTTCGGGTCTTGTTTCCAATATTAGAGAAATATTTAGGGTATTATCAAAATCAAAATTAGAATTTTCTAGAACTGGCTTGGATATTAAATCCAGCTTTTGCTCTGAAACAGCTTTATGCAGGTTATCAGCAACAAGTTTTTCAACGGCATACATTTGAATTGAGTTTTTCCCAACCCTGTCTTCAATTATTGTGCGCGGAATTTTGCCGGGCATAAAACCTGGTACTTTAATATCTTTACTTATATTTTTTAAAGCATAACTATAAGCTTTGGAAGAATCGTTTTTCTCAAATTCTAAAACTAGCTTTAATTTTCCCTCTTCAATTGTTTCAAGTTGTGTTTTCATTGCTTTCATAACCTTATGCTGTTAGGCATCTAGGTTATCATATGCCAAGTTGTATTGCTTATAAACTCGTACATAGAGCTTGTATTCTAATGTTGTGAAATGAACAATTTCGCTATTTATATTTGTGAATTAGTTCATAGTTTTGTATTCAAGCTATTAGGTTAAGAACAAACTATGAACTAAGAAATCTATAAAGAAGTTAATAAAAAGAACCTTATGCCATAGCGTTAAATTTCTCAGCAATTCCTTGCGTTTGTAGCGCTTGTATGTCACCTGTTGGCTGCAAAGTATTTGATGAAACATCACTGGACCCTCCACTCTCTATTGCTGGATTTGGATGGCCACTATTGTTGTTAATTCCTAACGTTTGCGAATTAACTTCTGGTATCTGAAAGATGTGCTCAGGTCTTACCTCTGACATAACTAAACCTCTAAATTTTCATAACAACCCTACCTACTAATTAGGTTAGATCTCAATAATTATTAAGAGCTTCACATGTAATTAAGAACCAATTATCTAGGGAAACATTGTATTTATTTTTCTTAATCTAGCTCTTTAAAACCGAGTTCATCAAAGATTGGAGAAGAAAAAATATAAGCTGGTTTTAATTTGTTAAATGGCAATCCGTTTATTAATTTGCAGAATTCCTTCTTGAATACATTGATCCCATACGCATATATGAGTATTCACTGTTTGTTAGGGCAACTATAAATTATCAAGCTAATTTTTATTTATAAAATTTATGGCTCAAAAAGTTGCACCGCCTGTTAAACGAAAAATTAAGGATGTAATTGAGTCAGAGTCTCAAAATATTTATGAAAGCTCTAGCTCATTCACCAAACAAGAAGAAGATTGGCTGAGCATTCAAAACTTCTCCGAAGAAGAGGAAACAAAGTCCAAGTTAATTGAGTATTGGTTTGAAGATGAGGGATTTGAAGTAGAAAAAGATAATTCAGAGGACTCTATTATCCAAGATCAAGAATCATACAAATTTAGAGCGCATAAAAGAAATGAAAAAGTTCAAAGAGATTACCTTATAGAAGTAAAAGATAACGGTAAGTCGATAAAAAAAGTTAACTGGTTAATTCTTTGAACTCGGAACCCATTGATATAGACAATAAATGCATCAACTCTCTAAATCTGGAAGAAAGGCCTTTTTAATATTGTCTAGCTCTTCAGCAAAAGGTTGTAAATAATGACTAACCTGGGTCAAACTCTGTTTCATTGTTCAGTGCTGGCTTTTGAAAAGCCAAGGGGTTTAATTATTGAGCTCACAGATATATTTACATTTACCAAAACTCAGTGAAGTATAAATGTTTCAGAGATTCCACTAGCATTTTTTAATTACTTCTTAAGAATGTAAAGAGTCATTTGCAATCGAAATTCGAGAAGTTTTATCAAACTTTATTTCCTAAAACAAAATCAATTGCATTCAATAAATCAGGGGGTCTAAAAGGCTTGGTTAAAAAATGATTTGCACCAACCGAAGAAGCCATATCTTTATCATCTTGCCCACCTTTTGCCGTAAGTATAATAATCGGTACGTTTACAGTTTTTGGATCTTTCCTGAGTTCAGTACATACTTGAAATCCTGTTAAATAAGGCATCATTACATCCAATAGAACTATGTCTGGATTAATCTGCTTTGCCAAATCCAGGGCTTCTTGTCCATTAGAGACCTCAATAAGTGTATATTTTCTACTAGCTAAAGTTGCTTTAACAAGTAGCCTGAGAGAAGGTTCATCATCAGCAACTAAAATAGTACGACTCATAGGCAATGACTTGTATTAATATTTCTTGAAAAGTGGATTACAATTAAGTTTTTCCATATTTGGTAACTTTTTAAAGTATCTAATAGGGAAATAACGAAGCTTATCCAATATTCAATTGAATAAAAGAGAAACGGTCATAAAGGATCAATTAAAAACATCACCAGAATTTATTGTTCAATCACTGGAGTCACAAATCTCCAGTAAATTTCATGAATTCCAAGAAATAAGTTTTTTTAATCATAAAAAAGTAGCTTTGGCTTTTAAAGAATTAAAAGTTGGTACCGAACACTTCGTTGCTACTTCAGGCTACGGTCATGATGATATTGGAAGAGAAAAATTTGATCAAGTATTTGCAAAAATATTCAATGCTGAAGCTGGTCTAGCTAGAGTTAATTTTGTTTCTGGAACGCATGCAATTGCATGTGCAATTCTAGGTAATCTTAAACCTAAGGATGAAATAGTTTTTGCTTTGGATCGCCCCTATGATACTCTGGATTCTTTAATAAATTATTTAGAGAAAGATCTTCAAGTTAAAGTAAAAATAATCGACCATGAGAATTGGCTAGATTTTGGCGAGGTTATTGAAACCGTCACAAGTTCGCTAACAAAAGATACCTCAATGGTGTGCATACAAAGGTCAAGAGGTTACTCGGCCAATAGACCATCAGTTAATATCAATCAGCTCCAAGAACTGATTCAATCAATTAAGTCGATAAATCCAGAAACAATCTGCTTTGTGGATAATTGTTACGGAGAATTTGTTGAAAAACAAGAACCCAGTGATGTTGGAGCAGACCTGGTTGCAGGGTCATTAATCAAAAACCCTGGAGGTGGAATCGTTTTAACTGGAGGATATGTTGTTGGTCGGAAATCATTAATCGATAATACTGCCAATAGACTGACTTGTCCGGGAATTGGTTCAGAAGGGGGACCAAATTTCAACCAAGGAAGATTATTATTTCAAGGTTTGTACATGGCGCCTTTAATTGTTTTAGAAATATTAAAGGGAAGTCTCCTGACCTCCAAAGTGTGTGAGTACTTGTCAATACAATCTTTGCCAGGAAGCCAAGATTCAAGAACCGACACAATTTTGAGACTAGATCTTAAAAGTAAAGAGAGATTACTCTCTTTTTGTAAATTACTTCAAGAAAATAGCCCAGTTGATTCACATTTAACCCCATTCCCAGATAATACTCCCGGATACTCGGATGAGTTGATTATGGCAGCAGGAACCTTTATCGAGGGGTCAACGAGTGAACTATCAGCCGATGGTCCAATAAGAGAACCTTATTCGGTTTATCTTCAAGGAGGGCTCAGTTATTTGTACACAAAAATATTTCTTGAGAAGCTTATTGAGAAGTTTGAAAACTAATTGTCAAGAAGTTTAAATTGATTTTAGTTCTATTTGTAATGGCACAACTCTTCCAACTTTTTTTGAAGGTTGTATTTTTAGGACATAAGGAGGGTTGATATCTTTGGGAATACTACCAAGTAGCCATCCTGTCATTGACTCACCGGGTTTTAATTCTTTTAGAAGGATACCTTTATTTCCGGATTTATACTCTGATAAATCTTCGAACATTCCTTTCATCCACAATTCAGGCCTATTCATCTTATAAGATTTATGTTCATAAGAAGGATAATCAATGTATATCTTGTCAATTATCTTGTCAAAAGTAACAGTTGGTCTTCCTCTATGCTTACCAGGGTTAGAAGCTACAAATCTGACTGCAATGTATTTTGTATTTTTGCTTGGCGGAGGTAAATGTTTAATTGATGAAGTATCCGAAAAAACTTTAAACCCTATTACATTGATTTTTAGTGCGGTATGAATTTGGTATGGAATAAGCATTTGACCGTTTTTATGATCATTTTGCTTTCCACAACTTACCAGAAAGAGTAAGGAGAAAATAATACAAACGAAGTTTAGTAATTTTTTAAAGCTAAATTTCATAATTCCGCATTCAATAATTTCAAAGTTAAATAAATTGTTCAAGAAGTTTTAGACAAATATATCTATGACCATAAATGAGCTAATATAACAAATTAAATAATGAGTTCAACAATGAGTAACATGATAGATGTTTAACATTGGTGATTGCTAATACTAAACATTTAAATAAATTAAATGATTTTTACAGTTCCAAAAAACAAAATATTTATATTCTCTCTCCTTATATTGCCTCTCAATCTTTTAATAAGTACTTCGGGGAGAGGAACAAATGATATTAACGATAAGGATAGCTCTCTGAAATCAACCACTTTTTTAGAAAGCCAGGTTAAACAGCTCACTTCAGTAAATAAAGAAGAAAAACAAAATTTAGCTTTGGATGGGAAATTAGATCAGTCTCTTGATAATCCGAAGGCAACGTTACCAGAAAGAACTAATCCTCCTAAAAAAAAGAAAAATAAAGTCAAAAGAATCAAAAGAGTTAAGAGACTTCCAAGATCTAAAAAGACATCTACCAGAGTAAAGACTCAAGATGAAGAAGAAAAGGAAACTAGTAAATCAATTCCTGAAAGTAATGCTAATAGTGATTTTTCTCCTATTTCTATTAACAATAAAGAGCAAGAAAAAAATGATTTAAAAAGTAAAAATAAAGAATTGCAAAAAATCACTGCGGATCGTAAGAAAAATAGCCAAAAGACAATTGACGCAATGAACTTTATCCAACCTTCTTTGAATTTACAGGAAGAAGAGCAGAAGAAAATTGACAGCGCCTTAACCAGAGCGGAACAAGAGCAATTAACCATTTTATGGAGAGCAACATTAGAAAGAAACAAAACAATAAGATTTATAGTAGAGAAACTAACTCCAGACTCTCAAAATAAAAAGAAAAACCAAGTACTTAGTCAAATACTCAACACGGCAATTTTCTTACCGTTTTATGCCTTACAATCGGTAACACCTGCAGATACATCTGCACTTGCGAGTTATGTAGGGGCTGGCTTAGCTAGTGATTTAATCAATGGAAAGACACGAAAAAATAGCGATCGCCTTCAGCTAAGTCAAACTGAAATGGTGATTATGTTTATGATGATCGATCAAGTAGCAGAAAGAGTTAGAAGTCAATTCCATGAATATAAGGAAGAAAAAGTAGATGAAGCCTTAGCCGTTCATGAACTTAAACAAGCTAAGATTGAAGCTGCAGCTGCTTTGGATACTATGAGCCCAGAAAGTCAGTTTCTGTCTCAAGTCCGTATTAGACAAATTGAGAGGGAATTGCGTAGGATAAATATAAAAGTTCGTTCTAATAGAATAGTTTTAATAGATTTAGCGGGACAAGAAGCTGTAAAGCAAGTGGATGGTCTTATTGATAAAGAAATTGCAGCAATTATTGATTTGCCAGAGTTGATTTCAGCATCAAATTGATTACTTTAATAAAATACAATTAATTAAGAACAATAAATATCCATTTAACATGAAAGGAAGAGAAATCATATATGCTGGATGATGAGCAACAAGACTTATTGAAGCAAGGTATAGATCTCTTCAATCAAGGTGAATTTTTTGAAGCCCACGAATTTTTTGAAGTTCTATGGCAACAATCTCTCGAAGATTCAGATAGAGAGCAATTTTTGTTTTGTGTAAGGATTTCAGCCGCTGGGGTTCACTTATCAAATGAAAGTTTCAGCTCTTTGTTTCTTTTTCAGCTTGCACAAAAACAGCTTGAAAAAGGCCTAAATATTACCTTTCTAGATGCAAGTTGCCTTGATGAGCAATTGCAAAAACTGATTAATCTTATAGAAAAATCTCAAAGAAGTGAGCTTAAACAGATTTCTAAAAAAACTAACTTGGAATTGAAACCTTTAGATTACAAAGAATTTTAACTCTGAGAGCTCATGAGAATGTATTATGCACAGATTCAAAGTTCATTTATACTGCTTCGCTTTGTTTAGAAAATTTCAACCTGTTTCTTCCTTCTCTTTTAGCTTTATATAAAGCTTTATCTGCATCATTATAAGCATTGTGAATGTGTTCTGTTGGATCAATACTCTCTTCTGGCTCAATTATGGAAATACCTATACTTAGTGTTACATAATTTCCAAAACTTCCTTAAGCTTTTCTTGGCTATCCAGTTAGAAGTTGTTGAAATTGTTGAAGTAATTGATTATTAGATCTTTGTAGTTGAAGTGCGAGGTTGAGGCTATTTCTTAGATTTCGGTAGTGATAAGAGTCGTATCTAAGATTTATATTGCTTTTTTCTACCTGCTCGCTGCGAATTCTTACATTGGGAGGAGCTGCTTGCTTTAAACCACTCTGTTCAGTCTCAGTTCTGTATGGAGTATTGCCAATGAATGCTAAACCATCCGGATTTGGAACCGAGTACAAAGCTAATTGGTATAAAGGTACCCAAAGGCCCTTTCTTAGCCCTTCAATTACTCCATTTTTGCTTGTTCGTAAATCTTCATAACGATCGAGAATTAAACCATTTGCTCCTCTTGTTAAGTCGATTGGTATTAGTGGGCCTTTTTTGAGAGGTTCATTAGATCCAATTCTCTTTTCGGGAGTTGTTATTGGTGACTCTCCAAAAAGTGTGTAGTTTGGATCGATCATGGGGTCTTTGAATCTTTCTTCTTGGGTTACAGGTCCTCGGCCTATTGCATTGCCCATAATTAGATATCCGTCTTGTGTTGCGAGATAAGTTCTTTCTTCAAGAGGTTGTCCAATATAAGTATCTTTATGCCTTTGTTGTCTGTGATATTTAAAATCTCCCAACCTAGTTAAATAGTCAGTTTCGTTATCTTTAGCTAAAAAATAAACTCCCGAGAAATCTTTATCAATAGTAAGTTTAGTTACTTTTTCTCCTTTAACGAAAACACTCCTCGCTGGATCGAGGTTTCTTTGTGATTTAGCTAAAACAACTCCAAAATTTGAGGGAAGTAGCTTTGTTCTTTTTCCTCTATAACCAAATGTATTAAAATTCAATAAGTTTTCCTGCTGTTCACCGAGAGCAGAGTTGAAAGATAAAATACTGTTTAATGCGTCAGTGTAAGCGTTAAACACTTTATATTGAATTAGACATTTAATGATCTACAATCTTTATTCTCGTTTCGCTGAAATGTCTATGCATTGAATAGGGAAATGCCTGAGCAAACTAAACCTCAAAATCTAGTTCAAATCGAGAATGAAAAACTGGAAAAAATCTATATACCTCCAATGGCAGGTGTGACCGATCTGGTGTTTCGTCGTCTAATTAGGGAAGTTCTTGGTGATTTGGCCAAGCATGTTCGTCTTTCAACAGAAATGATTTCTAGCAAAGGAATGATGTATCAGGAAGATCCTCATCGAATGAGATTAAGTAAAGATGAATATGGAAAGGTGATCATTCAACTTTTTGGGCATGAGCCTAAGGTAATGGCGGAAGCTGCTCAAATGGCTGAAAAGGTAGGTGCTGCTGGAATTGATATAAATATGGGTTGTCCGGTTCCTAAAATAACGAAGGGTAAAGATGGTGCAGCTTTAATGAAGGAACCTTGCCTAGCGGAAGAGATTGTTCGTGAAGTTATAGATGCTGTCGATGTTCCAGTGAGTGTGAAAACTAGACTGGGATGGAGTGAAGAACTCAAAAATGGACAAGATTTGTCAATGAGACTTCAAGATGCTGGCATCTCGTCTTTAACCATTCATGGAAGAACAAGAGCTCAAGCCTATAGCGGACAAGCAAGCTGGGAAGAAATCCGCAAAATTAATGAAATTCTTGAAATTCCAGTCTTTGCAAATGGAGATATTGATTCTCCTGATAAAGTCCAAAGAGCTTTAGATGTGACTGGGTGCCATGGGGTAGCTATTGCTAGAGCTTCTATTGGTAATCCTTGGATCATTTTGCAAGCTGTACATAAATTGCTGAGAGTACCTTCCAATGATGAAATAACTACCGCTAACAAAATAAAAGTTGCCTTAAGACATGCTCAATTAACCTTTGAAGATAAAGGGGAAAGAGGGGTTCAAGCGCTCAAAAGACATATGAGTAAATATATTTCTGGAATACCAGGAGCTTCAAACTACAAACAAAAGCTTGCAACAGCAAAAAACTTTAATGAAATGAAGAGTATTTTACAAACAATTTGTGATTAAATAAGAATGCGCTCGGCGCGATTCGAACGCGCGACCAATCGGTTAAAAGCCGAGTGCTCTACCAGCTGAGCTACG
This sequence comes from Candidatus Caenarcanales bacterium, assembly GCA_030065015.1. GTDB lineage: Bacteria > Cyanobacteriota > Vampirovibrionia > Caenarcaniphilales > Caenarcanaceae > JASJDU01. The sequence goes on along the minus strand of JASJDU010000001.1, from coordinate 98,927 downwards.
AGCGCAAAAACTAAGCAGGTGTAGTCGGAGACTGCTGATTCTGTGGATCAGATGCTCTACTATAAGCATGCCATATTGCATAGCTTAATGATGCTGCAGATGAAATATTTAGCTCATCAAATCTTACATCAAGAGAAGACGAAGAATTGTAACTTTCTTTAATACTTTTTGCCCAGTGTATTACATCCAGAGTTAATTCAAAAATATTTGAATCATCAGAGTCCCCATGGACATCTCTTAGAACACCAATTTGGTAAGCTGTACTTTTCATAGCTTATAAATAATTACAGAAATAGAGTGGTATTGTCAATTGTTAGTTGTTAATTTCACATACCCTTGATTTATGATTTCTAATTGATTTCACTTTGAACTTCAATTAGAGTTTGGCTCATATTAAGGAATTATCAAAGTAAAATATTGATAATGAGTAGCGGTGTTAATAAAAAACCACATAAAAAAAAGCATCAGAAGATTGTTGTCTGGAAAGTTAGGCTAATTCAAATTGTTTTAACTGTGTGCTTGGTTTCAATAGCAGCTAAAGCAATCTTTTTACAAACAATAAAGGCGAACTCTCTTCAAAAAGTTGTTAATGGCCAAAGAAGAAAGGCTAACCCAACAAGGATTTTTAGAGGAGAGATAACAGATAGAAATGGCATTGTACTAGCGGTTGATACTGCCAGATTTGATTTGTTTTTAAGGCCTAAAGATTTTAAAGCTTCGATTAAACAGTTGAATCAGTTATCAAAAATATTAAATATTGAAGAAAATCGATTAGAAGAGTTGAGTAGAAAAAAATATATATCTAAGCTTGATCGGTCATTGAAAAGAACCAAGGTCGATCGAATTGCAAAATTAAGAGTAACTGGTTTAGATATAGTCCCTACAAATTATCGAGAATATCCCCACGGAGAATTGGCTGCGCATCTTTTGGGTTTTGTATCTTGGGACTCTTCTGGTAAAGGCGGAGTAGAGCAGTATCTAAATAACTCTTTAAAAAGCGCTCATTTAACAAATAATAATGTCCTAACGAGAAGTGATGGGAGACCATTAACCAGACAAGCTTCTTTGAAACCAATCATAAATAGCTCTTTTGGGCAGCAAGTTGAATTGACAATTGACTCAAAGCTTCAATATAAAATTGAGGAAATACTAAATATTAATCGGTCTAAGTTCAAGGCAGAGAAGGCAACTGCTATTGTACTTCAACCTTCTTCCGGTGAAATCATTGCTTGGGCTAATTCACCATCGTATGATCCTAATAAATACAGTAGCTATACTCCTGATAAAACCGTTAATTGGTCTATCTGTCAAGTCTATGAGCCAGGATCAACTTTTAAGATATTAACAGTTGCGTCAGCCCTTCAACTTAAAGCGATAGAACCGGATTATAAATATGTAGATGAAGGCAAAATGAAGATTGGAAAAAGAGTTATTAAAAACCATGATTATAAACCCGGTCTCGTAAAGGAAATTGATTTAACAGAGTTATTCCAACATTCATCCAATACAGGTGCAGCATCCATAGGCTTTAAGATGAAGCCAAAAAGTTTTTATGAACAATTGAAAAAGTTTGGTATCTCTCAAAAAACTGGAATTGAAATTCCCGGTGAATCAAAAGGTTTTTTGAGGAATCCCAAAGAGTGGAAAGAAATTGATATTGCTACTACCAGCTTTGGACAAGGTGCAGTAGCTGTTACCCCAATTCAGCTAGCCTCAGCCATTAACTCAATTGCTAATGACGGTGTATGGATTCAACCACATCTGCTTAAAGGAATTCGTTCGGCTGATGGAGAAAGATTGATAAAGAAAAATAAACCTACGAAACGGAGAGTCATATCTTCAAATGTAGCGGACTTAGTTTCAAGGTATCTAAGTGACAGTATTCGAAAAAATCTTGAAGAGCAAGAAAGCTATATTGCCGGAACCATTCCCGGTTATGAAGTGGCAGGAAAAACTGGAACTGCTCAAAAATACTGTCCCAAATTAGGCCGGTACTGCCCTCTGAAAACAATTGCATCTTTTATCGGCTTTTTCCCAGCATCGAATCCCGAGTTTTTAGTACTTGTGGTCGTGGATTCTCCGAGAGAAGCTGGTGGATGGGGGAATACAGTCGCTGGTCCAATATTCAATCAGATCGGAGAAACTGTTTTAAAAATGTACCCCAAGGGTTTACCTAAAGAAAAGAAATTTGCATTTTTTCATTAGATTTTGAGTTAAGGATAAAAACGGTAAAAACTAACAACTTGGGCTTTAAAACAACCTTAATTACGTTTTTTATTACTGTCAATTAATGATGTTAAGATTTTTTCATGGCATTTATTGGTTTAATATTTATTGGCTTAATAGCTGGTATTCTGAGCGGATTGGTGGGAGTTGGTGGAGCAGTTTTGATTATTCCTGCCTTAATTCATTTTTTTGATTTTTCTCAGAAGATTGCTCAAGGAACCTCATTAGCCATTCTCCTGCCTCCGGTTGGTATTTTGGCAGCAATGACTTATTTTCAAGAGGGCCTTGTTGATTTGAAAGCGGCTAGCTTAATTTGCCTCGGATTCATTTTAGGTGGTCTCCTCGGCGCTAAGTTTGCAGTAAACCTTTCAGTTCCATCTCTTCAAAAAATATTTGGTGTTTATTTGCTCGGTTTAAGTATAAAAGTGTTGTTCTTCAGCGGGAAATGAGTATTTGTATTATGCAGAGAATACTCTTTTGAGGTTTTACTTTCAATTCTATGTAACTAATGATTGATACTTAATTGGTTACTTTGTTGTTTAGTTTATTGGCTAGTTGGCCGCAAGCTCCATCTATATCATCACCTAAAGTGACCCTAACAGTTACTTTTCTTCCTGAACGCTCTACTATCGATTTAAATTGTTGGATTCTTGATCTTTCAGGTTTTTGAAACTCACCGCCGGTTGAATTGTAAGGGATAAGATTAATAAGGCAAGGAAAAGGCAAGTCTCTTACCAAATCACAAAGAGCCCAAGCTTGCTCGTTGCTATCATTTATTCCTTTAAGTAAAGTGTATTCAAAAGTTATTCTTCTTCCAGTGAATCTGAAATGTTCATCTAATGATTTCATTAGTTCGTAGATATTCCAACGTTTAGCTATTGGAACGAGTTTCTCTCGTGTTTCTTGGATTGCACTATGTAAAGAGATTGCTAGATTTATTTGAATTTTACTTTTACCGAGTTCAATTATTTGTGGTACCAAACCACTGGTTGATACTGTTATATGCCTAGCTCCAATACTTACCGAATTCCGGAGTATTTCAATTGCTTTAAGGAGGTTCTCTAAATTGTTTAATGGTTCTCCCTGCCCCATAAAAACTAAGTTGTCTACTGCCAACTTGCTGATTCGTTGGATTGACATGACTTGATCCACAATTTCTGCAGCAGTGAGATTTCGGCTGAAGCCCAATTTACCCGTTGCGCAAAAAGGGCATCCAACTGCACAGCCAACCTGGCTAGAAATACAGGCCGTAAGATTATTTCTGTCCTTAAATTTCATCAAAACGGATTCAACTAAGTTACCATCCGAAAGCTTAAATAAGTATTTCTCTGTTTCGTCTTTCTTGCTTATTTGCCTTGAATGGAGCTTTAATAATGTAATTTGAAATTTGTCCTTTAAAATTTGCTTCTTTTTTGCTCCTAAATTACTCCACTCTTCAAAGTCGCTTGAGCTTTTTGAATATAACCAACTATGGACTTGCTCCACGCGATAATTTTCCCAAGAGAGATCCCCCTTTAGTAAAAGAGCGATTTCTTTTTTAGATAGTCCAGATAAGGCTAATTTTTCTTGAGAATTGACTTTTCCTTTAATGGAACCTTGCATATTTATATCTAAAGCTCAAACGTTATTTAAATACAGCTACTGAAATTCTTTAATTAATATAAAATTTGATTATATCTTTACTTTGGAGATGTTGATTCTAGAAAATATTAAGACAAAAAGAAATAGCTTCAAATATTAACTAGTATCCATTGAATTTTCATTATAATTAATTGGATTTATTAAAGAAAGAAAATAACTGTAAAAAATAAAGTTTGAAAAGGAATTATTAATGAGCCAACTAGTAGACCAGGGAACACTCACTAAAAAAGACTTTGCTAGCAAGCAAGATGTTCGCTGGTGTCCTGGATGCGGAGATTATTCAATTTTATCTTCAGTTCAGTCAGTAATGCCAGAAATTGGTGTTCCTAAGGAAAAAATTGTTTTTGTATCAGGAATTGGCTGCAGTTCTCGTTTTCCTCATTATATGAGTACCTATGGCTTTCATAGTATCCATGGGAGGGCACCATCAGTTGCAACTGGTCTGAAATTAGCAAATCCAGATTTATCTGTTTGGGTTGTAACTGGAGATGGGGATGGTCTCTCAATTGGTGGAAATCACTTAATTCACTGTATTAGAAGGAATATTGATTTAAAAATTTTATTATTTAACAATAAAATTTACGGTCTTACAAAAGGACAGTACTCTCCCACTTCTGATGTTGGAACTAAAGCGAAATCTACTCCTTATGGCTCAATTGATCGTGCTTTTAATGCAATATCAGTTGCTATTGGATCTCAAGCAACTTTTGTTGCAAGAACCATAGATACTGATCCTAAGCATATGCAAGAAATATTCAAGAGGGCTGCAGAACATAAGGGAACAGCTTTCGTTGAAATACTTCAAAATTGCGTTATTTTTAACGATAAAGTTCACTCTCCAATAACCTCGCCAGAAAACAAAATTGCTAATCAGCTTAGACTTGAGCATGGTAAACCAATGTTGTTTGGTAAAGATAACAAAAATGGAGTGCGCTTGAATCCCAACACCTTGGATCTGGAAATTGTTGAAGTTGGTTCCAATGGAATAACTGAACAAAATATATTAGTTCACGACGAGAAACGAATAAACCCTACTATTCACTTCCTGACTGGTGAACTCGATACTCCAGCGGCTCTTGGAGTAATTAGAAACGTTGAGGGACCTAATTTTGAAGAAGAGGTTTACAAACAAATTACAAAAGTTAAAGAATTAAAGGGAGAAGGGAATTTAGAAAAACTATTAAATAGCGGTGAAACCTGGACAATAGAATAAAGAAGACCGAAAGTGTCTTCTTGTTTACTTTAAGAAAAAGAAATTACCATTCTATTTCTTTTCCATCATAAGATAAAAATTTTCCTGAATCTTCTAAGCTCAGTTTATTTATTAAGTCTTTGATTGAGCTAACACTTTTATTTGCATTTATGAGTGCATTGGGTCCTCCCATATCCGTCACTACCCAGCCTGGATGAATTGCAACAACAGTGATGTTTTTATTCTTTAGATCAACTGAAAGACTTTTAGTAACCATATTCAAGGCTACTTTGCTAGAACGATATAAATAGTGACCCCCACTCGTATTATCAGAAATACTTCCCATTTTGCTGGTAATATTAATTACCTTTTTTTGCTTACCTTTTTCGAGGTTTTTAATCAGAGCTTCAGTTATTTTTACTGGCGCAAAGGTGTTTATTCTTAGGACCTCCTCCCACTCACAATAATCAATTTCTCCAAAATTTTGCTTATCGCCCATAACACCAGAGTTATTTATCAAGACGTCTATCTCTATTGGAGTCCCATTTAAATCATTGGCTAAGGAGTCTATTAAACGATGATTAGAAACGTCGAGTCCTTCAATTGCAAGCTGATCTGGGAACTGCTTAGTTAGTTCATTGAGTTCTTTTGCGTTAAAAGGATTGCGACAACATGCAAAAACCTTCCATCCATCTTTTAAGTACTGTTTTGTAAATTCAAGACCTAAGCCTCTATTTGCACCGGTTATTAATACTGTGGACATTTGAGAAAATTTTGCTAAGTAATCCTAAATTTACTACAAAACTTCAATTAATTTAAGGTTATTAAGATTTTTCTTAATAACCTCCCCAACCACCGAATGCTCCGTAATAACGAGGAATTCTATAGCCATAGTAATTACCGTAACTTACACCATAATAGTTAGGAACATAACCATAATAACCATTTCCGTATGCGTATCCAGAATAAGCTGGGTATCCATAGCTGTAGGGAGAGTGTGAATAGCCGACATATGCAGGTTGAACATAACCTCCGTAATAATGTCTTCTTCCTCCGTAGAAGCCTCTTCTATACATGGACCAAGAATTTAAAGCACTTAATCCGAGAGCTGCTCCTCCCAGTGATGTACCAATTATCCCTAAAGTTAAACCGGCATCTGCTTTAACTTTTAAGGAAGGCGCATAAAAGTTGATCAAACCAACTAAACTAATTGCAATTATGAGTTTTCTTAACATCGTATAGTAAATTGAGCTTACATGTATATAGGTATTGTAACAAGAATTTGAAGATGCTTTTGATTTGTTTTATATGACTGACCAATTTTATATAAAGAATATCTCTATCTTAAACTCACAATAACTATTTGATTGAAGAAATATATTTAATGAAAAAACAATTGCTTAGGGGTTTGCCAGCAAATTCTTTTGTTTCTAAATTTCTTCTATTTATTGGTTAAGACGTGGGCATATATACATATGAAGTGCTTTAAATAATTACTTAAGCGAATTCCATGCAAGGTAATAATTCACCCGAAGATAAACAAAAACTTAGCATTGAGCTCAGAAACGAAATAGAAATAACCTCTTTAGCTGATGGAAGTGTACAAGTGCGAGATCCGGTTGCTGTTAGGTATTTTCATTTGGGGTTTGATGAGGCCGAGGTCCTCAAAATGCTCTCTTACATGCATCCTTTGGATATTGTTCAAAGAACTAGCTATACCGAACAGGAACTGAAGGAGTTTTTAGGAATGCTTAAACAGTGGGGGTTGTTAAAAGGAACTACACCACCTCCTAGACAAGCAACAAAGCAGAAAACAGTCCTTCAATTTATGTTTTCTCGTTTTAGTTTACTAGATCCTGATCCAATATTGGAGAAGTGGGTACCTCGCCTGAGATGGGCTTGGTCGTCAGTTGCACAGTTTGTATATGTAGCAGTAATAATTTTGTCTATTGTTGGTGCCTTTGCTAATGGTGCTAAGTTTGCAAAATACGGTTGGCCTTTAATAGCAGAATCCTGGGGAATAACCTTAATTTGTTTTGTATTAATGCTCTTTCTGGTTCTATTGGGTCATGAGTTTTCTCACGGCCTTGCCTTGAAAAACTTTGGAGGAACGGTACCTGAAATTGGTTTTTTCTTCATATATTTAACGCCGGCGCTTTACACAGATGTAAGTGATGTTTATAAATTAAAGAAAAAGAGTGAAAAAATATGGGTTATGCTTGCTGGTCCAGTTTTTCAGACCGGTGTTGGATGTGTGGCTTTCCTTCTGTGGGAAGCAGCGGTGACTCATACGGCAATTGCCGATTTACTTTATTTATTGGTTGTGGCTTCCTTTTTTAGTTTGGCAATTAATTTAAATCCTCTTATAAGGTTGGATGGGTATTATGCATTGCAATTGGCCTTGGGAGTTTATGGTTTAAGAAGAAGAGCTTGGTCTTATCTTAAATCGGTTGTTATGAATGAAGAACCAGAAGAGAAAATAACCCCTCGAGAAAGAAAAGTCTTCCTTCTTTATGCACCTTTGAGTATCGTATATACGATCTTTATTATGGTTTTAATTATGAGCTTCTATTTTGGTCAAAGCTTTTTACATTTTCCTTCTTTAACCGGGTTTGTTGCGTTAATGATATTTTTGGCTTCTCAAACTCCTCTTCCAGCTCAATCTGGATTAGAAAATATGAATGCGTCAGAGCCTTCAGGAGCAGGAGCTTCCCCTGGGGAAGTAGTTAATCAGAGTGGTAGTGGAAGCAGTTAATCGACACTAGTTTATTTGTTGTAAATTTATAGTCGTTAAGTCAGAGCTAGATTAATTAATCATCAATTATTGCATTAAAGGTGGAATATATTTCATAGAATTCAATTACAAAAAAATAAAATGAAAAAGCTTTTTCTTTCGTTTTTAGTTCTTCTTGTAAGTTCCAATATTTTGTCTGCTGTTAGTGCTCAGTCATTTAGTTTTGGTTCTATTGGAGGAGCAGTGGGTTATTCTAATGGTTTGTACAACCCGGCACTTTACGGTACCCCAAGTCCTTTTCCTGCTTTTTGGGGTGGTGGATATAACCTTAATTCCTTAAATGGTGGCGGATGGGGTGGTTATCCAGCCGGTTATGGTGTTCCACATTTTGCCGGAGGAGGAGTCTCTCCGTATTATGGTGGTGGTTGCGCAAATAATTGTGGTTCAGGTCCTTGTGGTGCTTTAACTGGTGGATTCGGTGGATTCTATAGCCCGTTTATCCATTAACCTTATAACTTTTCCTTCAAAGTTACTCAATTTGCTATGTTATGCTAATGTTCTTTCTTGAAATTAAGATTGAACGAGCCGTGGCGTAGCTTGGTAGCGCACTCCCTTGGGGTGGGAGAGGTCGCTGGTTCAAATCCAGTCGGCTCGATTTTTATTATTTGGGAATTTCTCAGGTTTGTTCTATTAAGCTAACTGAATTCAAACTTTTTATAAAAGCTATAATTTGAATTCGATGAGTTTTTCAAGTTCCAATTTCGAAAGAGAACCTAAATCGGTTTGTAATATTTCTTCGATTGAAGTTCGTGACTTAGTTAAAGAATACGGTGATAAAAAAGTACTTAACCGTATTAATATTTCCGTCTGTGCGGGAGAGACCATTGCTGTTATAGGACCTTCAGGAACAGGCAAGTCAACATTCTTAAAGATTCTATCTGGTCTTGAAGAAAAAGACTCGGGCCAAGTAATAATTAGAGAAAAAAACATTGGAATGGTTTTCCAATATTCTGCTCTACTCAATTCTTATACAATTGGAGAAAATATTGCTTTTGCGCTTCACGACTCAGGCTTTTCGGAGAAAAAGAAAAAAGATTTAGTCATGGAAAAGCTTGAAGTTGTAGGACTGCCGGAATATTTTAATTCAATGCCTGCAGAATTATCTGGAGGGCAACAGAAGCGTGCCAGTTTTGCAAGAGCAGTAGTGAATGATCCCAAGATTGTTCTCTATGATGAACCCACCGCCGGTTTAGACCCGATAACCTCAACAATTATTGAAGATTATATGAATAAGCTATCTCGCTGTGAACATACAACCGGAATAGTTGTTACGCATCAACATTCAACAATAAGGAGAACTGCAGATAGAATAATTTGCTTGAATAAAGGGAAGATAGTTTGGGAGGGAAATATATCGGAAATTGACACATCCCATAATCCTTATATAAGACAGTTTATGGATGGAAAAACTGAAGGACCTTTCACTTCAAGTTCATATTTAGAATCAAAGAACGATTGATTCATCAAGTTGACTGGAAGTTATTTGCTTAGCTCCATTAGAAAAGTGAACAAAAGAGGAATTGTTTACAGGATCTTTAATGCCTCTTTCAAGTGAACTAATATAAATTTCAGAAGCCTTTAAATGTTTTGCAATATACTCACAAGCAACCTGAGGGAATACATGCTCTCCGCAAGTGTAAATATCAATAGCAGCATAATCCTTTTCGGGCCATGTATGAATAGAGCAATGTGACTCTGACAGTAAAATAACACCGCTCACTCCAATGGGCTGAAATTGATGAAAATTAGACTTTATGATAGTAGCTCCAGCTTTTTTAACAGCCTCCTCTAAAATTTCTTGAATCTTGCTTACTGAAGAGAGCAAGTCTGGTTCACACCCACTTAGGTCCGCAATTACATGCCTGCCTAACGTTGCAAAGTATTCAGTATCCTTTGGGCTTAATTTGTGGTCTAACTTTGAGTTTTGGTTCTCATGGGTATCAGGAGCAACTTTTTGCTCTAAGAAACCAGCAGATGATAAGTGCTGCAATCTCTTTTTGTTTGCCTCCTAATTTTCGATAAATACAAGACTATAAATTATGCAATTTTTAAGGGCATATGTAAACTAATTTTTGCAACTTAGACTATTCCTTTATTTCAGGAATAGTTGATAATGCTGAGTTTTTCTCTTTAGCACCGATTTGAGAAGGAATGAACTCTAAATAATGGGTTGAAAAATCATGCACTTTTATTTTGTCGCTGATTTCAACTCCGGGAATCCAAAGTCCTTCTTTTGAGTCTTCCATTGATAATAAAATGAGTTTTTCGTAGGAATGTGGCATCTTAAGATTTTGCTTAACCTTTCTGTTTATTAAAAAGTTTTTAAGTTTGGAAGTGTTTTGGGAATTTAATTGTTGAAAAGTATCTTTCTGCTCTCGTCCTCTCAATATAAATTTAGTACCTTTATTTAGCCTGGAAAAATCAACATGTACCTGATAAGAGTTGCTGCTGGTATTAATTTTACTAAGAGAGAGTCTTTCTTCTTTTATTAAAACCTTACCTACTTTTGGAATTTCAATTTCTTTTTCATTTGAACCATCCAGTTCAAATTGGATTGGGGGGATCGAAAAGTTTTCAGTTGGAAAAACTTTATTTAATTTAAACTCCCCATTATTGAGTTCAAAAAAGGAATCTTGAGCTATCGAAACTTTAAAATTTTCTCCAAATATAATTTTTTTTCTTAATTCTTCTAGTTGGTCAAAATTATTGGATATTTCATAGTTTTCGAATAAGCTTTTGAGAATTAAGCGTTGAAAAGCAATTGGTTGTTTTTCAAAGATGGCTTGTTTGTCATAAGCTTGTTCATCAATATCTTCAAACTTATTATTAATAAAATGATTTTGACTAGCTGTGATTTCAATAAGATTGGAAATTAATTTCTTGTAATTGGGTTGAATCCTTTGAATAAGTGGAATTAATTGATTCCTGATCTGATTACGTTTTATATCAAGCTCCTTGTTGCTAGGATCTTCATAGAAAAAGAGTTGATGGGTTTGACAATAATTTAATATATCCGATTTATGTGTATCTAAAAGTGGTCTTAAGAGTTGAATGTTGGAGTCTAAAATTCTTTTTTTCTTAATACATTCTAATCCAGAAGGGCCAGTTCCCCTAAAAAGTCTCAAAAAGAATGTTTCGATTTGATCATCTAAATGATGAGCAGTAATAATTGTTTTTGCAGAATAATCTTCTGCAACCTGAGTTAAGAAGTTGTATCTTTGTTCTCTTGCCAAAGCTTCGCTTGTTTGTCCAATTGTCTCTGCCTCACCAATTACTATCGGTATCGATAATTCTTTACAAAGCATTTCAACAATTTTTGTTGCTTTAGAAGAAGATTGATTCCATTTATGATCGAAATGTGCACAGATAATTTCTGGGTAACAAATAATTTTTTTTAAATTGTGAAGTAAACATATAGAATCCGGTCCTCCGGAACAAGCAACTATGATAATCCCCTCCAGGTTGGGCAATTCCAAGTTTAATGATTGCAATTTTTCTTTGTTCATTTGATTCATCTCAAAAATTCTATGCCCGTATTTAGATTTTGCATCTAAATGAAATGAATTATTAATAGCAGCTGGGTACATTAAAAATAAGTAAGTTGTAATTTTTGTAATATGTCGAATCTAGTAATTGGAATTGATATTGGAGGAACAAAGATTGCAGCTGGTGCCGTTGATCAGCACGGTAAAGTTGTTCAAACGTCACAAGTACCAACTCTCGCTCAAGAAAGCAGAGAAAAAGTTCTTGAACAGGTCTTTTTATCGGTAGAAAAGTTGGATCTCGATATGGATTTGGTTCAAGGTATTGGTGTTTGTGCTCCAGGGCCTTTACAAGATGGTGTTTTGATTAACCCACCGAATATCAAAAATTGGCAAAGCTTGCCTCTTTCGAAAATAATAACCGAAAGATATGGCTTGCCAACAATCGCTGAAAATGATGCAAATGCGGCGGCTTATGCCGAAATGGTTTTTGGCTCAGCTAAAGGTTACCAAAACTTTGTTTACGTAACCGTAAGTACTGGGATTGGAACAGGCATTATCATTGGGGGCAAAATTTATAGAGGGAAGAATGGGTTGGCTGGTGAAGGTGGACATATCACAATCAACTATGAGCATAAAAGTAGTTCCAGTGGTGGTGTGCCAGGCTCAATAGAGAGTTTAGCATCCGGCACAGCTATTGCGAAAAACGCTCAAGGTATAATGCTTTCAAATCCTAAAGTTGAAACATTACTTTGGAATTATATTAACTATGAAGGTAATATATCTGAAACCAATTTAGAGGAACTGACTACACATCATATCCGAGAAGCGATTTCAAAAGGAGATAACTTTGCGAAAAGCTTGTTGGAAGATGCTGGAACCCAGATTGGTATTTGGTTAGGTGGAGTCGTCAGTTTGCTCGATCCGGAAGTTATTGTAATTGGTGGTGGTGCAATGGAAATTAGTGAAAACTTAATTGAACAAATTAGAAAAACTATGCCGAAGTTCACCATTAATCAATTTGCCGGTAATACACCGATAATTTCTACAGCCCTTAAACAAAACGTTGGTATTTATGGAGCAGCTTCACTTATCTATGAAAGGCTTAAAAAAAGGCATTGAAAATGACTAAGGCTCAAAAATTTCAATTATTACTTGTAATTCTCTTGAATTACTTTACATTTGCGATTGTAACCAATATAACAGGGGTTTTACTTCCTTTTTGGAAGCAAGACTTCAATATAAGCAGTGATGCTGTTGTAACCTTCTTGGTTTCTTTCTTTTTTATTGCTTACGCTCTAACATCCTTGCCCCAAGGAGTGTTATTGGAAAAAATCGGTAATAAAAAGACTCTTTTGTGGGGTGCTTCTCTTATTTTAGTTGGTGCCGCAATATTTTCTTTAATGCCAATTTATTCTTTTGGCTTGGCTTCTCTCTTTATTATGGGAGTTGGAGTTACTGCAATGCAAATTGTTGGAAACTTACTTGTTAAAGAATTAGATGAAGATCCAAATAACTATTCACGCAATCTCACAATGGCTCAAGTAGCTGCAGGTCTCGGTGGAGCTGGTGGTGGAGTACTAATCAAGTATTTAGTTGAAGGTCTAAATTGGGAATGGGTTTCAGCTTATTATGTATTCGGTGGGTTAGCTCTCAGTCTTTGTATTTTAGCCATCGTAACTAAGATACCTGAGTTGAAAACTGAAGATATCGAAAAGAAAGAAGCTCCTAATGCTCAAGAATATTTGAAGTTCGCTACAAATCCCTTGATGTTAATTTTTGCTTTAGGGATTTTTACTTATGTTGGGATTGAAGTTGGAGTTGCAAGCTTCATTTCACGATTTTTAGGAGAGAAGTATGAAATCACTCAAGTTAATGCAGGATTAGTTGTTTCCTTATTCTGGACTTTGCAAGCAGTTGGCAGGTTTGCAGGAGGATTAATTCTCAATTATATTCCGGCACCCAAAGCTTTAATAATCTACTCCGTTGGTTGTTTATCTTCAATAGTTGCGGCAGTAGTTGCTCCTTCTGCTAATGCTTCTATGATAGCTTTCATAAGTGCAGGTTTCTTCACCTCAATAATGTTTCCTTGTATTTTTTCTTTAGCGGTCAATTCTTTCGATAAAAAACATGAAGGGACTGTTGCTGGGGTTCTCTGTACTGCAATTGTTGGTGGAGCCGTTACCGCACCGGTTATTGGTTTAATAAGTGATATCTCAGGCTCCTTAGGTACTGGATTGATTATTGCTGCTTCTGTATCTTTTGCATACATTGCATTTGTTGGTGTTCAAGCTATTAATAATGAAAGTTCAAAAAAAAATGATTCTATAAAAACTGTAAATAATAAAAAACAAGAGGTCTTAATTTAATCAATTGAACTCTTAATGCTTCAGTGATAGATAGCAAAAAGCCCTTCTTCAGATTTTAATGGAGAAGGGCTTTGTTTGAAGGCTGCTTTATATGAAGTTTATATTAATGCTGCTTTTCTTGATTGCTTAGTTTTACTACTTTCTTTGTACTCACTGAAGAGTGGGTATAATTCATTTTCTTCTTTAGCTATTTTCTTTTTTAGTGTATTAATTATATTGAGAGTTTCTTGTACGAAGGTTTCAACTTTTGTATCTTGCATTAGGATATTTTCTCTATAATCCATTATGTTAGATTTCAAGCGCCCCATTTCGTACATAAGCTCAAGTGCTTTTGCTGATAGCGATTTATTATTTGTTGCTTCTACTGCTTCTGGATAAAGTACTTTATCTTTCATTGAAAGATTTACAAGAAGCTTACCCAGTAACATATTAATAAGAGTAACTATTTTTCTTTTTGATTCTTGTTTATTGTCTTCATATTCAAGTCTTTCAAGATCTTTAACTAGGTTGTCACAGATATTGAGTATTTCTGTGTTTTGCCTTTGAAGACAAGGAGTAACTGCCATCTGTGTAAATATGCCTCACGTATTGTTTTAGTGACTAATTACAATATTCAACTATCTAATCTAGCTCTAACACGCGAATAGGGATTGAGTTATTGAATAGAGAGTATTGTATAGAATCATTGTTAATACGCTTTGAATGCTAATTTCAGCCTTTTCCTTGAGCGGTAATACTTCTGGGAGTTATTCATGCATTGAGTTCATTAATCAATGATTTTGAAAGAACTTTATTGGCTCGGTAAAAAGTTTAAAAATCATTAAAGCTCAACTGTAGATAAGTCTGGGAGAATTTACATCCTGGATTTTTCCCAGATAATTGTTACAAACTTGTAACCGAATTGTAACAATTTCGCAGTTTCAATTTAAATAATAAAATTTGATGAATCTTAAAGTCTCTAATTACAAACCAATTGTTAATACTTTAAAGAAGCTTACGTTTAGGCCTCCTTACGGTCAGCAAAAGGAGTTTTTACAAAGAGGGGTTCGGGACATGAGAATTATAAAAAAAATCAACTCAGAAAGACATTTTGAGCAGCTTATTGAACTTTTTCAAACAAGGCTAGATTGGTTAAATCAAATAATACCTATTCCTCTTTTTCCTGGAGAGAAGCAACACTTTGAGGGAATTGCCGAATTAGCAACAGGAGCGGCAAATAGTGGAATTAAAGATGGTCTTACTCAAATCTATAATAGAAGCTATTTTGATGTATGTCTCAAAGAGCTATGGTCTCTCAATAAAAGGAAGTCTAAAGATAATAAGGTAGATACTATTTCACTTTTTTTAATGGATATTGACTTTTTTAAGCCATATAATGATTTGTATGGACATTTGCGAGGGGATAATATTTTAAGAAAAGTTGCACAAATAATACAAGAGACTTTAGAGAGAGAGTCTGATGTTCTTGCAAGATATGGAGGTGAAGAATTTGTAATAATTCTTCCTTCTACAAATGAAGATGGTGCAGTGACAGTTGCTAAGAAAATTCATGAAGCAATTCTGGCAGAGCAGATACCTCATGTAGGCTCAGAAGTAAGCAACTGTTTGACATTGAGTATTGGTATAAGTACGTTGAATCCAAATGAGATTGATAATAAATTGATAGAAAGGCTAAATTATTTAAAAGGATCTAGAGATGATCCTTCTACAAACCTGCAATTTATTAATAATCACGCTCAAGAGCGGCTGCTTGTTCTCTCATCAGATATTGCTTTGTATGCAGCAAAAAATCTTGGAAGATCACAAAGCATGATATTTAGTGAAGTTCCTTATTGTAAGGAGAAAATGATCCAAATCTCACATTGAGTCGATAAACTAATCCTAGTTAAATTAAACTCTTTAAAATTGTGAAAGAAACAAATTTTTTAAAAGTAATTGCTGGGATAGAAAATAGAGATCCAGTAAAAGTAACAAAGGTTTTAAAAGCGGCTGCTTTTTGTAAAGTTGAGGCTGTTGATATATGTGATAGCCCAGAAATAATTCAATTAGCGAAAGAAATACTCAAGGAAACTGATACAAAAATATTTGTTTCCTCTCTGGATCCACAAAAGCTTCTTTCCTCTTCCAGAATTGGTGCAGATTATCTTGAATTGGGAAACTATGATCATCTTTATCCAAGTGGAATTAAAATTAATCGAAAAGAAATTTTAGATGCAGTTCAAACCCTTTTAGATTCTGGAGAAACTAATTTATCCGTAACCGTTCCTGGTTATTTAACCCCGAATGAGCAAGCCGATTTAGCGCAAGAACTCTGTGAAATGGGAGTTCCAATAATTCAAACCGAAGGTGGTTCAATATCCTCTGCAAGTGAAAACGGTGCAATAGGACAAATAGAAAAGGCAAAAGTAACTCTTGCTAATACTATTGAATTGAAAAAAGCCTGCCCGAGAGCTTGTATATTAGCGGCCGGAGGGCTTTCTGCAATCACGGTTCCAATGGCAATCGCTGCTGGAGCAAATGGTGTTGGTATTGGTAAAGCTATAAGCAACTTAGCCTCAGAAATTGAAATGATTGCCTCGATC
Source organism: Candidatus Caenarcanales bacterium (assembly GCA_030065015.1). Lineage (GTDB taxonomy): Bacteria > Cyanobacteriota > Vampirovibrionia > Caenarcaniphilales > Caenarcanaceae > JASJDU01. The sequence continues at coordinate 82,641 of JASJDU010000001.1, read as the reverse complement.
AAATCCGTCCAAGAATCCTTATATAACTTTCAGGTTAAAATGTCACCAGTTTTATAAATTATTGGACTAAGTTTTGAGGCTGAGTATTTTTAACAAATATAAATTGTTACTTAATGTGTCTGCCCTACATGTTTTTGCCTAGCTTCAAAGACCTCATGTGAATATGAAAAAAATAGCTCTTCTCGGTGCAACTGGCTCAATTGGACTACAAACTTTAGATCTAGTTAGGAGTGCTCCACATAGATATGAAATTGAATCTCTTGCGGCGGCGGGTTCAGATTTGAATTTATTGGTAAATCTAATTGAAGAATTTAAACCAAAACTAGTTTCAGTAAAAAACAAAGAAATTGCAGATGAATTGAATTCTGCCTTAGCTTTTAAGACAAAAATAGCATTTGGATCCGAGGGATTGATAGAGGTTGCTTTGTCTCCTGATGCGAAAGATGTAGTTATCGCTTTAGTAGGAGCACTTGGAATTGAGCCAACCTTAAAGGCCCTGGATCAATCAAAAAACTTAATTGTGGCTAACAAAGAGACTTTAGTTGCGGCGGGCGATTTGATTCGTAAGTCCATTCAAGAAAACGGGGGGAGCTTAATACCAGCTGATAGTGAACATGTTGCTATTCACCAGTGTCTTGGCAGTAGGAATGTTGACAATGTCCAGAAAATATACATTACTGCCTCTGGAGGACCATTCTATTTTTCTAAAGCTAGCTTTGAAGAGGTGAGTGTCGAAGACGCCTTAAATCATCCAACTTGGAAGATGGGTCCAAAAATTACTATTGATTCTGCGACCTTAATGAACAAAGGGCTTGAAGTAATAGAGGCGCAAAGGCTCTTTAATTTTTCTTACGATCAAATTGACGTTTTAGTCCATCCACAGAGCTTAATTCATAGCTTAGTTGAATTTAAAGATGGAAATATATTAGCTCAATTAGGACCCAACGATATGAGGTTGGCAATACAGTATGCTTTGGACTACCCTGAAAGAAATAAAAACTTATCCAAGCAAAGGCTCAATCTAAAGGAAATTAAAAAGCTTGAGTTTCTTGAAATAGACTATGATCGTTTTCCTTGTTTGAATTTAGCTTATGAAGCCGGTAGATTAGGGAAAACTTATCCAGCCGTTTTATGTGCTGCTGATGAAATTGCAGTTGAATTGTTTTTGAATAAAAGAATTAGGTTTAGCCACATACCTCAGATTATTGAAAGAACTCTAGAAAGTCATTCTCCCGAAGAAATAAATAATTATGATGATGTCAAAAGAGCAGATTTATGGGCAAGAGGAAAAGCAAAAGAGATATCGAATCAACTTATAGATCACATTACGATTTCAGTTTAATTCATTCTTGAATTTACTTAAATTAACCTTGAATATTAAATAATTGCAAAACTTTAAACTTCAAAAGATCTATCGGTAACTATTTGTGATATAGAATTGATAAAAAACTATCTCAATTGAAAATTTATGTCTTGGAGTAAGACCTTTATAACATTTAATATTATTACTTTATTTCTTCTATTTACTTCTCCTCAAAAGTTGCTGGCAGGAGAGAACAAACTACCACCCTTAGATTCACAATTAAAAGAAAACTCTTTTACTAATAATCTTCTACCTTTAGAGCAGCTTTCTAGCCAAGTAAATAGCTCATCATTGATTGATTTGCCCAATTCACCTGTAATCTTAGAAGGTTCAGCAACAAGAGTAATTAACCGTGAATCAAAAATCACAATTCAAATAATGACCCTCTTATCTTCTGAATTCAGTCTTGAAGGAGATAAAGTAGAAGCAAAAATATTAGTAAAACCGTCTACCAATAAAATAAATCCATTAGAGGCACTTCGTGGAAGCATAATAACTGGACGTATTGTAGAAGTGAAACCTAGTAAAAAAGCAGGAAGAGCTGGGTGTGTAACCGTTCATTTTGATAAACTGCGTATTAAGTCAGGCAAAGAGTTTCCCATAAGCGCAAAAATGACCACTGAAAGCTTTAAAGGTAAAGAAGCTAGTAAAATGATAGTTTACGATTTAAAGCTAATGACTTTAGGTGCTCTTTGGGGAACTTACAATTCATTGAAATGGGCACCGGTTGCAGCTTTGTATACAAATGGATTGAGTGTTGCGTTGAGTGCTGGAATAGGAGTTTCTTTGGGACTAATTGGCTCTTTTAAACGTCAAGGAGAAACAAAATCTTTTTTTCCTGGAGAGAGAGAAATTATAGAATTCAAAGATTCTTTGAGTTTGAGTGATTCTGTTTTAGAAGAAGCCGCTTTGGCCAATCAAAATATTGAAAGTGAGCTTATTGGACTGAATTTAGAACTTTTAGAGTCCAATATCATTCCGTCCGAAGAATATGAGGGTCTATTATCCGTTAAGGTGAAGGTGAACAATTATACAGATAGTTCAATTTATCCTTGTGACTTGCTCTTAATTCCACAAGACGGAGGGGATCCCGTTACACCTGACTTGAGAACATCCGGTAGTCAACTTTTAAAAAGTGTGCAAAAAGGAGAATCTAGTACTATAAGTTTAATGTTTCCAATTACAAATAGTTATAACCCTAACGAATATAGCTTGGCACTTGTAGATCCATTGGATAAAGCTCACTTATCTAAAATACCAATTAGAGCTTTAAATTCTTTGGTTGAGAGAGAGCCTTAAGTAATAAATAATCTCAATCAATTGAATCGCAATTTTTAGCGGATTGTTTAATGTATTTTATTTTAAAAATTAACAAAATACTCAATTGATCTTGGGATTTCTTTTTTTACAAGGCATAATTTACATAGCAAAACTCTAAAGAAAAGTTATTGTCAATTAAATGTCTTTCATCCAAGAAAGATAATTAGAGGTTTGCTGTTTTAATTCACATAATCCCTATTCATCAAATAAGGCTTTCATGTCAAAAGCCATATCAAATTCACCAATTGGCGATAGTTTTGAAGAATCTAATAGACTACCTTCACAAATATCATCTAAATTTAATGATGAATTAGTTGCTCTTAAAGATGAGTTGTTCAACAATCTTAAGAAAGAACAATACTCAGAATCAGAAATAAAGATTATTTCTAACGCTTATGAGTTTTCTTATAAAGCTCACCAAAAACAGTTTAGAAAAAGTGGTGAACCTTATATAATCCATCCTTTAAATGTTGCAATCCTTTTAACTGACCTAGATGCTGATACAGAAACGATTTGCGCTGGTCTATTGCATGATGTTCTTGAAGATACGGGAAGCACTGCAGAAGAGATTGGAAGATTTTTTGGCCGAGAAGTTCAAGAGTTGGTCGAAGGAGTTACTAAATTAAATAAACTGAGTTTTGCCTCTAAAAGAGAAGAGCAAGCTGAAAATTTTAGAAAAATGCTTTTGGCTATTGCTAGCGACTTAAGGGTTGTATTAGTCAAATTAGCCGATCGACTGCACAATATGAAAACCTTAGAATTTATGCCTTTACATAAACAAAAGGATATTTCTAGAGAAACTATTGAGATATTTGCTCCTTTAGCAAACCGTTTTGGTTTAGGGCATATTAAATGGCAATTAGAGGATTTAGCTTTCCGATATCTAGATGAAGAAGAGTATCGAAGAATTGAAAAGATAGTCAGTGAAAATAGAAAAAATAGAGAAGAATATCTGGCGAAATTAATTAATTTAATCAATAGAGAACTCAAACAAGCATCAATCGAAGCCCAGATAAGTGGACGTGTAAAACATTTCTACAGCATTTATAACAAAGTAAAAAGGTTGCAGAGTGAAGAAATCTTTGACTTGCTTGCCGTAAGAATGATTGTCGATCAGGAAAGGCAATGCTATGAAGTTCTAGGGATAATCCATGATATGTTTCGTCCAATTCCTGGAAGGTTCAAAGACTATATTGCAATTCCAAAATCAAACATGTACCAATCCCTTCATACAACAATTATTGGTCCAGAAGAAAAGCTAGTTGAAATACAAATACGCACAAATGAAATGCATAGAATTGCAGAATACGGTGTGGCAGCTCATTGGAAATACAAAGAGCAAGGGAAATCAGTAAAAAGTTCTTCCAATTATGAAATTCATCTTTCTGAGCTGAGAAAAAAGCTGGTTGAAATGAAAGACGAACTGCCGGATGCGGGTGATTACAGTAAGGCAGTTCAGATAGATTTTTTAGCCGATGAAATCTTTGTTTTAAGCCCTCAAGGAGATGTCTATAGATTGCCCAGGAATTCAACCCCAGTAGATTTTGCTTATCATGTTCACAGCGATGTTGGTAACTACTGTGTTGGAGCCAAAGTCAATGAAAGAATTGTTCAACTGAATCATCCTCTGAAAAACGGTGACATTGTTGAAATACAAACCAATAAAAACTCTCATCCCTCTTCCCATTGGTTAAACTTCGTTCAAAGCAGTTCCACAAAAAGTAAGATCAAACAATGGTTTAAAAAATTCCGAAGAGATGAATATATTGATACTGGAAGAGGAATACTTTCAGATTCGTTAGGTAAAAATCACTTTGAGGAGCTCTTAAAAAAAGGAGCACTAAAACTTGTTAGCTCAAAAATGGGTTTAAACTCAGAAGATGAGTTATTCGTTCGCCTTGCTTCTGCTGATGTTTCAACCGCACAAATTATAGGTCGTCTTAAAAATGAAGGATTCATTCAGAAAGAGCCACCACCTCAAAATGCTGAAAAAGACTATCTAAAGAAAACTAAGCGAAGGAAATCAAATATAAGCGAAATTCAAAGCTTAAAAAATCTAATGCATTCTTTTGCTAAATGTTGCCAGCCAATTCCAGGGGAGGACATTGTAGGAGTTATATCCAGAGGACGTGGAATAGTAGTTCATAGAATAGATTGTCCTAATGTAAAAGATGTTGATGAAAAAAGAATTATTAGTGTTTCCTGGGGAGATTCCATTGATACATCTCAATGTTTTGCAACTACTATCGAGGTCGAATGCATAGACCGAATTGGTATTTCCAGAGATGTTTTAGACAAAGTTGCAAATGAAAAAATAAATATTTTGGATATAAGAGTAATTACAAGACCTACGAGACAGACAGCTTTGGTCAGAGTATCTATTGAGGTCCAAAATGTTCGGGTACTAGATAGATTGATTCAATCAGTTTTTAAATTATCGGATGTACTGGGAATTAAAAGATATACTATGAAATCAAGCTTTAGACCGAGAGGTTAGATGGTTTTAAGTAACTTTTTAAGTCAAACCCTTGATTATTATTGGAAATTAAAAGCTAAAAATTTCAATTTGCCCATTGCATGCTAAATGAAAATCTGATTTAATTGCTTATGGTGGAACTAGCCGATACTCCCCAATTAATCAAAAAGGAAAAAATGAATAAAACTGAGTTAATCGATAAAATCGCTGAACAAACACAACTTGAAAAGACAAAAGTTGCACGCACAATTAACACATTTTTAGATGTAGTTACTGATGCTTTATCTAGCCATGAAACGGTTACTTTAATTGGTTTTGGTACATTTAAAGTTCGTCGTCGTAAAGCTCGTAAGGGCGTCAATCCACAAACCCGCAAGGAAATGACTATCCCTGCAACAGATGTTCCAGTAATTAGCTTTGGTGAAAGCCTCAAGCAATCAGTTGCTAAGAAGAAAAAAGTTAAGACTTTTGTTACTTCTCCTAAAGCTAAAAAGCCAGCTAAAAAAGCTGCACCTAAAAAATCTTCAAAGAAAACTGCTAAGAAGAAAAAGTAAATTCAGCGATCACAAATTAAAGGATCTGTCTCATAAAGCATTCATTTTTGAGCAGATCTTTTTTATTTGATATAAAGGTTTGGTGAGTTTTTAACCATGAAAAAGAGAAACCCCAAAATCTTAGTTTTCAGATATCGTTTTTTAGGGGATACCATTCTCACAATTCCCTTTTTAAAACAACTGAAACAGGCTTATCCTGAATCTTATGTTGCAGTTTTAGTTGCACCTCAAAGTGGTGTTCTTCTACAAAATTGTCCATTTGTAGATGAGCTAATTGAATTTGATACAACACGCTTTCACAAGTATGATTCTGGAAGTCTAGAAAAAAAGTCTTTTTGGTACTATGCCCAAGAGATTCGTAAGAGAAAGTTTGATATTGCTTTTGTTTTAAAAAGATCTTTTTCCAGCGCTTTTTTGTCTTGGGTCGCTGGAATTCCTCAAAGAATAGGTTTTAATACAGAATATAGAGGTATATTTTTAACCAAAAAAATTAATTTCCAACTCAAACAGCACGAAGTTATAAACTTTCTGAATCATTTGGAAGAGCCATATAACCAAGCACCCTCCAAGGGAGATAAAATGTTTTGGCCAACTCCTCAAGAAAAATCGAAAGCAATAAATTTATTAAAATCGTTAAACCCAAATCAGAAGAAAATTTTGATTCATGCTGCTTCTGCAAACCCTCACAAAATGTGGACATTAAACAATTGGGCAAGTTTACTATTTCATCTTAAAAAGAAAAATTACTCAATTATCCTTTCAGGAGCTCCTTTGGACGGTCAATACTATGAAGAAATTTGTGAAAGAGCAGAAATTAACGTGGATCTCAACCTTTGTGAGACACAAACGACTTTGAGAGAAAATATTTCTGTTTATGAACATTGTAACTTGGCGATATGCGTTGATTCTGGGCCAATGCATTTAGCGGCAGCCGTTGGAGTACCAATTCTAGGGCTGTTTGGCCCTAGTGATCCTGATAGATGGTCGCCTTGGTCGAATCAGTATAAAATTATTCAATCTGTAGATGGCAACTTATCATCAATTAAAGTTGATGAAGTTATTCAATCTGTTGGAGAAATAATTGGAATTGAACCAATTTAAATGGAATTTTATAAGAAAATGTTTGTGGTGTGAGTACAAGTTAAGGGGAACGGTTAAATGAGTGATGAGTTTTTTGAAGATAAAGCATTAATTGCTTCAGCAAAAGAGGCCTCTAAAGGTAGCTTTTCTCCAATATCAGGTTTCTCAGTGGGATCGGCTTTATTGATTGAAGACGATGCAGGCAAAAAGCATATAATCCAAGGTAGTAATTATGAAACTCAGAACTATAAATCAGTTTGTGCCGAAAGACACGCACTACAATCAGCAAATTTAAGTTATGCAAAAAACGAAAAAGAAATTAAATATTTAAAAATTGCAATATATAGCCCAGACAATTTCGACTTTATTTTTCCCTGTGGTGACTGTCGACAAGCATTGTTCGAGCAGAATCCAAAAATGGAAGTTATCTGTGCTTCGTCCGCTGGTGAATATAAAAAACTTTTAGCTGAAGAGTTGTTACCAAATGGTTTTAGGTTGACAAGCTGCGAAAAGTCAGAAAAGACTTATTCAGAGGAATTAGCCAAGCTACTACCTTATATTGTTCATTTGCCAATTGAAGAAGATAAATTGGATATGTTAAAGGGCCTGAGACATCTTCTTGTAGTTGGTAGTTCCTCAAGAGCAGAAAAACTTGCAAAATCTCCATTCAATCTAGGTGATTATGAGAAGGCTGGTTATAGGTGCTATTGTCATCCTAAGTTGGGAAATAATGATAGAGAATACAGTCTATTTGTAAGTGAATGGCGAAAAACAAGTAATCCAAAAGAGAGTATAAAAATTGCAATTGCTTCTCACGGGATTGGCTCTTCTGGGGTAGAAATAATTTTGTCAGAAGTTAACGCCTTAATTGCCTTGGCAAATGAAACCCCAAATGAGGTTCCACTCAAGATGGTTATTAGAAGTGGAACACGAGGAACTCTTGATGATATTCCATTGGGAACAGTGGCAATCACAACTGAGGCTCATAATGAAAACGCTTTTGTACAGGCTGATAAAAAATTGATAGATGAGCTCAAAAATGCTTCAGAAAGCATGGATATTGAGATAAGCGAGGGACCCTGTTTTTCTTCTCAGTTCTTTTGGTCTGGCCAGGGAAGAACATCTTTCCCTTTATTAAAACACAGCGAAGAGCTAGAGGCTAAAAATAATGAATATCTCAGGCAACTAAAGAAAAAAGGAATGAAGTGGATTGAAATGGAGGATTATTATGTTAGCCACTTTGCCAGTATGTATGGGATGGCCTCTGCTTCAATTGGAGTGGTTGCCGCTCAACGTTATAACTCAGCAGAAGATAGATTTGTCTTGCATTACGATAGTCAAACAACAAAAGATAAAGAACTGATTCCAGCTCAAATAGCTCTTTTGGCAATAAAAAATATTGTCGTTAACACAAAAGATTAAAAGATGTAGCGATGTCTTCTATTTGACAGAGCCTCTTATTTTGATCCACCATCTTGAACTAACTCAAGCATTCGTGGAGTTTTTATCCATTGAGTGGGTCGTCTGCCAAAAATAATTTTTCTCATTGTCCAAAGAACAATGGGTGGCCAGTGAGTTGCTCCGTAGAAAAAAGCTAAAGTTCCATACTTTATTGACTCCAAGGTGGAAAAATCTCTCCATCTCCTAACTCCAACGCATATACTCATCCACATACTCGTACCGACTAAAACAGTAGCAAGCATGAGAACAGTGATATACGTTGGTTGATTAGTAAAAAAGCGATAGACTTCAAGTAATACATCAAGAAAAATCCAAACTGGAACTGCAAATTGAGATAAATAAGGAAGAATGTCCAACCTTTTTATTAATGTCAATTTACTTTTTGGGTTCAAAAAACTATTTATATGCGTTAGATACCTGCGAATACTCCCCTCTGCCCATCTTCTTCTTTGTTTGATGAAAGCTCTCGGTTCTATTAAACCTTCTTCATAAGCGATTATTTCTGGTGCAGGCTTTATTTTCCAACCGTTTATGTTTATTCTTGTGGACATTTCTAAATCTTCTGTTAAAGATCTTTCATCCCATAAGCCAACTTCTTCAAAACATTTTCTAGAAATAATCTGTCCACTGCCACGTAATTCAACAAAACCATTTACCGAATCACGCCCGATTTGAAGATAAGTATCATATGCGAATTCAAGATCTTGACAAAAAGTTAAAGTGTTAAAGTCTGCATTCCTTACCTTCTTCTGGAACTGAACTGCTGCAACTTGAGGATCCTTAAAATACTTAACTGCAAGCTTGAGACAATTTGATTCAACTCTAGCATCAGCATCAAAAATTGCAATCAGCTCTCCTTTAGAAGTCTGAATTGCCTCGTTTAAGGAAGCCGCTTTCCCTGGAACACTGCCTTTGAATCTTCGAAGTAAAGTAATTTTGGAACTTAAATTGTTTTTTTGAATAAAATCTTCTATTAGCTTAGCAGTCCCATCGGAGCTTCTATCATCGGCGATTGTTATATGAAAGTTTGGATAATCAATCTCTAAAAGATTTTCGATGGTGCCAACAATTACACTCTGTTCATTGTGAGCTGCAATGAGAATATCTATAGGAGGGGAATTTCTTTCTTCGTGTAAAGCTTGATCAAACTCCAGATTCTTCGATGCTTTTGATTTTTTTCTAGCTTGCCATCTTTGTGCAAAGTAAGTTATGCACATATAAGAAGCCATAATGCCAATGAATATAAAGAATACTGATAAAGCAATTGGACCGGGTAAAATCTCTAAAACCCTCTCAGGCAAGACGAACTCCAAAAATTTGATGAAAGCCCAAATCGAAAAAATTATTCCAATTAGAACAAATCGATCTCGGAATATCTCCGGAGGAGCATTTTTTATTTTAGAAATTGGCATATCAAATAACAATTTTAAGTTATTTGCTCCGTACTTGCTTTAAACTATGATTTATCTATGTAATTCCCTAATTATTTATGTAGCTCACAAAAACATAAAACTAAATAAAATTGAGACTTTAAAATATATTTCATTGGTCATTTTGCTAAAGAGTTTATGATTAAAACCATTCTGAAAAAATTTTTCTTTTCTGAAATTTAGTCCAGTTAACATTAGAATTTTCATAATTTATGAATTACTTTGCCCAACAAAAAAGAAATATTTTATTACTTGTATCCATAGTTTTAATTTTGTTGGTTAATTCTTCTTCGCCTGCTTTGGATGTAATAACAAGTGATTGGAAAACAGAAGCCAAAGATGAAGAGAAGAGACCAGTTTCTGCAATTGAGTTTGAAACCAGAGAATCAAGGTTGAAAGCTTTAGAACAAAAAAAAGTTAAAGAAGAAATATTAATGGAAGAACTTAAAGCAGATATTAACAGAAGAAGAAAGAAGCTTGTTGAATGCCTGAATGAAAAGGGAGTTACTTTATTTTCTATTGAAGATTGTGATGCCTGCAAGGTTCAAAAAGCTTACTTTGGAGAAGATTTTGAAAAAATTAAATATGTTGATTGTAATAAATCCAAATTTACTTGTCCTTTTAGAGGAATCAAATCCTATCCAACTTGGTATTTAGGAAATCAGTTAGGTATAAAGAAAGAAGGTGTTAAAGATTTGCCCACTCTATCTAAATTAACAAATTGTGAGTTTTAGCTAATTATTGAATTTGACTCAGGTTGAGATTCTCCGACCCATTCAAATATTAAGCTTTTACGAAGAATAAACTAAAATAGTTATGTCTAATTTTAGTCAAAAGACTAATGAAAGAATCACCGAGACTCAAGTGAGGAAAACTTGATAGACTATATAGCTGTAAATTTTGATAAATACATTTTTTTTAACTAAAAGGAAATAGAAAGTTAAACATTATGCCTAGAGAACTTCCACTATCAGAAATCCGTAATATGGGAATTGCTGCTCATATAGATGCAGGAAAGACTACTACAACTGAGCGTATTTTATTTTACTCAGGTTTGATTCATAAAATGGGTGAAGTGCACGACGGTTCCTCTGTAACCGATTGGATGGCACAAGAAAAAGAACGCGGTATCACAATCACAGCGGCAGCAATAACTAGCCATTGGAAAGGTAAGCAAATTAACCTGATTGATACTCCCGGTCACGTTGATTTTACAATTGAAGTTGAACGCTCAATGAGAGTGTTAGACGGTGTTGTAATAGTTCTATGTTCTGTCGGAGGAGTTCAACCACAAACAAAAACCGTTTGGAATCAGGCTAATCGTTACAAAGTCCCAAGAGTTATTTTTGTAAATAAGATGGACCGAACTGGTGCAAACTTTTACAAAGTATATAAACAGGTCAAAGATCAATTAAGAGCTAATGTCCATCCAATTCAACTGCCAATTGGTGCTGAAGATCAACTAAAAGGAATAATTGACCTAATCGATAATAAAGCAATTATTTATGCTGAAGATGATCCACTAGGGAAAAATACCCAGGAAACAGAAATTCCTGCAGATATGAAAGAAAAAGCCGAAGAATATAGAGCTAGTTTGATTGAGGCAATCGTGGAAACTGACGATGCGTTAGCTGAAAAATATCTAGGTGGAGAAGAAGTAAGCACGGAAGAATTGAAAGTTGCCCTGAGAAAAGCAGTCTGTAAACTTCAAATTGTCCCAATGCTCTGTGGTTCAGCTTTTAAAAATAAAGGTGTTCAGCCTTTATTGGATGCGATTATTGATTATCTTCCTTCACCACCAGAAGTTCCAAGCATTAAAGGTACTCTCAGTGATGGAACGGAAGCAGAACGTAGACCGGATGATAATGAGCCATTTGCTGCTTTAGCATTTAAGGTAATGACCGATCCGTTTGTTGGTCGTTTAACTTTTCTTCGTGTCTATTCGGGTAAATTGGAGTCAGGAAGCTATATTTATAATGCAAGTAAAGGCAAGAAAGAAAGAATAAGTCGCTTAGTTAGGTTACAGTCGGATCAAAGAACAGAAGTTAAAGAAGTATATGCCGGTGATATATGTGCTGCAGTTGGACTCAAAGATACATTCACTGGTGATACTCTTTGTGATGAAAAAGCGCAGATTATTCTTGAATCAATTCACTTTCCAGAACCAGTTATTTCTGTTGCAATTGAACCTAAAACAAAAGCTGACCAAGATAAGTTATCAACTGCTTTAGGGAAATTAGCGGAAGAAGATCCTACCTTTAAAGTATATGTTGATCACGAAACTGGACAAACAATTATTTCTGGAATGGGTGAATTACACCTTGAAATTATTGTTGATAGGTTGTTGAGAGAATTTAAAGTTGATGCAGGAGTTGGAAAACCTCAAGTAGCTTATAGGGAAACTGTGAAAAATAAGACTCAAATTGAAGGTAAGTATGTAAGGCAAACTGGAGGTAAAGGACAATATGGCCATGTATGGTTAGAACTGGAACCTTTAGAAAGAGGAAAGGGATTTGAGTTTGTAAATAAAATAGTTGGTGGTGTTATTCCAAAAGAATATATTCCAGCTGTAGAAAAAGGTATTAAAGAAGCTATGGCTGGTGGTGTTATTTCGGGTCATGAAGTTATAGATGTAAAAGTTACTCTATTCGATGGAAGTTTTCACGAAGTTGACTCAAGTGAGATGGCTTTTCACATTGCTGGTTCTCAAGCATTCAAAGAAGGTTTTAAGAAAGCTGCACCTGTAATTTTAGAGCCTGTGTTTGCTGTTGAGGTTGAAGTCCCTGAAAAATTCATGGGTGATGTAATTGGTGATATATCGAGTAGACGCGGTCAAGTAGAAGGAATGGAAACCGAGGATACTATTTCTAAAGTGAAAGCAAAAGTGCCTCTTTCGGAGATGTTTGGTTATGCAACTGATATTCGTAACCGTACTCAAGGACAAGGAACATTCAGCATGGAGTTCGCTAATTATCAAGAGCTTCCGTCTAGCTTAGCTGCTAGTGTTGCTAAATAAATGAGCCAATTTTGAAGATAAACAAATCTAAAACTAAAAAAGGCCTTTTTTAAGGCCTTTTTTTATGAGGTGAATTGTGAAAAATGTTTATACCAGAAATAAACTTATTCAATCGGACAACCGAGGATTTGAGCTAAGTTATTGAGTTCATAAACTCCAGCAAGCTCGTTTTTACCATCAAATATCCAAGTAGGGTAAACCAATATTCCAGAACATTCAGCCTGATTTTGAGAGCAATCAACAATTTTTATTTTTTCAGCAGCATCGCCTAGCTCGTTTAGCTGTTGCTTTGTAGCTTTGTATTGAATGGGTTTTCCTTTTGTCTGATCAATAACTCCATACAACGTAATATTTTTATCAACTAAGCATGAAGCAAGTTTTTCCTGTTTTTGCTCAAGAAGAGCTTTTTCTCTATCAAGGAAAGATGGTGCAACAGAAGAAGCAACCATAGAAGATGGTCTTGTCTGTTCGCTGTTTAAAATCGGATCATTTGATGATTTGTTGAGTATGTCGACATTTTCAGTTTTCCCCAACTCCTCTGATGAAAATGAGTTATCCAATGAATTCTGTTTCTCGGTATTTGTAGAAACATTGGAATTCACTACTTTATTAGAAGCTCTGGAAATCTCTTTTTGTGAACCAACACTTCTATCAGCCAAGGTACAAGAGAAAGTACTTGCGATTAAGTCTAAACTTTTTTCTGGCCCTGGTAGCCTCTTGCCATTGGATGGTTGAATCCAAGTTGGAAATGGAAACGTTCTCTTTGAAAAACAAAAAGCTTCATCTTTTGGGCTTCCCTTACAGTTATGAAAATTTCCATTTAAGTGTTTTTCGAAAGCACCATCAAACATTGCTTTCTGCTTATCACAATGGCTACATCTAGGAGACCCATAGAAAATAACACCTTTATTTTTTAAACATCTTGCAAGTTCTTCCTTAGAACCATAAACAGAAGATGAAACAGAATTTTGTGAAGTAGTATCTTTTTGTTCGGAGAAATTAGAATCTGCGATCTGATAAGAGGCGGTACCTAATGCATTAGCAACATAATCGTTACAACCTGCTGCAGAGGCTATTTCCTCAATGCTGTGTGGCCTAACAGCATAATTTCCATTTCCAAACTTCCACTTTGGGAACTGGCCAACTTTTTCTACTTTACATTCTTGTTTCGCGGCTCTGCTTGCCCGACAGTCAACAAAACGAATATTCCGAAAGTATGGACCGAAGTATTCTTTATTATGATTACAATGACCACATTTCTGTGCGCCGTACATTGTTGCATTAGTTTCTTTTAAGCATTTTGATAAAGCTTCAACCGCTTTTGGGTTATCGTAAATCGAGGCTTCACTTTGTCCGACGATCAATGAAGAGACAAAGAATGCTAAGAAAAAAAACATTACATAGTTTTTTTGAGTTTTCATCATCAATATTAACCAAAGTAAATTGTTAAATCGTACTTGATTATGCCATAAGCATAAAAAAAGGGTGCCTTCTTGAAGACACCCTTGAAAAGAATTAACTAAGCTTTAGCTTATTAGTCGTTTGAGTGATAAGCCTTGTATTTAGCAATTCTTTGTGACCAATCTCTGTAACCGAATTGATCGAAAGCACCACCATCGTTCCAGTTTGGAAGCTTAAATGTTGCACGGAGGATACCGGATAAACCTGTATTGTGTCCGTTTCCGTTAAGAACTAACTGAATATCAGGAGTAATACTGATGTTCTCTGTTACATACTTACGGTAATAAGCTTCTACGATTTGCTCTGGTCTGTGACCAATGTAAAGAGCAGGTGTATAACCGTTAGAAGATGTTGGAGCTGGAGATGCTGTAAAAGCTAAGCCAAATGGTGTTCCATTGTTATTAGCAGAATTGAATGGATCCATTAAAGAGTAAGCTAAACCGAACTGGTCTTTGTTGAAATTCCAAGTTTCTGGTAAGAAAGTTGTATTCAAGATAACACCAGCTTGCATAACTTGATTAGCAGGACCATTAACTAAGTAGTTAGACTCTGAATTATCAGCCCATGAGTAATCTGCAAACAATCCAAAAGTTCTGTTTCTTCCAAAGAACTGTTCCCACTTAGAAAAGAAGGTATTTCCAAATGAATCATCAATACCAGCTTGGTTGTAATCAACGTGAGTACCTGTCCAGCCAGCTGTTAATAAACCGGTGTTAAAGAATTCACCTGGTAAATCGTAAAGCAAGTTAGCAGCTACACTGTGGCTGTTACTATCCCAAACTCTGGTAGTTGTAGAGTTAACAGCTACTCCTGCTGTTTGAGGAGAGGTGTTAACAGCTCCGGCGCCAACTGAGTTTTTGTTAGCAGCAAAAGCGTAATCTAAGCTGAAAGCTTGGAAGAAACCAGGAAGAGGATTACCACAAGAGTCAACTCCACCACCAGTTACGTTTCCGCATTCATCAACTTTTTCAGTTTCAATACCATCACCTAAAATATTCAATCCTAAGTGAATAGCTTCGGTAATACCATCGGATCCACCAACCATACCATGAAGAATTCTTTGATTAATGAAGCCGTCGAGTGAATCTTCACGAACCAAACTCTTATGAAATGTATTCCAAAGATCTTGTTGACCTAAGTCCACAACAGCAAAAATGTTGTCGTAATCAGAGGTTTCGTTGGAACATGGATCTGTGTGACTAAACTTAAATATTTGAGTATAGTAAGCTTGGTCTAAATAAGCGTCCATTCTGGAATCTTGAGTTCTTCCAGAGAAAAGACTATTGTTTGATGCATAGTTACCTGCATTACTTCCGTCAAAGAGAACATCGTTCAAGTTTCCAGAAGCTGTGTGATAACCAAAAGTACCAGGACCGCCATTACCAGCATTCAATCTGATGTGTGCAATACCTTCACCTAAATGATCATTTGAAAGACCATCAATAAGTTCAGCATCAACACCTAAACGTGCTCTTGTACCCCATTGACCTGCATCGCCGTCTCCGTTAGCCCAATCTGTTTGAAGAATATTCGTCAGATCTCCGCTAACTTTGATTCTGTCTGTCCAGCTGCTTCCAGCAGAAGCACTGCTAGCTTCTAAAGCGCTAACACGACCTTCTAAGGCTGCAACTCTATTACGAATAGCAGCTAATTCTTTGTCGTACTCGCCACTTAGCTTACCAATAGTGTCGACATCTGATGGATCAGCTTTGGCTAAGTCAACTACCTTTAATACTTCGTATAAAGCTTGAGCTAATTCATAACGAGTAGCAGGCTTATTGCCACGAAAAGTATTATCGGGATAACCCTCAAGTACATCGTATTTTTCAACGAGTTCCTTGAGTGCTTTGTATGCCCATACGTTAGGGTCAACGTCGACAAGCTCGCTCACCCTAGTTACGTTGGCCATTGCAGGAGCAGTTGTTAACAAAGCTAAACCTAAACAGGCAGCCTTGAAAAAACCATTCTTGCGATTGTTTGATTTGAAAATCAACTTATCGAACCTCCGCGAAGTGTTGTTTAGTGAAACATACGGGTTAAAGAGATAGCATAATGTTCTTCTTTAATCAACGACTTTACTAGTTAGAAAATCACTGCTAAGAATGGCATTATATTATTTCTTACCTGACTTTATTTTGCTCGCAAACCCCAAGAATAAGCAAGAGTAAAAAACATGAAAAGAATTTACTTTACGAAAAAAGGAGAAACCTTTGCAGTTAATACGGTTTGGTTTTTGTCTTTTTTTCTAATATTCATTTCTATGTTTAACCCTTATTTGTTCATGGATTGCAAACATTTAAAGGCAGGTTTAAAACACCTAAAAAAAGGTGCCTACAAAGATATACCTACACAAAATCAAAAAATAAATATCAATTCAGTTTCAGAAAAAGAGTTAATACAGCTCAAAGGTGTTGGACCAAAGTTATCGAAAAGAATAATTGAGTATCGTATTGAACATGGTTCTTTCTCATCAGTTGATGAGCTTCTAAAGGTTAAAGGAATTGGTGAAAAGAAACTATCAAAAATAAAAAAATTATTAAATGTATAAATATTATTAAATATTTGCTTACAAGATAAATACATTTAATATATTTGCTGTTGAAATAGAAAACCAGATAAAAATACATAAACTTTATTAAAGATAGATTTCTTTCCTTGTTTTATAAAACGATACTTAGTAAACCAGTTTTATGAGTAGCTCTTCTAAAACCATAATTGCTCAATCAACTCCACATGGGAGTGGTGCGATTGCCATTGTAAGAATGTCCGGCCCTTCATCGATTTCAATCACGGAGAAAATTCTTGAAAGAAAAATTAATGACCAAGTAGGAAAAAGAGATAGTTTATTGGTTAATTTATATGATTCTCAAAAAAACATTTTTGATCAGGCTCTTTTGTTGATCTTTAAAGCTCCTAAGAGCTATACCGGAGAAAACTTAATTGAATTTCACTGTCATGGAAATCAATTAATAGTAAATAAACTAATCGAGACAGCTTTAGTTTATGGAGCTAGTCTAGCTTCACCAGGAGAGTTTACACAAAGAGCTTATTTGAACAATAAGCTCAAACTGTCTGAAGCTGAAGCAATTATGGATTTAATAAAAAGTAAAACCGAGAAGTTGTTATTTAAGTCTGCAAACCAGTTATTGGGTAGTCTTGGAACGAAAATTTCACTTATTGAAAACAATCTTTTAGAAGTTTTAAGTGCAGTTCAAGCTCCAATGGATTTTCCTATTGAGACTGAATTCTCAGAGATCGATGAAGAACTAGTCTTTAAAAACATTCTTGATATAGACAAACTAATAAATAAACTTTACAGAGATGCTCAAACTTCAGCTATCTTACGAAATGGTTTGAAGACTGTAATTCTAGGAAGGCCTAATGTTGGTAAATCCAGCTTGTTGAATCTCTTATTAAGTTCTGAAAGAGCAATTGTTAGTTCTGAAGCTGGAACAACGCGTGATTTTATATCAGAAGAAATTTTAATCAGAGATATTCCAATAACATTAATTGATACCGCTGGGCTTAGATCAAAAACAAATAGTGAAATTGAGAAATTAGGAATTCAAAGAGCACAGGGTTTAGCTAAAGAAGCAGAATTGGTTTTGTTTGTTTTTGATTTTACCGAAGGTTTTCTAGATGAGGATGAATCACTTCTACAATCAATTATAAATAGCAATAAGGAAGCAAAGATTATTCTGTTATCTAACAAATATGATTTAGATGAGTCGGAATTTGCAAAATCAAATATGAATTCCTTCTTAAAAGATCATGATATTCCTCTAATTCAGATCTCTGCCAAAACAAGTTTTGGGCTTGAAGAATTAGAGAACAAAATTGAAAGTTTATTTAACATTGATTCTTTAGAAGGAGATTTTGAATTTTCTTTAAGCCAAAGACAATCATTAATCCTCAACTCAATGAATAATGTATTGAATGAAATTAACCCGAATATTCCTTTAGAAATTGTCTCAAGCAAAATTCAAGAACTTATAGATTTATTGAACGAACTAAAAGGAGAAGGGCAGTTTAAATCAGAGAAAACGGCGAATAGAATTTTCGGAGAATTCTGCATAGGGAAATAGGAAAATAAAAATGATTCTTCAACATTATCAGATTAAGGAAAGCTCACAAAGGAAGGTGGCCTTCAAATTGAAGAAAGATTAAGAAAGATAAATAGAGGGAGGATTTGTTTGGTAGGGAGCGTGATTTAAAGGAAGGGTAAAGGAGAGATGAAAAAAGTTTAAATAAAGAGCGTAAGCAATTACGGAGATTGGAAATTTAAGATTGATAGTTAAGAACTTTTGATTGTAATAAACGATATGTTTTCTCAATTTAAGTTGTTAATTTGTCCGTTGATAACAATCCAATGTTTAAATTTCATTTCGTGTTATTCAAATGAACTTCCCTCCGGAATTGAAAGAGTCTCCGGAGAAGTGTCCTTCTTTCAGACCGAAAATTCCTTAAACGTAAATAGCCAATCCACCAAAAGCATTGTCAATTACCAAACGTTTAATATCGGAGAAAACCATTCAGTCAATTTTCAACTCCCCCATTGGTCCTCCCTTATCCTCAATCGAGTCGTCGGAAATAATTCTTCCAATATATTGGGAAATCTAAATTCCAATGGCCGCGTATTTTTAGTTAACCCAAACGGAATCCTCTTTGGTCCTAAATCTTTCGTAAATGTTCAATCCCTCTTTGCAAGTACCCTTAATATCTCAAATAATGACTTTCTGAACGGTAACTTTTCATTCAAAAGAAATAAAAACCCTTCCTCAATAACCAATCAGGGAAATATCCAAACCCAAACTTATTCCTCCTTCCTAACTTCCTCCTTCCAAAACTACGGAAGTATCTCCTCCAAAAAAACTTTAATCGGAATCGGAGACCAAATTAATCTCAATCTGGGAAACGGAGCCTTTGCCTCTATCTCAATCAGCGAAGAACTAAAAAAGAAAATTAATAACTACCCAATTGTTAATGCCGGAAGAATAAATAGCGATCTCGAAATAAAAGCATTGGTCCAAAAAGATCTTTTCAATTCAATCGTGAATAATTCCGGAATTATTAATGCGACTAATCTATCAAATCGAAACGGAAGCATCGAACTTGTTTCCAATGGAAATATAAAAAACAATGGACTCGTTCAAGGAAATTCAATTTATCTTTCAAGCGTAAGCTTGGAAAATAATGGAGAAATTAATTCAAATGAGAATTTGAATATTCTTCTGAATGGAGCAAACTCCAAAGTTGTTCCAAAAGCAAACCAAAGATTAATTCATAATGGAATCTCCCCTCCAAAACAATTAAATGGCAATTTCGAATCAATCGAATTCAGTCTGCTGAATCAAGGAAACTTTTCCTCAAACTCAAATCTAAATATCCAAACGGAAAATGAAATAAGAAATAGAAACGGAAAACTAACCGCAAAAAATATAAATATCCAAAGCCCTAAATTAATAAATGAACAAGCCGTCTTAAAAACTTCCTATTCAAATGAAATCCAATATATCGGAAATACTCCCCATTTTTTTGAAAGATGGACCGATGAATCCCCAATAAACAAACCGTTGATTAATGCGGAAAATAACTTAAATTTGTTAATCAATGATATTGAAAACCAAAACGGAAATCTGATTGCAAAAAATGATTTGTCAATCGAAGGAAAAAATCTCTTAAATAAAACAAACATAAAACAAGAAACCGAACGCGAAAGCTGGGTCCGAAGCAGCTTTTTATCAAATAAAACAAGAAACGTCTGGAGAAAAAGAGCCCTAAACACCGAACTATCAAAAATAGAATTAGCAAACGATGCTTTTTTAAGCCTATCCGGAGAATTTCAAAATACCGGAGATTTTATTGTCGGAAATAATTTGAATCTATTCGCCAAAGAATTCGTAAATGGAATCAATAACCCAAATATTTTAAGCCCCTATGAAACAGAAGCAAGAATCCCCGGCTCAATCGGAGCTCTGAATATTAATATCCAAGTCGGAAATTTCTTAAATACCGGATTGATTGAATCCGAAGAAGATCTGTTCATAAAAGCCCAAAATTTCGAAAATCGGCAAAGAACCGCCAAAGAAATCGAGAACGTGAAAATTTATAAAGGGTTGTTCAATGGAGGAAGCGATTATGTTCAAGTCGAATACGATCGAATTCAACCCGGAGGAGTCATAAAAGGAAAAAATGTAAAAATCCTCTCCGAAAATAATCTAATAAATAAAGGTGGCCTAATAAAAGCCGAAAATATCGTGGAACTCGAAGCGAAAGAAATAAGAAATGAAGCGCAAGAAGAAGAAAAAGTAAATTCATTCAATCCGGGAAAACTTGGAGAACTGATCGGAGCAACAAGCTACTCAATTACCCCCAAAACTTCCCCCGCAGAAATCAAAGCAAAAGAAATAAATATAAATGCCAATATTGCCAAAAATATAGGAAGCAATATTATTGGCGAAGAAAATATCGTAATAAATACAAACGAATCATTCATTTCCGATTGGATAGTAAAGGAGTCCGTAAAATCGGATAAATTGAGTTTCAAAGGATTCGGATTCGAAAGAAATAAACAAAAAGAACAAATCGTCCAAATTCCAAGAATCGAATCGAAGTACGGAGATGTGATTATTAACAGCAATGGAATAATCAAAATAAAAGCAACCGATATTTTGGCAAATGATATTTTTCTAAACTCCCCCAAGATAGAAATAAAAGATGGAGTCTTTCAATCGTTCAATGAGAATTCATCCTTCGGTTTTAATTTTTCAAAACCTTTATTGGGAAGCCTGGATTTCCAAGATACAAAATATTCAATAACCACCCAAAAAAGCAGTAATCTATCCGCAAGAAATAATTTAACCCTAAATGCCGAACAACTAAATATTCAAGGCTCCAATTTATTGGCAAATAATCAAATTAACCTTTCTGCAAACAAAATAAATATAAATCCCGGAATTTTCCAAAACCATTTTTATACAGACGGACTTAGCCTCAATTTTGGATATTCCGGAGGAACAAACACCGGAATCAATCTCAGTCTTTTCGAAGGAAGTGGAAAAGAAAGTAATTTAATTCCAAGCAACCTTCTCGCAAAGGAAATAAATCTAAATGCGAAAGAGCAACTTAATATAAAGGCGAGCAATCTAAATGCAAAAGATAAAATCAACTTCGAAACTCCCAAATTGTTTCTTTCCGGAGAATTCGCCCCCTTTCAATCAAACTTTGATTTTTTAAGTAGCGGAATTAACCTGGATATTATTCAAGGAGGAATTAATTTAAATGCCTCTTTTAATAAAGAAAAAATAAAAGGAAATAAATATCTTTCAACGAAAATAAATGCCAAAGAAATCAATTGGAATGGAAAAAAACTAAATCAACCCGATTTTGAAGGAATCGAAATCAATAATCGAAAAATAAATCCAATAAAAGAAAGTAACTTTTCCAGAAATTTAGAGGGAGTTGGATTTAATTTCAATCCGTTAACTAAAACAATCGGATTCTCAGTTTTTAAAAATGATTTATCCGTATTCGGAGGAATCGGAAATGCTTCATACCTGGGAAGCGGATACAAGAACTGGATTTTGGGAGGAAGTTTAAACAAGCAAAACACAGCACAAGGAATTTTCACCGGATATTCGGGAATCGGAACCTTCGGGCTGAATCATTCAACAACCCAAGGGACAAGCAAACATAATGTTTGGAGCTTAAGAGGAAATCTTCTAGGAATAAACGGAACTAGTAGCTTTCAAGAGGGGAATTATATTGCATCCGTAATTTCCGTTGGAAAAGAAGTCTTATTCGTAGATCTAAATAAACCCTTCGCTTATACCTGTTTCCCCAAAGGAACCTTAATCAAAGTCCCCGGAAAAGAAGGAAACCCCCTAAAAAAACCAATCGAAAAGACTTATGTCCGAAAAGCAAATAAACTACTCAAACTTTCCTTTTCAGACCAAACAATAATCAAAGTTACCCCCGATCATCCTTATTGGGTAACAAACAAAAACAGTTGGATAAAAGCAGAAGATTTACAACTTGGAGATTCATTTCAAACTTTTGAAGAGAAAGAAATTCAATTAATTGAAAAAGAAGAAGAATTAGGAGAATTTAGAGTTTATAACTTTTCGGTAAAGGATAATCACAATTACTTCGCAGAGAATATTTTGGTGCACAATGCGGATTATGATACAGAACTAAAAGAGCTGCAAAAACAAGCGTTTGAATTTACGACGCTAAAAGGAGAGATTCATCAAGCGGAAAGGATATCGATTTTAAGTTCAATGGATCAAACGCTTAATGAATTGATGGAGATAACGAGGAATGATAGAGGTATTAATTTAACGCTGAGAGAGTTTGCAATTAGACAGATAGATAGGCAGAAGGAGGTAATTTCAGAGGCAAGAAGAAGAGAGAAGGGAAACTTGATATATAATCAGCAGCAATTAGGAAGTCAGGAACTGAGTGATGGGATAATAAGGGAGAAGTTTCTGACGCCGATGAAGGAATTTGAGCTTTTAATAGAGAGAGGGAAGGGAGGATTATTCACGTTGAAAGATTTACAGAATGACAAGAAGAATTTGCAGTATTTATTGGCGGGTGAGTATGCGTTGGCGAGGAGTAAGAGGAACCCGCTTTTTTGGTTGGCGGTGCCTGGTTTAAAGGTTGCTCAATCTTCATTAACCAATTCCTTCTTCAATCAATCTGATTCAACAAGAGGAGTCGTTGGCGCTGCTTTGAAATCCGGAATGGCTGATCTTGGAGTGACATCCGCTGGTCTGGTTTCCGGTGTGATTGGAGGGGCGTCAAGTGGGACTGGTGCCGGAGTTGTTGTTGGTGGGTTGTCAGGGGCCGCTCTTGGATTTTCTGGAAGCTTTGGAATGCAAGCATATACGGTTGCAGAATTATTGCAAATTGACGCTTACACAAAAGGACAAAGACCCGTTTGGTTAAAAACAATGGAGGCAACAGGGGTTCTTCCTCCAATAAAGATTCCTGATACTGCTCGTTCAAAGAGCAAGATATTTAATGCTCCCAAATCGAATGATTTAACTGAATGGTTTTCTGAGGCTTTGGATTCGATTAATTCCAGCCCAGAAGCTCAATTTATGAGGGAGCATCCGGCAAGCAAAGAGAGTTTGGTTTTGTTGCATGAGACGATGAGTCCTCAAAAAGCTTTTGATTTAAAGGAAGTTCTTTCTCCTAATGTTCCGGGGAATGAAGGATTGCCTTCCAGTTACTCCTTCAATGGAAAAGAGTTTGATTATGATGTTTATGGCAACTTTCTCTTCGGTTATTTGGCTCATCAAGCTGGGTTATCCAAAACAAATGCTTTAGTGGCAGGAGGATACGCGCAGATTGCAACGAGAGAACAAGCGAAGGGAGTTGATTTGCATGGGATTGATTCACTGGAGTTCTTTAGAGATGATCGGAGAGATCAAGCAGCAACGATTGCTGGTTATGAATTGTCCAAGACATGCGGAATAAATTGTTCATTCAAAGATCTTTCAGAAGCTTTTTTGAAGATTGATTAATCCCCTTCCGCTTCGCTCCCTCCCCTTTAATAAAGGGGATCTTTATGGTTGTCTGTTTGGAATAGACGAAGACTCCTAGTTCAAAACTTGTGGATTCAGAGAAAGCATGAATACAATACATAAGTTCCCCTCTTTATTAAAGAGGGGTTAGGGGTGATTCTCAACAAGCGATAGCCAAAGCAGATTCTCTTAGGGAAATTAGTGATTCCAGAGGATTAGGAGTGTTGAAAATAGCGTTCCCAGCTACTAAAATGTTGGCGCCAGCTTGCGTAACTAATGGTGCAGTATTATTATTTATGCCACCATCAACCTCGATTTGGATTTGAAGACCCAGTTCGTTGAACTTTGATACAAGGTTAGCGATTTTTTTGCAGGAGGAGGGAATGAACTTTTGAGCCGGAAAGCCTGGATTGACACTCATTACGGTTACACTATCTAGAAGCTCTCCAATATAATCGAATGAGCAGTCATCGATGGTTGTGCTGGGATTGATTGCTAAACCGGCTTGAACACCAGCTTCTTTTATTTTTGTTAGTGTTCTGTGCAAGTGCCTACAAGTCTCTGGGTGGACAACAATTCTGTCAGAACCTGCTTTTATAAAATCGTCAATCAAGTCATCGGGATTGGAAACCATTAAATGAGTTTCAAATAGTAATTTGGACTCTTTTCTAAGGGATTTCACTACGCATGGACCTATGGTTAGGTTTGGGACATAGTGTCCATCCATAACATCGATGTGTAATAAATCAGCTCCGTTATTTTGTTCAATCAATGCGACTGATTCTGCGAGTTTTGCAAAGTTAGCGGACAATATTGATGGAGCAATTTGAATATTCATAACAATTAACTAGGATTAAGCAGGGTACAACAAATTTACTACGATGTTAAAATTGAACATACTTATTTACAAATAAAATTATTATGGATTCTCAAGTTGAGCAAACTGAACAGAATGCAGAAGTTAATCTCGAACCGGAAGTAAGAGTTGCTCACGCTATTTATTTACATGTTTTAAATAAAGGAATTATGACTGAGCACGGTGCACTTCTTCAAGAAGGCATGAATATGGCTCAAATAGCAAAACAAGCAGAAGTTTCCCTGAATTATTCAATTAAAGCTACAACCACTCTTCGTCGACAAGGTTTTATACGTAATAGAAAAGAAGATGGACGTATTTTGGTTAAAGTTACTGAACTTGAAGATTGGTTAAATGAACATGGTGCTGTTATTGATTGATTTTTTGACTTCATTTTTTGAAAATTTGGTCTGATCTTTGAATAAGCTGATTAGATCAGTTCTTGTCGTTTGGTGTTAAGGGCCTGCCGCCGGCCCTTAACGAACCCGCTCCCGGGCTGCCGCAGCCCGAACCTCGGATTTTACTGGCTTCGGTAACATACGCCTCCCAGAATCAGGATTCTTAACGGCGTATTCTGCTGGAATGATGCGCGTTAATTATTTTTAACATTGTGTGTCTTTTCCTGTTTGAGTGTTCTTACATATTTAGACAGGCGAGGGGCAAAAATTAATATAAATAATTTAATCCAAATTTAATGTTTTGGATTGGTGGGGGTATTTTTTTGCCATTTGAGGAGAAAGTGCAATGAGTAATTTATCTCAATTAGGACAAAAAGCTGCTCAAGTTTTTTCAGTAGAACCTAATGGATTTCTAAAAAAGAATGGCTATCGTTCCATAAATTTAAAGAACCTAAAAACATTACTAGAGCAAGAGTCTAAAAAGCTTATTAAAACAGCATTAATAGATAAATATAAAGATACTTTATCTGGTCAGGATTTAAAAAATAAAATACAGGAGGAATATCAAAAGACGGATGATTCTCAGATAGATAAATATGAAATTGCTGCAGAAGCTGTTCAAGAATTTATTACAAGTCAAAAGTTTGGCTCTGACAATGAAGTTGAAGCCAGTGAGATGAAAGACTTATTTCTAGCAATACAGGAAATAGATGATGATAAGGATAATATTGCACTTCCAGAGACAAAATTAGATCCTTTTGTCTCAAATACTTCTTCTCCAGAAGATATTGCGAGATATAAAGAACAGGCAATTTTTTCTGCTTTGATTAGACAAAGTGATCATATAACTGATGTAAACAGATCTTATAACGGAGCTTTGACCTCTAATACTGATTTAAATGGATTGGATAATGCAAGACTCAATGTATCAGTGAAAGTCTCTGAAGATCAGCAAAAAGAAACTTTTAGAAGATCGTCCAGTATTGACTCTGCCGAGTTCCTTCTGGAATATAACAGTGGTTTAGAGGCTCTCCGGAAAAAAGGAATACAGGGAACTTCCCCAGATGAGTATGTGAGATTTTTTGTGGATATGGCCAGAAAAATACCTTTCAGTGAGAATAACATTCGTGTGTTAGTTAATGATTTTATTGGTAATTTACAAGGAACGATTATGTTGCGTGATCCTAATGATCCTATTTATTCAACTTGGTATTTACCTTTTGCCTCTCAGCAACTCAAAACAATTAATTTGCTATTTGCATCGATTATTAGCGATGAAATTCAACTTGAAGCTAGAAATGTTTCTTCAAGGACTCTTCTCCGAGAAGTTTCTAATGATAATAAATCAGTTGAGTTTCTTATGGAGGGAGATCCAAAAAAGAAATTCGACGCAGAGATTTTCCTTGGTGGGGAGAATAATCAAAATAACCTTCCTCAACCTCTAAAAGATTTGCGAAACTACATTATCGGCCAAGCAAAGTCTAACAACGAGTATTCATGGGCTGATGCGCAGAGAGACGCGATTAGTTTTGACAAGAAAAATAACAACTCTATTGGTTTAGCAAAGGCAATTGCTGAAGATAAGGTTGCCTATAATTTGATTACTTTTAGAGAAGTTGCTTCAGTTCAATTGGATTCAAAAATTAAAAATCTTGATTCTAAATTGAATGCGGCGAAAGCGCTTAATGATTATATACAAAAAGGCTTTAAACAACCGCAGTTGGGTAACCAAAGTTCTTGATAGATAGCTATCCATTTCCTATACTTTGAACAATCTCGCTAATTACCTGATCGTTTTGTCTTTTCCTTTGACTACTTAGGTTCCCTAAGGTGTTAAGGTTGTCTTGCGTGCTTGCTAGTCTTTGATCTTGCTGCTCTAGTGCACTTAAAAACAATGGCTGTGCTTGCTGAAGAGCATTAAATATTGCAAGACCTAACTGATTCGCAGTAGATTCGGGTAGCTTTAACTTGTCTTTTAATAGAGATGCTATTCCCCTGTAATCATTTGTTGTTAAGAATGAATATAGTTGCCTAAGATATTCTCTTTCTTGCTGTATTGCGTCACTTTTCACTTTAGTATCTCTTCCAATATACGTATCAGTTATAAAATTACCGAATGGTATCGGATTACCGGGAGAAACACTATTCCCAAAAACATCCGTAGGCGTTGAAAAGTTACTATTCTCAAAGGTGCTCTGTGACATATTTTGAGCTTTATTAAATACAGCCTCAATTCCGCCTGGCTGAGTTAATTTCATTATGTCATTCAACAGTCTATCTTCAAACGAGTTGAATCTATTTGTACCTAAGTTGCTTAGTGTTGTCATCTCAATCCTTCTGTCAATTTGTCTATATTGTATATTGCTTAAGTAATCAACTCTTTATTCAGAAACCTCTGATTTTATTATGGTCCTCCTCCAGCATTATTATTTGGTCTTGGTTGGGCTAAATTTGCCGATCGACTTCTTCTATCAGATGAAACTTGTGCTACTCTCTGTAAATCAGTGTTTCTTTGCCCTTCCCTTGCAACTGTTTGTGTAAGTGCCGTTCTTATTAATGCTTGATTTTTTTGAAGCCTATTAAATATCTGTGCAGACTCTGCTTTTGAAATGCTTACTCCTTCTTCCTCAAAAATTGCTGCAAAAGCATTTACATCGTTAGTTTCGATTAATCCAATAATTGTATTCATTGCATCCAAGGCTCTTGAGGCAGGATTAAATGTGCCTACTGTTGTAGGAGTTATGTCGAAAAGGCCAGATGCTGTTGAAGAAGCTGTAACACCAGTAGACAATCCATTTGCTGTTACTTCAGCAATACCACCTGTAGCATCAAGATTAGCCGCTCTTCTAATGATTTTTTCAACAGCTTGTGGATCTTCAGCTAACTCAATTGCTATTGATGAAACACTTAGATTAATATCAAATGGCTCATTTATTCCTCCAGATCCATCGACTAAAGATTGTACTCTGGTGCTTGAAACTGTTTCAAAATTATCTTCAGTATAAACCTGATTATTGTCAGAATTTGAATATGCTCCTGGGGATGTATTCCTGAAACTTTGTATTCCCCAGTTATTATTTATATAAATCGATGAAACCATGATAGTACAAGTTGGATAACTTATACATATGCTAATAAATCTTGTTTAAGGTTTTATCTTATGGAATATACTAAATTTCTCTCTAGATTCCAATCTTAAGTCCTTGGTCCTCCGGCATTATTAATTTGTGGCTGCTCACCTAAGTTGGCGGTTTTTTGATTGTTTTGTTGTCTTCTTTGATTAGCAGCTTGAAGCCTTTGATTCCTCAATCTTTCTCTTGGAACAGCTTGCCCAAGTGCTGTTTTAATTAAAGCCTGATTCCTAAGGAGTTGATTAAACAGCTCAGCTGATTCGTTCTTGCTGATTTGCCCGCCCCCTTGTCTTATTGCGGCTTGAAATGAATTTACATCATTGGTTTCAAGAAAACCAAGTATTGTATTTATATTTTCAAGTACTTTAGAAGAATAATTAAAGCTTCCTTCAGTTGCTGCTCCAATTTCATACAGTCCTGCTGCAGAGGATGAAGCTACAACTCCTGTTTCTACTCCATCTGCTGTTACGGGAGCAATACCACCTGTTGCATCTAAAGCAGCGGCTTTTTCAAGTATTGTTGGAATGACTCTTGGGTTTAAGAGTGCTCTAGAAGTCCCCAATATGTCAAATGGAACATCTAAATTTAAATTGTTGTTATTAACAACTGAATTTCCCTGACCAAAGCCTGGGATTCTTGATGAATCTTGGCCAGGAGTAAATGTGTCATTAGAATTGCTTGGTGCAACATTCCTACTTGTAGATCTTGCAATCTGATTATTGAATGTATTTGTTCTTGCTACTGTACGAACAGACATAATAAAACCCCGCTTTCAAACAAGAAAACCCATTACATAAACCCTTTTTGACTTTGGGTTCTCTCTACTTGTTTACAAAATAACCCCTTTATCTTAAATGGCGATTAAGAAAACCTAATCGTGCATTCTTTTATATCTACATATTAAACCCTTCGGGTAATCCCTCATTTAGAAAGTGGGTACATTTAATTTTACTTTGATCTTTTGTAAGCTTCTTCTTAACAAAAAGATTTTCACTACTTTTCTACTAGTTGCAGGACAGGTTTATCTAGTTAATTAAGGACAGCGTGAAAGGGTAAAATAGTTTGTGAGATAAAAGATAAACCATATAAATAATGAATATCTATGAACTAATAAATAATAAAAGAGCAGAGATTCTAGATATTGCAAGCAAACATGGAGCTTATAATATTCGTATTTTTGGTTCTGTTTCCAGGGGAGAAGCTTCCGAGACCAGTGACATAGATCTCTTGGTGGATTATGGAGACAATATATCTCCTTGGTTTCCGGGGGGATTAATAAAAGATTTAGAAGAATTGCTTGGTTTAACAGTGGATGTTGCAACCATAAATGGTTTGAAGGAGAGAATTAGAAATAGAGTGATTAATGAGTCTATCCCTTTATGAGGGATGATTTGGAAAAAATTCGGGATATTCTCGAAAATATTAATAAGATTGAGAAGTATTATGATGAAAATCAATTTATAAGAGATGAAGTCCTTCAAGCTGCAATGATTCATTATCTGCAGTGTATTGGTGAGTCTTGCAGATCTTTATCGCAAGAATTCAAAGAAAAACAAGCTTCTGTGAGCTGGTCAGAAATTATTGCATTTAGAAACTTTTTGGTACATCAATATTTTGAAATTGATCTAGATATTGTCTCCAAAATTCTACGAGTTGACATTCCTCCTCTGAAATCCAAGCTAATAAAAGTTCTTCATCAATGAAATTAAATAGTTTTCAAACAATTTGCTTTGAATCAAAAGTCGTTTTTATAGATAGCTTTATCTGATTTTTCGTAAGACTTCGGAGAGGGTGGGATTCGAACCCACGATACCCTTGCGGGTATGCCGGTTTTCAAGACCGGTCCATTCAACCACTCTGGCACCTCTCCATGAATTGGAATAGAGTTTCGAGAATTAATAAGTATATCGAAGACCACTAATATTAGGCTATAAAATTTTCAAGAATCGTAAACGGTTCTCTGTTTCGGAGAAATAACTTTTGTTACTTATATTGAACATTACATACCTCATTCAAATGATTTAGTTGTATTTTGCAACGGGAAGATATTAATGAATAGGCAATTAATATCTTCCTTATAACTTTGTCCGAAGAATCAGTACTAACTTTCGAATTGAATATGCTGACGCAGACTCCCTTTGGGTCTAATGTGTTGGGCGATGACATTGCAGAGGTTAGTGGTAACTGGATTAGTGCTGCGGTTAAGGTCTTAAAAGATAAAGGTGTTGTAGCAAGTCCGATTACGAGAGAAACAATTCATCCGGTTGATTTGCTAATTACCGAGCTGCAAAAAATTTTATCTCCAGCTCATGGAGCTTTGTTGAGCGAAGAATTTCTATTGAGTCGTTGGAATAATTATTCGGCGGAATTTGCTTTTGCGGTCGCTTGTATTTGTAGAAGTATTGCTGGGCCAAATCATACGAAAGAAGCAACAAGCCAAGTATTCATACCTCCTCCAAAAGGTATTCTTCCGGTTGATGTGTTGGATTGTTTGGGAGGAGTGGTTCTGAAACCCGGTTTGTTTGGTGCCAGGATACTCTTTAAAGCATTGGCGGAGAATGGAACCGAATTGGATATTATCTACCCCAAATCCATAAGGCATATACCGGGTTGGAAAGAAATTGCTTACGATCAGCAAGAAACCCATTTAGTAAAGGCTTTGCATAATTTTTGGGGAGTTAGAAATATTAAGATCAAAGCTGGAGGAAGATATGAAGTTGAGGATACTAGAGAATATGGATTTGAGTACTCAATCTTTTGGGAGGGAGGAGAAAAGAGTCCCACTCAAACTGGACTATTTGGAACTGGAAGAAATCAAGCCTATGATTATTTGAAGAGAAAGTTTCGTGATTGGTGTGATTATTTAAATGTGATAAAGATTCAGGATAGGCAAGATGCCGAAGTCTTGATGCACGATGCAATTAACTTAAAATCAAAATCTTTAGAAGAGTTTAATGCAGTAAAAGGAATTGTTGAAGAACAAGCCAAAACAATTAGAACTTTGCAATTGGCTAAGCAAGAGCTTCAAGGAATAATTCAGTATCTCAGTGCAAAAGAGGAAGCCTTACAGCACGAAAGTTCAACTTGGAAAGCCAGTAAAGTTGCTAGCGATCAATTGAAAAAACAAGCTGAGGAGATGGCTCAAATTAAAAACAAACTTATGAGTATGGTGAGCCACGAGCTTAGAACACCTCTATCGAGTCTTTTAGGATTTACAGAGCTTCTACTGAACGGTGATTTTGAACCGGAACAGATTAAGGAATTTTTGACGACCATTTATACTGAATCCGTCCGGATGAAGGACTTATTGGATGAATTCTTGGATATGCAGCGACTTGAATCCGGACGGGTTGATTTAAAAATTGAGCCATTGAACTTCAATGAAGTCTTGAAATATATAACAGCTTCTTTTCAAGGATATTCCTCAGGAATCGATATAAAAACCAGCGTTCCTCAAAACCTTCCAATGATTAAGGGTGATAAAAGTAAAATAGAGCAGGTCCTGAGGAATTTTGTTTCCAATGCAATTAAATATTCTCCCAACGGTGGACAAGTGCAAATTTTTGTTACTTTCAGCCAAGATTTAATTACAGTGTGTATTGCTGACGAAGGATTGGGAATCCCGGAAGAAAGTATTCCCAAATTGTTTCAGGAATTTTATCGGGTTGAAAGAGAGACTCACATAAATATAAAAGGTACCGGCTTGGGTTTATCAATTTCTAAACAGCTGATTGAAGCTCACGGAGGAACGATTTGGGTGGAAAGTAAACTGGGAGTCGGAAGTAAATTTTATTTTACCCTTCCAATTTACAAAGAATCCTAATTAATCAGGTGGGGGAAGATTGAATAACTTAAGAGTCGAATCTTTCTAATAACTTTGCTTGATTTTCAAAAATTAGTCTCGCTATTTCTTTGAACTCATTAACAAATTCGTTCGATTCATCTAGCAGGTTAGCTGTTATTTCAATATGGTAGGGGCTGACAATCGATATTGAATTTGACAGTGCAATTATTTTATTTAGGGTTTTCCATAATTCGATAATAGGCAAACGTCCACCTCTTCCGGCTGAACAGCCAAAGCACATAAAGACTTTTTCATTCCAAATACTTGAGTCTCCACTCAAAAAGTCAATTAAATTTTTTGCATTTGGTGAAAGTCCCCAATTGTACTCAGGTGAAACAAAAATAATTTGTTTTGCTGCTTTGAACTCATTTTTTAAATGAGCGAGATTTTTCTGAGTCTGATCGTTTTGTGTTCCATAAATATTCAAATGATATTCACTTAAGTCAATTATTGTGGAATCTTTAATGTATGCCTGAATAGCTTTAGAGGATCTTAAGGATAAGTTCTCGCTTCTTTCAGAACAAGAAAAAATTATTGTTTTCATGTAGATATTTTAACTGAACTCTTTTCTCCATCCACTGTCAAGTTCTAGGTTCACTCCATTTAAGTAGTCGGATTTTAATAAAAATGTTGTAGCTTCAATTAATTCATTGATCTTTATGGGTCTTCCTAAATTTGTTTGAGTTGTTGGCCAATACTGGGATGATTCTACAACTCCTGGAGAGATGCAATTAACGAATACATTGTCAGGAGATCCTATTTGTGCAAAAGATTTGGTTAGAAGAATTAAGCCCATTTTTGCAATGTGATAAGGAAGAATGTTGGGCTTTGCTTCGATTGAGCTTGCGTTTGCATAGCCAAAGTGTAAGATCTTTCCATTTTTTTGTCTCTTCATACCTTTTAAAGCTGCTTGAGATAAGTCGAAAGCTATGCTTAGATTTGAATCTAGAACGTGTTTGAATTCTTCGGAACTAAGTTCAGTAAGTGGTTTAATTGAAAAATCTCCAATACAGTTAATTAAAATATCTAGACCTCCATGCTCTGCAATAATTGTTTCTATTAATTTTCTACTTTCAGTTTGATCAAATGAAGTTTGTCTATTTGAGGTTTCCTGCGGTGAATCTTGATTACTGGGGTTAATTAAATTACTTTGATAAGAATGGACCGAAGAATTTCTTTCGAAAGATTTTTTCTGTGATTGTATTCTCTTGAGTTGAGAGGCGAGATTGTCAATTACCGTTTGTTTTGTGTTGAACTGCAAGAAAATGTCAGCACCTTCTTTTGCAAGATGTCTAGCAATTGCAGAACCAATTTCGCCTGAAGCTCCGGTTATTAAGACTTTTGTGCCTTGAAAATCCATTCTCAACTTACCTTGATTTTATTGATATTATTTTTTTATTGCTTTAGCTTTTTATAACAATAAATTGGAAGATAGTTTCAAATTTGATAAGCTTCTTAAAACTTTAGGTTTGCCTAAGACCAGAAGACAATTCATAAAAAAGCTCTTCCTCCAAGCTGTAACTCATAAATCTTTTGTTAAAGACATTCCCTCGGATAGCCTAGAATATCAACAGGAGCAATACGATCGTCTTGAATTCCTTGGTGATTCTGTACTAAAACTCGTTCTCAATGAACACCTCTATAGATTATTTCCAAATTATAATTCTGGACAATTAACCAAATTAAGTGCCTTTTTATTGAGTGATAAGACTTTGAAAAGAATAGCGCTCAGCCTTGGTATAGAGGAATACGTCAAAGTTGGTCGAAGAATAGGGAAAGATGCGGTACTTCCCGATATTATGGAATCTTTAATCGGTGCATCCTATATTAGTTTTGGCTTTACAATGGCTGGAGAAGTAATAATTGAGCTTTATAAAGATATTATTTTGGAAGCTGATGCCAGCGACTTGAAAGGTAACTATAAAGCAGCACTTCAGGAATTCACTCAAAGTAGACAGATGGGACTCCCGGATTATAATGTTGCCAAAGCTTTAGGGCCAGCGCATAAGCCCTTATTTGAAGTGGAGGTTAGTCTTAAAGGTAAAGTGTTGGGTATTGGTAGCGGTCCTTCTAAAAAAGATGCAGGTCAAGCTGCTGCGAAAGAAGCATTGCGCAAACTATCTCAGCTTGTTAAGAGTCTTCCTCTAACTCCTTTGAAATAATTTACAATTTGACCCTGTGGAATTCTTTAAATTGAGATGAAGAAAAGTATTTTAATTACAGGGTGTAGTAAAGGCTTTGGATTGCTTTTTGCTGAGGAGCTAGCTAAAGATGGACACAAGGTTTATGCAACTACAAGAGATTTAGCTAATGCACAAAGCTTGCTCAATTTAACAAATAAGTACCGAAACTTGCATGTTCTGAAATTTGATGTTGTTAATTCTACCGAGCTTGACACAGTACATAAGATAATTGACCATGAAGAAAACGGTAAGCTTGATGTTTTAATTAATAATGCTGGATATGGCCTGATGGGTAGAGTTGATGAGGTCGATCATTCTCAAATACAGCGTCAGTTTGAAACTAATACTTTTGCCCCAATAGAAATAAGTAAACAGTTTTTGTCTTTGTTGAATCAGTCCGAAAAGGGTGGTTTGATAATTAACATTAGTTCAATTGCAAGCTATTTTGGCCTTCCTGGCTTTGGAGTTTATTCAAGTAGTAAGGCTGCTTTGAATACTCTCAGTATGAGTCTGGCAATAGAGAATAAAAATAGAAAACTCTCTGTTGTTTTAGTGGAACCCGGTCCTTTTGAGACAAGCTTTCGAGAATCTGTTATCAGAATGGGGGAGGACGAAAGTTATCAAAAAGCTCGTTCTGGACTTTTTCCTTCAAGAGAAGATCCTCTTTTGGTCAGCAATTTGGTTAAAGGTGTTATTTTAGAAAAACATAAGGAAAAGCTCGGAGCTTTTAGAGAAATTCCAATTGGGAAGAAGTCTAACTTGTTGAGATTAGTTAGCAGATGGTTGCCTCAGGAGATGATAGTTAATCTTATGAGCAAAAAGAGTTGAAATTATTGGATTTCTCAGTAATTTTAAGATGAATCAATTGTAAAGCTGAGCTCTTTCAATATTAATACTTCTACTGAGTCTTCATTTATGTTTCCTGATGAAGTGAAGGGTCTGTGAACAATTTCATTGAAAGAAATGACCGTTCCATTTGTAAGATTTGGATTTCTTGTAAACCACTTACCAATGGTTAGAGAATCTCGCTTTTGAAGATCTTTATGAAACTTGATAAAAGCTTCTGCTTGTTCTTCTGGCGAAGCATCAGAGGAGTCATTGTTGAGTCCATATCTATAAGCTAAGACGGCATCGTGGTGATCACTTGTAATTCCGTCAATGTCAGAAGGTGAATTTAGTCCTGCAAAAGAAAATGTTTTTTTATAATCTCCAAGCTCTCTAGAGTCATTATTGTAAAAGTAATCTTTAACTTCTCTAAGGTTGGGTACAAATCGTGGATAATTTTCTAAGTTCACAATTTTCAACCTACTTATCAACAGTCCATACTGATAGAAGTGTGAAAATTTATATGTTTTTACAAGCAGTTAATAATCTTTAATTTTTTTAATAAGTTCTTACTCTATTTGTTATTCTCTTGATGGAGCGTAAAGAGTTGTGAAGAGTTTACAAAATGAAAAAGCCGTCTATGGGCCCGTTAAGTCGTGGCGCTTTGGCCAATCTTTGGGTATAGATCCAATATTTGAAATTTCTACTTGCTCTTTTAATTGTATATACTGTCAGCTTGGAAATATTCAAAGAGTTACCTCCGAGAGGAAAGTTTATGTTCCCACGGAAAAAGTCATTGATGACTTTAATGAACTGCTTGAGTTTGGAGTTGAATTTGACGTTATAACATTCTCTGGAAGTGGTGAGCCTACTATTGCTGCGAACTTGGGTGAAATCGGAAGAGAAATAAAAAAACTGAAACCAGAAATACCACTTTTAGTTCTAACTAATTCAACAATGCTTAAACTCCAAGAGGTGCAGAAGGACTTGCAAGTGATGGACCGGGTAATTGTCAAACTTGATGCATCAGACGAGCAGACACTTCACCAAATGAATAGGCCCGCTGGAAATATTACTTTAGATCTCATAATTGAGGGGATTCAAGAATTTAAAAAGACTTATTCTGGTGAATTGGATGTTCAAATGATGTTCATGCCATTGAATATAAAACAAGTCGAGTCGCTGGCAGAAGTTTTGAAACTCATTCAACCCGATGTTGTTCAGCTGAATACTCCTAAAAGGCCATATCCATTATCTTGGCACCGAGATAGTCGTGGTAATCACAGTAGTTATAAAGAATATGAGACTAGAACTTTAAGAGTAATTACTCCGGAAGAAGCTAATTATGTCGAAACTACTCTTAGAGAAAAAACAGGACTGAATGTTTTATCGGTTTACAGAGAATGACATCTTCACACCACTTCACAAAATCGATCTCTAAAAAGATTGATAAGTCCTCTTCTGAATACAAACATAGTGATTCGAAGGATTTTCAGAGAGATAAGTTTGATGTCTTGGTTGACCTTGTCTTAAGAAATAACAATGTGGTCAGAGAAGAAAGAAATACCAGCCATAAGCCTTTAGATTTACTTATTTTGCTCATATTGAATCAGTCAACGACTGATCTTTTGGCTGATAGAGCTTTTGCTGATTTAATGAGAGCCTATAAAAGTTATGAAGAGATATTGAAAGAGAATGATTTAAAGAAGCTGACATCTAGCATTAAGATTTGTGGTTTAGCCCCTACAAAAGCTCAATATATTTTAAATACACTTCATTACTTAAAAGAGAATAATTGGTTGGATTTGGAGTTGAAATTTATAAAAAGAATGACAGATCAAGAGGCAATTAAAGCAATAACTGCCATTAAAGGAGTTGGTGTCAAGTCTGCCTCTTGTTTGCTTATGTTTAGTTTTCAACGTGGGACTTTTCCCATTGATACTCACTTGTATCGGGTATTTAAAAGAATTGGAGGGATTTTCCCAGAGAACACTTCACCTGAGCAGGCGCATAAGTTAATTCAGCCTAGAATTGATGGAAGTAACTCTTTCAAAGTTCACGTTAGCTTAATCGAGCATGGCCGGAAAGTATGTACCGCCCCTAAAAAACCAAAGTGCGGTGAGTGTTATATTCAACCGATTTGCGACTATTATCAAGATAATCTTGAATGATTCTTAAAGTAATTCTGAGTTGCTTTTTAAGTAAGCTTTCAACTGCGTCAATGTCTAGAAACCAAACTCAATATTAAACTCAATTGCAGAAAGCTAAAACTAAGATTTGTGCAGAAATTATCCGCAGTATCATTACCAATGGATATACGGTGGCGTAAGCTACTAGAGGAGCGTTTGAGTTGGCAATAGTCTCCGTGTAAGCCAGTGCCGGTGGGTCAGTCATTGAACCCGCTAGAAGACCGCAAATTGAAAGATAATTTATTTTGAATACTTTCCAGGCTGCTAGGCCAATTATCAAAAGAGGTATGAAAGTTATTAAGCATCCATAAAACATCCACAAGAATCCGTCTCCATGAATTAAAGTGGAAAGGAACTTATCGCCTGATTTTAATCCCACACAAGCCAGAAATAAAGTAATACCTAGATCCCTAAGAGCTAAATTAGAACTGATGGGTAAGTAGGATACCAATGAACCAATTATTGGAAGACGGCTAATAAAGATTGCAACAATTAAAGGACCTCCAGCAAGTCCAAGTTTAACTGGTACGCTGAGCCCAGGAATGTTGATTGGAACACTTCCTAAGAGAATACCCAAAAAGATTCCTAAGAAGACAAATATTATTTTAGGATTCCTAAGAGATTCCGTTGAGTTGCCAAGTAGATTTTCAACTTTATTCAGAGAATCTCTATCTCCTACAACTCTTAAAACATCGCCGTAGTGAAGATGGAGATTGGTGTTTGGTATGAATTTTAAGTTGTTTCTGTAAACTCTCGTAATAATTACACCGTAGAGCTTGCGTAAGCCTAATTCATCGAGGGTTTTATCAACCATATTCTCTTTTGTGACAATTATTTCTTTGAATGAAAACTTGCTTGACTCTTCAGTTAGATTTACAGTTGCTTTTTTTCCAACGACTTTTTCAAATTCGTTCAGCTTATCAGTTCTCCCGACTGCATAAATAATATCTCCCAGATGAATCGTAGTTTCAGGACTAGCAATATATATTTCCTCAGAATGTTTTATTCGTGAAATGGCGATTCCTAATTCTTTAACAGAAGGAATTTGTTGGAGTTGAATTCCTTCTAGGTTCTTATTTTGGATAACCAGGCTTGTACTTGCTAGATCAGCACCATGTGTACGTTTATTCTCTTCATAAAACTTTTCAGCTTCGTCTTTTGGAGATATCCTGAAAATGGTTTTTAATAAAATTATTGTTGCAATAATTCCGATTATTCCAAACGGATAAGATACTGCATAACCCAAACTGGGCATTATTGTCTCCGTGCTTTTATTACCGAATAAATTTTGTAATAATTGTTGAGCAGCTCCGAGAGAAGGAGTGTTAGTTGTTGCTCCTGAGAATAACCCAACAGCAACTGGCATTTCAACTCCATTGAATAAATGAATTAATATTGTTGTCAATACTCCCAGCAGTACAATTGATCCTCCTAGAAGGTTGAGTATTAGGCCCCTGGATTTGAGAGAATGGAAAAACCCAGGACTAACCTGTAAGCCAATTGTGTAAACAAAGAGAATTAATCCAAACTCTTTGATGAATTCTAAAATTTCTTTGTTTACTTGAACTTGAAAGTGACCGAATATAATTCCGCTGAATAAAACACCCGCTACCCCAAGGCTTATGCCTTTTAGCTTTATTTTTCCTATAAGGAGGCCGAGGAATATTACTGCAGCGAAAATTAGCAGAGTTGAGGAGGTCGAGCTTTCAAATGGATTCACAGATATCTATGGTTTTGTTCTTATTCTGAGATGTTGAATTTCAGTATGCATAATATCTCAATATCCCAATTGAAACTCGTTAACTTTGAATGTATAAAGGATCTAAGATTTAAGTGAGAGAAAAAGAATGAGTGTTGTCTGGGAAATTCCCCTTCTGTACATCGCTCACATAATTTGTAACGCTTTCTTCTATAACTTGTCCAATTTCAGCATATCTTTTAACAAATTTGAATTTAAGTTCTGACTTCCCTATCAAATCGTCCGTAACGAGAATTTGTCCATCACAATCAGGACCTGCACCAATCCCAATTGTTGGAATCTTTAAGGAATGACTTATTTCTTTAGCCAAATCCTTCGGTAACATTTCTAAGACTAAAGCTATTGCTCCGGCCTCTTCAACTTTTTTAGACTGTTCAAATATTTTTTGCCTTTCATTCTCCGTTTTTCCTTGTAATCTACTCTGAAGAACTCCTTCCGATTGAGGTGTATAGCCCAAATGCCCTATTACAGGTATTCCAACGTTATGAAGACTCTCAATTGCTTTTATTATATTTTCATTTCCTCCTTCAATTTTTACTGCTTTTGCACCGGCTTTAATAAGTTCTGCTGCATTGCTAATGGTTTTTTCAATTGAAAGATTGTAAGACAAAAAAGGCATATCTGTAACTAACAGAGCTCTTTTAATGCCTTTTGCAACTGCCTTTGTATGGTATGTCATCTCTGTCATACCAACCTGAGTGGTTGAATCATAACCTAGAAAAACATTGGCTAAACTGTCTCCAACCAGAACAATATCAATTCCGGCTTTGTCTAAAATTTGTGCGGTTCTGTAATCGTATGCAGTTAAACAAGTTATTTTCTGCCCTTTAGCCTTGAGCGTTCTTAAAGAGGATGGTTTAACTATTTGATTTCTAAAATCTTCTTTTTCTTCCACTTGTATTTTCTTTGTATGAGAATTGCTTAAACGATACTTTATCGTTAAAAAATAGGGAAAAGCCTAAATTAAAACGACGTAAGACTGGGTCATAACCCGCAACCAGTTTAAAGTCTTCTGGACCGAGTATTATTCTAGCTTGTTGAGTAATAAAGTTCTCTCTGCTTAAGCTATAAACTAAAGACCCTCCAATCGAAAGCCATCTGGTTACATTAAAGTCACCATGAGCGTATATGCTTTCTTGTCCTTGAATCACTTGGTCAAAACCAAAAGGTGAGCGACCTGCCGGTAGAAGTTGATCGTAACCGACGCTGAGATCTGCATATTTGTGTAAATGCATTCTTAAATTCGGCCCAACTGAAGTGAAGGCGTTTATGTTTCCAGTGCTATAAATCCTTGCATTGCTCGAAGAGACAATCCTAAGTCCTGCATTGTAGTTTTCAGTGCCAAATTCAATCAACGGTTTTGTTGTGAAAAAAAGTCTTTGTTGAGCCCTTAAACCTCTTCTTTCTCTTACATTACTTGCAGAGCTGCCCACTGAGTCTCTCTGCAAATCACTTAAGAGGTTATTTTCACTGTTTCTTAAAGAATCTGAATCAACGGCATAAGTTAAATCTGAATGTAAATGAACTTGCTCACCTTCTAATAAAGCTGATAAATAAGGGATCTCAAAGTCTCTTTGATCGTCTAATTGGAAGAATTGCTCAGTAATACCACCACCAATGTAACTATTCCATCCGTAAGAAAAATTATTTCTCTTGGTAAGTCTGGATCTTACTTCTGCAAGG
The DNA here is from genome assembly GCA_030065015.1 of Candidatus Caenarcanales bacterium. Taxonomy (GTDB): domain Bacteria; phylum Cyanobacteriota; class Vampirovibrionia; order Caenarcaniphilales; family Caenarcanaceae; genus JASJDU01. The sequence goes on along the minus strand of JASJDU010000001.1, from coordinate 42,082 downwards.
CCTCTGTCTTTTGCTGCTCCATAGGCAATCAGTGCGTCATTTCGTTTGTCTGAGTATTGTGCCATTCCTCCGTAGCCCGTTGCGCTGCCGAATTGTAGAAAAGGAGCAAACCTTACTGCTCTTTCTTTCTTTGGATCTCCCACAACAAAGCTGAGCATTGGACCTAGGTTGAAGTCTCCAGCGCCCGTATTCGGGTTTGAACCAATTGCCGCTTGAAACATTTGTTCGGTACTTTCTCCTGCGGTGAAAATGTAGTAAGGAATGGGTACGCTCAGTGGGAATTTCTTAAACTTTAATTTCCCTCCAAAAATATGAAGATTGTTTTGAACTCTGTCCGGGTAGTAATTAAGCTTGTTTGCACTTAAGGAGTAACTTTGTCCTTCTCTTAAAATATAGTCAGGCTCTTCACTTTGTATATTCTCAAAATTTGATGAAACTTGACCCGGTATTCGGGAGGCAAGCCGAATTGGTGTTGCAATTTTGAAGTCCCCGTTTGTATAGTCCCCGTATCTTCTGGTTTTTGTTGTTTTTAAAACCCCTTTTTCTGCATTTATTGAGGCTAGCTCAAGCTGTGTATCAACTTCATCTAAATCTGCTTTATTATCTTCAATCTCAATCTCCATGTATTTTGCATAAGTAACCTGTTCTTTGCCCAGTATCAAAACATTTCCATACGCTTTCAATTGAGACTCAGCTTTTAAGTATTCGATTCTGTCTGCTGATATTTTTATATTTTGATCATCTAAATAAATATTTGCATTTCCTTCAATTACGAATAAGTCTTTCTCAGAATCGTAATTGACCTTATCTCCTTCAAATCTTGCTTGATCTTTATTATTTTCAACTAATGAAACGGGGCTTAAATCTAATGCCGAGGTTCTACTTGTATCTTTTTTTATAGTTTCTTTTTCATGGCTTTTCTCAAGCTCACTTTTTGAAGCAACAGTTTCTTTTTCTTTTTTTAATTTATTTTGAGCTTTATAGCTAGAAACAGTATTTAGCGCGAGGAAGTTATCCTTAATTATTGAATTTGCATGACAGAAATCTTTCCCCCCGTTCCATATTAATAAGGAGGCCAAAAATGAATATCTTATTAGGGTTTGTTTTCTGGGCAGCAAATGAGAAATAAATCGTATAAAACTTGTAACTACTGATAACGCCTAATTAATATAAACTAAGTTTTGTTCAAATAGTTCTATTTTTAGTATTTAACAATATTGTCATAAAACAGATAACCTAGATTAAACAGAAAAGTTTATTAAAAAAACTACACAAGTTATATAAATATTAGATCTTTAGGTGAACCCGATTTTTAATTGGCAGTTAGTAGTGGAAATAGATTTTGTTAATAGAAATTTTCAAGCTAATTATTCTGTTTCGCTGATTCTACTTCAAATGGATTTAGTTTTATGAATGCTCAACTTTTCTATGTGGATTTGTTACTTCCAATGTCTCATAAAGAGCCTCTTTGGGATGCTTATTTATTCGTAGTTAATGATCGAATAGCTGAATTTGGCAAACAATCAGAACTTCCTTTGAGTTTAAAATCTCATTCACCAAAGAAGTTAACCGATTCTGTTATTCTTCCAGGGTTTATTAATAGCCATGTACACCTTTCTTATGATAATAACTATTCAAGTATCTGTGATGGCCAACAAATTGATTGGATTGAGGACTTAGTAGAGCGTTCAAGAAAATTTTCTCCAGAGAAGAAACTTCAAGTAGCGAAAGAAAATATTCAGTCTTGTATTAAAGCTGGCACAACATTTGTTGTCGAGAATACACCTTTTGACGAGACTGTGGAAGCGTTGAATTATAGTGAGATCAATTCATTAGTTGGTATTGAGGTCTTTGGGAATGATCCTTTAAAAAGCGATGAAAATTTTGAATACTTTTTGGCGAAATTAGAAAGGCTTCAGTCTTTGCACCCGAAACTTTCTTTCACTTTATCACCGCATTCTCCATACAATGTTTCAGATAGGCTCTTGCAAAGAATAATTGATTTCTCTCAAAAAGAAGGAAAGAAAGCTTTAATTCATTTGGCTGAAACTGATTTTGAAAGTGACATTATAAAAACGGGAGAAGTACCAGAAGGGTTAAAGAGTTTCTATAAAAACCTTGGGGTGAGTGAACCCTCTATAAATTCTCAAAAAGGAATGTCTTCGGTAGAGTATATGCATTCTATCGGTTGCTTAAGTCACAATCTCCATGCAACTCATCTTGTAAAAATAAGAGAGCGAGATCTGGCGCTTTTATCCTTAGTGGGTACCAGTGTGTCTTTATGTTTGAGAAGTAATGCTTTTTTAGCCAATGGTTTTCCACCTTTAGCTAAAATGTTAGAAAAAGAATTACCGGTTAGTTTTGCAACTGATGGATTGTCAAGTAATTATGATTTGAGTCTTTTAGAAGAAATTAAATACGCTTGGTTTATTGCTAAATCGCATGGAGTAAATTTAAAAGCTGAATATTTGTTTGAATCAATAACCTCAGTCCCCGCAAAAATGTTTTGTTTAGATAGAGGTGCTATCGAGAACAATAGAAAAGCCGATTTTATTTGCTATAAAATTCCTCAATCCCTGTTAAAGTCTTTGAAGACTCCTAAGGTGTGTATCTATCAATTCCTTTTGAGCAATCTAAGTGATGAAAAATTAAACGAAGTGTGGATTGATGGTAAAAAGATTTTTCCGAGAGTCTCAAGTACTTTTTGAGTTTTCTAGGTCTCGACCTCAAAATAAGACAGAGTTTTATTGGGCATAAATTTTTTGAAATGTGTTTTGGGTAGAAAAGAAACTTGATAAGCTTTTAATTTCAATTACACAAGATACAAAACTAATCCATTGCTTTGAATGAACAACATTTTTATTTATAAAAAACAGGAAGAGCACAAACTCTTTAGAAAAGCTGCAAGAATGTCGGCCACTATTCTTCAAGAGGTCTGTGATAGAGCAGAGCCCGGTATGTCAACCTGGGATTTGGATATTTTCGCTGAAGAGTGGATTAGAGATAATGGTGCCGTTCCTACCTTTAAAGGTTATATGGGATTTCCTTGCACTTTGTGTACCTCAATTAACCAAGAAATTGTTCACGGTATCCCCAGTGAAAAGAGAGTTTTAAAAGAAGGAGATATTCTGAGCGTTGATGTTGGTGTTACCCTAAAATCTGAAATTGAAGGAAAAGAAACCAACTTTGTTGGTGATAATGCTAAAACCATTCCAATCGGAAAAGTGCCAGATAAAACAATAAAACTTATTGCAGACACAAAGCATGGTTTAGAAGAGGGGGTAAAGAAATGTATCCCTGGCAACAAAATTAGTGATATTGCTGCAGCAGTTGAAAAAGTTGCTATTAGTGAAGGCTACGGGTTAGTGAAAGAGTTCGGTGGGCATGGAATTGGACCGAACTATCATTGCGCACCCTTCATTCCAAACTTTTCTAGCTACTTTAAGGCTTTTGATGATTGTGTGATTGAAGAGGGAATGATTCTTGCTATTGAGCCAATGTTTAACCTGGGACTTGGTGATATTAGGAAAATGAAAGATGGGTGGACTATTGTTACTAAAGATAATAAATTGTCAGCTCATTACGAGTATTCTGTTCTAGTAACTGATTCGGGGCCTGAAATAATTACAATTCCTGAGGATTGGTCAAAACTGTAAGATTTATTAGAGCTTATATAAAAAAGCTGTTTCTTCCAAATACTTAAGTTTTTCTGATGAATTATTGATAAAAAGTTTGAAAATAGAGGTTCATAGTTTATTATTTACATCCTATTGATCCTTGAATTGCTTTATCGCAATTGGTTCAATAAAGTAATCATGTCGGTGACTGCCCAAATCCGATTGGTTCCTCTGAATGGGCTTAAGTTGTTTTCGGAGGAAATATGTTTGGACCACATTTAGTTTTAGAAGGTTATAACTGCAAAAAAAAAGATGATCTTGGAAATAAGGATCTCTTGAAAAATATTTTAGAGGAGTTCCCTGAAAAGCTTGATATGACAATCATAATGCCACCTAAAGTTATGCATTACGACGGTGGCGAGATTCCTGAAGATTCTGGAACATCCGGTTTTGTGATTATTGCAGAATCACATATTGCTATTCACACTTTCCCAGAAAAAGGTTTTTTTACATTAGATATATTTTCCTGCAAGCCTTTCGATATTGACGCTGCAATTGATTTTGTGAAACAGAAATACGAGCCCGAATACATTGACAAAAAAATATTCGAACGAGGGAGAGAATTCCCTCGTTCTTTAGGAAGAGCCAGTCAAATTATTAATAGCGAAAGAACAGATATCCTAACTAGCAAGGAATTAACAAAAGTTTAAATTCTTGCTAGTCTTCTGCCTCCAAAAGCTACAGTTCCAAATAAAATGGCGAATGTACCAGCTGCCGCAAGAACATTTCTAAATAAGTGACTTAGTAGATGCTTACCTTCATTAAAGCTATGAATATTAGTTAATTCTTTTCTGCTCTCTCTTTCTCTTCCTATTGTTTCTGGAGAATAGATGGAATATGAAGAGTTCATTTGATTAGCTGTTGCCTGTGCTGTTCTTCCACTGCAGTATACGCTATGTCTTCTAACACTATTTGTTGAAGATGTAATATTATTACCAGGATTAGCGTTTCTTCGCGCTACAAATCTGAGCGCGCTATCAGTAGGGATACCAGCAACAGACATCTGATACGATGCCATGTCCTGATTTCAACCTTTCTTTAAAACTGTTTAAGATTTTTTATTTATTTATTCTGAAAATAATACAGTAAAAAAAAGATTTTGTGTCAAATTCTTGGAAATTTCTAAAAGTTTTTTTCTAAGTTCATTGAATCAATAGTGTTACCAATTTTATCTATTGCTTTTAAATTGAGTTTTTTATTATTTCCTTCGATTAGTAAGAAATGGTGTATTGAATTAGCCTTCACTCTTGGGAAATTAGCTTTATCGTCATATTTATGGAGTGACGCACTTCCTCCTCCAGAAGTTATGTAAATTGTTGAGCCAATCTTTTCGCTTCTTTCATAAAGGTGATTATGTCCACTTAAGCATAAATCCACATTGAATTCATTGAGTATTGGGGTGAGGTTCTTTATCAAATGTTGATTATTGTGATGTCCTTTACCTGAAGAGTAGGGTGAGTGGTGAAGAAAGACTATTTTCCAAGGAGATTTTGAAATGCTTAGACTCTCTTTTAGCCATTTTATTTGGTTTGAATCGAACTTATTGCTGTTAACCGCCCAAAATTGAGCAGGTCCATTAACGAACGTGTAGTAGTTCGGTGCAACAAAATAATCTTTTAATAGCTTGGCTTCCTCAGTATGCCAATCGTGGTTTCCCCAGGCTGGGTAGAACCTAAGCTCTTTATCAATTAAAGGCTTAAATGGCTTTTCAAATTTTTCTTTAAAGTCTTGTTCTGTTGTTGGGTAGGGATAAACGATATCTCCTAAAAGGAGCACTGAGTCAGTCCCTGGATTCAAATGGTTCTCCATTTGTTCTATAATTTCGTATTGAGTTTTCCATCCGGTTCCCATATCGCCAATAGCTAAAAAGCTGAATTGATCTTTTTCAATTATATGAGTCCATCTGTTTCTTTCGGAAAGTGTGAACCCTGCACTTGAAGCGAGCAAATTGGGCGATGCAAAAAATAAAAAGCTGATACCGATTAAAGCTTTTAGAAAGTTTCTTCTGTTCATTTTGAATTTATTTGAGGTTATTTAAGTATCCCTTGTACATGCAAAAGAGAACAATACCACCTAAAACTATTCTATAAAATACAAATGGTGCAAGAGAATATGTCTGCAAAAATTTTAGAAGAAACTTTATTGATAAAAAACCGACTACTGCTGCGGAAGTAAAGCCTGCCAAACAAGCAATCATACTGACTTCCATGTCGGATGGATGCTTAATTACTTTTATTGTTTCCAGGAGTCCTGCTCCAAAAATTACTGGTACCCCCAAAATAAAGGAGAACCTTGCGGCTTCTTCTCTAGAGAAATTGAATATTCTTGCCATTGATATAGTCGCTCCAGAGCGTGATACCCCGGGAATTAGTGCTGAAGCTTGTGCAAAGCCTATTATTAAGGCATTTTGCCAGGTAAGTTGATCTATAGACTTAAGATGTAGCCCTTTGGTGTCACTCACCCACAAAATAAGTCCAACAATAATGAGGCATGAAGCTGTTATATAAAAGTTGTTATCAACTTGTTCGAAGAAGTCATGAAAGAAAAAACCAAAAAATACGGCTGGAATAGACCCAATTATTATTTTCCATGCCATAGTGGTCATAAATTTATTTGGTGAGAAGGTCGGAATGAAAAGCGTTTTCCAGCCATCAAGAAAAATTGACCATAAATCTTTTCCAAAAAACAATAAAACCCCAACTAAAGTTCCCAAATGAAGAAAAACTGATAAAGAAATTCCCACCTCTGGCCATCCAAGAGCGGATGGAACAACTCTGAGATGGAAGGAGCTGCTTATCGGTAGAAATTCCGTTAGACCTTGGACTATTCCCAAGATAGTGCAACGAAAAATCTCATATATTTTTTCCATTTTTAACCTTTATTTGATCTTTCTTTAATTGTCTTGTTTTTAATAGCTTCTTCTTTGAAGGTACTCGTAATTTGGATTTTCACGGTACTGTTTTGTTGGGGGATTGGCTTCGGAATTACTCTTTGAGAAATTCCAATAATTCCTAATAAGGAAGGTCCTTTTTCCTTAAAGGAGATCAATTCAATTTGTGCCCTAACTAGCTCATCTTGACCTAGGTTATTTGCAGTAAATAATCTTCTTAAAGAGCTTTTATCTTTTCTCCAGTCAATACTTCTTCTGATGGATTCGATTTCTTTTTTCTTTTGCTTTTTCTTTGTTTTTTCCTCTTTTTCGGTTTCTGGAAATTCAGTTAATAAAATTTTGTCTATTAATGCTACTCCTTGAACATTGTTTGGTAAGGAGTGGTTTAGCTGCACAATATAATTTTCGTTCTCTTGAACCGGTAGTGGAATCGAAAGCTCTATATTTCCTTGGTCTAATAGTTCTTCTGCTTTGTTTCCGTAATATTTCCACATTTGTTCTGACAGTATTTCTTCCGAAGTTATTTTCCAGTTATTACCTATTTTCTTTAATGTTGTAACTCCTTGAACCCATCCCTTGAATTTTGGCGGATAGGGCATAATGTCTGTACTTTCTATCTGTCCAGTTGCAGTTGTTATTTCACTTAGGTTTACTGTTGCTAAATTTCCACATACCTGTATCGTTGATGGGTAAGATTTAATTTTTGCATCTGTATATTCGAACCAAAAAGAACTCAGGTTCTTACTTATTTTATTTAAATTCAGGCCGTCTTTAGTAAGGAAATTAGGTGCGTAATATTTTAGAAGTTCATCTATTTGATGTGAATTCCAGGCTCTTTGTGTCGAAGCTAAAACTTGAACGACATCTTTGAAGTTTTCTTCATTTCCTGGACATCCTAAAAATATGAATTCTTGATCTGTAGATTTTTCTTTAAACCTTACAATCTTTGAGCTTTTTTGAAGGTAGTTTCTGTTTGTTTTATATCTTTTAGTTCTTGCTGAAAAAACTGGGTCGTAAGTTAAAAGAGAAGAAACTAAAATAAGAGTTAGAAATACAAAGAATTTTCTTGAAGCTTTCATAATGTTTAAATATAAGCTGGATCCACAAATTATTTGTTATAAAAGAAACAAACTTTTGAATAAATCATGGTGGGAGTTCAACGTCCATAAATTAGCATTAATTGCTTTAGAAACTCAAACCACAATAAGTCTGAACAATTTTGAAGATAATACATTGTGTTTTTCTGTAATGATTGTTGCTAATCAAAAAATTAAAGAGCTAAATGATCAGTTTAGAGATATAAATAATGAAACTGATGTTTTATCTTTTCCAGTCTTTGAAAACTTTAATAAGTCTCTGAAGTTTGAATACGATCGAGGTATGGAAATCGAATTTGGGGATATTGTGATTTCATTGGATAAGCTTCAAGAGCAAGCTCAAGATCTAAATCATTCAGTTGAGCGAGAAGCCGCATTTTTATTTGTTCACGGCTTTTTGCATTTACTAGGGTATGATCATGAAGAAGAAAGTCAATCGAAAGTGATGTTCAGTCTTCAAGATAAGGTCCTTGAAAAAGCTGGATTTCCCAGGAAGTAATGTTGCTTAAAAAAGGAATAGAGGTTGAACAATTCATTGGGCAGAAAGATGGACAAGTCCTTCCTCTTTCAGCATTAATATGTCAAAATCTGCCGGGCTTTACGGTTGAGCCTGACCAAAGAAATGTGGAGTATATAACTTCTCCGACTGAATCTTATGATGACCTCTTAAAATACTTGGTTGAATCCCGAATGAGGTTAAGAGAGTTTCTCTCCGATCAGGATCCGAATTGGACTATTGTTCCTGGAAGTGCCCTTTCTCTACCATTTGATAAAGGTTTCATCTTTAGTAAACCCGAGGAACCCTATCATCAACATATATATGAATCACATGGAGTGAATGTAATTACTACTAGTCTTCATTTTAATATTGGATTAGATGATCCAGAGGAAATAATTCGACTAGTCAATCTGCTTAGAATGGAAGCTCCCTTGATTTTGGCCCTTTCGGCTAGTTCACCGTTTTATGACGGTAAAATCACGGGAAATCAATCTCATCGTTGGTCGATTTTTCCTAAAGTGCCCGAGCATATTCCTTTCTTTAAAGATCACCAAGATTATTGCGAATGGCTGAATTTGAGTGTTCAGCAAGGCAAACTGTTTAATATTAGACATTTCTGGGGTGCAGTTAGACCCAATGGTCCGAACAGACCTTCAGAAATTAATAGAATTGAATTGAGAATTGCTGACCTTTGCACTAAGTGGGATTTGACTCTAGCACTCATGGCTTGGATTGAATTGAGGGTCCAACATTTTCTTTCTAACCCTGAGTTGAAGGTCCCTCCTGAAGATTATTCTCTGATCCATTTATCTGATGAGAATGAAAGCTTAGCGGCAACTAGTGGCTTGTCTGCACATTTCTCTGATTGGGTTTTAGAAAGAGAAACAACGGTTTATGAGGCAATAGAATTGAGACTTGAAGAAGATCGGGATTTAGCAGAATCTTTGGGCATTTCTAAATACTTGAAACCCATTGAAAGAGTCCTATTAGAAGGTAATGAGGCTACTCATAAAATAGATAAATATGAGCAAGGCTTTTCTATTTCACAAATAATGGAAGATTGGGTTGAAGAGTCTGCGGAAGAGGATGCAAGTCTATATGTAGACTCTTTGAAGAGGACTGCTTAATAAGCTAAGGCTCAATTGAGATCTCTTTGAAAAGTAATTTTTTCATTCTTGAATTTGCTTTCAACAATCTCAACAGAATATCCATAGTTTTCCATGATTGAAGAATCATCTGTTCCTTCGAAATTATTTTTTTTTGCGTGTTCAACTGCTTTTTTAAATAAGTTTGTTTCAAAAGCTTGTGGTGTTTCTGCAGACCATAGAGTTGATCGATCAATTGTTCTTTCAATTGTTTTAACTGTTTTCTCTTGTAAGTTGCTTGACCGTTTGCATAACTTAATTGTGCTGGTGAGAGGTTTGGCTAGTATTGCGGCTTTACAGCATAGTGCTCTTTCTAACAAATTCTTTACATCTTCAATGCTTAAAAAGGGTCTTGCCGAATCGTGAATCAACAAGAAGTCTGAATCAATATACTCAAGGCAATTGAGCACTGATTCTTGTCTGGTGGAACCTCCAGAAACTAAAACTAAGGATACTTTATTTTGCTCCGCTAAATCATTTAGTTGTTTCTTTATCTTTAAGTCTTTAAGGTCGGTCTCTTTGGGAAGTGCAACGATTATTTTTTTTACAACTTGAGCAATGACATTGAAACTTTTTTCCAGGACCGTAATTCCCGTCTCAATTTCCCAAAACTGTTTGGGCTTGTCTCTCGAAAATCGTTTGCCGGAGCCAGCGGCCAGTAGAATTCCAGTGTATTTTTCTTTGTGATTGAAGTCCAAAATAATAATAAGGTTTAAGTGCAAAATTTTTATAGATGAAATGATGCTTTCCCTAATTTAAGGGCATATTATTTATGCGGATATAAGTATATTTGAAATTAAGAACATAGTGGCGCAGTTGTTAACTGAACAGAAGAGAAAACCAAAAATCCTAATGTTTGGCTGGGAATTTCCTCCTTACGTAGCTGGCGGCCTTGGAACTGCTTGTCATGGGATGGTTAAAGCATTGATAAGAAGGGGGTTTGATATAACTCTCATTCTTCCAAAAAATGTCACAAGCTCTAAAGAAGACGGTCTTACGATTCTGGGTGCAGAATTTTTTGATTTTTGCGTGAAAACCAAAATACAAGAAAAGTTAATTGAAAATATTAGGACAATAGAAATAGAGTCTCCTATTGAGCCCTATCTAACAATTAATGAGCCCTTGCAGATGAGCAGATTGAGTGAGGAAGCTATTCAGCAAATACTTTCTGAAGAACATAAAACCGTTGAGCATTCATCGGTTGCAGGCAATAAGTCTGTTTATGGAGATAACTTAATTGAAGAAGTAGTTCGTTATAATCAAGTCGCTGGTTCAATAGCAGGTTCGCTAAGCTTTGATGTGATCCATTGTCATGACTGGTTGACTTTTGGTGCTGGTATTGTCGCGAAAGAAGTGACCGGGAAACCTCTTTTATGTCATGTTCATGCAACAGAATTCGATCGTTGCCCGGGTAATGGAAACGATCAAGTGCGTCACTTTGAAAAAACCGGTTGTGAAGCTGCAGATAAAGTGATGGCTGTTAGCCAATTTACAAAAGATATATTGATTAATAACTATGGTATCAATTCAAATAAAATTGACGTCTTGCATAATGGGATTGATTTGGCCAGCCAGTCTAAGAAAGTCGAGAAAAAGACAAACAAAAAACCTAAAGTACTTTTCTTGGGAAGGGTAACCTATCAAAAGGGCCCAAACTATTTCTTGGAGGCAGCGCATAGAGTTTTGCAGGTAAACTCTAATGTCGAATTTATTGTTGCTGGTGCTGGAGATATGGTTGACTATCTTAGAGGGAGAGCTTATGAGCTGGGTATTCAAGAAAGTGTTAATTTTACTGGTCCATTGAAGGGTAACGCTGTAAAAGAAGCTTATCAATTAGCTGATTGTTTTGTCTTGTCTTCAGTTTCTGAGCCTTTCGGTTTGACTCCTCTAGAGGCTTTATCCAATAGGCTGCCTGTCATAATTTCTAAGCAATCTGGCGTTTCGGAGGTTCTCAAGCATGTTCTGCGATATGATTTTTGGGATGTTGAAAGATTGGCTTCTTTAATACTTTCGGTGTTAACCTATAAAACTCTTTCAAATGAGCTTCAAGAAAGAGCTTATGATGATTTGCATCCAATAAGCTGGGACAGAGTCGCTGGTAATTTAGAGCAGAAGTACTTCGAAGTTTGTGAGAGTTCCCTTGTTGCTGCTTAGAGGTTCAAAATATTAACTGCGTTTATCCGGTTGGGTCTCTTCGGGGTTTCCGAAGAACTTTCTTGAGATTTATCAATTTAATAAATTCGCAAATTAATATTTGAGTTGAAGCGGAAAATTTTGTTTAGAAGAAATTGATAATTTCATTGATTTTGATCTTAGCTTTTTGAGGGATTTCCCTGAAATTTGGGCATATAACAAATAGCAAAGTGAAAGATCATAAAGGAAATCAATGGTATCTGTCTGCTTTTATTTTCAGGTTCATCAACCCGATCGATTGAGGGATTATAGATTTTTTGATATAGGAAGATCTCCATTTTATTTGGATGATAGAAACAACGATTTGATCTTTAAAAAAGTTGCAAATAAGTGCTATCTGCCAATGACACGTTTGTTGAAACGACTTATTAAACAAACTGATGGTCAATTTAAGTTTGCTTTTAGTTTTTCAGGAGTTTTTCTAGAACAGGCACAGCGTTATGCTCCTCAGGTGTTAGAAGCTTTTCAGGAGTTGGTGGCAAGTGGTTGTGTGGAAATATTGTCTGAGACTTATTATCATTCTCTATCTTTCCTTTATAGCAAAGAAGAATGGAAAGAACAGATTGACTTGCACAAGCAAAAGATTTGGGAAGTGTTTGGAGAAAAACCAAAAGTATTTAGAAATACCGAGTTGATTTACTCGGATTGGATTGGCGAAGAAATCTCTAAGCTTGGTTACGAGGGTATTCTTGCAGAAGGATCTGATGATAGTCTCGGTTGGCGTTCGCCAAACTATGTTTATGCACATCCCAAAAATCCTGAGTTAAAGCTTCTCCTCAAAAATTACAAGCTATCAGACGATATTGCTTTTCGCTTTTCCAATCAATCTTGGGGAGAATGGCCTTTAACCACTGAAAAATTTGCTAATTGGATAGATAATGCTTCAGTTGATGGAAGTTGCATTAATTTATTTATGGATTTTGAAACTTTTGGAGAACATCAGTGGGATAAGTCCGGAATTTTTGAATTTATGAGATATCTTCCGAAAGAGCTTTTAAAAGAAGGGAAACACAACTTTATTTTGCCGAGTGAAGCGATAAACGAATTACCTGCAGTTGGTAGTTATGAATGTCCGAATTATACTTCATGGGCGGATGAAGAACGAGATATCTCTGCCTGGAATTCTAATCCTATGCAGAAGGAAGCATTTGAGAAAATCTATTCATTAGAGAATCAAGTTAAAGAAACCGGGGATGCAAATTTATTGGATATTTGGAGAAGATTGACCACCTCTGACCATTTCTACTATATGTGTACTAAAAACTATTCTGATGGAGATGTGCACAAATACTTTAGCCCTTATGATTCTCCCTACGATGGTTATATTAACTTTATGAATGTATTCAAAGATTTAGAGCTGAGATTAGCTAGAAGCGCAAATGTTGTAGAAAGATTGAATAGTTTGGTTTGATTTTCAAACTTGGATTGGACTTCAAAGATTATCACAACTTGTATTAATGGCTTCATTGTTTGATTTTTCTGAAAACTAAGCTTTAGTTCTTAAGCATCGAAAACGTCAGCTAGAATCCTGTTGTTTAGAGTGTATGTAGATAATATAAAATCTTCTAAAGGCATTATTTTGCAAAATTCTTTAGGGTTTAATAAATACCAAGCGTCGTCAAGTAAATATAATTTGTCGACAATGCCTTGAAACTTTCTTGAATCAATTACCTTCCCTCGGATTGGTTTTATATCTTCTCCCGTATAATTTAACTGTATGATTGCGTCAACATTATCGTCTGACTTTGGTAATAAGAGTTGTTCTGAGTCAAAAGTAAAGCGAAGATATTTGTTTTGGAATTCAATCTCTAGAATGTAGTCGAGGTCAAAAATGGTTCTACAGATACTAAATTGATTTTTGTGATTATTAATAGTTGTTTCAATAAAGTCGAAAACCTCTTTAATGTTTCTTTCAATTATTAATGTCTCAGATGAATTGTTAGGGTTATAGTCACGATATAGCAAATTACCCGCTAGAGATTCAATGTGCATCGATTCTTTTTCTGAATTTAACTTATCTTGCATTTCCCAAGCACCTAAAAGCAAATAAAATAGTTCTTAATATTAATTTACGCTGAAATTTGCTTTAAGTACCTCTGTTAAATCTTGGGTTCTAAGGGGTTTCCCTAGATAGACTCAAAACTCTCAATTTAGAAGTTCTAACTTTGTATTCTTTTAGGTTCCTAGTTCTTCAATCAAAGTTTTTCATAATGAAACTGTCTAAAAACTTTGTTGTTATTTTATTTGTAACAAAATTTTCATCTTCCAAAACTTGTAAGTGAAATGGAATGGTTGTTTGTATACCTTCTATTCCATATTCATCCAATGCACGTTTTGCTCTTGCAATAGCTTGTTTTCTGCTGTCCCCGTGAACGATTAGTTTTCCAATTAAAGAGTCATAAAAAGATGGCAATACATAACCTTCATAACAGTGTGAATCTAGTCTAACTCCTACTCCACCGGGACCAATATATTCCTGAATGAATCCAGGGCAAGGCCTAAAGTTGTGTAATGGATCTTCTGCATTGATTCTAAATTCTATTGAATGTCCATTTAAATTGATGTCTTTTTGCTTGAACGATAAAGGTTTATTTGCTGCAACGTTTATTTGTTCTACAACTAAGTCAGTTCCAGTGACTATTTCAGTAACCGGATGTTCGACCTGAATTCTTGTGTTCATTTCCATAAAATAGAAGCTTTGAGTGTCTAAATCCAGTATGAACTCAATTGTTCCGGCCCCTTCATATTCAATGGATTTTGCAATCTGTACAGCAGCATTGCCCATTTTTTCTCTAAGCTCAGCATTTAATGCAGGGCTGGGAGATTCTTCAATGAGTTTTTGATGCCTTCTTTGGATTGAGCAATCTCTTTCTCCCAAATGCACAACATTACCAAAAGCATCAGCAAAGATTTGAAACTCAATATGTCTCATGTTGGCAATGAACTTTTCGATATAAACTCCTGCATTCCCAAAGGCTGCCTGGGCTTCTTGACTTGCTGAATTTAATGAAGTCTCTAGGTCTTTGATATCATTAACGATTCTCATCCCTCTTCCACCACCACCGGCGGTTGCTTTTATTAAAACTGGGTATCCAATTTCTTCTGCCAGTTTTTTTGCTTGAGATAAATTATTAATTAATCCATCGGATCCTGGAACGGTCGGAACTTCCAGCTTGTTGACCGTGTCTCTTGCTGTTGCTTTGTCTCCCATGAGTTTTATTGCTTCCGGTGCGGGACCAATAAACTTAATTTTATGTTCTCTGCAAATTTCCGCGAAATGGGCATTTTCAGCAAGGAAACCATATCCTGGATGAATTGCTTCAGCACCAGTTAAAAGAGCTACGTTGATTATTGACGGGATATTTAAATAGCTTTGTGCTGCAGGTGCTGGACCAATACAATAACTTTCATCTGCTAAAGAAACTGGGAGAGAGTCGGCGTCAGCTTGAGAATGTATTAGGACAGTGTTTATTGATAAATCGTTACAGGCTCGAATAATTCTTAATGCAATTTCCCCTCGATTAGCTATTAATATTTTTTTGAACAATTTCTTGAATGTGTAATAGGTTTTCTTAGTTACAAATATTAATTACAAAAATAATTTCATAAATAATTTTGAGCTTAATTTATAATAACTATTTTAGTTAATTTAGTAATTACTGGGATCTTGTACAACTTAGTGATTAAGCCATTGTAAAAAAACTACCAATCAAGGCTAAAAGCTGCCATAATTTTCACCTTAATAAATATACGTAAATCTTTATCTCTTTTAATCCTCAAGAGGTAATTCACTGGGTATCCAGTTATTCAATTTTGATTCAATGGACAGTAAAATAATTGTTGAACATAAAAACCCTTCTTCTAAAGAAGTCGACAGTAAATCATTGGAAAAGCAAGAAAAAATTCTAGTAAACGGCGGAAACCCACTTATCGGCACTGTGAGAATATCTGGTGCAAAGAATGCCGTGTTGAAGCAAATAGCTGCTTGCATTTTAGTTCCCGCAAAAGTGACTATAAAAGAAGTACCTCCACTTCTAGATGTTTTCAGCATGATAGAGCTTATAGAGTATCTTGGGGGTGAGTGTGAATATAAATTAGAATCTGAGGTTCTTTCAGTTGATTGCACTAATATAAACTCATCTTATGCTCCTTATGAGCTTGTGAGTAGGTTGCGAGCATCCTTTGTTGTTCTAGGTCCTCTCTTGGGTAGAATGGGGCACGTAAAAGTTTCTTTACCAGGCGGCTGCCAAATTGGAACAAGAAGAGTGGACTTGCATGAAAAAGGTCTAAAGTCTCTTGGTGCAAAATTAGAAACTAGCCATGGCTATGTTGAGGCTACTTGTCCCTCTGGTGGATTGACGGGCAAAGAAATATACCTAGATATACCTTCTAATGGTGCTACTGAAAACTTAATGATGGCTTCTGTCCTTGCTAAAGGAGTAACTGTTATAGAAAATGCAGCCAAAGACCCTGAAATTGTTGATTTAGCAAATTTTCTTATTGCTTGTGGTGCAAAGATTAAAGGCGCTGGTTCTCAACGAATTGAAATTGAAGGGGTTAAGCTCCAAGATCTTCATGCGGCTGAACACGAGACGATACCTGACAGAATTGAGGCTGGTACATTTGTTATTGCAGCCTTAGCGACAAAAGGTAACGTTCTGATTGAAAACGTTGCTCCGTCTCATTTAACCTCACTTCTAAGTAAGCTTGAAGAGATGGGAGCTCAGATTGATTCTCCGAAAGAAAAGTGCCTAAAAGTTAAATATACTAATAGATTAAAAGCTGCTGAACTGAGCACTATTTGGTACCCTGGTTTTCCTACTGATCTTCAGCCTCAAATGATGGCGTTACTTTCTATCTCTGAAGGTACAAGTATTATTAAAGAAAATATATACGAGGATAGATTCTCTCATATTGAAGATTTGACCAGAATGGGTGCTGATATTCAGGTGACTCATAATGTCGCAGTGATGAAAGGAATTGAACAGTTGTCCGGAGCAAATGTGATTGGAAGTGATTTGAGGGCAACTGCAGGTTTGCTTATTGCGGCTCTCTCTGCAGACGGGGCTAGTGAAGTGAGAGGCTTACACCACCTTGATAGAGGCTATAATGATTTTACTGGTAAATTGAAAGTATTAGGCGCGGATGTGAAAAGAGTAAAATTGGATATCTAGATAATTAACTTTTTTAAACTTTATTTATTCGTTAACTTTAAATTCAGGCAATGCTTAATGCTTGTTCCCTAATTTATTGTCCATGTTATGTTAAAAGAAAAGCAATTTATATATTGTGACAACGCTGCAACAACTCAAACTAGGCAAGAAGTAACCAAGTTGCTAGCGGAAATTGATAATGAGAGTTTTGGTAATTCTTCTAGTCTCCATCACTACGGACAAAAAGCAAAGAATTTACTCGAGACCTCGAGAGAAACAATTGCTAAGTTTATAAATGCTGAACCCTCTGAGATATATTTCACTAGAAGTGGTACAGAGGCCAATAATCTTGCAATATTAGGCTTAACAGACAAAGTAAAGAGCTTAAACTCAAATCAAAAGCATATTATTACTTCCTCAATCGAACATTCTTCGGTTGATTTGCCGATGAAAAAATTAGAAGCAGAAGGTTGGCAGATAACCAGGCTAAACGTTGACGAAGAAGGCTTTATTGATTTTGAGCAGTTGGAAAGGGAAGTGAGTGAGCATACTCTACTAGTATCTATAATTCACGGTAACAATGAAATTGGAACCATTCAAGATATTAAAAGAATTGCAGATTTATGCAAAAAACATAACGTTCTATTTCACTCGGATACTGTGCAGTCTATTGGTAAAGTTCCAGTTGATGTTAAAGAGCAAGGTGTTGATTTTTTATCCATTTCTGGACACAAAGTATATGCGCCCAAAGGGGTTGGCGTTTTATATATTAAAAAAGGAGTGAGTATTTCTCCACTTTTTTGGGGGGGAGGTCAAGAAGGTAATTTGATTCCTGGTACTGAAAATATACCTGGAATAGCTGGCTTAGCTAAAGCTATAGATTTGAGAACTGAGGAGATGTTTTCAGAGGCTCAGCGCTTAAAAGAGATTCAACAAATATTTTTTGATGAACTAATTGGTATCTCTGGGATTCAACTCAATGGAAGCCGAGATTTAGAGAAACGAATACCAGGAAATATAAATCTATCTTTTGATGAAATAAAAGGTGACGTTGCTATTCTAAGATTAAATTTGATGGGAGTTTGTGCTAGTTCAGGTTCTGCTTGTTCCTCTGGGTCAATTGAGCCCTCTAAGGTTATCTCAGCTTTGTATCCTAACAGATTGCCTGAGGAATGTAATTGGGCCGCCAATTCTATTCGATTATCATTTGGCTTGTTTAATACAAGAGAGGAAGCCTTATTCGTCCTAGATTCAATAAAAAAACTAAGTCTCCAGTTTTCTAGTCTTAAACGTTAATTAAATTAACCCATAGTGAAAGATAAGCAAATTCTTATTCTCGGAAATACAAATCTGAAGCTGGCAATTTTTTCGGGAGAGGAACTTAAATCTATAAAAAAAGAAACCAGTAACGCTAAAAATGTCCAAAACTTGGAATTTGTTGGAGCGGATAATTTAGTGGTTAGTGTTAAACCCGATCTTCATGAATTTCTTCCACAAAACAAAATTTTGACCTTCTTTGATAAGGATTTAGCCTTGCAAACATTTCGTATAAGAGGACTTTATGAAGAATTTGGTGTCGATCGTCTTGCTAATTTAATTGCTGCAATGTCGATTTATCCTAATAACTCTGTCGGTGTTTTGGATTTTGGCACTTGTACAACACTATCGATTCTAGACTGGCAGAATGAAGAGGCTGTTTATAAG
Source organism: Candidatus Caenarcanales bacterium (assembly GCA_030065015.1). Classification (GTDB taxonomy): domain Bacteria; phylum Cyanobacteriota; class Vampirovibrionia; order Caenarcaniphilales; family Caenarcanaceae; genus JASJDU01. The sequence goes on along the minus strand of JASJDU010000001.1, from coordinate 23,724 downwards.
GGCGGCCTTATCGTTCCGGGAATGGACTGCTCTTTTGAGTATCTCTCTGAAAAAACTGCAAGTTTAAATAAAATTACAGACAAAGATATTTTAGATTTACCTTTGATTCTTGACGAAATTCCTAGGTCTGCTAAAGAATCAATACTGACAGGAGCGGTTCAACAGATTTTATTTTTAACAGACTATGCAATTAAGCTTTTAAGTGAAACTAATTATCCCTGTAAGTTGCTCTTTACTGGAGGATGGTCTTATCTTGTCAATGAAGTACTAACTAAGTCTCAAGCTTATGATAAAACATTGATTTGTTACGAACCTAATTTGTCCTTGATCGGCGGTAACAAGTATTTAGATGCTACTTCTTGAAATATTTTGAGAGAAATCATGTTGAAATTAACTAAAGTTTTGTATTTAAAACATTAAAAATTTCGAAAAATTGGTAAAACAAATATACTGAATTCTATTCAAACTAATAAGACATTTATAATGCAATCAGCTTCTTTTGTTTATGAACTATCAGATAAAGAGAAAATAAGTCGAATTACTGCCTTAATTAGACATGCAGAAAAGAGATTAAGAAGTAAATTCCCAATTCTTAATGAGCAAAATCTAATTGGTGCTTTTATTCTAGTTTATTCTTGCGCAGCTTTTATTATCAATTCTTTACTCTATATCCAAGGAATTATTCCGGCTTGGTTGTGCTTCATTCTAAATGCTTTTTGCACTTCTTTCCTTCATGAAATGGAGCACGATCTAATTCATCATATCTATTTTAGAACAAAGCCAATTGTGCAAAATCTCTTCATGTTTGTCATTTGGGTCTTTCGGGGAAACTTAATTAGTCCTTGGTATAGAAGGATGATTCACTTGATACATCATCGTGAATCTGGACAGGTTACAGATATTGAAGAAAGATTAATAGGCAATGGAATGTTCTATGGCCTTAAAAGATTCATTACTATGTTTGACACTGCTTTAGGATGGATAAACTTTAAAGAACTCAAAGAGCAAATTCCTAGTTTTAAGTTAAGCGCAATTTTAAAAGCAACCTTTCCGATTTTTATTATTTTCAATATGATCTGGTTTAGCTTTATAGCACAACAAGGTTGGAAGATAATAAGTGTTATACATTCTGTAATACCCCCTTTCCCAACTTGGTATGTTGAATTGGTGAGCATCTTGATGGTTATTTATGTGGGACCAAATATGTTGAGGCAAGCTAGTCTGTCCTTAGTATCATCTACCTGCCACTATTATGGAGATATTAAAAAGGGTGACTTGTTAAGACAGGTGCAAATACTACAACCTTGGTTTTTAATTCCTTTTCAATTATTTTGCTTTAACTTTGGAAGTACTCATGTTATTCATCATTTTGTTGTGAATCAGCCTTTCTATCTGAGGCAAATGGTTGCTCCTGTTGCTCATGCTGCAATGAAAAAATATGGTGTACGTTTTAATGACATTGAAACTTTCAAAAGAGGCAATAGATATTCGAGTTTAAATTAAGAGTACTCAAATGTTTCTTTGACCACTCTATGAAATATGATTATTAATTAAGCTCTTTATACATAACATAGGCATCCACATATTTCTTTTGTTTATAGTGGAAGGCATTTGGAATCTTGCCAATTATCTCGAACCCTGTAGTTTTACAAATTGTGATGGAGGCAATATTAGTACTAACTACCAAGTTTAATTGAATTGCTTTGTATCCTAGATTCTTGGCTTCATCAATTGCAAATTCCATCATTTTGCGACCAAGTCCGTGACCTCTATAGTTTTTATCGATCATTACCCCAGTATTTGCAATATGACTTCCTAAACCGACTTTATTAGGCCTAATGTAGCGAGTTGCAACCGGGGTTCCCTTAATGTAGGCAATGTACACCTGTGAGTCTGCTGTATACCATAATTTTTTTGCCTCTTCTTTTTTTATATCAGGTGGATAAGGATATGTGTCAGCTTCTTGAACTACATCGTGAAAAATATGCCATATCTCATCAAATTGCTTTTCTGTAGACAATTTGATTTCAAAATTTTCCATTTACTTTAACTGTTGCTTCTATTCTAATTAAGTAATATTTGGAAGCTACATTATCGCTTAACCTGATAATTAATGTAAAGAAAATTTAATTTTTGCTTACTGGGAAACCAAGTTCTTCTATGAGTGCCTTACCTTCCGCTTCTGTTTGGGCTGAAGTAACAATAGTGAATTGAAAGCCCTTATTTGATCTATTTTCGGCTTCTACAAAAATCCTTTGATCTTTTACTCCAATAGTAATATTTCCTTTTTTGTCACTCTTGATTTTAAATCCTTGAAAATCACGTATTCTTGGAGAGGCAATTGAGACAAATCTATCAAAGAATGAGTACATCCTTTCTTTCCGGAGAGTGACCATTATGCCATTAGGCATTCCATCTCTGATCTTGAAAGATGCAATGGATTTCTTAGCTTTCCTTATAATTGGCTTTTGGCCACTAATTAGAGCTATATCTTGAACTAGTTCATCCAGAACGTTTGTTGATCTTGCTTCCTCTGAGTTGATTCCTCTGCTAATAACTATTTTCTTGAGTCTTGGTACCTGAAGATCATTTGTATATTCAAACTTGTTCTTTAATGAGGGCATAACCTCTTCTTGGAACTGTTTATATTTTCTATTATTCATTATTTTCTCCTTAATCGATTGATTCTCCAGTTTTTATTGCAATTCTTTTTCCATTGTCTTTTTTTATTCTAGTTGGAACTGTTTTTCCGTCTTTTTCAACAGCAATTGCAATTTTCCAAATCCAAAGTGGCAACTCGATTTGTTTGATTTCACCTTCTCTTTGTGTTGGAAGTTTTGTATGCTTAGTGCAAACATTTACACCTTCTACGATTACCTTTGCTTCTCTAGGAAGAACTTTCGTTACTTTTCCGATTTTCCCTTTATCTTTTCCTGATATAACAATTACTTTATCACCAAGTTTTATATCCCAGCTTCTACGTGCATTTCTTCTTCCTTTGAGCCATGCTTCATTGAGTACAATTCTATCTTTTTTCTCTTGAGGCTTAATTGGAGATTTTGTATAAGTTATCTTTTTCTTTTTTTTTGAACTCTTGAAAGTACTCATTTTTTTATTAGTATTAAAACAGTATTTATATTACCTCAAAAAGACTATATTACTTCTGGGGCTAGAGATAATATTTTGGCGAAGCCCTTTTCTCTTAGAGCTCTATCAACTGGACCAAAAATACGAGTTCCTATAGGTTCTCCTTTGTCATTAATGAGAACAGCTGCATTTTCATCAAAACTTATAACAGTACCGTTCTTACGTCTTTTCTTTTTTCTACAACGTACGATTACAGCTTTTACTACACTTCCTTTTTTTACAGAAGCCCTTGGCTCAGAATCTTTGACGGATGCAACAATTGTATCTCCTACAGTTCCTGTTACATTCCCAGAGCTGCTCCCTTCTTTGAGTACTCTTATACACTCAATTTTCTTGGCACCACTATTATCTGCAACTTCAAGCCATGTTTCTTGTTGAATCATTTTTTTAGGACCTCCGCTTTTCTAATGATTCTTTTCAAAACAAATGCTTTCCTTTTGCTTATTGGTTTACTCTCTTCAATGAGAACAAAGTCACCTTCTGAACATTCTTCTTGTTCATCGTGAGCCATTAACTTGTTACGAGTCTTAATTCTTTTTTTGTATCTTTTATCTGAACGTTGACTTTCTATTTGTACCAATGCAGTTTTAGTGTTTTTAGTACTAACAACTATTCCGGTAAAGGTCTTTTTCGCTGACTTTTTAGCTTCCTCTTTTTCCGATTCTGCAAACATAATTGTTTAATGATTATAAGATCTAAAGTATTAACTATTTTTTCTGATTCAGAAGGGTGATGATTCTAGCACGTTCATGACGAAGTTTGCTTTTTTCTCTCGGTTTTTCTATTTTTTCTTTTGGTAGTTTATAAAAATCATCAAGCTTTTTATTTAATTCATCTACTTTCTCGAGTAAATCTTCTTTGGATAGATCTTTGAGTTCTGAATTTGACATGTTAAACTCCTTCTGCAAAAATAATTTTTGTTCTCACTGGTAATTTATGTCCAGCCAATCTTAAGGCCTCTTCTGCATCTTTAATATCAATTCCTTCCATTTCAAAAAGAACTGTTCCAGGCTTAACTACTGCGACCCAACCTTCTGGGTTCCCTTTTCCACCACCCTGACGAGTTTCTGCTGCTTTTTGAGTCCTAACTTTATCTGGGAATATGCGAATCCACAATTGTCCATTTTTTCGAACCAATCTTGAAAGACACCTTCTTGCTGCTTCTATCTGCTGAGAAGTTATCCATTCTGGATCTAGTGATTTTAAACCTATTGTTCCAAAATCTAGTTTATTGCATCTTGTTGCGAGGCCTTTTCTTCTACCTCTCATTTGTTTCCTGAATTTTGTTCTTTTGGGCATTAACATAATGAAATCTCCTTAGAAAATTAATAAAACTTGTAATTTACTTGGTTTTAGCTCCTTTGGATGGTACCGGTTGCTTCCCTGGAGAACTAATCTGTCTATTGATAATGACTTTAACTCCAATAATACCGTAAGTAGTTTCTGCTTCAGCAAAACCATTCTTCACATTTGCATACCAGGTATGAAGAGGAACTTTTCCTTCCAGGTACCATTCTGTTCTTGCAATTTCTGCTCCACCTAGTCTTCCCGAAATGATGATCTTAATTCCAATAACATCTGGACTTGCCATTGCTTTGGAAATAGCTGTTTTTGCAGCGCGCCTGAAAGCGATCCTTCTTTCTAAGTCATAAGCAATTTTTTCTGCAATGATTTGTGGATCTGTAGAGCTTGCTTCAATAACATTAACTTTTACATTTTCTTGTATTAAGTCTTTGATATGTCCTTTCAGTTCATCAACTTTCTGATTGTCTTTTCCAAGAACAGTTGCGGGGCGAATTGAGCGTATATTGATTTCGACTTTTTTGTCTTTTCGAGCAATGATTATTTCGCTAATGCCGGCTTTTTTACCGTATTTTTTTGCTATAGCTTCTCTAATTTTCCAGTCTTTTTCTAGACTATCTGCAAAGTCATTGAATTCTTCAAACCAGCTAGAAGAATATTCTGCCGCAAGCCTCGGTTCAGCATCTTTTTCTCTTCTAACCCAAACTCCTAGGCGATTTGCTTTTGCTGGTATTTTTTGACCCATCTTAGCTTACTTTCACTCCCAATTCAACATACACCTGACTATAACTTCTACTAATTGGTCTTCCTCTTCCTCGAGGAGCCGCTTTCATCCTGCGAAGAGACAATTTTTGCACGGCCCATATTTTTGTAATCCATAAATCTCCGAGACTTAAATCTTCTTGCTTATTAATTGCATTAGCGGCTGCTGACTTGATTAATTTTGCAATATTCTTGCTGGAAATATATTCACAGAAATACAAATAATTCATTGCTTCTTGAAGGGAAGTACCTCGAATAACATCCAAAGGTCTTTTTAACTTTGCAATAGATCCTTTTATCATTGTATTAGCTGTTGATTTGGATCTGAAACTGGTTTCAGCTTTTCTTCCCATTACCTAGCTCCTTTCACTGTTGCTGAAGCTTTATGTCCTTTGAATTTACGTGTTGGAACGAATTCACCAAGTTTATGCCCCACCATTGATTCTGTTATGAAGACTGGTACAAACTGTCTTCCATCATGAACGGCAATTGTTAGGCCGACCATATCTGGAATGATGTCAGATCTTCTTGACCAGGTCTTAATTAACTTTTTGTCTTTTGTTTCAATAGCTTTTTTAATCTTTTTTAAAAGCTTTTCTTCTATGTAAGGACCTTTTTTTAAAGAACGAGTCATTTACTTATTTACCTTTTTTCTTGCGAGAACTTATTATGAACTTATTGCTGTTTTTACGTCTTTTTCTAGTTTTTAGTCCATGAGGTTTGCCAAAAGCCGTAAATGCACCAGGCGCACCAACCGGGCATCTTCCTTCTCCACCGCCATGCTTGTGATCAACCGGATTCATTGAAACACCTCTGTTGCGTGGTTTTCTTCCTTTCCATCTTTTGCGTCCTGCTTTTCCGGAACTTTGATTAGCCCACTCTGAATTGCTGACGCGACCCAATGTTGCGTAACAATTATCAAGAACCCATCTCATCTCACCAGAAGGTAATCTGAGTCCAGCTAAGCCTTTTTCTTTTGCAATGAGTTGTGCTGATTGACCAGCGGATCTGACAAGTTGTCCACCTCTATTGGGGTAAAGTTCAATATTGTGAACAGTAGAACCTAATGGAATGTTAATTAAGGGAAGCGCGTTTCCTACATTGATTGGTGCTTTAGGTCCGCTAATTACTTCATCCGCTGACTTTAGGTTCTCAGGTGCAATAATATACCTTTTTTCTCCATCTCTATATATTAATAGTGCTATCCAACAATTCCTATTTGGATCATAATCTATAAAATCTACTTTAGAGGGAATACCTTCCTTATCACTTCTAAGAAAATCTATAAGTCTATAGATTTTCTTATGTCCGCCACCCCTGAAACGACTTGTGATTTTGCCTTGACTATTTCTACCTGAACTTTTATGTATTGAAACCTTCAGGGATTTGACTTTTTTCTTCTTTATTTTTTGTTTTCTTACAGGCTGATCTGATTTCAGCTCAGAATAATCTGGAACCAATTTAGTTCTAGTACCTGCAGATGTGGGTTTGTACTGCTTTAATCCCATTTTCGTTTTTATTCTATAAAATTGCCTGTCAAATCTATCACAGTTTAAGTGTAAAGTCAAAGTAAATTAAGTGATATGCTTTTAAGACTTGACCAATTATTTTTTTAAGAACTTTTGTTCTTTTTAAGATGTCAAGAGAGATCTTTATCCTAAAGTCTAATTATGCTCTCTTTCTGTATCTTGTAATCTAGGAGCTGATTTTATGAATTCGTCAATTTTGTTCCCTTGCCCAAAATGTTCTACACCAGTTTGTCAAAGAGCTTTTACTATGAATCTTGCTTTTGGAAATGATGAAGAACAATATTGTCTGCAATGTTTATCAAAAATCTATGATCAAAACTTGGATGATTTCTTTGAAACTGGTTTACATTATGTTATGAGTAGAGATTGTTTCAAAGAAGCTTGGAATAAATTAAAAGACAAAAGTGAGTGCCCTTGTCCTGATAAATGTGCGTTTAATAGATGCTTTCAATAGAATATTTGATTTATGAATCTTGTTGATGAATATCTTGAGAACTATGTATATGAATCTACAAAAGAAGAATCTGAACTGCTTCAAGAATTAATTCTTCGAACTAGCAAATCGATTCCACGACCTCATATGTTAACGGGAAGAGTTGTGGGGCGTTTATTGAAACTCTTAGTACAGATCCATAGACCTAAGTTAGTTCTAGAAGTTGGAACTTTTACTGGTTATTCAGCCTTATCGATGGCTGAGGGGTTGCCGGAAGACGGAAAAATCATAACTTGTGAAATTGATATGAGGGCGAAAGAAATCGCAGAAGAGTTTTTTCAAAGAAGTCCATACAAAAATAAAATTGAATTGAAAATGGCTCCAGCTTTAGAAACAATAGGAGCTCTTAAAGATTTAATAGATTTTTCTTTTATAGACGCAGACAAATCAGCATATCCTGAATATTATGAGCAGATTTTAAGAAGAACAAAACCTGGAGGTCTAATAGTTATAGATAACGCTTTGCTTTCTGGGAGGGTCTTGAATCAACCTGATAATTCTTCTAAGGCAGTTGCTTCCTTGAATAAAAAGATAACCGAAGACGATAGAGTTGAAAATGTATTTTTAACAATTAGAGATGGTATTCAACTAATCAGGAAAAAATAAGAAAAATGAAAAAGAATTTACTCGAAAATTTTTCAAAAACTTAAGAGTTCTTTAATAATAAAAGAAAACTCATTTTTGAGTATTTTACTCATCTTATACTTTATAGGCATTTTAGGTACTATTAAACCATGATTACAATCACCCCAATTTACTCTGTACCGCTTGCTTTACTTCTAATTTTTTTGAGCATTAGAATAATTCAAATCCGTAGCAAAAATGGAGTTGCAATTGGCTTTCAATCTGATGATTATTTGCAGAGAGCAATCAGAGTTCAGGCCAATTTTGTTGAATATGTGCCTTTTAGTCTTGTGTTAATTAGCTTTGCTGAGTTGAGAGAAATTTCAGTGCTTGTTATTCATATTCTGTGCATTATGTTGGTTTTGGGAAGGTTCCTCCACGCTTATGGTGTTAGCCAAGTAGCTGAGGACTTAAGGTTTCGCCAAGTTGGTATGGGGTTGACGTTTTCATGTTTGATTTTTGCGTGCTTAGCAGTAACGGCATCCTATATACTAAATTTCGACTGAGATATATTTAAAGTCAAAGAGTAAGTTATCATTAATTATTGTCATACAGGATTCGTTAAGAATCCAAGTTAATCTTTAGGTATAAATTTTGTCTACAAACATTTTGGACCAACCAAGTTTTAGAGATCTGCTAATTATTGAGCCGGTTTTAAAAGCCCTCGAAGAATTGCAATATAAACTGCCAACTCAAATCCAAAAACAAGCTATTCCATTGTTAATGGAAGGTCATGATTTAATTGGTCAAGCACAAACTGGAACAGGAAAGACCGCAGCTTTTGCTCTGCCATTATTATCAAAAATCAATTTTGATAAAAGACATACACAGCTTTTGGTTTTAACACCAACAAGAGAACTTTCGAATCAAGTTTCCGAAGCATTCAAAAGTTATGCAAAATTTATCAAGGGCTTTAAAGTAGTTTCTTTGTATGGTGGTCAAGACTATAAAGAACAGCTGAAACAGTTGAGATCTGGTGGACAGGTGATTGTTGGTACCCCTGGTCGTTTAATGGATCACATCAGAAGAGGAACCTTAGATCTTGATAACTTAGATTATCTTGTCTTGGATGAAGCTGACGAAATGTTGAGAATGGGATTCCTGGGTGATGTTGAATGGATCCTAGAGAGAACACCTTCTAATAGACAAACCATTTTATTCTCAGCAACATTGCCTGAGTCAATTAAACAAATTGCACAAAAATATTTAAAATCACCAAAAGAAGTATTAATAAGGCCAGAATCAAAACATACCAGCAGCATTCGTCAAAAGCTTTTGACTGTCACTCCCTCTAATAAGTTAAATGCACTCAACCTTATTCTCCAGAGCATTTCTTACGATGGTTTGATTGTTTTCGTGAGAACTAAAAGTCATACTTTAGAGCTTAAAGAGCAATTGTCGTTGAAAGGACATCTTGTTGAGATATTGAGTGGTGATGTTAAACAAAGTCAACGAGAAAAAACGGTTAGTGACTTTAAAAAGGGTAAGTTTGATATCTTGATTGCGACTGATGTTGCTGCAAGAGGTCTAGATATAGATCGAATCAGCCATGTTGTAAATTATGATGCTCCTTTTGATTCTGAAACCTATATTCATAGAATTGGAAGAACTGGGAGAGCCGGCAGGAATGGTGAAGCGATTTTGTTTGTTTCACCAAAAGAGAAAAGAATTTTGTCAACGATTGAAAAATCAATAAAGCACAAGTTGGAAATGCTTGAAATGCCATCAATTAAACTAATTAACGATAAACGTATAGAAAAATTTAAAGGAAAAATAACATCAGTTCTTAACAGTAGAGACGATCTCAATGGTTCTGCTAACTTGGCAGTTTTTCAACGAATTCTTGAGCAGTATCAGAAGGAGAATAATGTTTCGAGTAGCGATATTGCTCTTGCTTTAGCAGAAATGGTTCAAGGTAATGAGCCTTTTTTAATGAGTGAGAACGAGCCCACCGAAAAATTCAAGGTTCAGTTTGTTAAAAATACAACCTTTAAAAAGAGTGGATATCTTTATGAGAAGAGTAAAAATTTTAGAAAAAGACGCTTTAAAAAAGAAAATACCCTTAAAGCTTAATAATTTAAGAGCATAGTTGATTTCCTAGATGGAGTTGCACTTTTATGAAACTTGATATAGAGTCATTTTATAAAGTATATTGATGCATCAATGCCAGGTCCTATTTTTTCAATAGATGTGCCCGCAACTTCTGCCAATCTTGGTCCTGGCTTTGATTGTTTTGGTTTAGCTCTACAGCTATATAATAAATTTTTGTTCCAGGTAATTAATGATGAACCAGGAAAACTTGTGTTTAGATCTAACCTGCATTTGAAGCAAAACCCTAGAACAAATCTGGTATATAAGGCTTATTGTTTTACTTTAAAATGTATTGGTTATCCAACAATACCTGGTTTGGATGTCAGCGTTATTAGTGATATACCCTCTGCTAGGGGTCTTGGTTCTAGTGCTACCGCGGTTGTTGCAGGTGTTTTGGCTGCAGGTGCTGTCTCTAAAACAAACTTGAGATTATCTGAAGCAATAGAGATTGCAACTGAAATTGAGGGACATCCTGATAATGTAGCTCCTGCAATACTTGGTGGTATGACTGTTTCAATTCAAGATAAGAATGGTGTCTACTCTCAAAAGCTTGATTGGCCTGAAGAACTCACTGTTCTTGTTGGAATTCCCGATACAAAGGTCCGAACTCAATCTGCAAGAAGGGTTCTTCCTAAAACCGTTTCTTTTGAGGATGCTGTTTTTAATTTAGGTCGATCTTCCCTTCTTATAAGTTCCTTGCTAACAAAAGACTGGAGAGGTTTGAACATCGCAATGCAAGATAAGCTGCATCAAAATGCAAGGGCAAGCTTAATCCCTGGATTCAATAGAATAATTACTAAAGTCCTTGAGTGTGGTGCAATTGGTTGTGTGCTTAGCGGTTCGGGTCCATGTATTTTGTCTGTGGTTGATAATTCAAATCCTTTGGCTGTAGAGATGTCAAGCAACACAATTGTTAGTATCTGGAAAAATGCAAAAATTGATTCTGAAGTGAAACAGCTTAAAGTTCAAAAGTCTACAACTAAGGTGAAAAAATTGAGCCCAGAAGAATTTCAGAAATTTGTTGGCCCTCATTGGACGGAAAAAATACTCATAACCTAATAGGGTTTGCAAAAAAGTATTCCTCGGAGAGCCTTGACTTTTTGTGGTAAATACAGCAAACTTTGATGAGCTTGACCGAAGACAACTAGTGCCTAGCTAATTCATAGGCTTAATTGCTAGTCTAGGTTTTTATGTCAAGCTCCTTAAAGTTTATATAAGAAAGGAGCATTACTCTGGTTACGAAAGCACAAAAAGAAGAAGCTATATCTAAAATAAAGCAACAGTCTGAAGGTGCTTCCATTGCATTTGTTGCAGATTTTGATAAATTAAGTGTTGCTGACCAGTCTGGGTTACGAAAATCTATGAGAGATTCGGGTAAGTCTGACTGCATTGTGGTTAAGAATGCTTTAGCTGAACGTGCCTTCTCTGAAACTCAATTTGAAAGCATTAAGCCTTTTTTGAAAGGCCCAAGTCTTCTGATTCTGGGTAAAGAAGAAGCCACAACTGCAATAAAAACCTTTTTAGAATTTCAAAAAAAAGTAGATCCGCTTTTAGCTCTCAAAGGAGGAGTAATAGCCGGTGATACTAATGCTTTAGATTCAAAGTCCCTTAAACAAATTGGGGATCTCCCCTCTAAAGAGGTATTACTTGCGCAAATTGCAGGTTCTTTAACCTCTTGTCCAAGCCAAATTGTTCAAGCAATCAATCAAACTATTTCATCAATTGGAGATTTGAGTGTAAAAGTTGCAGAACAGCAAAATAAGTAAAATACTAAAATTTATGAAAGGAAAATAATATAAAAATGAGTAAGGTAGAAACGTTGTTAGAAGAGCTTTCTTCTCTCACACTTTTAGAAGCGGCAGAATTGAAAAAACAAATTGAAGAAAAATTTGGAGTTTCAGCTGCTGCTCCTGTGATGATGGCAGGTGCTGCTGCAGGTGCTCCAGCTGGTGGTGAGGCTGCTGCTGAAAAGACAGAATTTGATGTCGTTCTGACTGAAGCAGGTGCTAGCAAACTTCAAGTTGTTAAGGCTGTGAAAGAATTAACTGGTTTGGGTCTTAAAGAAGCTAAAGAATTAGTTGATGGAGCTCCAAAGCCAATCAAAGAAGCTTTGCCCAAGGCTGAAGCTGAAGAAATAAAGAAAAAGATAGAAGACGTTGGAGGAAAAGTGGAATTGAAATAATCATTCCCTTAAAATAACTTTATTATTGAAGCCCGAGATCATATAATCTTGGGCTTTTTTATTGTGAACTTTTGAGGGTATTAAAGTCTTACTAGGCTGAAGGGGAGTTTCTTCTGCCCATTTTCCAAGGCAGATCTAAGCTCTTTATAGTCATTGTAATCTTGAATATAATTTTCAATTGCTTGATGAATAAGCTCAATTTTGCTTGTTCCTTTTTCTTTTGCTAGTTGATCTAGAGAAATCTCCATAGTATTTTCTAAAGATATTTTCATTTCGAATGTTCCCCGGCTATTGTGTAATTATATTATTCCGATCTTAATCCTTTCGTACCAAGGAATTCCTTCCTTTTTCTAGCTTTATCTTATTTTGGTGTGACTTTGAAAATGAAAAATATTACGATGTGTTTTGTTTTCTGTTGACAAAGAAATGTAAAAGGAGTAATATTCTAAATGCTTGGTGTATTCGCAATCGGAAAACACCCGTTCCCATTCCGAATACGGCAGTAAAGACGATTAGCGGCGACAATACTTGAGCGGAAAGGCTCTGGGAAGATAGCTCTACGCCAAGCATTTTTCTCTTTGTTATAGAGAACAACTTTCTTTTCAAAACGTATTTAGTTATTATTGACGCTTTATTCTGTTAACAGTATAATGTACGTTCCGGTTTTGTTTTATTAACACGAAGAATTTAATTCTTCAATTTAAATTGATATTAATACTTTTTACTCCTGGAGATAAGAATGACAGCAACTTCTGATAAACGGATTTGTCCTTTTGCAAAGTACGATTACGATCAACTACGTTGGTCTACATTGCCAGACCTAGCAGAAATTCAGAAAAATTCATTTGAATGGTTCTTGAGAGAAGGCTTGGCTGAAGAACTGAAATCTTTTTCACCAATTAAAGACTATACAGGAAGATTAGAGCTTTATTTCCTTCACGATGATTATATATTTGAGGAACACACAGAGGAAAAGAAGTCCAAGACACCGGCAGAGGCCCGTCAGAATGATCAAAGTTATACCAAAAAATTCTATACAAATATAAGACTTGTCGATCGAGAAACAGGAGAAATAAAGGAATCTCGAATGTTTATTGGTGAAATACCAATGATGACAGAGAAAGGTACTTTTATTGTTAATGGTGCTGAAAGAGTTGTTGTAAGCCAGATTACAAGGTCTCCAGGTATTTACTACAAGAGAGAAACTGATATAAATGGAAAAAGGACTTTTAATGCAACACTCATTCCTGCTAGAGGAGCATGGTTGAGGCTTGAGGGTGATAACAATGACATCATCATTGTCAGAATCGATAAAAATAGAAAAATTTATATAACAACTTTATTAATCGCTCTTGGATATTCGAGAGAAGAAATACTGAAATTGTTTCACCATGGTGAATTTTTAGAAAAAACCTTAGAGAAGGATCCTGTTCAAACCAGGGAACAGGCTTTAGTTGAGATTTACAAGAAGCTTAGACCAGGAGATCCCCCGAGTGTCCAGGGTGGTTTTCAAGCTTTGCAGTCTAGATTCTTTGATGAAAAAAGATACGATCTTGGAAAAGTTGGAAGATTCAAGATTAATAATAAACTGGGAATCAACATCCCCGATTCTACCTCTGTTCTCACTAGAGAAGATATTGTTGCAGCTACAGATTACCTGATAGATCTCTACTATGAAATTGGGAATATCGATGATATTGATCACTTGGGAAATAGAAGGATTCGTTCAGTTGGAGAACTGTTGAGAGATCAGTTTAGAGTTGGTTTAAATAGGCTTGAGAGAATTATTCGAGAAAGGATGACTTTAGCTGATGCTGATACACTCACTCCTTCTAGCCTTCTTAATCCAAAGCCTTTAGTAGCAGCAATAAAAGAGTTCTTTGGTTCGAGTCAATTATCACAGTTTATGGATCAGACGAATCCTCTTGCTGAATTGACACATAAAAGGCGTTTATCCGCTTTAGGTCCTGGAGGTTTAACCAGAGAAAGAGCGGGCTTTGCTGTTAGGGATATTCATCCTTCTCATTATGGTCGTATTTGTCCAGTAGAAACACCAGAAGGTCCTAATGCTGGCCTTATTGGGAGTTTAGCTACTTATGCTCGTGTTAACGATTTTGGCTTTTTGGAGACCCCCTATCGCAAGGTTGTAGACGGTGTTTTGACTGATGAAGTCTTTTATCTTTCCGCCAGTGAAGAAGATTTATATAGAGTAGCTCCGGGAGATATTCAGGTCGATTCTGATGGTAGCTTAGTTGGTGAGTTTGTTCCTGTTAGATATAGAGGAGATTTCTTAAATACTCCTCCAAATCAAGTTGACTATCTTGCAATCAGCCCAGTTCAAATTGTTTCACTTGGAACTTCTTTGATTCCGTTTTTAGAACATGATGATGCTAACCGTGCTTTGATGGGTGCAAATATGCAACGTCAAGCAGTACCACTGTTGAGGGCAGAAAGACCCATTGTTGGAACAGGTCTTGAGCGTCAGGTCGCACGAGATTCCGGTATGTGCTGTATTGCTAGAGCGGCTGGTGTAATAAGCTATGTTAGTAGCAATTTGATTCAAGTACAATACGATGGAGAGCCGTATGTTACTAGCTATCCCCTTAGTAAGTTTTTGAGAAGTAACCAAGATACATGTGTAAATCAAAGACCTGTAATCAAAAATGGGGATAGAGTTTCACCGGGACAAGTACTAGCAGATGGACCTGCCTCTGAGAAAGGAGAGTTGGCATTAGGTAAAAATCTTTTGGTTACCTTTATGCCATGGGAAGGATATAACTTTGAGGACGCAATTTTATTATCTGAAAAACTCGTTCAGAATGATGTTTATACATCCATTCACATAGAGAAATTTGAAATCGATGCCCGTTCAACAAAGTTGGGACCAGAAGAGATTACTCGTGAAATTCCTAATGTTTCTGAGGATACGCTGAGACATCTAGATGAAGATGGCGTTGTAAGAGTTGGATCTCTTGTTCGTTCTGGCGATATTTTAGTTGGGAAAATAACTCCTAAGGGAGAGTCAGATCAACCTCCAGAAGAAAAACTTCTAAGAGCAATATTTGGTGAGAAAGCTAGAGATGTTAGAGATAACTCATTAAGAGTTCCTCATGGGGAAGGTGGAAGAGTTGTAGGTGTTAATGTCCTCGATCGTTTGAAAGGCGATGAACTTCCGCCGGTTGCCAATAAAATGGTCAGAGTTCATTTGGCTCAAAAGCGTAAAATCCGGGTTGGAGACAAAATGGCTGGAAGGCATGGAAACAAAGGTATTGTTTCCAGAATACTCCCGGTCGAAGATATGCCATTTATGCCTGACGGAACGCCTGTAGATATTGTTCTTAACCCTCTTGGTGTTCCTAGTCGTATGAATGTTGGACAAGTTTATGAAACTATCTTAGGTTTAGCTGGTTGGTTGTTGGACGAGAAGTATGAAGTTTGGCCCTTTGATGAAATGTATGAAGAAGAAGCTTCTAATAACTTAGTCACAGGAGAGATAAAGAAAGCTAAAGAAAAAACAGGTAAGTCTTGGATTACGGACGAAGGCAAAATTAGGTTGATTGATGGAAGAACTGGAGAACCGTTCGACGAGCCATCAACAGTTGGAAAGATGTACATGATGAAGTTAGTGCATCTTGTTGACGATAAAATGCACGCGCGTTCAACTGGTCCGTATTCTTTAGTTACTCAGCAACCACTTGGTGGAAAAGCTCAGTTTGGTGGACAGAGGCTTGGAGAGATGGAGTGCTGGGCTCTAGAAGCCTATGGAGCTTCTTATAATCTTCAAGAAATGCTCACTGTCAAATCAGATAATGTTATTGGCAGAAGCAAAGTTTATGAAGCAATTGTTAAAGGAAATAGCCTTCCACCACCGGGAGTTCCAGAGTCATTTAAGGTACTTGTTTGCGAGTTACAAGCATTAGGATTGGAAATTAAGATTATGGGGGTTGATCCTCACGGTAATCTTCAAGAAATGGACGTGAAAATCAACGAAGGTGCGGTTTTGGCAGCTCCATATGGGAAAGTTGATTTGTCACAACCCAGTAGCTCGGAAGAAAATGATACTGACGAAAAATTTATGAAGCTCGCCGGTGAGCCTTTAGAAAACTAATCTAATTACTAAATTAATTAATAAAACCATATTTGTTATTCTGGGAGATTTTGAAATGATTAACGAACTCAACAAGCAGGTATCTGATTCAACATTGGATTCCTTTGATCTCATTCAAATAAAAATAGCTTCCCCCGAGGTTGTCAAGAGTTGGTCATTTGGTGAAGTAAAAAAAGCCGAGACTATTAACTATAGGACACTTGCACCTGAAAGAGATGGCCTCTTTTGTCAGAAAATCTTTGGACCTGTAAAGGACTGGGAATGTGCCTGTGGAAAATATAAAAGAATAAGATATAGAGGAATTGTATGTGAGGTTTGCGGTGTTGAGGTAACAGAATCCAGAGTTAGACGCTATAGAATGGGGAACATTGCTTTAGCGGCTCCTGTTGTTCATATTTGGTATCTGAAAGGTATTCCAAGCTATCTGAGTTTGTTGCTTGAAGTTCCTCTTAGAGATCTTGAGCAAGTTGTTTATTTCAATTCATATCTTGTTATTGATCCCGGCAATACAGACTTGAAACAAGGACAACTTCTTTCAGAAGATGACTATGACGAGTTAGTTCTGAAGGGAGACGCTGAATTTGAAGCGGATATGGGTGCAGATGCGATCTTAAAGTTGTTGAATAGATTGACAAGGGTTGAATATGAATTCCCTTCTAATACAAGACAGGCCAAAGGTAAAGTTTTGGCTATGCCAGGTTTGGAAGAATTAGTTGAAACTTTGAGAACCGATCTTAAGCAAAATAAATCAAGCGCTCAAAAGAGGGTTAAATTAATAAAGAGACTCAGATTAGTAGATAAATTACTTGGCTCTAAAATAGATCCAGCCTGGATCGTCATGGATATTCTTCCTGTTTTGCCACCAGATCTTCGTCCAATGGTTCAACTTGACGGTGGAAGATTTGCTACAAGTGACCTCAATGATTTGTATCGAAGGGTTATTAATAGAAATAATCGCTTGATTAAGTTAAAGGAAATGCATGCTCCTGAAATCATTATTAGAAATGAAAAGAGAATGCTTCAAGAATCGGTTGACGCCCTTATAGACAACGGTAGACGTGGAAGAGAAGTTGTTGGGACAAATGGTCGAAGATTAAAATCTCTTTCTGACATCATAGAAGGTAAGCAAGGACGATTTAGACAAAATTTATTAGGAAAACGTGTAGATTATTCTGGACGTTCTGTAATTGTTGTTGGACCTAATTTAAAACTTCACCAATGCGGTGTTCCTGCTCCAATCCTTTTAGAACTTTTCAAACCATTTATTATAGAAAAACTTATCAAAAAAGGTCTTGCTCCTAATATTAAGACTGCGAAAAAGATGATTGAGAGCGGGCTTACAGTTGTTTGGGAAACTCTAGAGGAATCTATTAAAGATCACCCTGTTTTATTAAACCGAGCACCTACTCTTCACCGGTTGGGTATTCAGGCATTTGAGCCAGTGTTGGTGGAAGGTCGAGCAATTCAGTTACACCCATTAGTTTGCTCATCCTTCAATGCTGACTTTGACGGTGATCAGATGGCAATTCACGTCCCACTATCTGTAGAAGCTCAAACAGAAGCCCGAATGCTTATGCTTGCTTCTAACAATGTTCTGCTACCAGCTACTGGACAGCCATCAATTGTACCTTCTCAAGATATGATTCTAGGTCTCTACTATTTAACTGTAGACAGACCCAACGCAGATAATCCTGAAGAATGTAGAGGGGCAGGAAGGGTTTTTGCTTTCTTAGATGACGCTAGAGCTGCTTTTGAATCTGGGTTGTTGCACATTCATTCAAAGATAAAAGTAAGGGTCAACAAAGGTGAAATAATTGAAACCACACCAGGAAGAGTAATTGTTAATCAGACTATTCAATCAGTTCTTTCTCAAGTAAATCCAAAAAATGATTTTGCTTTTGTTAATAAACAACTTAATAAGAAGGCTTTGAGCTCTTTGCTCATTGAGGTTTATGAGCAATATGGAACTTCATCCACAGCTGAGCTTGCTAACTTGTTAAAAGATATTGGTTTCCATTATTCAACATTGGCGGGTATAACAATCGGCATAATTGACTTAGATGTGCCAAAAAGTAAAAAACAACTTATAAATGATGCTGAAGAGCAAATAAAAGAAGCTAAGACTCTTTTTGATAGAGGTGACATTACTGAAGTAGAGCGTTATAACAGAGTTATTGACACTTGGTCTGAAACCACTGAGAAATTGACTGAATCAGTGGTGGACAATTTCTATAAATTAAACCCTGTCTATATGATGGCTTTCTCTGGTGCAAGGGGTAATATATCTCAGGTACGTCAGCTAGTTGGTATGAGAGGTTTGATGGCTGATTCTCAAGGAAAAATCATTGACCAACCTATTAAATCTAATTTTAAGGAAGGATTAACTGTAACTGAGTATATTATCTCTAGTTACGGTGCAAGAAAAGGTATTGTGGATACTGCCTTAAAAACAGCAGACTCGGGATATTTAACCAGAAGATTAGTTGATGTTGCACAGGATGTTATTGTTCAAATACCTGATTGTGGAACTGAAAGAAGTATTACATTATCCGCAATTCAAGATAGAAGTAAAGATGTTTTGCCTTTAGTTAAAAGGCTATTCTCAAGAACCGTTGCGGAAGATATTAAAGATCCTAGTACTGGAGAAATTATTTGCGAGAGAAATCAAATCATTGACAGAGAACTTGCCGATAAAATTTGTCAAGCAGGAGTCTTGGAGGTTAAAGTTCGCTCTCCATTAACTTGTGAAAGTAAAAGAGGTATTTGTGAGAAGTGTTATGGGGGAAGCTTAGCAACCAATAAATCTGTACCCGTGGGAGAAGCTATTGGTATTATTGCTGCTCAATCAATCGGAGAACCTGGTACACAGTTAACCATGAGAACCTTCCACACCGGAGGTGCGGTTGCAGGAAGTGGATCTAGAAAGGGTGTAAAACCTAGTGAAAAAGGCATTTTGACTTATGATGAACAACTTACTAAAGAAACAAGAACAAAATATGGTGAGATAGTTCAACAAACAAGTAAAGATGTTCTTCTTAAAGTTGGAAATTTTGAGTTCCAGGCACCTTCAGGATCATTAATCAAGTTTAGATCTGGACAAGAAGTAGATACTAATCAAGTAATTGTTGAGTATAGCGAGTCAACAACCAAACCTTTGACTGAAAAAGCGTTTAAAGACGTTCTTACCACATCTTCCGGCCAAGCAATATTTGATGGATTTGAGGTTGACGAAAAACAAGATCGATTTGGAAATATCTCTCGAACATCCAACCAAAGTGGAACTATTTGGGTTATGGAAGGACAGGTTTACTCTCTTCCAGGTGGCTCTGACATTATTGTAGAAGACGGACAACAAATTGAAGCAGGTGCCATTTTGAGTGAAACCAGCACTTATTGCGAGCATGCTGGAGAAGTGAGATTTTCACCTGAAATAGAAATTGAAGAAGGAAAAGATAAAGATGGAAATCCTTTAAATAAACTAATCAAAGGAAAAGACATCAATATCGTTATTGCGTCAGTGGAACCAACAAATTCTACTGTTGAGCAAACTCAACAAGGAAATTACTGCTGGACCATTAATCAGGATGAAAAATATGTTTTGAAAGTCCAGCCGAATGAAGTAGTTGAAGATGGAATGCTATTGGCTGAGCTTGTTTCTGAAAAACAACAGAAAGTAACCTGCAGCGGAGAAATTAGATACAGTGACAACTTTGAGGTGGATGAGAAAAGAATTCTGGATCCCTCAAAGTCAGGAACTATTTACTTCATTCCAGAAGAAATACATTCAATAAGCAAAGATATAAGCTTGAAGAATGTAGAGAATGGCGAAAGAGTTATCTCTGGGCAGGAGCTCGTTAAGGATGTTATTACCAGAATAGATGGTATTGTTGAACTCAAAGTAGAAAATGACATCATCTATGAGGTTATAGTTCGTCCTGGTGAACTACATACAATCGAAGATCCTGAGGATTTAAAAGTTGAGGATGAAGCGATTATTGATAAAGGTGTTGAGGTTCTTCCTGGTGTTAAGACAAAAGAGAAATCTCTTATTAGTTTGATTGCTGATGATGAGAGTGGACAGGTCCAAGTTTTTATCAGACCAGTTCAAGAATTCACAATTGAGCCACCTAAACTAGATCTAGATATTAAATCTTCTTCTGAAGATATGAAGATTGTTCCAGTTACTCAAATTCTCTATAAAGACAAAGATAGAGTTAGAAGCTTAGAGGGTGGTCAATTAACAAGAACTAGTTTGTTACTCCAGATGGATAACGAGCTGAAAATGCTTAAGGGTCGCCTTGAATTCAAAGAAGAAAATTTAGCTGTTTTGGTTCAAGACACTATTCTTTTGAGAAGGGAAAGTGATTCTAGTATTACTTACTTAATGGTTGATAATAATTCACCTATAAAATCTGGAGACTCTATTGCGAAGACTCAAGTTCTTGGTGGTTCTGCTGGAGAAGTTAGGTTGAGTCCGAATGATGAGCGTAAGCTTTTATTAATTACCAAAGATCATTTGTATATTCAAGAAAGTGAACATGCAGCATCTCTAAAATCAGGTGATTACCTTAGAAAAGGTGACTCTATTGATGGTTCAAGCGATACTTTTGAATGTTCGGGTCAAGTTGTATTAACGCAAGGTAATAATATTATAATTAGGCGTGGAAGACCATATCTCATTAGTACCGGAACTCAGCTGCATATTGACTCTGGCAGTTTAATTCAAAGAGGTGACCAGCTTGCAACTTTGATTTTTGAACAACAAAAAACGGGAGATATTGTTCAAGGTCTTCCTAAAGTAGAAGAACTTTTAGAAGGACGTAAGCCTAAAGAGCCTGCCGTTCTTTCTCCAGCTGATGGCTCAGTGAGGATTGATTCCAATGGAACTGATTTTAAATTGTTGATTCAAAGTGAAACAAACCTCTTTGAAGTCGAAATTCCGCCGGGACAAAATCTTATTGTTGAGGATGGAGAAAAAATAAGATTAGGAGATCCGATTACTGATGGAATTGTAAATCCGCACCAAGTAATGGAGGTCCTGGGGCAACAAGCCGTACAAACTCATTTGATAAACGAAGTTCAACAAGTTTATTGTAGTCAAGGTGTAGACATCTCAGATAAACACATTGAAGTAATCGTTCGTCAGATGACCATGAAGGTGAAGATAGAAGATCCCGGAGACTCTACTTTCCTTCCTGGTGAACTAATAGAGTTTGCGGAAGTTGAGAGGGAAAATGTGAAGTTGGAGTCCGATGGAGCTGAACTAGCAACATATAAGCATATTCTTCTCGGTATCACCAAAGCAAGCTTGAATACCAAGAGCTTTATATCAGCAGCTAGTTTCCAAGAGACTACACGTATTTTGGCGGAAAGTTCTTTGGAAGGTAAAGCTGATGAATTGAATGGACTAAAAGAGAATGTTATTGTTGGTAAGTTAATTCCAGCAGGTACAGGCTATGCACATGAACTTCGCAAACAAAAAGCGTTGAAAGAGTCAGATTTAATAAGCGCGGAAATACAACCTTACTCCTATGAATCTGCTCCAACTGCTGCAAACTAGAAGTTCTATTAAGTTTGTTTGTAAAGCAATTCTATAGTGTGCTTTGTATAATCTAAGAGAACTAACTTCTATTCTTTATGAGTTCTAGATATGTTCTCTTTCTTTATTTATATAGTACTCATTTGAAATTTAATTTCAAGGAAATCTATTTGAAAGACATCTGACTAAAATTTTGTAAAAGTTTTAGTTTGTAAGTACTTTTAAACCTTTTGGAAGCAGTTTTTTTATTGATAACCCTTGTACTACGATTGAGAATACAACTACACAATAGGTAATAGCTAAAATTACATTTTTACTTTCACTCTCCGGAAGAGATAATGCAAGAGCAATAGAAATGCCTCCACGCAAGCCTGCCCAGGTGATAATTGGAATTATTTCTTTGCTGTAACTTATTTTATTGATTCTTTCAGTCGTTTTAATCGAGAAGCTCACCATTATTAAGCGTGCAAGTAACGAAATTATGATTGCGGAAAGCCCAGCAATAAAATACTTGAAATTGAATGAAATAACGATTAGCTCCATCCCTATGAGAACAAATAAAACGATATTTAAGACTTCGTCAATTAGTTGCCAGAATTTATCTAGGTTTTGCCTAGTATTCTCAGACATTGCTAGGCGTCTTCCTCTGTTACCTATCATTAAACCGGCAATTACTATTGCTATCGGGCCTGAGAAATGTAGACTTTGGGCTAAAGAATAACCACCCGATACTAGAGCTAGTGTTAATAATATTTCGACTTGATAGTCATCAACTCTTTTTATTAATTGAAAGCCAACCCATCCAAGAAATAAACCCAGTATAGTTCCTCCTATTGCTTCTTCAATAAATAGAAAAGAGATCTCTTTTATGCTTACCTCATGATGACCAGTTGCTATTTCTACCAAAGCGAGAAAAATAACAACCCCAATTCCATCGTTGAATAATGATTCTCCCGCAATTTTTGTTTCGAGCTCTTTTGGGGCATTGTTCTGTTTGAGTATTGATAAAACGGCAATTGGATCTGTGGGGGATATTAAAGCCCCAAAAACTAATGTATAAATAAAAGGAATATGAATTCCTAGTAAGCTGAGTACCCAGAAAGTACTAAGACCAATAATAAAAGTGGATCCCAAAACGCCTATCGTTGATAAAAGTGATACACCCACTTTTTGTTCAAATAAATCATCTAAGTTGATATGAAGTGCGCCGGCAAAAAGAAGAAAGCCGAGCATCCCTTTTAAAAGTGCTTCGCTAAAATTAAGTTCTTGAAGAATCTTTTCTGCCCATAACTCAAGATTAATTCCCAGGGAGTGAAGAATGATGAGAATTGTGGAAACAATTAAAGCTATCATCATTGCCCCAATTGTTGTTGGAAGCTTTAAAAACTTGTAGTTTATGAAACTAAATGCAGCAGCAATAGTGATTATTATTGCTGAGATTTCAAATATACTCATTTTTTATTCTAGGAACATCTGTTAAGCAGTATTTTACTGAATTTATTAAGTTCCTAATTCGGTCTATCGGACAAAAGAGGACCTGATGATCAGTGGGATTGATTGTTGAGAGATTGATTTGAGAGGAAATGAATGTGCTTAATTAAAAGTACATAAAAATGGCGAGAAGAAAATGTTCAAAGTGTTGTTCAACAAAAATAATTAAAAAGAGAAGAAAGGTCTAGAATAGTTGAATGGTAAATGCTCTAAGTGATTACAAAGTCAAAAAGATAATTTCCTTTTTTGTGAAAATATTGATGCAACAAAAACCAGTAAATTAATTGGTCTAAATCGGAAAACTGTTAACAGATATTTTATAGTAAACTAAAGATATAAATGCGTAATAGTTTCAAAGTTTATGACATACGGATATAGCAACGATTTACGAGATAAAGCGCTCTCATACTATGACAGAAGCGGAAAGAGCCAAGAAGAAGTAAGTGAAATATTTGG